>NZ_JAVDUV010000002.1:604906-1209813 GCF_031456545.1 Agromyces sp. 3263
CCCAGTGGCGGTCGGCCCGGTTCGCCATGGCCGCGCGCCATGCCTCGGGGTCGAGGTCGTCCATGGTCATCATCTGGCCGGTCTCCACGCCGATCGCGAGGAGCTTCGTCCAGTCGCGCCAGAGGTGGCGCACGTGCTCCTCGGGCACCGACCGACCCGGTGCGTGCGGGTTCTGGCGGGCGCGGAAGAGCAGCTCGGCACGGTAGACGTTGCCGATGCCGGCGACGACGTTCTGGTCCATGAGCAGGAGGCCGATCGGGGTGGCGCGCTTGCGGACGGCGCGCGTGAACCGCTCCTCGGCCTCGGGGCCGCCGTCGATGAGCGGGTCGGGGCCGAGCTTCGCGACCACCCGCTCGACCTGCGCCGGGTCGAGCACCTCGCACGCCGTCGGGCCGCGCAGGTCGGCGCAGATCGTGTCGGTCAGCAGGCGCACGCGCACCTGGCCCACCGGCTCGGGCGGGAAGGTCTCGAGGCCGTTCCCCTCCTTCTCGGACTCCGACATGCGCAGCCGGGTGCGACGCGGGGCGCCGATCGACGTGAGCGAGTTCTCGCCCGCCGAGTCGAACACCACCGCGTCGGGGTTCGGGCCGTCGAGGAAGGTGCCCCGCTGGTTCGTCTGCCCCATGCGCCCGTTCGCCGACGCGATCGTCGCATCCATGCGGATGTCGCCCGCGAAGTCCCATGCCCCGTACATGCCGAGGTGCACGCGCAGCCACACGTCGCCCTCGAAGCCGAGGAACATCTGCTTGCCCACCGCGCGCGCGTCCGTCATCCGTCGCCCGTCGAGCTCGGCTGCGCCCATGGCGAAGCGGCCCTGCGGGCTCGACGCGTGCACCACGTGCCCGACGAAGTTGCGCTCGAACTGACGGGTGATGCGGTGGACGGAGTGTCCCTCGGGCACCGGACCCCCTAGGCCTCGTTCGCCGACGCGGCGACGTGGTCGACGCCCTTGCCGGCGATGTCACCCGTCGTCTCGTACTCGGCGAGCTGGGCGATGCGCCGCACGTGACGCTCGTCGCCCGAGAACGGCTCGGCGATGAACGCGTCGATGTACCGGATGGCCTCCTGCACGGTGTGCTGACGCGCGCCGATCGAGATGACGTTCGCGTCGTTGTGCTGGCGGGCGAGCATCGCCGTGTCCATGCTCCACACGAGGGCCGCACGGATGCCCCGCACCTTGTTCGCGGCGATCTGCTCGCCGTTGCCCGATCCGCCGAACACGATGCCCAGCGTGCGGACGCCCGCGGCCTGGTCGCGTGCGACCGCCTGCGCCGCGTTGATGCAGAACGCGGGGTAGTCGTCGAGCGGGTCGTACTCGGTGGGGCCGTGGTCGACGACCTCGTGACCGGCGTTGGTCAGGTGATCGACGAGCGTGCGGCTGAACTCGAGGCCGGCGTGGTCGGTCGCGATGTGGATGCGCATGGGGCCAAGTCTAGGGATTCGCGATCCACCGGATGGCGCGCCCGTGCGGCTGCGCCCAGGCCAGCTGCAGGCCGTCGAGCGCGAGCACGAGGTCGCTGCTCTCGTTGTCGACGTCGTCGCGCACCCGGATGCCCGGCGTGACCGACCGCGCCTCGATCGACAGCCAGTGGCCGGGCAGCTCGCGCACCAGGTCGGCGAACCGCTGCCGTCCTGAGGAGTCGAGGTACATGAGCACGGCGGTGTGGAACACCACGAGGGTCGCCTCAGCCGGCACGTCGGCCGCGAGCGTCGTCAGCTGCTCGTTGAGGTCGCCGGCGACGATCCGGGGCGGGTCGGATGCCGCGATGGCGGCTGCCGCGCGAAGCCGCTCACGGCGGTCCTCGTGCTCGGGCCAGACCAGGGCGTCGAGCCATGCGACATCCTCGGGCCGGCGCACGTCGAGCGGGTTGAGGTCGATCCCGCCGCGCCAGGCGACGTTCGGCAGGTGGTCGGGAATCGGAGGCGGCACCGGCCCCCGGGTCTCGCACCTGAGCACCACCTCGCTCGGCCCGCCGGGAGGGTCGAGCTGCGGATGCCCCGAGTAGCGGTAGCTGTAGCGGTCGGGATACAGGCAGAGGCCGGCGGATGCCCCGACCTCGAGCAGCGCGATCGGCCCCTCGATCGCCGCGAGCACCGGAACCTGGAGCGCGCAGCGTCCGGCCTCGTTCGTCTGGGTGGCGTGGGAGAGGGCCGTCTCGCGCACGGCGGGCCAGTTCGCCGTGAGCCACTCGCGAAAGGCGGAGTACGGCCCGACGGGCGCCCCGTGGAACCGCGCGGCGGAGAAGACGAGGTTCGGCTGGCGCTTCGGCGATGGGAGCTCGTCGATGAGCGCGATCGCGGTGGGGTCGTCGGCGACGCCGGCAGCCCATGCCTCATAGGTCGCCGACATGCCGCGCGCCTCGACGTCGGCGAACACGCGGTATCGCTCGCAGGTCGATGCCGCGGCATCCGTGCTCTCGGCCATGGGGCCACCGTAGGGCGGCGGGCGACGTGGGGTCAACGCCGCACTGCACGCGCTCGAGGACCGCACGAGGGGCTGCGGGGGCGGAGGCCTGCAGGGCTAGGCTGGGACACGTTGCCTGCGGCCACGAGCCGCATCGATGACTGCAAAGGAGCGCACGTGCCCGGAGAGAACCTCACCCGTATCGAAGCTGAGGAGCGCGCGGCGCTCGTCACGGTGCACGACTACGACGTCGTGCTCGATGTGACCACCGGTCCGGAGGTGTTCCTCAGCCGGACGACGGTGCGCTTCGCCGCGACCGAGGGTGCTTCGACGTTCATCGACGCCATCACGGCCGAGGTGCACTCGGTGACGCTGAACGGCGTCGCGCTCGATCCGGCCGAGGTCAGCGACGGCGTTCGCATCGAGCTGTCGGGCCTCGCGGCCGAGAACGAGCTCGTGGTCGTCGCCGACGGCCGCTACATGCACACGGGCGAGGGCCTGCACCGCTTCGTCGACCCCGTGGACGACGAGGCCTACCTCTACACCCAGTTCGAGGTGCCCGACTCCCGACGCATGTTCGCCGTGTTCGAGCAGCCCGACCTCAAGGCCTCGTTCCGCTTCACGGTGACGGCGCCGGCGCACTGGGAGGTCGTGTCGAACTCCCCCACGCCCGAGCCCGTCGACGCCCACGAGGGCGCGAAGACCTGGGCGTTCGAGCCCACCCCCCGCATCTCGAGCTACATCACGGCGCTCATCGCCGGCCCGTATGCGGTCGTGCGCGACGAGCTCACCTCGGCCGACGGCCGCACCATCCCGCTCGGCGTCTTCAGCCGCAAGAGCCTCTCGCAGTTCCTCGACGCCGACTACATCTTCGAGAAGACCAAGCAGGGCTTCGAGTACTTCGAAGCGAAGTTCGGCGTGCCCTACCCGTTCGCGAAGTACGACCAGCTGTTCGTGCCCGAGTACAACGCGGGCGCCATGGAGAATGCGGGCGCGGTGACGTTCACCGAGTTCTACGTGTTCCGCTCGAAGGTCACGGACGCCGTGCGTGAGCGCCGCGTCGTCACGATCCTGCACGAGCTCGCGCACATGTGGTTCGGCGACCTCGTCACCATGAAGTGGTGGAACGACCTCTGGCTCAACGAGTCCTTCGCGGAGTGGGCGTCGACCATCGCCACCGCCGAGGCGACCGAGTGGACCGAGGCATGGACGACGTTCAACTCGATGGAGAAGAGCTGGGCGTACCGCCAGGACCAGCTGCCCTCGACCCACCCGGTGGTCGCGACGATCAACGACCTCGAGGACGTGCTCGTCAACTTCGACGGCATCACCTACGCCAAGGGCGGCTCGGTGCTGAAGCAGCTCGTGGCCTGGGTGGGCGTCGACGCGTTCTTCCAGGGCGTCTCGGCGTACTTCCAGAAGCACGCCTGGGGCAACACGACCCTCGCCGACCTGCTCGCCGAGCTCGAGACGGCGAGCGGCCGCGACCTGTCCGACTGGTCCGGGCTCTGGCTCGAGACGGCAGGGGTGAACACGCTGCGTCCGGCCATCGAGACCGACGACGACGGCGTCATCTCGTCGTTCGCGGTGCTCCAGTCGGCGACCGAGGAGCACCCGACGATCCGTCCGCACCGGCTGGCCATCGGCTTCTACAACCTCAGCGAAGGCAAGCTCGTGCGCGACCACCGCGTCGAGCTCGACGTCGACGGCGAGCGCACGGAGGTCGCGGAGCTCGTCGGCCTGCGCCGCCCCGACCTCGTGCTCCTCAACGATGACGACCTCGCCTACGCGAAGATCCGCCTCGACGAGGCCTCGCACGGCGTCGCCCTCGCGAACCTGTCCGAGATCGAGAGCCCGCTCGCGCGCGCCCTGGTCTGGAGCTCGGTGTGGGATGCCACGCGCGACGGCGAGACCCGGGCGAGCGACTACCTCGCCCTCGTGCTCGGCAACATCGCCAGTGAGACCGAGTCCACGACGCTGCGCATCGTGCTCGCGAACGCCGTGCTCGCCGCGAGCGCCTACGTCGCGCCCGAGCGTCGTGCCGACGCCCGCCGGTCCCTGGCCGACGGCTTCTGGCGCCTCGCGCAGGAGGCCGAGGGCGGCAGCGATGCCCAGTTCCAGTTCGTCATGAACTTCGCCGCGATCGCCGAGGCCGGCTCGCACGTCGACGAGCTCGCCGCACTGTACGACGGCTCGCTCGAGCTCGACGGCCTGGAGATCGACACCGACCTCGGCTGGGAGCTGCTCATCGCGCTCGTGGCCGCCGGTCGTGCCGGCGACGCCGAGATCGACGAGCGCCTGGCCGGCGACAACACCGCCACCGGACAGCAGTCCGCCGCGCACGCCCGCGCCGCGATCCAGACGATCGAGGGCAAGGAGCGCGCGTGGGCGTCGCTCGTCGACGTCGACACCGCGACCAACACGGTGGTGCGCGAGACGGCCGAGGGCTTCCTCCGTGCGAACGACGCCGCGCTGCTCGAGGCGTTCGTGGAGCGGTACTTCGCCATGCTCGAGCGCATCTGGGAGGAGCGCAGCTACGCGATCGCCGAGAAGCTCGTCGACGGGCTCTACCCGTCGCCGCTCGCGAACCGCGCCCTCGCGGACGCGAGCCGCGCCTGGCTCGACGCGCACCCCGACGTGCCCGCGCTGCGGCGCCTCGTGATCGAGCGCCTCGCCGGCGTCGACCGCGCCCTCGTCGCGCAGGAGCGTGACGCGCAGGACGCGTAGCGCTCCCCGTTCCGGCTTCCGGGGCGGTGGCGGTGGTACTCCGGTACCACTGCCGCCGCCCCGGAACCGTTCCCGGGGCCGATGCGTGCCCGGCGCGGCATCCGTAGCGTCGAGGCATGATCACTGCAGCAGGACTCACCAAGCGATTCGGGGCGAAGACCGCCGTCGACGACCTCCACTTCACCGTCCACCCGGGCCGCGTCACCGGGTTCCTCGGCCCGAACGGCGCCGGCAAGTCGACCACGATGCGCATGATCGTGGGCCTCGACCGGCCGACGGGCGGATCGGTCACGGTCAACGGCCGGCCCTTCGCGGAGCACCGCGCCCCGCTCCACGAGGTCGGCGCCCTCCTCGACGCGAAGGCCGTGCACACGGGCCGAACCGCCGAGAACCACCTGCTCGCCATGGCCGCCACGCACGGCATCGGTCGCCGGCGTGTGCGCGAGGTCATCGAGCTGACCGGGCTCGAGTCGGTCGCGCGCAAGCGCGTGGGCGGCTTCTCGCTCGGCATGGGCCAGCGGCTCGGCATCGCCGCGGCGCTCCTCGGCGATCCGGCGACGCTGCTCCTCGACGAACCCGTGAACGGGCTCGACCCCGAGGGTGTCCTGTGGGTGCGGCGCCTCGTGCGCCATCTCGCGGGCGAGGGCCGCACCGTCTTCCTCTCCTCGCACCTGATGAGCGAGATGGCGATGACCGCCGACCACCTCATCGTCGTCGGCAAGGGCCGCATCATCACGGATGCCCCCGTCGCCGACGTCATCGCGAACGGCACGAGTCCCCGCGTGCAGGTGCGCTCGCCGCACGCGTCGCGCCTGGCCGACCTGCTCGCCGGCCCGGGCGTCACGGTCGTGCGGTCGGAGGCCGGCCTCCTCGAGGTGACCGGCATCGAAGCAGCCGGCATCGGAGACCTCGCCGCCGCGCACGCCCTCGCCATCCATGAACTCACCCCCAAGAGCGCGTCGCTCGAGGAGGCCTATATGGCCCTCACCGCCGACGCCGTCGAATACCGCACGGAGGCACTCCGATGATCACCATCACCGCACCGACTCGGACCGGCTCGACGCCGGCCGACCCCACGACCGGCCTGACGTTCGGAGGCGTGCTCCGTTCCGAGTGGATCAAGCTCCGCAGCCTCCGCTCGACGGTCTGGTCGTATGGGCTCGTCGTCGCCATCTCGCTCGGCATGGCCCTGCTCATGTCGCTCAGCATGGTCAACGGCATGAGCGGCGGTGCGGATGCCGCGTCCGCACCGGCCGACCAGCAGGCGAGCTTCGTCGTCGACGCCTCGGTGTTCGGCGTGTACTTCGGGCAGCTCGTCGCGGCGGTGCTCGGCGTGCTCGTGATCAGCGGCGAGTACTCCACCGGAATGATCCGCTCGACGCTCACCGCGGTGCCCCGGCGACTGCCGGCGCTCGCCGCCAAGGCCGTGATCCTGGGCGCGGCGACCTTCGTGGTCGGCGTGATCGCGACCTTCAGCGCGTTCGCGGTGTCATCGGCGGTCTTCGCCGGCATCGACGTGTCGGCGAGCCTCGTCGACCCCGCGGTGTTCCTCCCGCTGCTCGGCGGCGCGCTCTACCTGTCGCTCGTGTCCCTCTTCGCGCTCGGCGTCGGCACGATCCTGCGCAGCAGCGCGGGCGGCATCGCCGCCGTCCTCGGCATCCTGCTCCTCCTCCCCACGGTGCTGCAGATGATCCCCGCCGACTGGGCGCAGGACCTCGTGCCGTACCTGATCTCGATCGCCGGCATGAACTCGTTCACCTCCACGACGGCGGAGGCGACCGCCGACGGCTTCGGCGTCTGGCTGAACCTCGCCATCGTGCTCGGATGGGTGGCCGCCGCCGGCATCGGCGCCGCCACGACGCTCACGAAACGCGACGCGTAGAGTCCTGTCCATGACCGCGTCACGGCCCGCCCCCGACCACCAGGACCCGGTGGCCGGGGGCGAGCTGCGTCTGCCGCGAGCGCCGGGGGTCGCCCGACGGTACTGGGCGCGGCATCCGCGACTCGTCGACGGTCTCATCGCCGGGGTCTACGGCGTTCCCACCATCGTCATCACGATCGTCTCGGCGGCCCAGCAGCAGTTGCCGCCGGGGCTGGCCGTCGCGATCGCGGCTGCGGCGCTGGCCGCGAGCCTCGGCCTGCTCGTCGCCCGGCGGACTCATCCGAGGCTGGTGCTCGCCCTCGCCTGGCTGGCCTGCCTCGCCTCGATCTGGGCTCCTTCGGTCGACGTGGTCGCCATCCTCCTCGCCCTCTACGGGCTCGCCGTCTACGGCACCTCTCGTGCGGCATGGATCGGCTTCGGCACATCCGCGGCGGTGGGCGCGGCGGCGGCCTACCTGTCGGCGGCGATCAGGCGGGCCGCCGGGGTGGTGCCGCTCGACGGCGACGCGTTGAGCGCCGCGCTCTCCTTCGCCGTGCTCATGCTCCTGGCGACCCTCATCGGTGTCACGGTCGGCAATCGGCGGCGCTACCTGGACGCGCTGATCGCCCGTGCGCACGACCTGGCCCGAGAGCGCGATCAGCAGTCGCAGCTCGCCGCCGCAGCGGAGCGCGCCCGCATCGCCCGGGAGATGCACGACATCGTGTCGCACGGGCTCACCGTCATGATCACGCTCGCGGAGGGATCGGCGGCGACCGCCCCGAAGGACCCCGAGCGCGCTGCGGCGACGATGCGTCACGTCGCGGAGGCCGGCCGCGACGCGCTCGGCGAGATGCGTCGCATGCTGGGCGTGCTCGAGGGGCCGACGGATGCCGCCGGCTCCGCCGATCGGGCGCCGCAGCCCGGCGTCGATGCGATCCCGGCGCTCGTCGATGGTTTCCGCGACGCCGGCCTGCCCGTGCGCCTCACCACCGCCGGTGCGCCGATCACGGAGCCGACGCTCGAGCTCGCGGTCTACCGGCTCGTGCAGGAGGGCCTCACGAACGCGCTGCGGCACGCCGACGGCGCGCAGCAGGTCGACGTCCGAATCGTCCACGGCGACGACGCGGTCGAGGTGGTCGTGGAGGACGACGGCCACGCCCACGGCATGCCCGGGATCGTCGGCTCCGGTCGGGGCTTGCCCGGCCTTCGCGAGCGGGTCGGGCTCTACGGCGGCACCCTCGATGCGGGCCCACGGTCGACCGGCGGCTGGCGCATGCACGCGACGCTGCACGCGACGCTGGAGGCGGCGTATGACCGACGTTCCACCGATGCCGCCGTGGACGCGGCGGCACGGACGGAGGACCCGGCGTGACGGACGACCGGTGGGACATCCGCGTCGCCATCGTCGACGACCAGGCGCTCGTGCGCACCGGATTCCGGATGGTGCTCGACGCGGAACCCGACCTCGTCGTGGTCGGCGAAGCCGGAGACGGTGCCGCCGCCATCGAGCTGGCACGGTCGACGCCCATCGACGTGATGCTCATGGACGTGCGCATGCCCGGGGTCGACGGCATCGCCGCCACCGCCGAGGTGACCGCGGGGCCCGCCTCGCCGCGGGTCATCGTGCTCACCACCTTCGACCTCGACGAGTACGCGTTCGCGGCGATCCGGGCGGGCGCCAGCGGCTTCCTCCTGAAGGATGCCCGGCCGCAGGAGCTGACCACCGCGATCCGCACGGTGCACGCCGGCGAGGCCGCGCTCGCGCCCCGCGTCACCCGCCGGATGATCGAGCTGTTCGCCGCCGACCTCCCGGCTTCGGGAGCCGCCGATGCGCGAGCCGAGCTGTTCGACCGGCTGTCACCCCGAGAACGCGAGATCCTCGTCGCCATCGCCGAGGGCCTCAACAACAGCGAGCTCGCATCGAGGTTCTTCCTCTCCGAATCGACGGTGAAGACGCACGTCGGACGCATCCTGCAGAAGCTCGACGCCCGCGACCGCGTGCACCTTGTCATCCTCGCCTACGAGCACGGGCTCCTCAGCGGGCCAGGAACATCCCCCGAGCGTCGGTAGGCTGTCTGGGCACACCGACACGGAGGGCCCATCGATGGCAGCTGCACACCTCACCCGACTCGAGGCAGAGGAGCGCGTCGGCATCGTGCACGCGCCGAGCTACGAGGTCGACCTCGACCTCACGGGCGACGGCGGAACGTTCCGGTCCACCACGGTGGTGCGGTTCGGCGCGACGCCCGGCGCGTCCACCTTCATCGAGTCGACAACCCTCGAGGTGCACGAGCTCGTGCTGAACGATCGGCCGCTCGACCCGGCAGCGGTCATCGACGGCGACCGCATCCGCCTCGTCGCCCTCGAGGCGCAGAACGAGCTCGTGGTGCGGTCGACGCGCGCCTATTCGAACACCGGCGAGGGCCTGCACCGCTTCGTCGATCCCGTCGACGAAGCCGTGTACCTCTACACCGAGTTCGCGGTGGCCGAGGCGAACCGGGTCTACGCCGTCTTCGACCAGCCCGATCTCAAGGCGTCGGTGCGGTTCACCATCACGGCGCCCGCCGCGTGGCAGGTGCTGAGCAACGCGCCCACGCCCGACCCGGTGCCGGCAGGCACTGACGGCACGACCGCGACGTGGGCGTTCGAGACCGGCCCGGTCATCTCGAGCTACATCGTCGCCATCATCGCCGGCCCGTATGCGGCCTGGCGCGGCGCGGCTCGCAGCATCGACGGCCGCGACGTTCCGCTCGGCCTCTTCACCCGCGCCTCGCTCGCGCAGTACGCCGAGCCCGACGTCATGTTCGAGACGGTGCAGGCGGGACTCGCGTTCTACGAACGGGCCTTCGGCGTCCCCTATCCCTTCGGCAAGTACGACCAGGTCTTCGTGCCCGAGTACAACTGGGGCGCCATGGAGAACGTCGGCGCCGTCACGTTCAACGAGGGCTACCTGTTCCGGTCGCGCGTCTCGGACGCCCGGCGCGAGCAGCGCGCCATCGTGGTGCTGCACGAGCTCAGCCACATGTGGTTCGGCAACTCGGTGACCATGCGCTGGTGGAACGACCTCTGGTTGAACGAGTCGTTCGCCACGTGGGCGTCGACGCTGGCCACGTCGCAGGTCACGGAGTTCACGGGCGTCTGGGCGACGTTCGCGAGCGACGAGAAGACCCACGCGGCCGAGCAGGACCAGCTTCCCTCGACGCACCCGATCGTCGCCGAGATCCGCGACCTCGGCGACGTCGAGGTGAACTTCGACGCCATCACGTACGACAAGGGCGCCTCGGTCTTGAAGCAGCTCGTCGCGTGGGTCGGCCTCGAGGCGTTCCAGCGGGGCGTCGGCGCCTACCTGACGGCGCACGGCGGTGGCAACGCCACCCTGCGCGACCTCCTCGACGAGCTCGAGCGGGCGAGCGGGCGGGACCTCACCCGGTGGTCCGAGCTCTGGCTCGAGACCGCCGGCGTGAACACCCTGCGAGCGATCGTCGAGACGGATGCCGCGGGCACGATCACCGCGGCGCGCATCGAGCAGACCGCGGCGGCGGCACATCCGACCCTCCGCCCGCATCGTGTCGCGATCGGCTGCTATTCCGCCGACGAGCACGGCGCCCTCGTGCGCACGCACCGCCTCGAGCTCGACGTCGACGGCGCCGTCACCGACGTTCCCGACCTCGTGGGCGTCCAGCGCCCCGACCTGCTGCTCGTGAACGACGACGACCTCACCTACGCGAAGGTGCGGCTCGACGATGCCTCCTTCGCCGCCGCGATCGCGGGCCTGGCTGAACTCGCCGACCCCGTCGCGCGGGCGGTCGTTCTCGGCTCGGCGTGGGATGCGGTGCGCGACGCCGAACTGCCCGCGAGCGAGTTCGTGCGGCTCGTGCTCGGCAGCGTCGGCCACGAGACGCAATCCGCCGCGCGGGGCCTCGCCCTCTCCCGACTCGAGCTCGCCGTCGGCCGCTACCTGGCCGACGAGCACCGCGAGCGGATCGCGGCCGAGACGGGCGACGCGGTGTGGGCGCTCGCGGAGCTCGCGCAGGCGGGCAGCGACACCCAGCTGCAGTTCGTGAAGGCGTTCACCCGGCTTGCGGCGACGCAGGCCCACGCCGACGTGCTCGGCAGCCTCCTGGACGGCTCCATCAAGCTGCCCGGGCTCGACGTCGACCTCGACCTGCGGTGGGAGCTCGTGATCGCGCGCTCGGCCCTCGGCGCGGCATCCGACGAGGAGATCGACGCGGCGCTCGCGCTCGACGAGACCGCCAAGGGCCGCCAGCTCGCGGAGACCGCCCGTGCGGCTCGCCCCGACCAGGCGGTGAAGGATGCCGCGTGGCGTCGCGTCGCGACCGACGCGAGCCTCTCGAACGACCTCGCCCGCGCCATCGCCGAGGGATGGCGTCGCACGACGGCACCCGAGCTGCTCGCCACGACCGCCACCGCCTACTTCGAGATGCTCCAGCGCACCTGGTCGGAGCGGAGCTTCACGATGGCCTCGCTCATCGTGTCGCGGCTCTTCCCGTCGCCGCTCGTCGACGAGGAGCTCGCCGCCATGGCCCGCGAGTGGCTCGCCGCGAACGTGTCGCCGGCGCCGTTGCACCGGCTCGTCTCCGAGCAGCTCGATGAGCTCGAGCGTGCGCTGGCGGCTCGCGCGTGCGATGCCAGCATGCTCTCGGGCGCGGCTCAGTAGACTCTCTCACCATGTTCCGAGCCGCAGAGACCCCCACCGACCCTGCCGACGAGACCCCGCTCAGCGGCAACTTCTGGGCGGGCGTGGCGCAGTTCTGGGCCGACAACTGGGACGTCATCGTCGGCAAGCTCATCGCGATCCTGTTCATCATCGCGATCGCGTTCCTCATCCGATGGATCCTCCACTTCGTCATCGACCGCACCGTGAACCGCGTGGTGTCGGGCGTCAAGAAGAAGCAGGACGTCACCGACACGCAGGCCCTGCAGGCGTCGCCGCTCGCCGCCGTGCGCGTCGTGCAGCGCACCCGCACGCTCGGCACCGTGCTCACGAACATCGTGAACGTGACGCTGTTCATCGTCGTCACGCTCATGATCGTGAGCACCATCGACCCCTCCATCCTCGGCTCCTTCGCGCTGCTCTCCGCAGCGATCGGCGCCGGCCTCGGCTTCGGCGCGCAGAACATCGTGAAGGACGCGCTGAACGGCATCTTCATGGTCGTGGAGGACCAGCTCGGCGTCGGCGACGTCGTCGACCTCGGCCCCGCGACCGGCATCGTCGAGGAGGTGCGCATCCGCGTCACGACGGTGCGCGACGTGAACGGCACGCTCTGGTTCGTGCGCAACGGCGAGATCCTCAGAGTCGGCAACATGTCCCAGGGCTGGGCGCGGGTCATCCTCGACCTCGCGGTGCCGTACGATGCCGACGTGGAAGCCGTCGAGAGCGAGATGCTCCGCACCGCCACCGAGCTCGCACAGTCGGGCAAGTGGCGTTCGCGCGTACTCGAGAAGCCCGAGATCTGGGGCCTCGAGTCGATCTCCGATGAGGCGATGGTCATCCGCATCGTCATGAAGGTGCGCACGTCGTCGAAGGACGACGTGGCCCGCGAGCTCCGCACCCGCCTGAAGCACGCGATGGACGCCATGGGCGTGACACTCCCGAGCCTCTCGAGCGTCGTGCTCAGCGGCTTCGACGGCGCGACCCGGGTCAAGGGCGCGAAGCCCCCGAGGACCGGGCCCAGCAGCGTGGTGACGACGGATGCCTCGCGCACGGCGATCGCCACGAAGCCGAAGGTTCCCCGCGCCCCCCGCGCCCCGAAGCCGCCGACCACGGGAGGCGCCGAGTGACCGACCAGGCGAACCCCGCGGCATCCGGGCCCGTGCAGCCGGCGGGCGTGCCGCTGCGCGGCAGCGAGCACGGCCCGGCGCTCGGACCCTCGTTCTACGAGACCGTCGGCGGTCGCGCCACGTTCGAGCGGCTCGTCGCCGAGTTCTACCGCGGCGTCGCCGACGATCCCGTGCTCCGGCCGATGTACCCCGAGGAGGACCTCGGGCCGGCCGCCGAACGGCTCACCATGTTCCTCGAGCAGTACTGGGGCGGTCCCGGCACGTACAGCGAGCAGCGCGGGCACCCGCGCCTGCGCATGCGCCACCTCCCGTTCAAGGTGAACCCCGACGCGCGCGACCGCTGGCTCGCGCACATGCGCGCGGCGGTCGACTCCCTCGACCTGCCGCCGCTCGCCGAGGAGACGCTCTGGGACTACCTGCAGCGCGCCGCGTTCGCGATGGTCAACACCTTCGAGGACTGAACGCCCCACCCACCCCGCACCACCCAGACGAAGGAGTCCACGTGGCCGCCACCCCCGCGCCCTCATCCCCCGCATCACCCGCGTCCCGGTACTCGATGCACGAGCCCGACGCGATCATCGTCGGTGCGGGCCTCTCGGGCCTCGTCGCCGCGGCCGAACTGGTCGACGCGGGCAAGCGCGTGGTGATCGTCGAGCAGGAGCCTGAGGCGAGCCTCGGCGGGCAGGCGCACTGGTCGTTCGGCGGACTCTTCCTCGTCGATTCGCCCGAGCAGCGTCGGATGGGAGTGAAGGACTCCCTTGAGCTGGCGAAGCAGGACTGGTCGGGCACGGCCGGATTCGACCGCGAGGAGGACGAGTGGGGCCGGCGCTGGGCCGAGGCGTATGTCGAGTTCGCGGCCGGCGAGAAGCGCGCGTGGCTGCATGAGAAGGGCGTCCGGTTCTTCCCGGTCGTCGGCTGGGCCGAGCGCGGCGGCTACAACGCCATCGGCCACGGCAACTCGGTTCCCCGCTTCCACATCACGTGGGGCACCGGGCCCGGCGTGCTCGCGCCGTTCATCGCCCGGGTGCAGGCCGGGGCTGCGGCCGGACTCGTCGAGTTCCGGCACCGGCACCGTGTCGACGAGGTCGTCGTCGAGTCGGGCGTCGTGGTGGGCGTCCGAGGGGCCGTGCTCGCCCCCGACGCCGCCGGGCGCGGCGAGCCGAGCAACCGCGAGGTCGTCGGCGACTTCGACCTGCGGGCGCCGGCCGTGGTCGTGGCATCCGGTGGCATCGGCGGCAATCACGACCTGGTACGGGAGTTCTGGCCCGAGCGCATGGGCGTCGCGCCCGAGAGCCTGCTCTCGGGGGTTCCCACGCATGTCGACGGCCGGATGCTGCCCATCGCCGAGCGCGCGGGCGCCCGGCTCGTCAACGGCGACCGCATGTGGCACTACACCGAGGGCATCACGAACTGGGATCCGGTGTGGCCCATGCATGGCATCCGTATCCTGCCCGGTCCCTCGTCGCTGTGGTTCGACGCCGAGGGCCGCCGCCTGCCCGTGCCGCTCTTCCCCGGCTTCGACACCCTCGGCACGCTGGAGCACATCGTGGCCACCGGCCACGCCCACTCGTGGTTCGTGCTGACGCAGAAGATCATCGAGAAGGAGTTCGCGCTGTCGGGCAGCGAGCAGAACCCCGACCTCACCGGCAAGGACCTGAAGCTGCTCGCCGACCGGCTCGGCTCGGGCGCTCCGGGCCCCGTGGAGGCGTTCAAGCAGCACGGCGTGGACTTCGTGGTCGCCGACACCCTGCCCGAGCTCTTCGACGGCATGCGTGCGCTCTCCCCCGACGTGCCGATCGACACCGACAACATCGAGCGCGAGATCGTGGCGCGCGACCGCGAGCTCGAGAACGAGTTCTCGAAGGACCTGCAGCTCACCGCCGTGCGAGGGGCCCGCAAGTACCGGGGCGACAAGCTCATCCGGGTGGCGACGCCCCACCGGATCCTCGATCCGAAGGCGGGCCCGCTCATCGCCGTGAAGCTGCACGTGCTCACGCGCAAGAGCCTCGGCGGCATCCAGACCGACCTCGATTCGCGGGCCCTCGCATCCGACGGCACGGTCGTGCCCGGGCTCTACGCGGTCGGCGAGGCCGCAGGGTTCGGCGGCGGCGGCGTGCACGGGTATCGCGCGCTCGAGGGCACCTTCCTCGGCGGATGCCTCTTCACGGGTCGTGCGGCCGGGCGCGCGATCGCCCGGGGCTGAGCGGCGGCGGCGCGCCTACGCCTTGAGCGTCCAGGGCTTGCGCCGCACGAGCACGTGCCCGCGCCGCGACGTGAGGCGCGTCCACGGGCCCGTCTCGAAGAGCCGCACCGGGTCGTCGCCGAGGAACCCGAGGCTGTAAGCACCGAATGCCGCACCGGCGGGCACGTACTCGAGTCCCTGCACGCCACGTCCCCACACCTCGGAGCGCACGCGCTGCACCAGCTGCTCGCCGGTGCCCTCGGGGATGGCCGTCGCGACCTCGTCGATGCCCGCGCGTGCGGCGGCCTCGAGGGTCGCGGCATCCGTCTCGCCGAGGGGGCGCCAGCCACCCCTGGGCGGTGAGATGCCCGCCCACGTGACCGTGTTCACCTCGGGCGGCCGGGTCATCGTGACCGGACGCGATTCGTCGTCGTCCGCGAGTTCGGAGCGTGCGCGAACGATGCGCTCGACGAGCGACCGCATCGGCACGACCACGTCGAAGTCCTCGGTCTCGAAGAGGGCGAAGGTGCGCAGCCCGAGGACCGTCGGGCTCTCGTCGAGGATGCCGCGCGGATACAGGATCGCCGTGTAGACCGCGAGGATGCCGGAACCGGCGACGAGGCGCACCGAACCGTCCTCGACGCGCCCGGCGCGCTGCAGGTAGGTGTGCAGGTCACCGAGCGACAGGCTGTCGGCGAGCGTGAGTTGTTGAACCATCTGCTGTCTAAACTACCAAGGGAGCGCCGGCGCCCCCTGACGTCGGCGTCTTCGGCGTCGTCCCGCGGCCGCCCCCATGACACGGAGGAACGATGAACGGTCCCATCGACGGCCTGCTGAGCACCCTCAACCTCACCGACACGGGCGCCCGCACCACCGAGGACATCTTCACGGGGCCGTCGCAGTGGATGCCGCTCGGCCGGGTCTTCGGCGGGCAGGTGCTCGCTCAGTCCATCGTGGCCGCCATGCACACCGTGCCGTCCGACCGCACCGTGCATTCGATGCACGGCTACTTCCTGCGGCCCGGCGACGTGCAGCACCCGATCACCTTCTCCGTCGACCGCATCCACGACGGGCGGTCGTTCTCGACGCGCCGCACGCAGGCGTACCAGCACGGCGAGCCGATCCTGTCGCTCATCGCCTCGTTCCAGACGCACGACGACGGCGTCGAGCACCAGGTCGACATGCCGCACGACCTCCCCGAGCCCGAATCGCTGCCGTCGACCGCCGACGTGCTCGGCCACGTCGACCACGACGTCGCGCGATACTGGTCGAGCGAGCGGGCGTTCGACGTGCGCCACATCCCGTCTCCCGTGTACCTCAGGGTCGACGGCGACCGCGTGCCGCGCCAGGCCGTGTGGATGAAGGCGGTCGGCACCCTCTCCGACGACCCGAAGCAGCACCGCGCCGCTCTCGCCTACGCGAGCGACTACACGATCCTCGAGCCGGTGCTGCGGGCGCACGGCGTGGCCTGGGCCACTCCCGGCCTGAAGGTGGCGAGCCTGGACCACGCGATGTGGTGGCACCGCGACGCGCGGGTCGACGAATGGCTGCTGTACACGCAGGAGTCGCCCTCGGCCAGTGGCGGACGCGGGCTCTCGCTCGGCCGGATCTACACGCGCGACGGCGTGCTGATCGCGAGCGTCGCCCAGGAGGGCATGATCCGTGTCCCCGAGTCCGACCCGCGCGGCTGACGCCCGAGTCACTCGACCGAACGAAGGAGCAGGCCATGACGACGTCCTCACACCTCACCCGGCGCACCGTCCTGACCGTCGGATCGACCGGAGCGCTCGGCGGCGTGCTTGCGCTCGCGGCGTGTGCTCCCGGCGATCCCGATGCCAGCTCGTCGAAGCCGACATCGGCGGCGCCGAGCGTGACCGACGAGCCGGTGACCGGAACGACCGGCGCCCCAGACGCGCCCGCCGTCGGTGAGGACATCGCGGCCCTTGCCGACGTGCCGGTCGGCGGCAGCATCGATGCCACCATCAACGGGGAGCCCGCCCTCATCGCGCAGCCGACCGCAGGTCAGGTCGTGGCGTTCAGCGCGGTGTGCACGCACCAGGGCTGCATCGTGGCCGCTTCCGGCGATGAGTTCGACTGCCCCTGCCACGGGTCGAAGTTCGACGCCGCCACGGGCGACGTGCTCAACGGTCCCGCGCTGGAGCCGCTTCCCGCGATCCCCGTCGCGGTCTCGGGCGACCGCATCGTCGCGGCCTCCTGACGTGGAGTACACGTTCGCGGGGTTGCCCCTGCACGTGCTGCTCGTGCACGCCGTCATCGTGCTCACACCGCTGGTCGGCCTGTCGCTCATCGTGATCGCCGCCTGGCCCGCTGCGCGTCGCGTGCTCTGGATCCCGGTGCTCGTCGCGGCGGCCCTGCTCCTGCCGCTCGGCCTCGTGACGATCGAGGCCGGCGAGTGGCTGCAGGCTCGCGTGCCTGCTGCGCCGCTGATCGCCGAGCACACGACGCAGGGCGAGGACATCGTGCCGTGGCTCTGGGCACTGCTCGTCGTGGCGGTGCTCATCGCGGCGTGGGCCGTCGTCGAACGACTGGCTGCCTCACAGGCGACGGATGCCGCGCCGCGCCGCCCGTCGCGCGCCATCCGCGTCGCCGTGGGGGTCGTGCTGACCATCGCCGCGGTGGCCGCGACGGCGGGCGCGACGTGGACGATCGTGCAGATCGGCGAGTCGGGCAGCCGCGCCGTGTGGGAGGGCTCGTACAGCGACGTGCCGCTCGACCGCTGAGGTCAGCGACGACGGAACGCGAGCGGCTCGCCCAAGTAGGGCTCCCACGCCGCTCGCTCGCGGTCGGAGATGCGACGCGGACGCTCGGTCTCGGTGTCGACCAGCACGATCGTCGTGATGGCCCGGGTGTAGAGCACCCGCGGCTCGACGCCGTCTGGTGAGAACACCTCGTAGCAGACGTCGAGGCTCGCACCGCCCATGTGGCCGATCCAGAGTTCGACGTCGAGCGGCTGGCGCTGATACGGGATCGGCGCGAGGTACTCGACCTCCTGCCGGGCGATGAGCGTGATCGTGCTCGCGCCGGGTGAGGCGTCGATGACCGCGGTCGAGGCGCCGACCGCATGCTCGGGCGTGTCGGTGCTCACCCAGAACGCCTGGATGCGGGCCTCCTCGAGGAGGCTCAGCATCCGGGCGTTGTTCACGTGGCCGTACGCGTCGAGATCGGACCACCGCAGCGGCGTCGGCACGTGCAGCCGCACGTCAGTCCCTCGTGAGCTTGCGGTAGGCGGAACGGTGCGGCTTCGCGGCATCCGCGCCGAGGCGCTCGATCTTGTTCGCCTCGTACGCCTCGAAGTTGCCCTCGAACCAGTGCCAGTACGACGGGTTCTCCTCGGTGCCCTCGTAGGCGAGGATGTGCGTCGCGATGCGGTCGAGGAACCACCGGTCGTGGGTGATCACGACGGCGCAGCCCGGGAACTCGAGCAGTGCGTTCTCGAGGCTCGAGAGCGTCTCGACGTCGAGGTCGTTCGTGGGCTCGTCGAGCAAGAGGAGGTTGCCGCCCTGCTTGAGCGTCAGGGCGAGGTTCAGCCGGTTGCGCTCACCGCCCGAGAGGATGCCGGCCCGCTTCTGCTGGTCGGGGCCCTTGAAGCCGAAGGTCGAGACATAGGCGCGGCTCGGCACCTCGGTCTTGCCGACTTGGATGTAGTCGAGCCCGTCGGACACGACCTCCCAGAGCGTCTTGTTCGGGTCGATGCCGCCACGCGACTGGTCGACATAGGAGATCTTGACGGTCTCGCCGACCTTCAGCTTGCCGTCGTCGAGCGGTTCCATGCCGACGATCGTCTTGAAGAGCGTGGACTTGCCGACGCCGTTCGGGCCGATGATGCCGACGATGCCGTTGCGCGGGAGCGTGAAGCTGAGGCCCTCGATGAGCACGCGGTCGCCGAACCCCTTCTTCAGGCTCTTCGCCTCGAGGACGATGTCGCCCAGGCGCGGGCCCGGCGGGATCTGGATCTCCTCGAAGTCGAGCTTGCGCGTGCGATCGGCCTCGGCTGCCATCTCCTCGTAGCGGGCGAGGCGCGCCTTCGACTTCGCCTGGCGGCCCTTCGCGTTCGAGCGGACC
The DNA here is from genome assembly GCF_031456545.1 of Agromyces sp. 3263. NCBI lineage: Bacteria > Bacillati > Actinomycetota > Actinomycetes > Micrococcales > Microbacteriaceae > Agromyces > Agromyces sp. 3263. The sequence continues at coordinate 623,966 of NZ_JAVDUV010000002.1, forward strand.
CAGTCGAGCTCGTCGGCCAGGCGCTTGGCCAGCTTCGCGTCCTTCTTGCCCTGGACGGTGAGTCGCTCCTGCTTCTTCTCGAGGTAGGTCGAGTAGTTGCCCTCGTAGGGGTAGAGCCGGCCGCGGTCGACCTCGCAGATCCACTCCGCGACGTGGTCGAGGAAGTACCGGTCGTGGGTGACGGCCAGCACGGCGCCGGGGTACTTCGCGAGGTGCTGCTCGAGCCAGAGCACGCTCTCGGCGTCGAGGTGGTTGGTGGGCTCGTCGAGCAGAAGCAGGTCGGGCTTCTGCAGCAGGAGCTTGCAGAGCGCCACGCGGCGCTTCTCACCGCCCGAGAGCACGGACACCTGCTCGTCGCCCGGCGGGCAGCGCAGCGCGTCCATCGCCTGCTCGAGCTGTGAGTCGAGGTCCCACGCGTCGGCGGCGTCGATCGCCTCCTGCAGCGTGCCCATCTCGGCGAGCAGCGCGTCGAAGTCGGCGTCGGGCTCGGCCATCGCGAGCGAGATCTCGTTGAAGCGGTCGACCTTCGCCTTGATCGGCCCGACGCCCTCCTGGACGTTCTCGAGCACGGTCTTGGTCTCGTCGAGCACGGGCTCCTGCATGAGGATGCCGACGGAGTAGCCGGGGGTGAGCTTCGCCTCGCCATTGGAGGGCTGGTCGAGTCCGGCCATGATCTTCAGGATCGTGGACTTTCCGGCACCGTTCGGGCCGACGACGCCGATCTTGGCCCCTGGGAGGAACGCCATCGTCACGTCGTCGAGAATGACCTTGTCGCCGACCGCCTTGCGGGCGCGCACCATCGAGTAAATGTAATCCGCCATGTCGCCTACCAGTCTATGGGTCGCGTCTCGCCGACGAGACAGCCGCCGGTGCCGAGCGGCGGCCGTACGGCGCTGTGGTAGCCGCCGGATGCCGGTCCGTACTGACCCACGAGGCACTCGCCCTGGAACAGCACCGCGAACTGCACCGAGTCGGCCTGCAGGTCGACGCTGGTGCGGTCCGCCGTCACCTCCATCTGCGACTTGTCGAATCCCGCTGCGACGAGCGCATCGATGAAGTCCCGGCCGCCCGCGTCGGCCTTGCCGGCGACGACCGCGGTGTTGACGCCGTCGAAGTACGGAAGGTTCTCCGACGCGGAGAGCTGCGGGCTGAGCGTCGGCGGTGCGCTCGGCGTCGGTCGTACGGTCGCCGGAGTGCTCGGCGAGGCCGACGCGGAGGGCTGGTCGGGCGGAGTGCCCGTGCAGGCGGCGAGGGCGACAACCAGCGCGGCCCCGGCCAACGCCGAGACCGCGATCCTCGGAACCCGCCGTGCCATCGCTCCCCCTCATCCGGCGGTGCGACCGCCCGAGCCGAGTCTATGGGGTGGGTGCACGGATCGAGCGGTCGCGAACGCCCTCACACGGCACTCGCCAGCTGCGCCTCGCCGGCGTCGATGTCGTCGTCCTCGGCGAGGTCGTCGAGGCCCTCATCCGCCGCCACGGATCCAAGACCGGCCGGCAGCACCACGCCTTCGGAGCCGGGCCACGCGTTCGACTCGGACGAGCCGCCGGCCTCGGTGTCGGGTGCCGGCTCCCGCCGCACCTTGGTGAGCACCGTGGTGCCCCAGGTGAGGTCGTGCCCGATCGCCTCGGCCTCGATCTCGATGGCCGTGCCCGACTTCTCTCCGTTGTCCCAGGCGCGGAGGCGGTGGCGTCCGTGCACGACCACCCGGTCGCCCTTGCGGATGGAGATGGCGGCGTTGTTCGCGAGTTGGCGGAAGCCGGAGACGGTGTACCAGTTCGTCTCCCCGTCCTCCCAGGCGCCCTTCGCCCGGTCGAAGTAGCGCCGGGTCGACGCGAGCCGGAACGAGGTGATCGCGAGTCCTTGGCTGGTCACGTGCACCCGCGGGTCGCTGCCCACCGCGCCGGTCACGGTGATGGTGTCGGTCATGTCATGCTCCTCGGAGTCTGCGCCGCCGCGAATCGACGGCTCGCGGCATCCGGAGCTGCTCGTGCCGGACCATGCCCCGGATGCCGCGTCGCATCAGGATCGCGTCCCCACGCGGCATCCGGGTCAGCCGTCGATGCATCGGGGGCGAGCGGACCGCAGGCCGGCCCTGTCGAGGACGAGACGTCGCCATAGAGTGGTCAGATGACCTACGTCGCCACTTCGGAACGCTACGATCGCATGCGCTACAACCGGGTCGGACGGAGCGGGCTGAAGCTGCCCGCACTGTCGCTCGGCCTCTGGCACAACTTCGGCCACGACCGCCCGTGGGACACGCAGCGCGCCATCGTGCGCCGGGCGTTCGACCTCGGCATCACGCACTTCGACCTCGCCAACAACTACGGCCCTCCCGCCGGCAGCGCCGAGGAGAACTTCGGCCGCATGCTCGCGACCGACCTCGCGCCCTACCGCGACGAGCTCGTCGTCTCGTCGAAGGCCGGGTACGACATGTGGCCCGGCCCGTACGGCGACTTCGGCTCGCGCAAGTACCTGCTGTCGTCGCTCGACCAGAGCCTCGGACGCCTCGGACTCGACTACGTCGACATCTTCTACTCCCACCGTCCCGACCCCGAGACGCCCGTCGAGGAGACCATGGGCGCGCTCGCGAGCGCGGTGCGCCAGGGCAAGGCCCTCTACGTGGGCATCTCGAACTACTCGCCCGAGCAGACGCGCGCCGCCGCGGCCGCCCTCGAGGCCGAGGGGGTGCCGCTGCTCATCCACCAGCCGCGCTACTCGATGTTCGACCGCCACATCGAGGAAGGGCTGTTCCCCGTGCTCGAGGAGGTCGGCGCGGCCAGCATCGTCTTCTCGCCGCTCGCGCAGGGCCTCCTCACCGACCGCTACCTCTCCGGCGACGTCCCGGCGGACTCCCGGGCCGCGACCAGCCGGTTCCTGTCAGCCGAGAAGATCAGCGACGAGTACCTCGAGCGGGTGCGGGGGCTCGATGCGATCGCGAAGGAACGCGGGCAGAGCATCGCCCAGCTCGCGCTGTCCTGGGTGCTCCGCGAGCCGCTCGTCGCGAGCGCGCTCATCGGCGCGTCCAGCGTGGCGCAGCTCGAGCAGAACGTGGCCGCCCTCGACGCGGCCCCGCTCGACGCCGAGGAGATCGCCCGGATCGAGCCCTTCGCCGCGCACGGCACCGCGCTCGGCTGACCTCGCGCCGCACGGTGGCGGCGAGTCCGCTTCATGCACGGAGCGTCTCGATGTCGGTGGCCGGCCGTAGCCTCGCGTCAGACGCAGGGCCGGCTGCACGACGAAGAGGAGCGACATGCCCGCCACCGTGCTCATCGAAGCTGTGCTCACCGAGACCGTGCGCACCGACGCCGAGCTCACCGTGCCACGCGACATCCTCTCCCCAGTGCCCGGCCTGACGGTCACGGCCGTCGGTCCGGGCCTCTGGCGGGTCTGCCGCGCGCACGGGCCGGTGCTGGGCCACATCGAGCGACGCCGCCACGACGACGCCGACCGCTACGTCGCCCGACGGCTCGTCGGGGGCGGCATCCGCTCGATGGAGCTCGGGGAATTCTGGTCGGCGACGGATGCCGCGGAGTGCTTCCGATGACGAGCGCGCCCGTCATCGCGGCGTCGTTCGGGGCGCGCGAGGTTGCGGCCACGCCGTCGAGCCTCGGACGACGTGCCGCCCGCCACGGGTAGCCTGCGCTCATGCAGTGGTGGAACGATCTCATCTCCTGGCTCACCTCGAGTGCGGCTCGGCCGACCGTGTACGCGGGCATCGTGCTCTTCGTCGCTGTCCTCGCGGCCGGCCTCCTCGCGGCGTGGATCGCGTCCGCGGCGATCCGCCGCGTCGTCGCCCAGCGCGACCGCGAGGCGAAGACCGCGGCCATCGCCGCACTCGTCGACGCCGCGACGGAGGCCTCCGTCTGGAACTCGCTCACGCCGCAGGAGCAGGTCCTGGCCGACCGCACCGTGGGCCAGGCCGACATCCTGGTGCGACTGTTGCCGATCCGCGGCTCCGACGTGGCCGCGAACTGGGCGGCCCACCAGCTGCATGAGCTGAAGCGCGCCTCTGCGACCTTCGGCTACCAGCTCGATCCGGCCGTCGTGGAGTTCCGTGATCGGATGCTCGACTGGGAGCGCCGCCCCTCGCGCGCCCGCAAGCAGTTCCAGAACGACCTGGTGCGCTGGCGCACGCAGCGGCAGGAGCCCGAGGTCGTCGCGGTCGAGGCGCAGGACGCCTGGGTCGCCGAGCAGCACCACGAGCGCTACCAATCCGCGGCCACCATCGACGCCGGAGTCCGCTCGACCGACACGGCGCCCACGGCGACGCTCGACGACGCGCGCGCCTAAGGCCTCAAGGCTGCAGGCCCCGAGAGCTGACGCTCAGATCCACCAGTCGTCGAACATCGACACCGGCACGGCGCGCTTGTGGCGCGTCTGCAGGAAACGCGCCTCGATGCGCTCGGCGATTTGGGGGTCGATGTCCCCGCCCTCGAGGTAGGCGTCGATGTCGTGGTACGTCAGGCCGAGGTTCGCCTCGTCGGCCTGGCCGGGAATCTCGTCGAGGAGATCCGCGGTCGGCACCTTCTGGTGCAGCTGCTCGGGCGCCTCGAGGTGGCGCAGCATCGCGCGGCCCTGGCGCTTCGTGAGGCCGGTGAGGGGCAGGATGTCGGCTCCGCCGTCGCCGTACTTCGTGAAGAACCCGGTGACGGCCTCGGCGGCGTGATCCGTGCCGACCACGAGCAGCCCCTCCTCGCCCGCCAGGGCGTACTGCGCCACCATGCGCATGCGGGCCTTGACGTTGCCCTTGCCGAAGTCGCTGACGGGCTCGCCCACGGCGGCCTCGAACTCGGCGGCGAGCCCGTCGACGCCGCGCTTGATGTTGAACACGACGGTCTCGGGCGGCCGGATGTAGTCGAGCGCCGCCTGCGCATCGGCTTCGTCGCGCTGCACGCCGTAGGGCAGTCGGACGGCCACGAAGCGAGTGGGCCGGCCCTCGGCCACGAGCTCCTCGGCCGCCATCCGGCAGAGGAAGCCGGCGAGCGTCGAGTCCTGCCCGCCGCTGATGCCGAGCACGAACCCCTTCGCACCGGTGGTCCGCACGTAGGTCTTGAGGAAGTCGATCCGAGCACGCACCTGCTCGGCGGGGTCGATGGTGGGGCTGACATTCAGTTCCGCGATGATTCTCGCCTGCAGGTCGCGCATGTCTCGACGATACCGCCGGGATGTTTCGCAGAGGCAACATCGACGTGGTCGTCGTGCCGCATCCGGCCGGGACCTCCTCGCTCCGCTAGCATCGCGGCAGGCGCAGGACGGTGGCGCCGGAATGCGGGGGTGCGACCATGGACGTGTCGATCGGCACGTTGGTGCTGGTGCCGGCGATCGCGGTGGCGGCACCCCTGCTCGTGCGGGGGCTCGCCCGCTGGGTCGCGATCCCACTGGTGGTGTTCGAGATCCTGCTCGGCCTGCTCCTCGGCCCCGCCGTGCTCGGCTGGATCGTGCCCGACGACTTCGTGCAGTTCCTCTCCGAGTTCGGGCTGGCGATGCTCTTCTTCCTCGCCGGGAACGAGATCGACTTCGCCGCGATCCGCGGGCGCCCGATCACGCGAGCGGCGATCGGCTGGATCATCTCCCTCGTCGCCGCCTTCAGCATCGCCGTGACGTTCGCCATCCACCCGTCGGCCGCCGTGTTCATCGCCATCGCGCTGACCTCGACCGCCCTCGGCACGATCATGCCGGTGCTCCGCGACTCAGGCGACCTGAAGACGCCGTTCGGCGTCGCGGTGATCGCGCTCGGCGCGATCGGCGAGTTCGGGCCACTGCTCGCGATCTCGATCTTCCTCGGCGGTCGCTCGCCGCTCATCGGGGCGCTGGTGCTCGCCGCGTTCGCGCTCGTCGCGGCCGGCGCGATCTGGCTGGCCGCCCGGGGTGCGGGCCGTCGCATGCACCGCATCATCACCGCCACCCTGCACACGAGCGGCCAGTTCGCGGTGCGCCTGGTCGTGCTGGTCCTCGTCGCGCTCGTCGCACTGAGCGTCATCCTCGACCTCGACATGCTGCTCGGCGCCTTCACGGCGGGCGTGCTCTACCGGCTGCTCCTCTCGGGTGCGCCACGCCACGACGTCGAGATCGTCGAAGGCAAGATCGAAGCCCTGGGCTACGGATTCCTCGTGCCGATCTTCTTCATCTACACCGGCGTGACCTTCGATCTGGCCGCGCTCTTCGCCAACCCGTGGACCATGGCGCTCCTCGTGCTCGGCGTCGTGATGCTCCTCGTCGTCCGGGGCCTGCCGTCCCTCCTCGCCGCACCGGCGGGCTCGAGCCGCCGTGACCTCGTCGCGACCGCCTTCTTCGGAGCCACCGGCCTGCCCATCATCGTCGCCGTGACCGCCATCGGCGTCGACCAGGGCGACCTGCCGAGCGGCACCGCCGCCGCGCTCGTGGGCGCCGGCATGCTCTCCGTGCTGGCGTTCCCGCTCGTGGCGTTGACCGTGCGCGGACGTGCGCCCGCGGCCTCCGCAGGAGCGGAAGGCGACGACGTCGAGGTGCCCACCGAGGGCTGATCGGCGTCGACCGCTATGCTTGCGGGGTCGGCCCCCGTAGCTCAGCGGATAGAGCAGCAGCCTTCTAATCTGTCGGTCGCAGGTTCGATTCCTGCCGGGGGCACCCTCATGGGCCCCGCCGAGCGGCCCTGCGCACGAAGGTCGCGTGATGCCGACCGGTCACCGGCGTCGTCCGTCGGGCTCCTGTCCGACGGCCCCGGTAGACTCGCGGCATGGCAACCCCGAGCGACCGTCTGGTCTGGATCGACTGCGAGATGACCGGCCTCGACCTCGAGGCCGACGAACTCGTCGAGATCGCCGTCGTGATCACCGACTACGACCTGAACCCGGTGGATCCGGGGCTCAGCATCGTGATCAAGCCCGATGCGAGCGCCCTCGAGAACATGGGCGAGTTCGTGCGAGCGATGCACACCGAATCGGGCCTGATCGAGGAGATTCCCAACGGCGTGAGCGTCGCCGAAGCCGAGTACGAGGTGCTCGAGTACGTGCTCAAGCACGTGCCCGAGGAGCAGAAGGCTCCCCTGGCGGGCAACTCGATCGGCACCGACCGGTCGTTCATCGCCAAGTTCATGCCGCGACTCGACGCGCACCTGCACTATCGCAACGTCGACGTCTCCTCGATCAAGGAGCTCGCGAAGCGCTGGTTCCCCCGGGCGTACTTCAACTCCCCCGCGAAGAACGGCGGCCACCGGGCCCTCGCCGACATCCTCGAGTCGATCCGTGAACTGCACTACTACCGCCGCGCGATCTTCGTCGCCGAGCCGGGACCGTCGAGCCACGACCTCCAGGCGCTGGCGGCCACCGTGGTGGACGAGTTCGACGCCAAGGTGTAGTAGTCTCTTTGAGTTGCCTGATCGCCCCGGCGGTCGACACATGGTGGGTATAGCTCAGTTGGTAGAGCGCCTGGTTGTGGTCCAGGAGGTCGCGGGTTCAAGCCCCGTTACTCACCCCAAGTCTTCTCCCGCCTCCGATCGGAGCCGACGCGGATCGGAGTCGCCGTGGAACTCGATGCGGAGGCCTTCGAGGCGATCGTCGTCGACGAACTCGACCTCCTCCCCGACGACATGATCGAGGGTCTCGACAACGTCGTGTTCGTCGTGGAGGACCGCCCCGAAGACGGCTCGCTCGACCTGCTCGGCCTCTACGACGGATACGCGCTGACCGAGCGTGATCGCTACGGCATGGGCGAGATGCCCGACCGGATCATCCTCTACCGAGAGCCCCTGCTTGCGATCGCCGACGACGAGCGTGAACTTCGCGACGAGATCCACATCACCCTCGTGCACGAGATCGCCCACTTCTACGGCATCGACGACGACCGGCTGCACGACCTGGGCTGGGCGTGAACCCGCCCGGGTTACGCTGATTCCATGGTTTCCCCCGGCCGGATCACCGGCATCGTCGTCGGCGCGCTCGCCATCCTCGGTCTCGGCGTCTACGGGCCTGCGATGCTCCTCGGCCCGCTGCCCGAGGTGTCCGTCGACGTGGATGCCGCGAGTGCGGCGGCAACCGAGGTCCCACCGGTCGCGCTGCCGGCGGCGGGCTCCAGCGCCCTCGCGGTCGTCGACGATGAGGGGACCGGCCAGGTGGTCGCGACCGCCGGCGATCCGGCTGCGGTGCCGATCGGCGGCGCCGCCAAGATGGTCACGTTGCTCGTGACCCTGGACTCACTGCCGCTCACCGCCGACGCCGCCGGACCGGCGATTCCCATCGGCCCTGAGGACTACACCGACTACCTGCGCTATTCCGGCGAGGGGTCCCGTGCACTGCAGGTGTCGCCCGGGGAGACCTGGTCCGAGCGCGACGTGGTGCGCGCGGTGCTCCTCGCCTCCAGCAACAACCATGCCGACACCCTCGTACGCTGGGCGTTCGGCGGTGTCGAGCCCTACGTCGAGGCCGCGAACGCCTGGCTCGCCGAACAGGGCTTCACGTCGACGAAGGTCGATGACGCCACCGGGCTCTCGGGCGACAACGTCGGCTCGGCCGACGAGCTCGCGCGACTCGCGGCCATGGTGACCGCCGACCCCGAGCTCGCGGCGATGCTGGAGGATCCCGACGCCGCGCCGGTCGGGGCGCGGAACGTTCCCGACCTGGTCGGCCGCTCGAGCGATGGTGCAGCCAGGGCCATCACCCGCAGCTTCACCGACGAAGCCGGCCTGAGCTACGTGTACACCGCCGAGCTTCCCGCGGCCGACGGCGCGGAGGGCCCCCGGCGCGTCACGGGCGCCATGCTGTTGATGCCCGACTACGAGACGCTCGACCCCGCGATCGTCGCGGCGGTCGAGTCGGCGTCGGCGGCGTCGGCCCCGGTCACGGTGATCGCCGCCGGCACGCCGTACGCGGCCGTGCGCGCGCCGTGGGGTGACGAGGCCGAGCTCGTCGCGGCGGTCGACCGCACGGATGCACCGTGGGGCGAGGCGTTCGGCGCGGCATCCGTGACCGTGGATCCGTTCTCGACGGCACCCGACGGACGCGAGGTCGGCCGAGTCGCGGTGCCCACGGCGACGGGCGAGATCGCGTCACCGCTGCAACTCTCGGGCGACATCCGCGACCCGGGGCCGATCTGGCGTCTGACGAACCCGTCGACCCTCATCGCCGCGTTCTTCGACGCACAGGACGGCTGACCACCGACCGCGGAACCCGGAACTCCCCGATCCGACAGCGACTCGGACGGCGACCGTCACCGCGTCAGTCGTTGTCGTCCTCGTCGAACTCGACGGGATCGGAGTCGCCCGCGTCGAAGCGGAACCGCACGCGAACCTGTCCGTTCACCTCGCGCTCGTCGACGGCGTCGTACCAGAACAGCGATTCGAGGCCGTCGACCGCTGCCAGCATGCCGACGCGGGACTCGGGCTTGCCGCCGACGAGGACTCGATGCTCGAACTCGCCCTCGAGCGGCCCGTCGATGAACTCGGCGACGTACTCTGCTGCTGCGTCTGCACTCATGCCACTACGTTAGCCCGCGCGAACGGAGGTGCACAGGAGCCGCGCCCGGGTCGGGACGAGGCTCGGTGCGCCCGTCGGGTGCGGCCCGCAATCGCACATCGGCGCGAACGGCCGGCACGGTGCGGTGCACGTAGTGCCGCCATTGGCGGTCCCACGTCTCCCAGTACGGGTCGTAGGCGCCGCCGTCACGGTCGAGGGCGCGGCGCCTGCGGAGCGCGTCGGGCGCATCGACCCAGATCCGCAGCGCCGAGCGAGCCGAGCTTCCCGCCGCGAATGCGCCGCACCCCTCGACGATCAGTGCTTCGCCGGGAGGAACGTGCTCGCGCGCACCGGGGCGCTGGTTCACCCAGTCCCAGCGTCGCCACCGACCCACCTGGGAGCGGGCGCGCGGACGCACCAGCGTCTGCGAGAGCTCCACCCCGGCCCGTTCGAGTCCCGACCACCCGCGGTACACATCGTCGAGGCGCACGAGTTGCGGCGGTCGCCCCGGCCAGCATTCGACGAGCGCGTCGGCGAGCGTGGACTTGCCTGCACCGCTGGGTCCGTCGATGAGCACGAGCGGGTTCCGGATGCCGCGCACGGCCGCACGCACCGCGCGAAGCGCGGACGCGGCGGGCTCGCCACCTCGATCGGGTCGGTCCCCTGCGGTGATCGGTCCCGGGTCGGGGCCACCGGCACGATGGCCGCCGTCAGGACCAGATGACATTCCAGCTCCCTGTGGCGACGGCCGCGGTGGCCGACACCGCCGCCACGAGGCATCCGGCGGCGATGACCAGCCATTCGATGCCACCGAACTTCGCCGCTCGCGCCCAGGTGCGCGGGCCGGGCGCCCCGAAGGCCCGCGCCTCCATGGCGGTCGCGAGTGTGCTCCCCCGCCGGATGGCGAGCACCAGCAGGGCGAACGCCTGGCCGAGACCGCGCACGATCGCGCCGCGATCGCCAATTCCCCGGGCTCGCCTGGCGAGCCGCAGGGTGCGCCAGTCGTCGACGGAGGACCCGACGAGGCGCAGGGCAGCAAGCGCCCCCAGCACGAAACGGGCCGGCAGCCGCAGGGTCTGCGCGAGGCCGTCGGCCAGATCGGTGGGGTCGATGGTGAGGAACAGCACCACTGCCGGCAGCGCGATCGCGATGACGCGCGCGGTCGTCGCCAGCCCGATCTGCACCGATCCCTCGGTGATGTGGATCACGCCGAAGTCCCAGAGGACCTCGCCAGACGGAGCGCCGTAGAGCACCATGCTGAGACCGGTGAGCGGTGCTGCGAGCCACACCGGCAGCGTGCGCGGCGACCAGAGCAGCCCGCCAAGGCCGACGGCGGTGAACAGCACGATCTCGCAGATGATCGCGACCGTCGCCGAGACCACGTCGAGGGTGAGGACGAGCACGATGCTCAGGGGCACGGTGGCGGCCACCTTGGCGACGGGATTCACCGTCGCGAGCGGCAGGCCGGGCCGGACCGCGGCGATGCTCATCGGCCCGGCTCCCGTCGTGACGGCGGCGACGGCGCCACGGTGGTGCCAGCCATGTCGCGCCCGAGTTCGAGGCGGTCGTCGGCGATGGCGTCGACGAACGGCTCATCGTGCGTCACGGCCACGACGCCCACCCCCTGGTCGCGAAGCCCGACGATGAGCCGGGCGAGTTCGCGCCACGTCCCCGCGTCCTGACCGAACGTGGGCTCGTCGAGCACGAGCATGCGCGGTCGGCTGGCGATGGCCGTCGCCACCGAGAGGCGCCGCTTCTCGCCCCCGGAGAGCGTGAACGGGTTGGCCTCGGCCAGCCCCTCGAGGCGCAGTGCGGTGAGGAGTTCGTCGGTCCGCGACCGCCGTTCGGACTCGGGGCGACGCAGTGCCCGAGGCCCGACCTCGAGCTCGGCGCGCACGGAGCCGGTGATGAACTGGTGCTCGGGGCTCTGGAAGACCGTGCCGATGCGAGCCAGCAGGTCGCGCGAGCGCCAGCGCCATGGCTCGCCGGATACCCCGTTCGCCAGCGCGGCATCGGGCCGCAGCACACCGGCATCGGGTCTGAGGAGCCCCGCGAGCGTGAGGGCCAACGTCGACTTGCCCACGCCGTTGGGACCGGTGACGGCGAGGATGCGGCCCGCGTCGACCTGGACGTCGACGCCGCGCAGCACGGGCTGCCGGGCGACGCGGGCGACGTCGAGCCCGACGGCGGTGAGCAGCGGATGCCGTGACGAGGCCTCGGGCCGGGGCGCATGCCACGGCACCTCGTCGGGCAGCCACACGCCGGCGGCGCGGAGGTCGGCGGCCCGGGCGGACAGCACATCGGAGGGAGGGCCGTCGGCGAGCAGCCCTCCGTCGGGGCCGAGGACGACGATGCGATCGACCAGCGGCAGCCAGACGGAGACGCGGTGCTCGATGACGACCAACGTCGCACCGGTGTCGTCGGCGATCCGCCCGACGGCGTCGCGCACCTCACGCACGCCCGCCGGATCGAGGTTCGCCGTTGGTTCGTCGAGCAGGATGAGGCCCGGGCGCATCGCGAGCACGCCGGCGAGTGCCAATCGCTGGCGTTGCCCACCCGAGAGATCGGTCGTCGCATGGTCGAAGGGCAGGTCGAGGCCGACCGCCTCGAGTGCGGCACCGACTCGTGGCCAGATCTCGCCTCGTGGCACGCCCAGGTTCTCGAGTCCGAAGGCCACGTCATCGCCGAGCCGCGCCATCACCACCTGCGCGTCGGGATCCTGCAGCACGAGACCGGCGCGCCCCCTGGCGGCGGAGGCGGGAACTCGGTCGATGAGGAGCTCGCCGACCGACTCGCCCTCATCGTCTCCGCCGAGCACACCCGCCATGCCGTGCAGGAGGGTCGACTTGCCCGAACCGGAGGCGCCGAGCAGCAGGACCCGCTCCCCCGGCTCGATCTCGAGGTCGAGGGCGTGCACGGCCGCATCGCGTCGTCCGCCGTGGCGCCAGCCCCAGCCCCGGGCGGTCACGGCCGCCGGATGCGTCGACGCGTCGAGCGTCGCCATCGTCAGACCGCCCGGAGCTCGCGTCCCGCGGCGAACCGGTCGAGCGCGCCCGCCCGCGCCAGCCCGCGGACCGCGAGCCACGACAGGCCGCCGGCGATGAGCGCGCCGCCGACCACGGCCGAGATCGCGTAGACGATCGCGAAGGTCGGCGCCGCTCCGGCGTACCAGAGCACCAGGTCGTTGATCGCCATCGCCAGACCGGCCCCTGCACCGGCGAGCAGCACGACCGGCAGCCGCCAGTTGCGGTAGAGGAAGATCGCGAAGACGAGCTCGGCCCCCAATCCCTGCACGAGGCCGGCCTCGATCGTGAGCAGGCCGCCCCACTGGCTGCCGATGAGCGCTGAGACGATCGCGGCGACGAGCTCGGTGTAGACGGCCGCGCCGGGCTTGCGGATCACGAGCGCGCCGAGCACGCCGGCGACGAGCCAGACCGCCGCCGGTGCGGCCTGCAGGCCGGGAAGCAATGCCTCGACGGGTGCGGAGATGGGACCCCAGACCACGCCCCAGGCCCAGAAGACCACGCCGACGGCGACGCCGATGACGCTCGCCACCACGATGTCGACGACCCGCCAGCGGAGTCGTCGCGCACCGGGGCGCACGGCGGAAGAGGTGGAAGTGACGGTTGCGTGCACTGTCGTGCCCTTTCAGTTCGAGGAAAGAGGCACGGGATTCGAGATGCGCTGCCCTCCCTGCGCTGGCATGACCCAGATCAGGTTCGACGGTCGAAGGTTGAGAACCTTCCTCTCAGCCCGGCTCACCGGACTCCCGTGTTCGACATCAGAGTATACGCTCGCGTACGCCGGCGGCGACGTGATGAGGCTGTGGGACGCGCCTTGACCGACGAAGTGGCCGGCGGCCGCCCGGCGATCAGTGCTTCAGTGCGCGGATGATCGCCTTCAACGCCTTACCGGTCACCCAGACGAACGGGGTGGCGACGAGGATGAGGCCGATGAGGTTCGGCTCGAAGCGCACCTCGCCACGGCGGCCGACGTATGCGCCGAGCGGAATGGAGATGCCGCCACCGCCACCGCCGCTGCCCTGACCGTGGAGCTCGCGTGAGCCGCCACCGGTCGCGCCCGTGCCGGCGTCGGCGTCCGTCGTGCCGCCACCACCGCCGAATCCATAGGCGCCGAGTGCGACGGGAATCACCTTCGTGCCATCGATGTCGACCGCCTCGCCGTAGGACGTCTTCACGCCGACACCGGAGACGGTTCCTGCAAGGTCCAGAACGAGTTCAGCCATGCGAGCCACGCTACTCGCGGATGCCTCGTGCTACCAGCCCCACCCGGCGGCCGCAGCAGCGGCTTCGTCGTCGTCGGGGCCGGGCCGAGCGCGTCCGCCGCGACGTTCCGCGGCCGGGCGTACGAGTGTGGCCGGACGCACCGCGCCCGTTCCGAACTTGGCGGTGACCTCGTCGATCGTGCGTTCGGCGTCGCGCCACTCCTCGTCGGGGTCCCACAGCATCGCGCCGCTTCCCGACGGGCCGAGGTGCTCTGCGCGCACCCCGATGAGGCGCACGCGGGCGCCATCGCCGATGAGCTCACCGAGGGCGTCGGACGCCTCGTCGTAGATGCGGCGCGCAACGTCGGTGGGCTCCGCGAGCGTGCGCGAACGCGTGACCGTGCGGAAGTCGCCGTAGCGCAGCTTGAGCGTCACGGTGCGGCCGACGAGCCCGGCCTTGCGCAGTCGCACGGCCACATTGCTCGAGAGCCGCAGGAGCTCCCGGCGGATCTCGACGGGGTCGACGAGGTCGTGCCCGAACGTGTTCTCGTGCCCGATGCTCTTCTCGACGCGAGTGGTGTGCACGTCACGGGGGTCGACGCCGTTCGCCAGCCTGCTGAGCTGTGCCGCGAGCGCCGGCCCCACGGAGCGCTCGAGCGCGTCGTGGGGCATGGCCGCGACATCGCCGACGGTTCGCAGCCCCAGGCGGGTCAGTGATTCCTCAGTGACCCGGCCGACCCCCCACAGCGCCGACACCGGAAGCGGGTGCAGGAACTCGATGGTCTGCGCGGCCGGCACGACCAGCATCCCGTCGGGCTTCGCACGGCTGGAGGCCACCTTGGCGACGTACTTCGTGGCGGCCACCCCGATCGAGCAGGTGAGGCCGGTCTCTGCGTGCACGCGGTGGCGGATGGTCCACGCGATCTCGGCCGGACTGCCGTGCAGGCGCCGGGCGCCCGACACGTCGAGGAATGCCTCGTCGATCGAGAGGGGTTCCACGAGCGGCGTGAGCTGCTCGAAGATCGCCATGACCTGCTTCGAGTACCTCGCATAGCTCGCGTAGTCACCCCGCAGCACGATCGCGTTGGGGCAGCGCTGCAGGGCGATGGACATCGGCATCGCCGAATTGACGCCGTAGCGGCGCGCCTCGTAGCTCGCAGCCGAGACGACCCCGCGGCCCGCCGTGCCCCCGACGAGCACCGGCTTGCCGCGGAGCTCGGGCCTGGAGAGGAGCTCGACGGAGACGAAGAAGGCGTCCATGTCGACGTGCAGGATCGGGGTCGCCGAATCGTCGACGGGGCCGCTGGTGACCTGCCTCGACGAGCCGTCCTGCTTGCTCATGGTGCGACCCTAACCCGTGCCGCCGTCATCGACGGCAACGGGCTGCCATCGGCTCGTCGACGGCGGATCAGAACCCGAAGTCGCCGCCACCGAAGTCGCCGCCGCCACCGCCGAAGTCGCCACCATAGCCGCCGCCGTCGTAGCCTCCGTCGTACCCGCCGCCGTCGGCGGACGCGTCGCCACCGGCATCCGCCCCTGAATCGCCCGCGTCGGCGCCCGCGTCGAAGCTCGAGGCGTCGGGCAGGAACGCCTGCGCGATGGCCGAGCCGATCACGACGCCCGCGATGGTGCCGAGCATCGAGCTGCCGATCATGGCGCCCATGGAGGGGCCGGCCTGCATGGGTCGGCCATTGGCCGACGTGCCGGCGAAGGTGCGCTCCATCGTGCCCGGCTGGCGCATCTCGGCCCGGGTGGCCGCGCGGGCCAACGTCGTCGGATCCTCGGACGCAATGCGCTCACCGGGTGGCGCCTGCTCGGCGAGGGACTGGTACACCTGGTGGCGCTGCTCGGGTGTGAGCTTCGCGAACGCCTCGGCGTGGACCGCCTCGATCGACTCGGGCGGTGCCGTGCGCAGCAGGTAGCGGTAGCGCTCGATGGCGAGTTCATCCTCGCTCAGCTGTCGCTGCGGCGGCGCCGGCCGCGAGGGCGGCGCGGGTCGCTCGTCGGGTGCGCCGAACAGTCGGTCGAAGAAGCCCATGGTGTCCTCGTCAATCGCTCAGGGGACCACCCAATCTATGGGCGGCAGCAGCAAGCCCGCTGTGAGTCGCCGGGCCGGTGGGCGACAGGCTAGGCGCCGTCACCCGCCCGCTCGAGCACGAGCTCGCGCACGCGCGCGGCATCCGCCTTGCCGTGCATCGCCTTCATGACCGCGCCGATGACCGCGCCGGCCGCCTGCACCTTGCCGTCGCGGATCTTCGCGAGCACGTCGGGCTGCGACGCGAGCGCCTCATCGATCGCGGCCACGAGGGCGCCGTCGTCGGAGACCACCGCGAGCCCGCGGGCGTCGACGATCTGCTGCGGCGACCCCTCGCCCGCGGCGACGCCCTCGAGCACCTGGCGGGCGAGCCGGTCGGTGAGCGTGCCGGCCTCGACGAGCGCCGCCAGCTCGGCGACCTGCTGGGGCGTGGCCAACGACGCGGCATCCGTGCCCTTCGCGTTCGCGACGCGGGTGAGCTCACCGGTCCACCACTTGCGGGCCGCCCCCGGTGAGGCACCGGCCGCCACCGTCTCGGCGACCTCGACGAGCAGGCCGCCGTTCAGCACGTCCTGGAACTCGAGGTCGGTGAAGCCCCACTCCGCCTTCAGCCGGCGACGGTGCGCCGCCGGCGGCTCGGGCAGCTCGGCGCGCAACTGCTCGATGAGCTCCTGCGACGGCTCAACGGGCAGCAGGTCGGGCTCGGGGAAGTAGCGGTAGTCGTCGGCGTCGGACTTCGGTCGTCCGGGGCTCGTCGTGCCGGTGTCCTCGTGCCAGTGCCGGGTCTCCTGCGTGATCGTGCCGCCCTTGGCGAGGATCGCCGCCTGGCGCTGGATCTCGTACCGCACGGCACGCTCGATCGACCGGAACGAGTTCACGTTCTTCGTCTCGGTGCGCGTGCCGAGCTTTTCCGCGCCACGCGGCCGGAGCGACACGTTCGCATCGCAGCGCAGGTTGCCGCGCTCCATGCGGGCCTCGGAGATGCCGAGCGAGATCGCGATGTCGCGAATCGTCGAGACGTACGCCTTCGCCAGCTCGGGGGCGTCGGCCTCGGCGCCGAAGATCGGCTTGGTGACGATCTCGACGAGCGGCACGCCCGCGCGGTTGTAGTCGACGAGCGAGTACTCGGCGCCCTGGATGCGACCCGTCGAGCCGCCCACGTGCGTGAGCTTGCCGGCGTCCTCCTCCATGTGCGCACGTTCGATCGGCACCTGGAAGACCCGTCCGTTCGGCAGCTCGACCTCGACCGAGCCCTCGTAGGCGATGGGCTCGTCGTACTGCGAGATCTGGTAGTTCTTCGCCAGGTCGGGGTAGAAGTAGTTCTTGCGCGCGAAGCGGCTCGACGCGGCGATCGAGCAGCCGAGCGCGAGCCCGAGCGAGATCGACGAGCGCACCGCATCGCCGTTCACCACGGGGAGTGACCCGGGCAGGCCCAGGCACACGGGCGTGATCAGCGTGTTCGGCTCGGCGCCATGGTACTTCGAGTTCGCCGGGTTGGGCGCCGGCGAGAACATCTTCGTCTCGGTGTTCAGCTCGACGTGCACCTCGAGGCCGATCACCGGCTCGAAGAGCTCGAGGGCCCGGTCGTAGTCCATCAGTTCTGCGCGGGCCATCAGACGGCGCCCTCCTCGGTCGCGAGCAGTTCATGGGTGCTGAGGTCGGGGAGCCCGTCGAGGATGGGCCGGCCCCATTCGGCGAGCAGCAGCCGCTCGAGTGCGCCGCCCACGTTGTAGAGGCGGGCGTCCTCGCGCGCTGGCGCGAGGAACTGGATGCCGACCGGCAGGCCGTCTTCAGGCGCCAGGCCGGCGGGCACCGAGATGCCGGGCACGCCCGCGAGATTCGCCGGGATAGTGGCGACGTCGTTGAGGTACATCGCCAGCGGGTCGTCGAGCTTCTCGCCCAGCTTGAACGCGGTGGTGGGCGCGGTCGGTGTGGCCAGCACGTCGACGTTCGCGAACGCGGCGTCGAAGTCGCGCTGAACGAGGGTGCGCACCTTCTGCGCGCTGCCGTAGTACGCGTCGTAGTAGCCGGCCGACAGCGCGTAGGTGCCGAGGATGATTCGGCGCTTCACCTCGGGGCCGAACCCGGCCTCGCGCGTGGCGGCCATGACCTGCTCGACCGTGCCGCCGCCGTCGGGCGTGACCCGCAGGCCGAAGCGCACCGAGTCGAACTTCGCCAGGTTGGAGGATGCCTCGGCCGGGAGGATCAGGTAGTACGCCGCGATCGCGTACTCGAAGTGCGGGGCCGAGACCTCGACGATCTCGGCGCCGTTGCGCTCGAGGAGCTCCAGCGACTCGTGGAACCGCTGCCGCACGCCCGCCTGGAAGCCGTCGGAGTCGAGCTCCTTGACGACGCCGATGCGCAGACCCGCGACATCCGCCCGCCGCACCGCATCGGCCATGGACGGCCACGCGTCGGGGATCGACGTGGAGTCATGGGGGTCGTGCCCCGCGATCACATCGTGGAGCAGGGCCGCGTCGAGCACCGTGCGGGTGACGGGGCCGATCTGGTCGAGCGACGAGGCGAGCGCGATCGAGCCGTAGCGGCTGACGGCGCCGTACGTGGGCTTCACGCCGACGGTGCCCGTGACGTGCGCCGGCTGGCGGATCGAGCCGCCGGTGTCGGAGCCGAGCGCCAGCGGCGCCTCGAAGCTGGCGACGGATGCCGCGGAGCCGCCGCCCGAGCCGCCGGGGATGCGCTCGAGGTCCCACGGGTTGTGGGTCGGGCCGTACGCGGAGTGCTCGGTGGAGGAGCCCATCGCGAACTCGTCCATGTTGGTCTTGCCGAGCGGGACCAGGCCGGCCTCGCGGACGAGCCGCACCGGCGTGGCGTCGTAGGGCGGGATCCACCCCTCGAGGATGCGCGAGCCGGCCGTCGAGGGCATGCCCTCGGTGACGAGCACGTCCTTGATGGCGATGGGAACGCCGGCGAGCGGGCCGAGCTCCTCGCCGGCCGCCCGGCGCCGGTCGACCTCCGCGGCGGTCGCGAGGGCGCGCTCGGTGTCCACGTGGAGGAACGCGTGCACGGCGCCGTCGACCGCGGTGATGCGATCGAGGTGGGCCTGGGTGGCCTCGACCGACGAGACCTCGCCGGCGGCCAGGCGTTGGCCGAGGTCGGCGGCGGACAGGCGGATCAGGTCGCTCACTGCTCCTCCCCCAGGATCGCCGACACCACGAAGCGCGAGCCGTCGGACTCGGGGGCGCCCGCGAGCGCCTGGTCGACCGTGAGCACGTTGTCGCCCACCACGTCGTCGCGGAAGACGTTGTGCATCGGGATCGGGTGGCTCGTCGGCGGCACGTCGGGCGTGGCCACCTCGCTCACCTTCTCGACCGCCTGCATGATCTGGCCGAGCTCCGCCGTGAGGTGCTCGATCTCTTCCTCGGTGAGCGCGATGCGGGCGAGGTTCGCGAGATGCGCGACCTGCTCCGCATTGATTTCGGACATGCTGCTCCGTCGTGTCGGGATGGGGATGAAGCGATTCTATCGGTGGGGGCGGCGTTCGCTCAGCGGCGGCTCCGCCACGGCCTCCGCTACGGCTTGCCGAACAGGCCCACGCCGTACTTGTGCAGCAGCTCGTAGGCGTCGGCGTAGGTCTGGGGCACCGGGTCGTCGGGCGAGCCGTACTTGGCGATCAGCAGGCCCAGCAGTCCCTGCGCAGGTGGGCTCAGCGGCTTGTCCTTGTGGGCGTTCGCCGGATGCGGCGCCTCGGCCTGCGGATTCGGCGGGATGAACTGCGGGGTGGTCGACGGCCAGGTGACCGGCTGCCGCGGCTTCTCGAGGTTCACGACGTTGAAGAGGTCCTTCGCGTCGACGTCGCGCTGCGTGAGCGGGTCGAGTCCGTGTAGGCGCGACAACGTGGCGATGACGGCAGCGTGGTGCATCTCGTCATGCACGATCGTGCCGGCACGGGTGAACGCGGAGACGGCGATCGCGGGCACGCGGCATCCGAGCCGGTCGAATCCGAAGCCCATCTCCCCGTTCGAGTCGTCGTGAGGCGGGGTCGCCTCGGGCGGCGTGACGTGGTCGTACGTGCCGCCGTGCTCGTCGAACGTGATGAGGAACATGGTGTTCATGGCGTTCGAGCCACTGGGCGAGGCACTCGTCCTGATCGCGTCGTAGACCTGGTGCACGAGCGCCTCGCCGGCTCGGACATCGGAGATCGCGGAGTCCACGACGTCCTCGCCCGCGACCACGTCTTCCTTCAGCTTGCCGACCGGCGGGTGGAAGTCGTTGTGGTTGTACGTCATACGCGGCTCGATGAACGCGTAGGCCGGCAGCCGACCCTCTCGCACATCCTCGTAGAACTGGCTCATCGTGGCGAAGTGCGCGGTGCGCCAGTACGGCTCGAGCGACGGGGCGTGCAGCACGCCGGTGAACGAGACGAGCTGGAGCTCGTCGAAGTAGATGCGCCAGGACACGCCGGCGTCCTCGAGCCGGTTGAAGACCGTGGGAGCCGCGGGCGCGTCGAGCCACTTGTCGTAGCCGCCGCCCTGCTCGTTGGTCACGAATCCGTGCGACGTCGACGCGTGGAAGAACGAGCGGTTGCAGAAGGTCTGCGACGGCACCGCGCAGTGCCAGTGGTCGTAGACCGCGAAGTTCTTCGCGAGCGTCGACAGCACGGGCAGCATCTGCGGCGAGAACGACCCCATGATGTGCTTCGCCTCGTCGGCTGACGGCGCCGCGCCCTTGCGCAGGGTCGTGAAGTGGTTCCAGTAGTCGGTGAGGAAGCCCGACATGTCACCGGTGGCCGACTTCGCCGGCGTGTTGTAGGGCTCCTTCATCTCGTGCATCTCGGCCGTCGCGTTGCTCGGCGGGTCGATGGTGCCGAACAACTGGGTGTTCACGTGCGGGAACGCCTCGCCCGGGTCGGGGTTCGGGCGGCCCATGATCTCGTCGGTCGAGCCCTCGTACACGTGCGCCGCCACGACCGTGCCGTCGGGCGCCGTGTTCTGGTGGTCGCCGAACGCGAGGCCCTCGAAGGTCTCGCCGTCGGGCAGGTCGTCTGCGGTGTAGAGGTAGCCGAGCAGGTTGTCGAACGAGCGGTTCTCGCCCATCAGCACGACGAGGTGGTCGAACCCCGCCTTCTGCGGCGCGCTGAGGGGCACGAACTCGTCCACGCCGCGCGAATAGCCGATCGAATGGCCCACCGCCGCGCCGGCCGCCCCGCCGACCACCGCGCCCGCGGCCGCTGCCCCGCCGATCCGCAGGAATTCGCGACGGGAGGCACCGGTTCGACCGCCGGAATGGCCGTCGTCGGCCTCATGACCCGTGCCGTCATCGGCAGTCTCATCGGGCCGGCTGTCCTCGTCGCCCACGGTTCCCCCTCCGCACTCAGCTCTCGATCGCTGACGGTCCTTCGGCGACCAGCCGCGCGAACTGCGCGGCATCGATCACCCGAAGGCCGAGCGCCTCGGCCTTCGCCAGCTTGGAGCCCGCGCCCGGTCCGGCTGCGACGAAGTCGGTGTTCTTCGACACGCTCGACGCAGCCTTGCCGCCGGCCGCGATGATCGCCTCCTGTGCGCCCTCTCGGGTGAACCCCTCGAGCGAGCCGGTCGCGACGATCGTGAGCCCGGCGAGCACTCCCCCAGCCAGCGCGGCCGCGCCCGGACCGGGATGACCGGGCGTCGCGAACTGCACGCCCGACGCGGTCCATCGGTCGAGAATCTCGCGGTGCCAGTCGACCTCGAACCACTCGAGCAGCGAGTCGGCGATGATCGGGCCGACGCCGTCGACCTCGGCGAGCTCGGTCCGCTCGGCCGCGCGGATGGCGTCGAGCGAGCCGAAGTGATCGGCGAGCGCGCGGGCGGCGACCGGCCCGACGTGCCGGATGTTGAGGGCGACGAGGATGCGCCAGAGCGGCTTGGTCTTCGCCAGCTCGAGGTTGGCGACGAGCTCATAGGCCGCCTTCGACGGCACATGCGTCGGGTCGCCGGCGAACTCGGCGGCATCGGCGTCGTAGGCGGCGTCGGCGCCCTTGCCGGTTCGCCGGCGAAGTCGGCGGAACGGCGCCCGGTACACGGGGGTTCCGTCGTCTTCGAGGCGCGGGAGTCCCGTCTCGACGTCGCGCACGACCACCTCGATCGGGAAGAGCTCGCGCACGGTCAGGTCGAACAGCCCCGCCTCGGTCGGCAGCGGCGGCTCGGCGGGCACCGCGGGATGTGTCAGCGCCGCGGCCGACACCTCGCCCAGCGCCTCGACGTCGAGGGCGCCCCGCGAGCCGATGTGCTCCACGCGCCCGCGCACCTGCGCGGGACAGCTGCGCGCGTTGGGGCAGCGGAGGTCGATGTCGCCCTCCTTCATCGGCCGCAGCGGCGTGCCGCACTCGGGACACTCGGCGGGCATGACGAAGGCCCGCTCGGTGCCGTCGCGGAGTTCGACGACGGGGCCGAGCACCTCGGGGATGACGTCGCCGGCCTTGCGCAGCACGACCGTGTCGCCGATGAGCACGCCCTTGGCCTTCACGACCTCCTGGTTGTGGAGGGTCGCCTGCCGCACCACGGAGCCGGCGACGCGGACCGGCTCCATGACCGCGAACGGCGTCGCACGTCCCGTGCGCCCGACGCTCACGACCACGTCGAGGAGCTTGGTGTTCACCTGCTCGGGCGGGTACTTGTAGGCGATCGCCCAGCGGGGCGCCCGGCTGGTCGCGCCGAGCTCGTCGTGCAGGGCGAGCTCGTCGACCTTCACGACGATGCCGTCGATCTCGTGCTCGACGTCGTGGCGGTGCTCGCCGTGGTGGGCCACGAAGTCCTGCACCCCCTGCACCGAGTCGAGCACGCGGAAGTGCGGGCTCGTGGGCAGCCCCCATCCGGCGAGCAGCTCGTAGACCTCGGATTGGGAGGACACCGGCGGATCGGGCCAGGCGCCGATGCCGTGCACGAGCATGCGCAGCCGTGAGAGCCGATCGCGCATGAGGGCGAGCTGGGCCGCGTTCTTGTTCTCGGCCTTCTGCCGCAGCGAGCCGCTGGCCGCGTTCCGCGCATTCGCGAACTCGCGCTCGCCCGCAGCCGTCTGCCGGGCGTTGAGCTCGTCGAACAGCGCGGTGGGGAAGAACACCTCGCCTCGCACCTCGACGAGGGGCGGATGCCCCGTGCCGGCGAGCTGCGTCGGGATGCCCCGGACGTACCGCACGTTCTCGGTGACGTCCTCGCCGACGCGGCCGTCCCCTCGGGTGGCCGCGGTCACGAGGCGCCCGTGCTCGTAGCGGAGGTTCAGGGCGAGGCCGTCGATCTTGAGTTCGCACAGCCAGTGCACGGGACGGCCGGCGGACGCCTGCGCGCGATTCGCCCACTCGGCGAGCTCGTCGGGCGAGAAGACGTTGTCGAGGCTGAGCATGCGTTCGGCATGCTCGACCGGCGCGAAGAGGGTGGTCTCGCCGCGCCCGCCCACGGTCAGCGTGGGGCTGTCCTGGCTCTGCAGCTCGGGATACGCGCGCTCGAGGGCCTCGAGCTCGTGCATGAGCCCGTCGTACTCGGCGTCGGAGATGATCGTCGTGTCGCGCTCGTAGTACGCGTCGCGCGCCTCGTTGATGCGAATCGTGAGGCGCTCCACCTCGTCGGCCGCGTCGGGGAGGCTGATGCCCTGGTCGATGTCGTCGTCCGCCACATCGACAGTCTAGGGACGCCCTCCGACGCGGCCGACCCGCTACGCCTCGAATCCGGCGCGGTCGACCTTGCGGTGGTAGTGCGTGCCCGCCTTGCCGCCGAGGATGGCGCCGCCGAGGCTGGCGAGGGCCACCACGACCGCGGTGACGATGCCGGCGACCGTGAGGTCGCCCTCGGTCACGGGGATGCGCGGGAACACGTTGAGGTTGGCGAAGAGGTCGAACCGGCTGCCGATGAGGACGCCGAGGAGCGCCACCACGATGGCGATCACGAGGGCCCAGACCCAGACGGCCAGGCCCTGGACCATGCCGTTGAAGCGTGCCATCCGGCCGGCGACGTAGCCACCGCAGTAGTAGGCGACGAACAGGATGACGAGCAGCGCGATCGCGCCGATCCACCCGATCGCCTCGGGAGCCAGTCCGATGTCGTCGGCCGCGGCTTCGGCGTCGTCCACGCCGAGGCCGAGCGCTGCTCCGGTCGCCGCGAGGAGCGCCGTGAGGAGCGTCGTGGTTCCGACGGCCGTGAGCCATCCGAAGAAGGCCGAGCCGACCTTCACGCCGCCGAACGCCTCGCGCTCCCGCGCGACGACATCACGGCGCTGCTGCGCCGGATCCATGACCTGGCGGCGGTCGTCGACGCCGTCGGCGTTCCGGTCGATCACCTGGCGGCGGTCGTCGACGCCGTCGGCGTTCCGGTCGATCACCTCACGGCGGTCGTCGACGCCGTCGGCGTCGCGGTCCACGGCGGGCCGCAGATCAGTCCGCTCGGTGGCGGGCACCGTCGCGGACACGGCCCTGGTGTCCCCCGGTGCGGTGACCGGTCGCTCGGGATAACTGGCGGCGGGGTCTCGTGGGGTACTCACGGTGCAACCTCCTCGTCGTTCGGATGGCGCCGCTGATGTCAGCGCAGCCGCGAATCTACGCCGTGATGGTTCCGACGGCACAGGCCTTGACAGGTACCGCCCCGAGCCGCCATCCGCGCGCGTACGCCGGCGCGCGGAGGCACGTCAGGCGTCGACGCCGACGGCGCTCACGGTGCGATCGATGGTGCACTGGCCGAGCACTCGGGTGCCGACGTAGACGACGGCCGTCTGCCCCGGGGCGACCCCGTCGAGCGGATGCGACGGCGTGACGACGAGCTCGCCGTCGGTCACCACCGCCACCGCGGGCGCGGGATCGGCGTGGGCGCGGATCTGCACCTCGCAGGCGAACGGCGTCGACGCATCGGCAGGGGGAAGTCCGGCCCACGTGTAGCGGGAGCCCGCGATCTCGGCGGTCGCGAGCGCCTCCTTCGGGCCGACGACGACGGTGTTCTCCTTCGGCCGCACCTCGAGCACGAAGCGAGGACGCCCATCGGGCGCGGGCGTGCCGAGGTGCAGTCCCCGACGCTGGCCGACGGTGTAGGCGTGCGCTCCCTCGTGGGATCCGACCACCTCTCCCGAGCGGTCGACGATGTCGCCCTGCTCGACGCCGACGCGCTCGGCGAGCCAGCCCTTCGTGTCGCCGTCGGGGATGAAGCAGATGTCGTGCGAGTCGGGCTTCTGCGCGACCGAGAGTCCGCGTCGTGCCGCCTCTTCGCGCACGAGCTGCTTCGAGGGAGTGTCGCCGAGCGGGAAGTAGGCGTGGGCAAGCTGCTCGGCGGTCAGCACGCCGAGCACGTAGCTCTGGTCCTTCGCCCACGCGCTCGCCCGGTGCAGTTCGCGGTTGCCCGCGGCATCCGTGACGATCGTGGCGTAATGGCCGGTCGCCACGGCGTCGAACCCGAGCGCGAGCGCCTTCTCGAGCAGGGCGGCGAACTTGATGCGCTCGTTGCAGCGCATGCACGGGTTGGGGGTGCGGCCGGCGGAGTACTCGGCGATGAAGTCGTCGACGACGTCGGCCTTGAACCGCTCGGAGAAGTCCCACACGTAGTACGGGATGCCGAGCACGTTCGCGGCACGCTGGGCGTCCATCGAGTCCTCGATGGTGCAGCACCCTCGACTGCCGGTGCGCAGCGTGCCGGGCATGCGGCTGAGCGCCAGGTGCACGCCGACCACCTCGTGACCGGCGTCCACCGCGCGCGCCGCAGCCACGGCGCTGTCGACGCCGCCGCTCATCGCTGCCAGGACCTTCACCCGTCCAGTGTAGGCAGGCCTGCCTGAGCGGATGCCCCTGAGCGGCCGCCCTCGAGCGGATCCCTCGGAGGGATGCCCAGGGCCGAGGGTCGACCGGATGCCTCCGGGCCGTCCTCAGCGATCGAAGGAGGTCGCCCGGCCGGCGAGCCCCGCCTTCGCGGCCTGGGCGTGGGCGCGGGGCAGCGCGGCGAGGAATGCGGTGACGTCGTCGTCGGTGGAGGCGTGCCCCAGCGTGATGCGCAGTGCACCCCGTGCGTCGGCCTCCGAGCGCCCCATCGCCATGAGCACGTGCGACGGCTCGGGCACGCCGGCCTGGCACGCCGAGCCGGTGGACACGGCGACTCCGGCGGCATCGAGGAGGAAGAGGAGCGAGTCGCCCTCGCACCCGGGGAACGAGAGATGCACGTTGCCGGGCAGGCGTCCGGCCGCGTCGGGGTCGCCCGAGAGTCGGGCGTCGGGCACCGCGGCGAGCGCGCCGCGGATGAGCCGGTCGCGCAGCGCCGCCATGCGCCGCGCGTCGTCGTCGAGCCGGTCGTGTACGGCGACGGCGGCGGCGGCGAACGAGGCGGCCGCGGCGACGTCCTGCGTGCCCGAGCGGACCTTCCGCTGCTGTCCGCCGCCGTGGATGAGCGGCTCGACGGCGGCCGTGCGGTCGAGCACGAGCGCGCCGATGCCGGCGGGGCCGCCGATCTTGTGCGCGGAGACGCTGAGGGCGACGAGACCGCCGCCGGCCGGCGCATCCGTCGCCCGCCGCAGCGCGTGAACGTCGATCGACACCTGGCCGTAGGCCGCGATCGCGTCGACGTGGAGGGGCACGCCGGCGCGCGCGGTGAGGCGGGCGACCTCCTCGACCGGCTGGATCGTGCCGACCTCGTTGTTGGCCCACAGCATGGTGACGAGGGCGACGGACGCCGCGTCCCGGGCGAGCTCGGCCTCGAGCACGTCGAGCCGCAGCCGCCCGAGCTCGTCGAGCGGCAGTTCGACGACGACGGCGCCCTCGTGGACGGCGAGCCACTCGACGGTGTCGACGGTCGCGTGGTGCTCACCGGCGGGCACGAGGATGCGTGGCCTCGACGCCCGGCCCGCTCCGCTGCCCTGCCGGCTCCACCAGAGGCCCTTGACGGCGAGGTTCACGGCTTCAGTTCCGTTGCCCGTGAAGACGAGCTCGATGCCGTCGGCGCCGAGCGTGGCCGCGATGCGCTCACGCGCCTCCTCGAGCAGTCGCTTCGCCTGCTGGCCGGCGCTGTGGATCGACGACGGATTCCCGACCACGGCGAGCGCGGCGGTGAGCGCCTCGATCGCCTCGGGCCGCATCGGCGTGGTCGCGGCGTGGTCGAGGTACACCATGCGCACCACTCCTCTCACTCCCGGACTGGGAGCGCTTGCACACGAACTACTGTAGATCGCATGCCTGCCGCCGACCCCCTCCGCGACCTCGGCGTCCGCGCGGGCGCCGACGGCGGGACGATCCGGGTCTGGTCCGAGCACGCGACCTCCGTCGATCTCGAGGTGTTCGCGAACGGCGACCTGGCGTGGGCGGTCGAGCGCACGCCGCTGGTGCGCGGGGCCCACGGGGTGTGGGAGGCGTCGTCGACGGCGCTCGTTCCCGGCGCCCGCTATGGGCTCCGCGTCGACGGGCCAGCGGGCTCCGACCACGCGTTCAACCCGGCGCACACCCTGCTCGACCCCTATGCCCGGGGCCTCGCGCCCGTGGCCGACGGATCGTGGCGCGGCGTCGCCCTCGCGCCACTCGCCGAGAGCGGGTTCGAGTGGGGCGGCATCGCGAAGCCGCGCGTGCCGCTCGACCACACCGTCGTGTACGAGACCCACGTGCGCGGGTTCTCCAAGCTCAACGAGACGATCCCCGAGCCGCTGCGCGGCACCTACGCCGGCCTCGCGCACGATGCATCGCTCGAGTACCTGACGGGCCTCGGCATCACCACCGTCGAGCTGCTGCCCGTGCACGCGTTCGTGTCCGAGCAGCGCCTCGTGCGCCAGGGGCGGCTCAACTACTGGGGCTACAACACCCTCGCCTTCTTCGCCGCGCACGCGCCGTACGCCTCGGCCGCTGCACAGGCGGAGGGCGCCGGGGCGGTGCGGCGTGAGTTCGCCGGCATGGTGCGACGGCTTCACGAGGCCGGCCTCGAGGTCGTGCTCGACGTCGTCTACAACCACACCGCCGAAGAAGGCCGGCAGGGACCGACGTACTCGTTCCGCGGCATCGACAACGCGTCGTACTACCGGCACGATGCACACGGCAGGTACGTCGACACGACCGGCTGCGGCAACACGCTCGACGTGGGCCATGTCGCCGCCCAGCGCCTCGTGCTCGACTCCATGCGGTACTTCGCCGACGAGCTGCAGGTCGACGGATTCCGCCTCGACCTGGCGGCGACCCTCGGCCGCGACGACCACGGCGTGTACACGCCCGAGCACCCGCTGCTGCGCGCCATGCTCGAGGATCCCGTGCTGAGCACCGCGAAGCTCATCGCCGAACCCTGGGACGTCGGCCCGGGCGGCTGGCAGACCGGCAACTTCCCCGCGGGGTTCAGCGAGTGGAACGACCGCTACCGCGACCGGATGCGCGATTTCTGGCTGGGCGACCTCCGCAGGGAGCGGCAGACCGGCACGGCGGGCAGCGGCATCGGCCGCTTCGCGACCCGGCTCGCCGGCTCCTCGAACACCTTCTCCCTCGAGCGTGGCCCGCTCGCCAGCCTCAACTTCGTGACCGCACACGACGGCTTCACGCTCGCCGACCTCACGACCTTCGACGTGAAGCACAACCTCGGCAACGGCGAGCAGAACCGCGACGGCACCGACGGCAACAACTCCTACAACCACGGCGTCGAGGGCGGATCCGACGACCCGCTCGTCAACGCGGACCGGCGCCGCACGATCCGCAACCTGCTGGGGACGCTCCTGCTCTCCGCCGGGGTGCCGATGATCACAGCCGGCGACGAGTACGGCCGCACCCAGCGCGGCAACAACAACGCCTACTGCCACGACTCCGAGCTCACGTGGCTGTCGTGGCGCGACGACGAGCGCGACGCGAGCATCCTCGAGACCACGAGGCGGCTCCTGCGCGTGCGCGAGGAGAACCCGGCGATCCGGCCGGTGCGGTTCGGCCGCCTCGGCGAGACCACCCCGAGCGCGTCGCAGATGGACTGGTTCACCGCCGAGGGCACCACCATGACCATCGACGACTGGCACTCGCCCGAGGAGCGCACCCTGCAGTACCTCGCGGCGTCGACGCCCGAGTTCGAGGCGTTCAACCGCATCCTGCTCGTCGTGCATGCGCACGGCGCGCCGACCGAGGTGGTGCTGCCCGACCACCCGGGCGTCACGGGCTACACCCTGCTCTGGGACTCGGCGGGCGAGCAGCCCGTCGACGATCCCACCGAGCATGCGCCGGGCGAGCGCATCCCGATCCCCGCGCTCTCGATGCACCTCTTCCGCGCCCACGGCGACCAGCCGGACGTCGTGTCCGGGGCCGTCTGATGGCCAGGCGCACGGATGCGACGGCGGGCACGCCCGCCACGGTCGCGCTGGCCCGGGCCGGCATCGCGTTCACGGCGCACGCGTACGAGCACGACCCACGCGCCGCGGCCTACGGGCTCGAAGCGGCGGAGAAGCTCGGCCTCGACCCCGACCGGGTCTTCAAGACGCTCCTCGCGACGGTCGACGGCGCCCTCGCCGTGGGCATCGTGCCCGTCGCGATGCAGCTCGACCTGAAGGCGCTCGCCCAGGCCCTCGGCGGCAAGCGGGCCGAGATGGCCGATCCGGCCCTCGCCGAGCGGAAGACGGGCTACGTGGTGGGCGGCATCAGCCCGATCGGCCAGAAGACGCCCCTGCCGACCGTGCTCGACGAGTCGGCGATCCTCTGCGAGACGGTCTACGTCTCGGGCGGTCGCCGCGGCCTCGACCTCGAGCTCGCACCCGACGACCTGCTCGCCGTCACGTCGGGCCGCTACGCCGCGATCGCCCGCACCCGCTGAGTCAGCCCGCGACCGTGACGAGTCCCAGCTCGGCGGCTGAGACGAGCAGCGGATGCCGCGGCACCACCCGCACGGTGTAGCCGAACGCGCCCGCCCGGTCGAGCACGACCGTGCCGGTGTACAGGCGCTGCGCCCCGCTTCCCGGCGTGGCATCCCACCCGTCGCCCGGCTCGGGAGCCAGCGGCGTGCGACGCACCCCCTCGATCGTCTCGTCGGTGCGGCTGCGGCCGTAGACGACCTCCACGGCCACGTCGTCGGGCGAGAGCCCGTCGAGCTCCACGTAGGCGCGCAGCCGCAGCTCGTCGCCGACGTGGGGCGACTCGACGCCGCCCGACTCGACGTGCACGACCTGTACGCGCGGCCACGACGCACGGACGCGGGCATCGAACGCCGCGAGCTCGCGCGCGCCGCGGTCGGCGTCGGCTTCCACGCGGGCCGCCTGCTCGGCCGCCGGGCGGTACAGCTCGTCGACGTACTGGCGCACCATGCGATCCGCGCCGAGCTGCGGCACCAGCGTCGCGAGCGTCTGCCGCACCCGGCGCACCCACTCCACGGGCACCCCGTCGGCGTCGCGCTCGTAGTACCGGGTCGCGACGCGGTGCTCGAGCAGCTCGTAGAGGGCGGCTGCCTCGAGCGCATCCCGCTCGCCGGCGTCGCCGGCGGCATCCGCTGACGGGATCACCCAGCCGTAGTCGTCGCCGGCGAACTCGGCCCACCAGCCGTCGAGGATCGACAGGTTGAGGGCGCCGTTCATGGCCGCCTTCATGCCCGACGTGCCGCACGCCTCGAGCGGCCGCAGCGGGTTGTTCAGCCACACGTCGCACCCGGGATAGAGCAGTTCGGCCATGCCCATGTCGTAGTCGGGGAGGAACACGATGCGGTCGCGCAGCTCGGGCTGCTGCGCGAACTGCACGAGCTGCTGGATGAGCCGCTTGCCCTCGTCGTCGGCCGGATGCGACTTGCCGGCGATCACGAACTGCACCGGCCGCTCGGGGTTCGTCAGGATCGACTTCAGCCGCTCGGGGTCGCTCAGCATGAGCGTGAGGCGCTTGTACGTCGGCACGCGCCGGGCGAATCCGACCGTGAGCGTGTCGGGGTCGAGCACCTGGGTGAGCCACTTCGGCGCGGACGCCCCGTCGTGCTGCTCGGCCCAGGATGCGGCGAGCCTGCGTCGCGCGTCCTCGACGAGCTGCAGCCGCATCGCGCGCTTCACGGCCCAGAACTCGGCGTCGCTCACGGCGGGACTCGTCCAGTCGGCGTGCTCGGTGTCGCCCGTGCCGAGCCGGGCCTCGGCCAGGCCGAGCAGGGCGGGGTCGGTCCAGGTCGGCGCGTGCACGCCGTTCGTGATCGACGTGATCGGCACCTCGTCGGCGTCGAATCCCGGCCACAGGTCGCCGAACATGCGGCGGCTGACCTGCCCGTGCAGCTTCGAGACGCCGTTCGCACGCTGCGCGAGACGGAGGCCCATGACCGCCATGTTGAACGCGCTGGTCGACGGATCGGCCCCGGGCTCCACCCCGAGCGCGAGCGCATCGGCCGGGTCGACGCCCGGCAGCAGCGAGCTCGTGAGATACCGCGCGACGAGGGCGCGGTCGAAGCGGTCGATGCCCGCTGGCACGGGCGTGTGCGTCGTGAAGACGGTGCCTGCGCGCACGAGCTGCAGGGCCTCGGCGAACGTGCAGCCGTCGGCGATGTGCGTCGCGATGCGCTCGAGGCCGAGGAATCCGGCATGGCCCTCGTTCATGTGGAACACGTCGGGCGCGGGCCCGCCGCGGAGCTCGGTGAAGGCGCGCACCGCCCGCGCCCCGCCGATGCCGAGGAGCAGTTCCTGCAGGAGCCGGTGCTCGCCGCCGCCGCCGTAGAGGCGGTCGGTGACCGAGCGCAGCTCGTCGGTGTTCGCCGGGATGTCCGTGTCGAGCATGAGCAGCGTGATGCGTCCCACCGCCGCCCTCCAGACCCGGGCGTGCAGCGACGCCTCGTCGGGGAGCGCGAGCGTGACCTGCACGGGCGAGCCGTCGGGTCGACGGAGGACCGACAGCGGCAGGCCGTCGGGATCCAGCACGGGATACCGCTCCTGCTGCCAGCCGTCGGGCGAGATGGACTGCGCGAAGTAGCCGGCCTTGTAGAACAGGCCCACGCCGATGAGCGGCACCCCCAGGTCGGAGGCCGCCTTCAGGTGGTCGCCGGCGAGGATGCCGAGGCCGCCCGAGTACTGCGGCAGGGCCGCCGTGATGCCGAACTCGGGCGAGAAGTACGCCACGGCACGCGGTGCGTCCGTTCCGAGCGACTGGAACCAGCGAGGCTGCGACAGGTAGTCGCGAAGGCTCGCACGTTCGCCCTCCGCCCACTCCACGTATCCCGCGTCGGCGGCGAGCTCGTCGAGCCTCGCCGGATCGACCTCGCCGAGGAACGCGCCGGGATCACGTCGGGTCGAGCGCCACAGCTCGGGGTCGATGTGCTCGAACAGGCGCTTCGTCGGCTCGTGCCACGACCACCGGAGGTTGCCGGCGAGCTCCTCGAGGGCGGCCAAGGAGCCCGGCACGACGGCACGGACGGTGAACTTGCGGATCGGCTTCACGCGCTCCACCCTAGGTCGCCGGCGTGACGAATGCGTGAACGGGCCGTTCGGCCGGCATCGGCATGCCGCGGCGTCAACCACGCGCGAGGCGACGTGATCCGCGCTACGGTCGGAAGGTGACCTCCCGAGACGTACTGGCCGGCCGGATCCCGGTGACCCGGGTCACCCCCGCCCTCCCCGACGACCGCTGGAGACCCAAGGCCTTCGAGGGCGAGGTGGTGCCGTTCCGCGCCACGGTGTTCCGCGAGGGCCACGACCAGGTCGGCGCGATGCTCGTGCTGACGAGCCCGTCGGGCACCGTGCGCCACGTGCGGATGTCGCCCCTCACGGCGGGCACCGACCGGTGGGAGGCCTGGGTGCTCCTCGACGAGCGCGGCATCTGGCGCTGGCACGTCACCGGCTTCGACGACGAGATCGCCACC
The DNA here is from genome assembly GCF_031456545.1 of Agromyces sp. 3263. Taxonomy (NCBI): domain Bacteria; kingdom Bacillati; phylum Actinomycetota; class Actinomycetes; order Micrococcales; family Microbacteriaceae; genus Agromyces; species Agromyces sp. 3263. The sequence continues at coordinate 656,369 of NZ_JAVDUV010000002.1, forward strand.
TGGCGGCATGACGCGGCCCTGAAGATCGACGCCGGCGTCGACGCCGAGCTGATGTACGAGATCGGCGCACGCCTCCTCGATCGGGCCGCCGCCGAGAAGGCGCGGCCCATCGCGGCGCGCCGCAGGCTCACGGCCCTCGCGGCCGCGCTGCGCGACGATGCGGCATCCGTCGACGATCGCCGGCCCCTCCTCGACGCACCGGCGCTCGACGTCTTCACCGCCTGGCCGCTCGCCGAGCTCACGAGCGACTCGCCCGAGCACGAGATCCTCGTCGAGCGGCGCCGCGCCGGAGTCGGTTCCTGGTACGAGTTCTTCCCCCGCTCGGAGGGCGCGCGCCGGCTGAAGGACGGCAGCTGGAAGAGCGGCACGTTCCGCACGGCGATGAAGCGGCTCGACGGCGTCGCGGCGATGGGCTTCGACGTGGTGTACCTGCCGCCGATCCACCCGATCGGGGTGACGAACCGAAAGGGCCGCAACAACACCCTCGATCCCGGGCCGAACGATCCCGGCTCGCCCTGGGCGATCGGCGGAGCCGCGGGCGGGCATGACGCCGTGCACCCCGATCTCGGCACCCTGGCCGACTTCCGCGCCTTCGTGCGGCGCGCGGCCGCCCTCGGCATGGAGGTCGCCCTCGACCTCGCGCTGCAGGCCTCCCCCGATCACCCGTGGGTGGCGGAGCATCCCGACTGGTTCACGCAGTTGCCCGACGGCACCATCCGCTACGCCGAGAACCCGCCGAAGAAGTACCAGGACATCTATCCGGTGAACTTCGACGACGACCCCGAGGGCATCTTCGTCGAGGTGCTGCGCATCGTCCGGCACTGGATGAAGCAGGGCGTGAAGATCTTCCGCGTGGACAACCCCCACACCAAGCCGCTCATGTTCTGGGAGCGGCTCATCGGCGCCGTCAACGCCGAGGACCCCGACGTGGTGTTCCTCGCCGAGGCGTTCACCCGCCCGGCGATGATGCAGGCGCTCGCCATGGCGGGCTTCCAGCAGTCCTACTCCTACTTCACGTGGCGCAACACCAAGGAGGAGCTCGAGGAGTTCCTCACCTCGGTGTCGCAGGAGACGGCCGACTTCATGCGGCCGAACCTCTTCGTGAACACGCCCGACATCCTCACCGAGTACCTCCAGTTCGGCGGCCCGGCCGCGTTCACGGTACGCGCGACGATCGCCGCGACCGCGGCGCCCACGTGGGGCGTCTACGCGGGCTTCGAGCTCTTCGAGTCGGTGGCCAGGCCGGGGGCCGAGGAGGCCATCGACAACGAGAAGTACGAGTACAAGCCACGCGATTTCGCGGCCGCCGAGGCCGAGGGCCGCTCGCTCGCCCTGTACCTCGGCATCCTCAACGCGATCCGCGCCGCGCACCCCGCGCTCGGGCAATTGCGCAACATCCGCTTCCACGCCAGCGAGGATGACGCCGTGGTCGTGTACTCCAAGCACCTCCCGGGCCGGTTCACGCCCGACGGGCGCGACGACACCGTCATCGTGGTCGCGAACGTCGACCCGCACTCCGTGAGGGAGACCACCGTGCACCTCGATCTCGCCGCCATCGGGCTCACCCCCGGCATCCGATTCGAGGTGGAGGACCTCGTCACCGGTGATCGCTGGGACTGGGGCGACGCCAACTACGTGCGCCTCGACGCCTTCACGCGACCGGCGCACATCCTGCACGTGGTGCGAGGCAGCGATGACTGAGCGGATGCCGAAGGCGGGCCCCGCGGTCGACGACGCGCAGCTCGTCGCCGTCGCCGAGGGACGACACGCCGATCCGCACTCGGTGCTCGGCCAGCACGGCTTCGAGCTGGCCGGCACGCCCGGCGTGCACACGGTCATCCGCACGCGGCGGCCGCTCGCCGACCGCGTCGACGCGCTGCTCGACGGCGGGGACGTGCTGCCGCTCGAGCATGTGGGGCACGGCATCTGGGCCGGCGCCGGCGACTTCGGTCCCGTCGATTACCTGATCCGCGCTCGCTACGGCGACGACGAGTGGACGAGCGACGACCCCTACCGGTTCGCGCCGACCATCGGGGAGCTCGACCTGCACCTCATCGGCGAAGGTCGGCACGAGCAGCTCTGGCAGGTGCTCGGTGCCCACCACCGCGAGCACTGGGGTGTCGGCGGCGGTGTGCGCGGCACCTCATTCACCGTCTGGGCGCCCCGCGCCGGCGCCGTGCGCGTCGTCGGCGAGTTCAACCGCTGGGACGGCGCCGGGCATGCGATGCGGAGCATGGGCGGCACGGGGGTGTGGGAGCTGTTCGTGCCCGAGCTCGAGCCCGGAACGATCTACAAGTTCGAGATCCTGACCCCGGCCGGGCACTGGATCATGAAGGCCGACCCGATGGCCAGGCAGGCCGAGATCGCCCCGTCGACGGCGTCGGTCGTGAGCGTCAGCTCCTACGAGTGGGGCGACGGCGAGTGGATGTCGCAGCGCGCGGTCACGAATCCGCACGAGCGCCCGATGAGCACGTACGAGCTGCACCTCGGGTCCTGGCGCCCGGGCCGCGGCTACCGCGACGTCGCCGACGAGCTGATCGAGTACCTCGACTGGCTCGGGTACACGCACGTGGAGTTCATGCCGCTGGCGGAGCATCCGTTCGGCGGGTCATGGGGCTACCAGGTGACCGGCTACTACGCGATCACCTCGCGATTCGGCAGCCCCGACGACCTGAAGTACCTCATCGACCGGCTGCACCGGGCCGGCATCGGCGTGATCATGGACTGGGTTCCGGGCCACTTCCCGAAGGACGACTGGGCGCTGGCGCGGTTCGACGGCGAGCCGCTGTACGAGCATCCCGACCCCCGTCGTGGTGAGCAGAAGGACTGGGGCACCTACGTCTTCGACTTCGGCAACCCGCGCGTGCGCAACTTCCTCGTCGCCAACGCGCTGTTCTGGCTCGAGGAGATGCACGTGGACGGGCTCCGCGTCGACGCGGTCGCCTCGATGCTGTACCTCGACTACTCCCGCGAGGACGGCGAGTGGCTGCCGAACCAGTACGGCGGCCGCGAGCACCTCGAAGCCATCTCGTTCCTGCAGGAGGCCACGGCGACGGCGTACAAGCGCAACCCCGGCATCGTCATGATCGCCGAGGAGTCGACGTCATGGCCGGGCGTGACCGCGCCCACGTCGTCAGGGGGCCTCGGCTTCGGCTTCAAGTGGAACATGGGCTGGATGCACGACACGCTGCAGTACATCTCGAAGGACCCGATGTACCGCGCGCACCATCATCACGACCTCACCTTCTCGTTCCTCTATGCGTTCAGCGAGCACTTCGTGCTGCCGATCAGCCACGACGAGGTCGTGCACGGCAAGGGCTCGCTCATCCGCAAGATGCCGGGCGACCACTGGCAGCAGCTCGCCAACGTGCGCGCCTACCTGTCGTACATGTGGGCGCACCCGGGCAAGCAACTGCTCTTCATGGGCCAGGAGTTCGGCCAGCTCTCGGAGTGGAGCGAGGAGCGCGGCCTCGACTGGTGGATCCTCGACCAGCCCTCGCACCGCCAGCTCGCCGAGTTCGTGGGGGCGCTGAACCGCACCTACCGTGAGACCGCGGCGCTGTGGCAGCTCGACGACGACGCCTCGGGGTTCGAGTGGGTCGAAGGCGGCGCGGCGAACGAGAACGTGATCGCGTTCATCCGGTACGACCGCGACCGCCGGCCGCTCCTCTGCGTGGTCAACTTCGCGGGCCGGCCGCACGAGGGCTTCCGCCTCGGCCTCCCGTCCGCCGGGCGCTGGATCGAGGTCCTGAACTCGGATGCCGCGGAGTTCGGCGGCTCGGGCGTCGGCAACCTCGGCGGGGTCGAGGCGACGGACGACCCGTGGTCGGGCCGACCGGCGTCGGCGTCGTTCACGCTGCCCCCGCTCGCGGCCGTCTGGTTCCGGCTGGAGCGCTGAGGCGTTGCGCGGCCCGGCTTCGCCGGTGACGCGTCAGCCTCGCCGGTGGCGCGTCAGCTTGGCCGGTGGCGCGTCAGCCTCGCCGGTGGCGCGTCAGTAGAGCAGGTTCGTGAGCCGCCGGCGCGCCGCGATCACGCGGGGGTCGTCGGTGCCCACGACCTCGAACAGCTCCACGAGCCGCTCGCGCACGGCACGCTTGCCGTCGGCGTCGAGCTTGGGGAACAGCGTCAGCAGGCGGTCGAACGCGTCGTCGATGTGCCCGCCCGACAGGTCGAGGTCGGCGACGTCGAGCTGCGCCTCGAGGTCGTCGGGTGCCGAGGCGGCCGCATTTCGGATGGCGTCGAGGGTCTTGCCCTGCAGGCGCCACAGCAGGTTCGCCTGCGCCAGGCCGGCGACGGCGAGCGAGTCGCGCGGGTCCTGCGCGATGGCCGTGCGGTACGCGGATGCCGCGGCCTCGAAGTCGCCGCGCTCGATGGCGTCGTACGCCTCCTGGTGCAGCGGGGGCAGCGGCGGCTCGACGGGTTCGGCCGGGCCTTCCCCGGGATCGCCGCCCGCCTCGACGTGGCCGGAGACGCCGTGCTGGGCTCCGAGCTCGAGCAGCTGGTCGAAGACCTGCTCGATGACGTCGTCGGGCTGTACGCCGGCGAACAGCGGCACGGGCTGGCCGGCGACCACGGCGACCACGGTGGGGATCGCCTGCGCCTGGAACGCCTGCACGAGTTGCGGACTGCGATCGGCGTCGGCGGCGGCGAGCACGAGGCGACCCTCGCGCGCCCGCACGAGCCGGTCGAGGGTCTCGACGAGGGCGATCGACTGCTCGCTCCACGAGGCCCACAGCACGACCACGACGGGAACGGTGCGCGAGAGTTCGAGCGTGGCGCCGAAGGCGGCGTCATCCGTCTCGAACACGATCGCGTCGCCCGTTCCGGCCGACGGGTCGGCGCCGCCGGGCTGCCGCTGCGCCGGCGGGCGCTGCACGAGGGAGGACAGGTCGACGGCGCCGCGAAGGCCGCTCGGCTGGATGGGGTCGCTCACGGTATCTCCGATGCTCCGATCAGGCTCTCGGACCAGCCGAGGAGGCGGATCTTCTCGTCCGAGCCCACGCCCGGCACGTAGAACAGCAACTGCACGCCGATGACGCGCTGCACGCCCTTGGCGCTCTTGTCGACGAAGCCCGAGAGGGCCCGGCCCGGCGCGCCCTCCTGGAACCCGATGGTGCCGCCGTCGTTCGGCGTGACCTTCTCGGTCTGCTCGATCGACACGCTGACGAGGGCGCCCGAGTCGTTCGTGGCGAGCGCCACGGTGGGGCTCGCCCCGACGGCGTTCGAGAACGCGACATCCGCCGTCGGGGGAAGCGCATCGCTGATGGCCTGCTGGCCGGTCGGCCCGAGCTGCTCGCGGAGCGCGTCGCCCTCTGCGTCGAACATCGTCGCGAACTCCGAGGCGTCGCCCTTCAGGAGCACGTCCGCGTAGGCCGCAGCGACCTGTCCGGGCTCCATGACGAGGCCCTTGAACTCCGGCGAGATGAGCGGTGCGCCGATCGAGGCCGGGGCGACCTCCGGCACGTCCGCGTCGGGTGCCAGCGACATGGCGTAGACGATCTTGTAGTTGTCGCGCGGGGTCGCCTGCTGGAGCACCAGCGCGGTCGGCGCCACGGTCGGGTCGTCGCTGTTCGTCGCGATGGTGAGCACCGTGCGGCCGCTGGCCGGCCAGCCCGCCACCTGCTGCGGGAGGGTCAGCGTGAGCGGCGACGCCGGGATCGGTGGCAGCGCGGGGTGGTCGGGCAGGGTGCCGCGGATCGCGTAGTTGGCCTGGCGCGCGGCCAGCGCGGGCCCGGTGAAGCGCGCGGTGAGTCCCTGGGCGTCGAGCGCGGAGTCGGTCTCGGTCGTCGACACCGCGATGCTGCGCATGATGCGCTCCATCTGCGGCACGGTCACGGCCGGCTCCATCTCGTCCTCGGCTGCGGCGTCGTCCGTGGCCGGCGCATCCGTGGGAACCGGGGTCTCGGTGGCCGCGGCGGTCGTCGGCGGCGCCTGGTCGAACGTGGGCCAGTAGTCGGAGGAGCACGCGCTGAGCGCGATGGCCGGCAGCACGACGAGCGGCACGAGTGCGACCCGCTTGGCACCGCCGACGGCACGCCGACCGCTCACCTGGCTGCGTCGGAGCGCCGGCGGCTTCGGCGCGCTGGGCAGCTTGCCCCTGCCGCGCGGGCCGGTGGGGAGGTTGCGTCGGGGCCCGCGCGACCGGCGGTGGTGCACGAAGCCCGAGACGAGCAGGGCGATGCCGCCGAGGAACACGAGCGCGCCACCGGCGAGCAGCGGGCCCGCCCACGGTGTCGAGTTGTCGAGCGGCCAGGCGATCGTGATGGCGTCGGGGGCCGGAGCGGTGCCGTCGCTCGCGAGCAGCACCGAGATGTCGTCGGGCACGTCGATGGTGGTGGAGATGGTGCGCTCCGCGGTGAACTCGTCGAGCCAGAGGTCCGATCCCGACGGCGAGGCGGCCGGGTCGGCGACCGGCTCGGTCGCGGCATCCGTCGCTGGCGCGTCAGGCGTCGGAGGGATGGTCGGATCGGTCGTCGCGGCGGCATCGTCGGCCGGCTCGGGCTCGACCGTCTCACTCGTGAATCGCTCTGCGTCGGCGTCGTAGTGCACGCTCGTGTAGGGCGAGTCGCCGATCCACGCCGCGACGTCGGTGTCGCGCCCGTAGGCCACGAAGACCGTGTCGGGACCCGAGACGGTGATCGTCTGCTTGCCCGCGTAGGCGCCGAGGGCGTCGGGTTCGATGACCGTGTAGGCGGCGTCGGAATCGACCTCCGTCGACAGCACGACACGGTCGGGGTCGAGGAAGACGGTGCGCTGGGCGATGCCGAACCCGATCATCACGGCCGCAGCGATGAACGCCACGATTGCGAGGGCGAAGCGCACGAAGAAACCTCCGGTGCCGCGATCCGCGGCTTCGAACAGGGACGCTCCACATTACCGGCGCAGTCTGAGAGAGTGCCAACCGCCACCTGTGCGCGCAGTGCGTCCGGCCGCACGATGCCGCGGCACCGATGCCCCGGATCCCGCGTGCGCACGCGGGCGCGGGTGCCCGTACAATCGACACGACCCGCACGAGCCCCCACGAACGCGGGACAAACCCCGGAGGAAGAATTGGCTGTCGAAGAGACCGAGTTCACGCAGGTGTTCCGCGGATACGACAAGGACGAAGTCGACAAGAGCATCAACGGGCTCCGACGCGACATCATCAACACGAACACCCAGCTCGCCGAGCAGGCCAAGGAGAACAAGCGTCTCCACGCCCGCATCGAGGAACTGACCGCCGAACTCGAAGAGGTCGGCAGCCCGACCTTCTCCGGCCTCGGGACCAAGCTCGAGAACACCCTCCGCGTCGCCGAGGAGCAGTCGACGCGGCTCATCGCCCAGGCCGACATCGACGCCGAGAAGCTGCGCCGTTCCGCCGAGGACGAGGCGCACCTCATGCGCTCCGACGCGCACGAACTCGCCGAGCGCACCCTCACCGAGGCCCGCGCCCAGGCCAACCGCACGCTCGAGAACGCCCGGGCCGAGGCCGACGACATGGTCTCCCGCGCACACGAGGCGAGCGAGCAGCTCCGCCAGGAGGCGGCCCGCGACGCCGCCGCCATCCGCGGCGCCGTGGCCACCGAGGCCGCCGAGCTCCGCTCGAGCGCCAAGCGCGAGTCGGCCGCGACCATCTCGGCCGCGGAGAAGAAGGCCGCCGAGATCCTCGTCGCCGCGAACGCCGAGGCGAACGAGGCACGTGCCACCGCCGCCGGCCTCGCGCAGGAGACCGAGCAGACCCGTGCCGAGGTCGCCATCGAGCTCGACCGGGCCCGGGCGGAGCTCGCCAAGGAAACCGAGCAGGCGCGTATCGACCTGGCCCGCGACACCGAGCAGTCCCGGCTCGACCTCGAGCGCGAGACCGCCGAAGCGCGGGCCGGCATCGACGCCGAGATCGCCGAGCGCCGCGCCGCGCTCGTCCACGAGCTCGAGCAGGCACGCACCGACCTCGACCGCGAACTCGAGTCGAGCCGTGCGGCACTCGCCGAGCAGAAGGCGCAGGCCAAGGTCGACCTCGAGCGCGAGGCCGAGGCCGCGCGACTCAAGCTCCAGCACGAGCTCGAGCGCATCCGCGCCAAGCACGCCGCAGACCTCGACCAGATGCGAGCCGACCTCGCCCTCGAGCAGGAGCAGGCCCGTGCCGACTTCGATGCCGAGTCCGAGCAGGCGCGCATCGACCTCGACAACCAGCTCACCGCGATGCGCAAGAAGACCACGCACGAGGTGAACCGCATGCGCCGGGAGATCGAGAAGGCCCACCTCGACCTCGAGGCTGAGCTCTCGGCCAAGCGCGACGAGGCCGAGCAGGAGCTGCTCATCGCGCACCAGGAGGCGGTGGCCCAGACCCAGAAGTTCCTCGACGACGCCAACGCCGAGCTCGCCGATGCGGTCGCACGCACCTCCGAGAGCCGTGCGGAGGCCGACCGCCTCGAGACGCACGTGCGCACCGAGATCGCCAAGATCCGCGACAAGGCCGATGAGGAGGCCCGCGACCGCGTGGCCGCCGCGCACGACCAGGCACGCAAGCTCATCGCCGATGCCGAGGAGCGCACCCGCGCCCTCGTCGCCGACGCCGAGGACCGCCTCTCGCAGATCAAGATCGAGCGCGACGCGGTGGCGGGCTACTTTGAGAGCCTCCGAGGCGTGCTCACGCAGGCCGAGCAGGTGGCCGCGCAGGGCGCCCGCCGCTGAGCGGGGCCGCGCCGCCTCCATGAGAATCCAGAACGCGTTCAGATTCGGACTCGTCGGAACGCTCGGAGTCGGCGCCGGCCTGCTCATCCTGTTCTCGATCGCGAGCCTCTCGACGATCATCGCCTATGTCGGCGCGGCACTCTTCCTGGCCCTCGGCCTCGATCCGGCGATCAGCTGGCTCGAGCGCCGGGGGCTTCCGCGTTGGGCGGCGATCCTCATCGTGATGACCGGCGTGGGACTCCTCGTCGCGGCACTGGTGCTCGCCGTGGTCCCGATCGTGGTCGACCAGGTGAGCCAGCTCGTCGAGGAGATTCCCCTCATCGTCGACCGGGTCAACTCGCAGGAGTGGATCGAGAGCCTGAAGGACCAGTTCCCCCAGGTGCCCGTCGACGAGATCAGCCGGCAGGTCACGACCGCGGTCACCGACTTCTTCACGAATCCCGAGAAGCTGAGCGAGCTCGCCGGCGGCGTCCTGCAGGTCGCCGTCGCCATCGGCACCGGCCTGTTCGCGATCGTGATCGTGTTCATCCTCACGCTGTACTTCGCGGCATCCCTCAACGCGATGAAGCGGGGCACGTACCAGCTGGTGCCGGCCTCGAAGCGCGAGCGCTTCGCCGACCTCACCGAGCAGATCACGCAGTCCGTCGGCCGCTACGTGCTGGGACAGGCGGGGCTCGCGGCCTGCAACGGGATCGCGAGCTTCATCTTCCTCTCGATCATCCAGGCGCCCTTCCCCGCGGTCCTCGCGTTCATCGCCTTCCTGTTCTCGCTCGTCCCGCTCGTCGGCACGCTGACCGGGTCCATCCTCATCGTGCTGGTCTGCCTGATCCCCGGCCTCGGGTCGCCGCTCACCGCGCTCGTCGCGGCGATCTACTACCTGGTCTACATGCAGGTCGAGGCATACCTGCTGAGCCCCCGCATCATGAACCGCGCGGTGAAGGTCCCGGGCGCGCTCGTGGTCATCGCGGCACTGGCCGGCGGCGCGCTGCTGGGCATCCTCGGGGCGCTCATCGCGATCCCCGTCGCCGCGTCGATCCTGCTGATCATCAAGCAGGTCGTCATCCCGCACCAGAACGAGCTGTAGGGTCCCTCGCCGCCACCACGCCGGCAAGCCCGCCGGGACCGATCGGGTTTCGGGATGCCTCGGGCTCAGCTGGCAGGAGGCCAGGTCGTCGGCAGCGGCAGCGCCGAAGGATTGACCGCCGCGACGATCTCCTCGAGTACGCGCCGCGTCTGCGACTCCCCCACCCACAGGTGGCGGCCGCCGGCGACGTCGACCCGGCGCAGTCTCGGCAGTACGGCGAAGCGCTCCGCGGCCTGGTCGGGCTTCAGGTAGTCGTCGTGCTCGGGTATCACGGCCACCATCGGCGTCGACGAGGCATTCCACCGCTGCAGTTCCTCCTGGCTGGTCCGGTGCAGCGGCGGCGAGAGCAGGATCGCGCCGGCGATGCCGTGCTCCAGCCCGTACTTCAGGGCGAGCTCGGTACCGAACGACCATCCGACGAGCCAGGGAGCCGGCAACCCACGCTCGGCGACGAACGCCATCGCCGCTGCGACATCCGCCCGTTCCGCGACGCCCTCGCCGAACGTGCCCTCGCTCGTGCCTCGCGGGGACGACGTGCCCCGGGTGTTGAACCGCAGCACGGCGAGGTCGGCCAGGGCGGGAAGCCGCGCCGCAGCCTTGCGAAGGATGTGCGAGTCCATGAAGCCGCCGGCGGTCGGCAGCGGATGCAGCGTGACGAGCGTCGCGACCGGTTCACGGTCGATCGGGGTCGCCAGCTCGCCCACCAACCGGAGCCCGTCGGCCGTGCGCAACTCGATGTCCTCCCGCACGGCGGGAAGCTCGACCCCGGCTCGGATCTCGACGGGGTCGGCGTGCGGTTCGTTCATCGGGCCTCGATTCTCCAGCAGTGGGTGTGCCAGTGCCGGCGGGCGGCGAGATCGGCGGCGTCGCCGAGGACGCCGTCGGCACGCCAGGTGACCAGGTGCGCCACCCCGGGGGCCACGTCCAAGCCGCACCCAGGGCAGATGAAGGCCTTCACCGCCTGCGCCTCGGAGACCGGCTGCACGTTCCACTCGCGGCCACCGCGCACCTCGGTGCGGCGCCATCCGGTCGTGAGCCGATCGACGTCGAGCTCGACGTGCGCTTCGCGAGCACGGGCCGCCCGACCGCGAGATCGGTTGGAGCGTGCCATGGTCCCAGTCTAGGCGGCGCGCGGATCGCGGGCCGCCCGGCACCTCCGGCAGCTCCGACCGCTCACCAGCACCGACGGCGCACCAGCACCGTCTGCTCGATCACCGGCCCGCTCAGTACCAGCCGGAGTCCTGCGAGTGCGCCCACGCGCCGCACGGGGTGCCGTACCTGCCCTGCACGTAGCCCAGGCCCCACTCGATCTGGGTTCCCGCGTTGGTCTCCCAGTCGGCGCCGGCCGTCGCCATCTTCGAGCCCGGCAGTGCCTGCGGGATGCCGTAGGCGCCGCTCGACGCGTTGTACGCGTTGACCCGCCAGCCCGATTCCTTGCTCCACAGGGCCACCAGGCAGTCGAACTCGCTGGACGGCCAGCCCCGCGCCGCGACGGCGCCGGCCGCGTAGGCCTGCGCCGAACCGGGATCGGGCGTCACTGCGGGCGGTGCCCAACCGCTGCTCGCCGACGTCGACGCCGGGGCCAGCTTCACCTCGGGCTTCTTCTCGACGTCGTACGACTCCTTGGACACGTCGATCGTGTAGTCGCCCTCGACGTCGACCGCCTGCACGTCGGCCCCGCCGAACCGCTCCCCGGAGGCGGCGAAGTCGGGCGAGGCCGTCGCGCCCGAGAACGGGTCGACGACGTTCACGAGCAGGAAGCTCACGGAGGCGAGGAATGCGAACACGGCGGTCGCGGACTGCTTCACGCGACCCCGGCGCCTGACCGGCGGTGCCGCAGGATGCACGGGTGCCGTCGATGCGTCGATGTCCGAGTGCCTGCCCACGATTCGTCGAGTGTATCGGAGCCGGCGGGGCCGGGTCGAACCCCGGGTCACCGGACCGCGAGCATGACATCGACGACGGCGTCGAGCACGAGGTCCACCTGCGATTCGCGGTAGCCGCCGCGCTGCGTCGGGAAGACGACCGTGCGCACGTCGTCGATCGAGATGGGCCATCCGTCGCGGAAGTACCGCGTCAACTTGTCGGCGAACCGGTCGACGTCGCGCACCCGATAGCCGAGGGCGAGCGGGCTCACGCGATCGAAGCGCTCCCCAGCCGGCCGGGCAAGTCGGTTCGAGACGACCTGCGCGGTCGTGCGCGCCTCGCTGAGCCACGCCTCGCTGCCGTGCAGCCTGGCGGCGACCTGTCGCTCCTCCGCCGCGAACGCGTCCTCCAGCCGTTCCATCGCCGCGTCGACGTGCGCGGTCGAGTATCCGCCCTTCTGCATGGCGAAGGCGGTGAGCCGGATCTTCTCCGATGTCAGCGGCGGGTCGCCGGGCTTCGCCGTGCCGTCGTAGGCGCGACGCGCCACCTGGAGGAACTCCTCGACCTGGGCGGTGTTGTATCCCAGTTGAGGCTTGCGGGCGCGAGGGAAGGTGGAATCCACCGCACCATTATCGCGGACGCTCAACCGAAGACCAGGAACGCGAGGAACGCGACGGCGGCGGACGGCAGGATCGAGTCGAGGCGGTCGAGGAATCCGCCGTGCCCCGGCAGCCACGAGCTCATGTCCTTGATGCCGATGTCGCGCTTCACGAGGGACTCGACGAGGTCGCCGAGCGTCGCCGTGAGGAAGATCGCCGCGCCGAAGATGAGCCCGAACCACCAGGTGTTGTCGAGCATCAGCGTGGACAGGAGCAGTCCGGCCAGCACGCTCGCCGCCGCTCCCCCGGCGAAGCCCTCCCAGGTCTTCTTGGGGCTGATGACGGGGGCCATCGGATGCTTGCCGAACATGAGCCCGAACGCGTAGGCACCGACATCCGCCGCCACCGCGATGATGATGAACGCCAGCGTCCACCACTGCCCGCCGTCGGCCGCCGTGAGCACCACGGTGAAGGTCGCGAGGAGCACCACATAGCCCTGCACGAACGCGCCGGCGGCGAGATCGCGGATGAGGCTTGCGCCGGTGCGCCGCTGGGCGGGGAGCAATTGCTCGACGAGCCGCCAGGCCGTCACGAGCACGATCCCGCCGAGCACGGCGAGGAACTGGCCGCCGGCCCCGAAGTAGTACGACACCGGGATGGCGATCACCCCGGCCGCGACGGTCGGGATGCGCGGGACGTGGAAGTCGCCCTTCCGGAGTGCCTGCGCCAACTCGTAGGTCGCGAAGCCGGCCAGCGGCAGGGCGAACACCATGAACAGCTCTTTGATCACGAGCAGGCTCAGCAGGAGCGCCCCGCCGAACGCGAGCCCGATCAGGATCGCGAGGATCAGGTTGCGGCCGGTGCGAGCCTGGATCTTCTCCTGCGCCTGGTCGAACTGCGCCTTGGACGCCTCGAACTGCCGCTCGAGATCGGCCCTGCGAGCCTGCACCTGCGCCTTGAAGTCGTCTCGGGATGACCGGTCATGCCCTCCGGCGTCCGACTCGTCATCTCCCCCTGGAACGCCCGACATGGTGTTCCCTCAGACCTCGAGGAGTTCGGCTTCCTTGCGCTTCAGCGCGTCGTCGATCGCGTCGACGTTCGTCTTCGTGAGCTGCTCGAGCTCCTTCTCGGCGCGCGAGACCTCGTCGTCGCCGACCTCGCCCTTGAGGCCGTCGAGGTCGTCCTTCGCCTTACGACGGATGTTGCGCACCGACACGCGCGCGTCCTCCGCCTTGGAGCGCACGATCTTGACGTACTCCCGGCGACGCTCCTCGGTCAGCTCGGGCAGCGTGACGCGAACGATGTTGCCATCGTTCGTCGGGTTCGCGCCGAGGTTCGGCGTGTCGCGGATCGCCTGCTCGATGTCCTTCAGCGCGCTCTTGTCGTAGGGCGTCACGACGAGGGTGCGGGCCTCGGGGTTCTGCAGCGACGCGAGCTGCGAGAGCGGGGTCGGCGTGCCGTAGTAGCTCACCATGATCTTCTGGAAGAGCTGGGGGTTCGCCCGCCCGGTTCGCACCGAGGCGAAGTCATCCTTCGCGACTTCGACGGCCTTGTGCATGCGTGCAGTGGCATCGGACAGTACATCCGCGATCACGGGGGCTCCTTCTGTTCGCTACTCGGGACAGTCTATCGAGTGGAGACGGGCACGCCGTTGCTGACGATGGTGCCGAGTTCGGCGCCGAGGATCGCCGCCGTGACGTTGCCTCGCGGTTCCATGCCGAAGACCTGCATGGGCATGCCGTTGTCCATGCAGAGGCTGAACGCCGTCGAATCCACGACCTTGAGGCCCCGCTGGAGCGCCTCCTGGTAGCTGATGCGGTCGATCTTGTGCGCGTCGGGGTTGGTGCGAGGGTCGTCGGAGTAGACGCCGTCGACGCCGTTCTTGGCGACGAGCACGACGTCGGCATCGATCTCGAGCGCTCGCTGTGCGGCGACCGTGTCGGTGGAGAAGTACGGGAGCCCCGCTCCGGCGCCGAAGATGACGACGCGACCCTTCTCGAGGTGGCGTTCGGCACGGCGCGGGATGTAGGGTTCCGCCACCTGGGTCATCGAGATGGCGGACTGCACGCGGGTCTCGGCGCCGGCCTGCTCGAGGAAGTCCTGCAGCGCCAGGGAGTTCATGACGGTCCCGAGCATGCCCATGTAGTCGGCACGACCGCGGTCCATGCCACGCTGCGAGAGCTCGGCGCCGCGGAAGAAGTTGCCGCCGCCGACGACGATCGCGATCTCGACCGTGCGCGCCGCATCCGCGATCTCGCGCGCCAGCGAGCTCACGACGTCGGGATTGACCCCGAGCTGCCCTCCACCGAACGCCTCACCCGAGAGCTTCAGCATCACCCTGCGCCTGCGATCCGTCATCCTCGCCCCAATCCTTCGTGCCCGTGTCAAAACTAGTGGTTCGCCGACCTCGGCGCAGTGCCGGTGCCGGATGTCGCGCGGCCGTGCTGTTCGACGGGCGCGTCGCCCGCGGCATCCGCGCATGGAAAAGGGAGCCCGGATCGCCGATGCGATCCGGGCTCCCTCACGATGTGCTACGCGCCGACCTTGAAGCGAGCGAAGTCGCTCACGGTGAGGCCTGCGTCGGAGAGGACCTTGCTCACGGACAGCTTGTTGTCCTTCGCGTAGTCCTGCTCGAGCAGGGCGACCTGCTTGAAGTAGGCGCCGACGCGACCCTCGATGATCTTCGGGAGGGCGGCCTCGGGCTTACCCTCCTCACGCGAGATCTGCTCGACGATCGAACGCTCCTTCTCGACGGACTCCGCCGGGACGTCCTCACGGGTGAGGTACTCGGGGTTCGCGAACGAGATGTGCTGCGCCACCGAGCGAGCGGTCTCCGCGTCGTCGCCGGCGTAGCCGAGCACGACGCCGACCTGCGGGGGCAGGTCCTTCGACGTCTTGTGCAGGTAGATCGAGAAGTGCTCACCCGTGACGAGGCGGATGCGGCGGAGCTCGACCTTCTCGCCGAGGATCGCCGCCTCCTCGCTGATCACGTCGGCGACGGTCTTGCCCTCGGCCGGCGCGGCCAGGGCGGCCTCGACGGTCGCGGCGCGCGCGGCGGCCACTGCGGCCAGCACGCGGTCGGCGAGGCCGACGAACTTGTCGCCCTTGGCGACGAAGTCGGTCTCGCAGGCGAGCTCGATCATCGTCGCGGTGCCGTCGCCGTTGTCGACGGCGGCGACGAGGCCCTCAGCGGTGGAGCGGTCGGCGCGCTTGGCATTGCCCTTCGCGCCCTTCAGGCGGAGGATCTCGACCGCCTTGTCCATGTCGCCGTCGGCCTCGACGAGTGCGTTCTTCGTGTCGACCATGCCGGTGCCGAGGCGCTCGCGCAGGTTCTTGACGTCTTCGAGTGTGAAGTTGGCCATAGTGGGATGTCTCCTGGACTCGTGGTCGTAGGTGGAGTGGGTTACTTGGTCTCGTCGGCCTCGACGGCGGCCTCTGCGGCAGCAGCGCCCTCGACGTCGGCCTCGGACTCGGTCGTCGCCTCGACGACCTCGTCGATCGAGACGGCCTCGGCGACCTCGGCGACCTCTTCGGCCTCAGCGGTGGCGCCATCGACCTTGTCGGTCTCGGGCGACGACTGCTCGGGCGTCTGCGCCTGGAGGAGCTCCTGCTCCCACTCGGCGAGCGGCTCGACGGCCGACACGTTGCCCTCGGCCTCGGGCTTCTGGTGGCGCTCGATGAGACCCTCGGCTGCGGCGTCGGCGATGATGCGGGTGAGCAGGCTCACCGAGCGGATCGCGTCGTCGTTGCCCGGGATCGGGTACTGGACCTCGTCGGGGTCGCAGTTGGTGTCGAGGATGCCGATGACGGGGATGCCGAGCTTCTTCGCCTCGTCGATCGCGAGGTGCTCCTTCTTGGTGTCGACCACCCAGAGGGCCGACGGCGTCTTCGACAGGTTGCGGATGCCGCCGAGCGACTTGTGCAGCTTGTCGAGCTCGCGCTTCTTGATGAGGAGCTCCTTCTTGGTGAAGCCGCTCGTGGTGCCCTCGAAGTCGAGTTCCTCGAGCTCCTTCATGCGCGCGAGGCGCTTGGAGACCGTGGTGAAGTTGGTGAGGAGGCCGCCGAGCCAGCGCTGGTTCACGTAGGGCTGGCCGACACGGGTCGCCTGCTCGGCGATGGACTCCTGAGCCTGCTTCTTCGTGCCGACGAAGAGGATGGTGCCGCCGTGGGCGACCGTCTCGCGGACGAAGTCGTACGCCTTGTCGATGTAGGCGAGCGACTGCTGCAGGTCGATGATGTAGATGCCGGAACGCTCGGTGAAGATGAACCGCTTCATCTTCGGGTTCCAACGGCGGGTCTGGTGCCCGAAGTGCACGCCGCTGTCGAGCAGCTGGCGGATGGTGACGACGGCCATGAGCCGTACTCCTTTGTTCTCAGTTGACGCTCCGGCCGGCGGCCGTGAGCCCTGGTGCCCGGCACGGCTCCGCCTGCTCGAGCTCGGAGGAACGGGAGCGGGACTGAGTGGAGTCGGTGGCCGAATGGCACGCGTAGTCACCCCGGCAGGCCGAGGTGCTCCCGATACTCTACCATCGGCACTCCCCCTCCCCAACCACGGGCGACGGTCTGCGGAGCCTCCGCGGGTCGGGCGATCACGTCGACCACGTGGACGCCCCCAGGCTGTTCGGATGAGGATTCCCACGTCACGTCGAAGGGTCGGCATCGGACTCGCGCTCACCCTCGCGCTCGCCGCCACACCGGCCGGAACGCTGCCGGTCTCCGCGGTGGAGTCGGAGCAGGACGGCTCAGCCCCCTTGCGGACGGCCGCCGCGCTCGAGGATCCGTGGCGCTGGCCCGTTCCCGCCCCGATCCGGGTGGTCGCGCCATTCCGGGCGCCGGCGGCGCCGTACGCCGCGGGCCACCGAGGCATCGACGTCGCCGCGGACAGCGGTGCACTGGTGGTCGCGCCCGCCGACGGCGTCGTGAGCTTCGCGGGCCCGGTCGTGGACCGCGGGGTCGTCGCCATCGACCACGGCGATGGCCTGGTGAGCGCCATCGAACCCGTCGAGGCGGCTGTGGCGGCGGGCACCATCGTGCGCGCCGGCGACATCGTGGGTCGCGTCGCGACGGGCGGCCACTGCGCGTCGGGCTGCGTGCACTTCGGGGTGCGCATCGACGGCGCGTATGTCTCGCCGTTCCTGTTCCTCGGCGGACTCCCGCGGGCCGTGCTGCTGCCGCTCGACGGCACCTGATCGGCGGTCGGTCGATCGAGGGCCTCAGGCGCGCGGATGCGCGGTCTGGTAGCTCTGCCTCAGGCGCTCGGCCGAGACGTGCGTGTAGATCTGCGTGGTACCGAGGCTCGCGTGGCCGAGGAACTCCTGCACGGCCCGCAGGTCGGCGCCCCCGTCGAGCAGGTGCGTCGCCGCGCTGTGCCGGAGCGCGTGCGGTCCGCCGGGGCCGGTGCCCGGGATGGCGGTGAGCAGGTCCGCGACCAGTCGGTGCACGCCGCGCACCCCGAGCCGACCGCCCCGCACACCGAGGAAGACGGCATGGGTGGCGGCCGTCCTGGCCGCGCTCCCGCCTGCGCTCCCCGCCGCAGCGACGATCGCGGGGCGGGCGTCGTCGACGTAGCGGTCCAGGGCGCGGGCGGCCGGCGCACCATATGGCACGACGCGCTCCTTCGACCCCTTGCCGGTGACCCGGACCGTTCGACGGCGACGGTCCACGTCGTCCACGTCGAGGCCGACGAGCTCGGAGACGCGAAGTGCCGAGGCGTACAGCAGCTCCGCGATCGCGGCATCCCGGACGGCGAGTGGATCACCGTCGGCCGCGCGGGCGGCGAGGTCGGCGAGCGCCTCGGCGAGCGCACGCTCGGTCACCACGCGAGGCAGCGTGCGCTGCGCCCGGGGCGCCTTGAGCCGCGCGCCCGGATCGGCGGGCAGGAGGTCGCGTCGGTGCAACCACGCCGTGAAGCCGCGAGCGGATGCCGCGCGCCGGGCGATGCTGGTGCGTGCGAGCCCGCGCTCTGTCGCCGCGTACAGCCAGTCGCGCAGGAGGGGCAGGTCGACGCCCGACGGCGACCTGACCCCGCGCGCTTCGGCGAACCGCATGAGGTCGACCAGGTCGCCTCGGTACGCCGCGACAGTGTGGGCGGAGTAGCCGCGCTCCGAGCGGACGTGCCCGAGGTAGTCGTCGAGGAGGGCGTCGAGCGTCACGAGTCGCGCCCCCGGCTCGAAGCGGGGGGCCGAGGCGGGTGGACGACTGCACCGTGGCCGTGCATCACTCCGCCTCGGGAGCGGTGGGCTTCCGTGAGAACCGCTCGATGCGCCCGGCGGGCGGGAGTTGTTCGATCTCGGTGAGGAACGCCTCGCCCAGATGCGTGACCACGGGGAACGGCCCGAGGGGGACGACGGAGGTCACGACGGCTTCGTCGTAGAGGTGGACGAGGGTGAACGAGCGGCCACCGTCGACGCCGACCAGGTCGCGAGGCGGCGCGGAGAGGTCCATGGTGTAGGCGAGCGCACCGGCGACGGAGACCGGGATGCCCGCGAACATGCCGTTGGTCGCGTAGTGCAGGTGTCCGCCGAGGATGTGACGCACATCGCGGCCGCGGATGACGTCGGCGAGCTCGTCCTGTCCGCGGAGTTCGAGGACGTCCATGAGCGGGAGCGGCGTGGGGATGGGGGCGTGGTGCATCGCGAGCACGGTGCCCTCGGGGGCCGGCTCGTCGAGGACGCGGTCGAGCCACTCGAGCGACGTCGCGTCGAGCGCACCGTGGTGGTATCCCGGAACGCTCGTGTCGAGGACGACGATGCGAAGGCCTCCGATCGCCACCGCGCGGTGCGTGGGCGACTCGCTGGGCACCTCCCCCAGGAGTTCACGACGGAAGACGGGCCGCTCGTCGTGGTTGCCGATGACCCAGACCAGTGCCGCGCCCGTCGAGGCCGCGAGCGGATCGAGCGCATCGCGGACGAGGCGGTAGGCGTCAGGCTCCCCCAGGTCGGTGACATCGCCCGTGACGACGATGGCGTCGAGTCGGTCTCCGAGTCGCGAGAGCTGCCGGACGGCCTGGTCGAGCGCGCGCACGGTGTCGGCGACGCCCCCGAGCCGGGCTCCGCCTTGCAGCAGGTGCGTGTCGCTCACATGGGCGATGACCCGTTTCGCGGCCGGGTACCGACCGAGTTGCGCTGCCTGTTCCGCCTGCATTCCGACCCCCTCGTGGTCAGCCTAGGCGGTGCCGCCGACGCCCCGCCGGGCATCACCCGGCCCGTCGCCGGAGCCAGCCGGATGGACGTCGCTCGACGATTCCCTCGGCCTCGAACCGGCCGAGGGTCGACATCGCCTCCGGCACCGACAACCCGGCCCTGCGCGCGACGTCCGACAGCTCGCGCGGCGTGCGGGTGCTGAGCGCATCGAGCATGCGCACTCCGGTGGGGTCGTCCGAACCGGTGCCGATGGTGCGGTCTGCATCGGGCGATCGGCCGGCACCGTCGCTCGATCCGAGCGCCGGTCGACGTCCGATCCCGGTGCCGTTCCCGCCTCCGGCCAACTCGGCCATCTGGTCGGCGTCGACGACGCAGACCGCATCGAACTCCCGCAGGAGGCGGTGGCATCCGGCCGAGGCGGGACTCGTCACCGGCCCCGGCACGGCTCCGAGCGGGCGGCCGAGCGCGGCCGCGTGCCCGGCCGTGTTGAGCGATCCCGAACGGGTCCCGGCTTCCAGCACGACGGTCGCCTCGCTCGCGGCGGCGATGAGGCGATTGCGCTGCAGGAACCTCCATTTCGTCGGCGCCGTACCACAGGGCAGCTCCGACACGACCGCCCCGGTCTGCACGATGCGCGCGAGGAGGGATTCATGCCCCAGCGGATAGAACCGGTCGACTCCGCCGGCGAGGAAGGCGACGGTCGTGCCGTCGCTCGCCAACGCGGCGCGATGCGCCATGCCGTCGATGCCGTAGGCACCGCCCGAAACCACGGTGAAGCCGCGGTCGACGAGCCCGGCCGAGGCCTCCATGGCGACGTGCTCGCCGTAGCCTGTCGCCGCGCGGGCACCGACGAGGGCGATCGTGGAGTGCGCAGACGACAACGCGTCGGCTCGCCCCCGCACCCAGAGGCCGAGCGGTGCATGCACGTGGAGCTCGTCGACGCCGCGCGGCCATGCGGGGTCGGCGGGCGTGAGCAGCACCGCCCCGACACGAGCGGCCTGGGTGAGCGAGCGGATGAACGACCCGTGATCGAGCCGTGGCGACCAGCGGTCGAGTCCTGCCGTCGCCTCGCGCTCGTCGAGGTCGCCTCCAGCCCCAACGACCCGCTCGACCAGGTCCGCGGCCGAGCGACCGGCCAGCAGCGACTCGGCGGTGTCGATCGCTCCGATCGCTCCGACCACCCGGCCGAGCACGCCGTCACCGGGCTCCGCGACGAGTCCGAGGACGGCCCGGGCGAACGCCTCGAGCGTCGGCTCCCCGCCGGTGCGGACGGCGGCGAACTCCACGGCCGATCGTCCTGCCGCCTGCTGCAACCGCGTCATGCGTTGATTCCCTTCCTCATGAAGTAGGCCCGGCCCACGTGTTCGGCGGTCGGGGCGGCGGCCCCGTCGAGGTCGGCGATCGTCCACGCGGTCTTCAGCACGCGGTCGTATCCGCGCATCGTGATGCCGCCGCGCTCGAGCGCACGATCGAGCGCGGCACTCGCGCGTCCGCCGGGGTGGAGGCGACCGGCGCCGCGCATCCACGGCCCGGGCATCTCCGAGTTCGTGCGCCAGGGCGTCGACCGGAGGCGCTCACGCGCGATCGCGCGGGCCGCGTCGACGCGCACTCGAGCCTCGGCGCTGGACAACCCCGGCAGATCGGCCGCGACGCGAATGCCGGCGGTCGTGATGCGGGGAACCAGGATCTGCAGGTCGATGCGGTCGAGCAGCGGGCCGGAGATGCGCGCGAGGTAGCGGCGGCGCACGACCGGCGAGCAGGTGCAACTGGTGTCATCGACGCCGTGATGGCCGCACGGGCAGGGATTGGCGGCGATGACGAGCTGGAAGCGGGCCGGGAACGATGCCACCGCGCTCGCCCGGTGGATGGAGATGGTGCCCGATTCCAGCGGCTGGCGGAGCACGTCGAGCACGGTCGAGGCGAACTCGGGGGCTTCATCGAGGAAGAGCACTCCGTGCGACGCGCGAGCGGCCGCGCCCGGGCGGATGACCCGACTCCCGCCGCCCACGATCGCCGCGGCCGATGCGGTGTGATGGGGCGCCTCGAACGGCGGACGCACCGAGAGGGTGGCGCCCAACGGCCGACCGGAAAGCGATCGGATCGACGAGACCTCGAGCGCGGCATCCGAATCGAGGTCGGGCAGGATGCCCGGCAGCCGCGAGGCGAGCATCGTCTTGCCGGCCCCCGGTGGGCCCAGCAGGAAGAGGTGGTGGCCGCCCGCGGCCGCCGTGACCAGGGCCTCGACGGCATCGCCGTTCCCGGCGATGTCGGCCAGGTCGCCGACCAGGGGCTCCCCGTCCTCGCCCCGGATGATCGCGGGCACGGCCTCGACCGCCTGCTCCTCGTAGTCGCCGCCGTGGCGGATCGCCGCCTCGAGCAGCGACGAGACGCCGATCACCTCGACGCCCGGCACCAGCGCCGCCTCGGCGGCATTGGCGGCAGGCACCATCACGGTGTCGTGGCCGGCCCGGACCGCGGCGAGCACGGCCGGCAGGATGCCGTCGATCGGACGGAGCCGACCGTCGAGGCCGAGCTCCCCGAGGTGCACGACGCGATCGACGGAATCCACCGAGACCTCGCCGGCGGCTGCGAGGCACGCGATGGCGATCGCCAGGTCGAACCCGGACCCGTGCTTGGGCAGCGCCGCAGGCGAGAGGTTGACCGTGAGCTTGCGCTGCGGGAGCGGGCACCCCGCGTTGACCGCGGCGGAGCGCACCCGCTCGCGAGCCTCGGTCAGTGCCGCGTCGGGCAGGCCGATGATCACGAATCCGGGCAGCTGCGACGAGAGATCGGCCTCGACCTCGACCACCGAGCCGGTGAGGCCGAGGAGTGCGATGGAGCGCGTGCGTGCCACGGGCATCAGCCGATCCCCTCGAGGTGCTCGATGAGCGCCGGCGCCTCGGTCGGTGCGAGCACGGCCACCGCGTCGATGCGGAGACGTGCGACCGGCGCATCCGTCGCCTCGCACCACGCGATCGCGAGCCGGCGCAGCCGAGCGAGCTTGATCGGCGTGATGGCCTCGAACGGATGACCGTAGTCCTGCGACGTGCGGGTCTTCACCTCGACGACGACCGTGTCGCTCCCGTCGCGCGCGACGATGTCGATCTCGCCGAGCCTGCATCGCCAGTTGCGGGCGACGACGCGCATCCCGCGCGATTCGAGATGATCGACCGCGAGCTGTTCGCCGTGCCGACCGAGTTCCGCATTGTGGGCCACCAGCACCACCTCCACGACCAGCGTGGTGGCGGGACCAGCCGGCTCGGCGCGGTCTCGACCGCCTCGTGGCCGCGGGCGCCAGGAGTCAGGGTGTCGAGGACGAGTCGCCGACGACGGTGGACGTCAGGACGGTCCTCCGCCGGCCGACCCCGGCGGCCGTCGTCGCGGGAAGGCCCGAGCGCTACTCGTCGAGCGCGAGCTCCTTGGGAAGCTCGAACTCGCGCGTCGCGAGCTCCTCGACGTTCACGTCCTTGAACGTGAGCACGCGCACGGACTTCACGAACCGGTCGGCACGGTAGACGTCCCAGACCCAGACGTCCTTCATGGTCAACTCGAAGTAGAAGTCGTGCTCGGTGTCCCGGCGCACCAGTTCGACCTCGTTGGCGAGGTAGAAGCGCCGCTCCGTCTCGACCACGTACTGGAATTGCGACACGATGTCGCGGTATTCGCGGTACAGGGCCAGCTCGACCTCGCGGTCGTAGTCTTCGAACTCGTCTTCATCCATCGGGATTCATCCTACGCCGAGGTCGAAGAGCGCCGGCGCCTCCTCGGGGCGCTCGTGGAGCCAGGTATGCCGGTGCAGGGCGCTCGGGCCGTGCTCGGCGAGTGCGGCGAAGTGCCCTCGGCTCGAGTAGCCCTTGTTCTCGTCCCACCCGTAGAGCGGCAGGTCGTCGTGGGCGCTGCGCATGCCCCGGTCGCGGTGCACCTTGGCGATGACGGATGCCGCGGCCACCGACGCGCAGTCGCGATCGGCCTTGATCCGCGTGGTCACACGGGCACGGTGCTGGATCGACGGGCTCAGCCAGTCGTAGTTGCCGTCGAGCAGGAGCGGCGCATCCAGCGCGACCTCCTGCGCGGCGGTGAGCGCGGCGTAGGCGCGGGCACCGGCGAGGCCGAGGCACGCCATGATGCCGAGCTCGTCGATCTCGGCGGCGGATGCCTCGCCCACGGCCCAGCCGCTCACCCACGCCGCGGCGCGCGGCGCCATGGCCTCGCGGCGCGGCTCGGTCATGAGCTTCGAGTCGCGGAGTCCGGCTGGCATCCGGCGCACCGACGCCTCGATGAGCACGAGCCCGACGGCGACCGGTCCGGCGAGCGCACCGCGGCCGACCTCGTCGCAGGCGAGCACCACGGGAGCCCCGGTGTCGAACAGCTCGCGCTCGACCTTGAGATTGGGGATCGCGGTCGGCGACATGTCAGCCCGTGCCCTCGTCGACGCCCTCGAAGACCTCGGGGTAGTTGCCGAGCCAGGCCCAGTGGTCGATGGGCCAGCTCACGACGAACGCGCGCCCGACGACGTTCTCGATCGGCACGAAGCCCTTGAGCGGCGTCTCGCCGTTGTAGCGCGAGTCCTTGGAGTTGTAGCGGTTGTCGCCCATCACCCACAGCGAGCCGTCGGGCACGACGGTGTCGAAGTCGTCACGGGAGACCTTGGTCTCGCCGGGCGGCAGCGCGACGTAGGGCTCGTCGAGCGGCACGCCGTTGACGCTCATCTGCCCGAGTGCGTTGCAGCAGGTGACGTGGTCGCCCGGCAGGCCGATGACGCGCTTCACGAGGTGGTCGTTGGAGTCGGGGGCCGAGAGCCCGACGAACGCGAGGAACCAGTCGATCGCGGCGACGAGCGGCGGCTGCACCGTCTCGGGGCGGGCCGGGAGCCAGCCGCCCGGATCCTTGAACACGACGACGTCGCCGTGTTCGATCGGCGTCACCTCGGGCACCAGCTGGTTGACGATGATGCGATCGTCCATCACCAGCGTCTGCTCCATCGATTGCGACGGGATGAAGAACGACCGGATGAGGAAGGTCTTGATGAGGAAGGAGACCAGCACCGCCACCACGAAGATGACGAGCAGGTCTCGCAGGAAGAGCAGCGTGCTCCGTTTCCTGCGTGCCGACGCCGAGCCCGCGCGGTCTGTCCGCGTGGTGCTGATTTCTTCTGTCATTTAACCGCCCGAGCTCCCCACCCAGTCTAGGGGTGGGGAGCTCGGTCGGAATGCCGTGCCGCTCGCGACGCGCGGGCGGATGCGACGACGGATCAGCTGTCGCGCTTCTCCTTGATCTTCGCCTTCTTGCCGCGGAGCTTGCGCAGGTAGTAGAGCTTCGCGCGCCGGACGTCACCGCGGGTCACGACCTCGATGTGGTCGATGACCGGCGAGTGCACCGGGAACTTGCGCTCGACGCCGACCTGGAACGAGACCTTGCGGACGGTGAAGGTCTCGCGGACGCCCTCGCCCTGGCGGCCGATGACGACGCCCTGGAAGACCTGGATGCGCGAGCGCGTGCCTTCGATGATGTTGACGTGCACCTTGACGGTGTCGCCGGGGCGGAAGTCGGGGACATCCGACCTCAGGCTCGCGGCGTCGACATGGTCGAGGATGTGCATGATGGTTCGCTCTCTGCGCCCGCCACCGGTCGAACGCGGATCATGGATGGAAGTGTGTGGTGCCGCCTGCGCGATCACTCGCGCGGTGCGTCCTCCCCGGAGGCAGAGTCCTGCGGCGGCACAATCGTCTATTGTGCCATGCCGGAGCGCTGCGCGCCAAAGCGGGCGAACGGATGCCTCGCCGGCTGCTGCAGCGTCAGTCGCGCACCTCGCGCACGACGATGACCTCGCCGTCGTCGTCGCCGAAGGGCGAGCGCCGCGCCGGCATCTCGCCCCGGGCCTCGGGCGCGGGGCGGGACTGCGCCGCCGCGACGCGTTCGAACTCGTCCATGGTCGCCTGTACGCGTCGCGCGCCGTCGGAGACGAGTTGCCAGATCGCCGCCCAGAACGCCGCGATGGCAAGGAGGATGGCGGCCACGCCGAGGAATCCGGATGCGTCGCCGTAGAACCCGAGGCCGATGATCGAGGCGTGCCACAGGCCGACCACCGCGACGTCGGTCCACGAGGCCGCCCGCTCTGCTCGCACCGTGGGACGCGCCCACACCAGGAGCGCGATGATGCCGAGGGCGACGAACGCCACGGGCACGGTGATGATGAGGCCGAGGGTGCCCCACCCGCCGCCGCCGAAGACCGCCCACCCCACGGCGAGCCAGATCGGCAACACGACGGTCGCCGCGACCAGCCACCTGAGGAATGCCCGCCGGATCAGCATGCCCACAGCGTAACGCCGTGGGCCTGCGCGCGGGCCGGGTGTTCACTCAGGGCGGACCCGGCAGAATGGTCTCGGAGAGGATGAGCGTGATCGAACTGAGGACCCCGGCGGAGATCGAGCAGATGCGTCCGGCCGGCCGCTTCGTGGCGAGCGTCCTGGAGGCGACGTCGAAGGCCGCCGCGGTGGGCATGAACCTGCTGGAGCTGGACGCGCTGGCGCACGAGATGATCCGCGCGGCCGGCGCGGAGAGCTGCTACATCGACTACCACCCCTCGTTCGGCGCGAGTCCGTTCGGCAAGGTGCTCTGCACGTCCGTCAACGACGCGGTGCTGCACGGCCTCCCCCACGACTACCGCCTGCGCGACGGCGACCTGCTCAGCCTCGACTTCGCGGCCTCGGTGAACGGCTGGGTCGCGGACTCGGCCGTCTCCATCGTGGTCGGAACCCCGCGCGACGAGGACCTCCGGCTCATCGACACCACGCGGAGGGCCCTCGACGCCGGAATCGCGGCGGCGCGGCCGGGCCATCGCATCGGCGACATCTCGCGGGCGATCGCGGACGTGGCGAAGGCCGAGGGCTACTCGATCAACACCGATTTCGGCGGCCACGGCGTGGGCCGCACCATGCACGGCGACCCGCACGTGCCCAACAACGGACGCCCCGGACGCGGGCTGCCGCTGAAGCCGGGCCTCGTGATCGCGATCGAGCCCTGGTTCCTGGAGACGACCGACCGGATCTTCACCGACCCCGACGGCTGGACCCTGCGGAGCGCCGACGGGTCGCGGGGCGCACACTCCGAGCACACCATCGCCATCACGGACGGGGACCCGATCGTGCTCACCCAGCGCGGCTGAGCGACGCCCGCCTCGTCGGTCGCGTCATCCGTCGAGCTCGACCTCGATCATGCCGCCGACGATGCGCGTGCGGTACGTGCGGAGCGCCAGCGCCGCGTCGGTGAAGCACTCGCCGGTGCCGAGGTCGTAGACCTCCTTGTGCAGCGGCGAGGCGATCGTCGGTCGGTCGCCCCGGGAACCGACGATCCCGCGCGCCATGACGGGTGCGCCCGTGTGCGGGTCGTAGTGGTCGACGGCGTACACCTCGTCGCCGGCGAGCCGGACCAGGGCGACCTGTCGTGCGCCGAGCAGGGCCACCTCACCCCAGCCGGGTTCGAGGTCGTCGACCTCGCACGTGCGCTCCCAGGTGGTCGTCATCTCGATCGTCGGCGGCATCCCGGCTCCTCTCGTCGTGCGGACGACGCTACGTTCGGGGTGTTTCGCCCACGCCCACGAGGTGTTTCACCGAGGTGAAACCCGCCTCACATCGCGGTGAGGCGAACGTGCGTTCGGGTGCGGATGCGGTTACCACGACGTAACAGGGCCGAAACCCCCCGGCCGTACGCTCGCCATCAATCGAGCCACGGAGGCAGCCATGACCGAGACCCCCCACGCCACTCCGGGCGTGCACGACGTCCTCATCGTCGGCGGCGGACCGGCCGCGCACCGACTCGCCGACAGCCTGCACGCCCGCGACGGGGAGCGCACCCTTCGAGTGACCGTCGTCGGCGAGGAGGCGCACCGGCCCTACGACCGCGTCGCGTTGAGCACCAGACTCGCGGATGCCGCGACCGACCTCACGCTCGAGCCGACCCGCATGTGGGACGAGGGGCACACCCGGCTCGTCACCGGCGAGCGCGTGACGGCCATCGACGCCTCCGCCGGCACCGCGACCACCTCGGCCGGCACGCTGCTGCGCTGGGACGAGCTCGTCCTCGCCACCGGGTCGAGTGCGCCCGTCCCCGACCTCCCCGGCTCCTCCCACGCTCGCGTGTACCGCACTGTCGACGACGTCGACGCGCTCGTCGCCGAGACCCGCGACCTCGCGGCTCGTCACGGCCGACCCGCGCAGGTCGTCGTCGCGGGCGGCGGCCTGCTCGGCCTCGAGGCGGCCGGCGGGCTCGCCAAGCTCGGCGCGCACACCGCCGTCGTGCACTCGGGCGGCTGGCTCATGTCGGCGCAGCTGGACGAGGGCGCCGGTCGTGCACTCGGACGGATCATCGCCGCGCAGGGCATCGGCCTGCACCTCGGCGCTCGCCCGTCGGCCGTGGTCGTCGAGGACGACGCGGTCACCGCCGTGGAGCTCACCAACGGCCGGCGCATCGACTGCGACCTCATCGTCTTCGCCATCGGCATCAGCCCTCGCGACGAACTCGCCCGCGACCTCGGGCTCGAGCTCGGGCCGCGCGGCGGCGTCGCCATCGACACGGCGTGCGCGGCATCCGCACCGCATATCTGGGCGATCGGCGAGGTGGCGAGCTTCGAGGGCAGATGCACGGGGCTCGTCGCGCCGGCCAACGCGATGGCCGAGGTGGTCGCCGACCGGCTGCTCGGCGGTGCGGCCGAGTTCACGAGCGTCGACGACGCGACGAAGCTGAAGCTGTCGGGCGTGGACGTCGCGAGCTTCGGCGACGCGCTCGCGCGAACGGAGCAGGCGCTCGAGATCGTCTACGCCGATCCGGCCCGCGGGCTCTACCAGAAGCTCGTGATGACTGACGACGCGAAGACGCTCCTCGGCGGCATCTTCGTCGGCGACGCGTCGCCGTACGCGTCGCTGCGGCCGCTGCTCGGCACCCAGCTGTCGAGTGAGCCGGCCGCCTACCTCTCGGCGTCGGGCATGGAGGCGCCAGCCGGCGATGAGCTGCCCGCGGGCGCCCTCGTGTGCGCGTGCAACAACGTGAGCGCGGGAACCATCCGCGACGCCGTCGCCGGTGGCCACGCCGACCACGTCGAGGCCTGCACCGACCTCGGCGAGCTGAAGGCCTGCACCCGCGCCGGGACGCAGTGCGGTTCGTGCGTGCCGCTCGTGAAGAAGCTCCTCGAGTCGGAGCTCACGAAGGCCGGCATCACGCCCTCGCGGGCGCTCTGCGAGCACTTCGAGCTCTCACGCCAGGAGCTGTTCGAGTCGATCCGGGTGCTCGAGCTCACCTCGTTCGACGAGATCGTCGCGCGCCTCGGCAGTGGGCGCGGGTGCGACGTCTGCAAGCCCGTCGTCGGGTCGATCCTCGCCACCCAGCACGGGTCGTACATCCTCGACGGCGGCCGTGGCAGCCTCCAGGACACGAACGACCGCGCCATGGCCAACATGCAGAAGGACGGCACCTACTCGGTCGTGCCGCGCATCCCCGCCGGCGAGATCACCCCGCAGAAGCTCGCGGTGATCGCCCAGGTCGCCACCGACTTCGGCCTCTATACGAAGATCACCGGCGGCCAGCGCATCGACCTGTTCGGGGCGCGGCTCGATCAGCTCCCCGACATCTGGAAGGTGCTCGTCGACGCCGGCTTCGAGTCGGGCCAGGCGTATGGCAAGGCGCTCCGCAACGTGAAGAGCTGCGTGGGCTCGACGTGGTGCCGCTACGGCGTGCAGGACTCCGTCGCCATGGCCGTGCAGCTGGAGCTCCGCTACCGCGGCCTCCGTTCACCGCACAAGCTGAAATTCGGCGTCTCGGGATGCGCTCGCGAATGCGCCGAGGCCCGCGCCAAGGACGTCGGCGTCATCGCGACCGACCAGGGCTGGAACATGTACGTGGGCGGCAACGGCGGGTTCCAGCCGGCGCACGCGCAGCTGCTCGCCGGGGACCTCGACGACGAGACGCTGCTGCGCTACATCGACCGCTACCTCATGTACTACATCCGCACGGCCGACCGCCTGCAGCGCACCGCACGCTGGATCGAGGATGTGGACGGCGGGCTCGACCACGTGCGCGACGTCGTCGTGAACGACTCGCTGGGCCTTGCCGAGGAACTCGAGCAGGCCATGGCCCGGCACGTCGACACCTACGAGGACGAGTGGGCGGCGACCCTCGCCGACCCCGACCGGCTCCGTCGCTTCCGGTCGTTCGTGAACGCCCCGAACACGCCCGACCCCTCCATCGCGCGGGTGCCGGAGCGCGACCAGTTCCGGCCCGCCACCGCCGAGGAACGGGAGCGCGGCGAGGCCGTGCTCGTGGCCGGGACGACCATCCCCGTGCGGGGAGCCGACGCATGACCGGCCGGGTGACCCTCGTCGGCGGCGGCCCGGGGCGTGCCGACCTCCTCACCGTGGCCGCCGTGCGCGCGCTCGGCGCGGCCGACGTGGTGCTCTACGACCGCCTCGCGCCGTACGAGGCGCTCGCGGAGTACGCGCCCACCGCCGAGCTGGTGGACGTCGGCAAGCGGCCCGGCCACCACGCCATCCCGCAGCACGAGATCGAGGCGCTCCTCGTCGAGCACGCGCTCGCCGGGCGGCACGCCGTGCGCCTGAAGGGCGGCGACCCCTACGTGCTCGGCCGCGGCAGCGAGGAGGTGCTCGCCTGCCATCGTGCCGGGGTGTCCGTCGAGGTCATCCCCGGCGTCACGAGCGCCGTCTCGGTGCCCGGGGCCGCGGGCATCCCCCTCACCCACCGTGGCCTCAGCCATCTCTTCACGGTCGTGTCGGGTCACGCGCCGCTCACGGCGACGGAACTCGAGCACCTCGCCGGGCTCGGCGGCACCATCGTCGTGCTCATGGGCGTCAACTCCCTTCCGTCGCTCACGGCCGGACTCGCACGGTACGGCATGCAGGCCGACATGCCCGTGGCCATCGTCGAACGCGGCTTCCGTCCCGACCAGCGCACGACCATCGGCTCGCTGACCGACATCGTCGTGGCCGCCGGCCGCGCCGGCGTCACCTCGCCGGCCGTCGTGGTCGTCGGCGAGGTCGTGCGCCTCGCGCACGACGGCGACGCGAGCGCCGCCGAGCTCATGGAACGCGCCGCCGGATTCGCGGCGGTCGCCTCATGACCGACGTCATCGACTGCGCGCCGGGCTTCCGGCCCGATCAGCTCGAGGGCTTCCGCATCGGCGTGACAAGCGACCGACGCTCCGCCGACCTCATCGACGCGCTGGCGAGGCGGGGCGCCCAGGTGCTGCACGCGCCGACGCTGCGCATGGCCAACGCCGTCTCCGACGATCCGGTCATCGCCGACACGCGCGCGATCATCGCGGCCCGACCCGACGTGCTCCTGGCCACGACGGCCTACGGCGTGCGGCGATGGTTCGAGGTGGCGGATGCCGCGGGCCTCGGTGAGGACCTCGTCGACGCACTGTCCGACACGGCGATCCTCGTGCGCGGGCCGAAGGCGCGCGGAGGCATCCGGGCCGCCGGACTCAACGACGAGGGCATGAGCGCCGAGGAGACGACGGAGTCGCTCATCGACGAGGTGCTCGCGACCCACCCGCCGGGCCTGACCGTCGCCGTGCAACTGCACGGGTTCCTGAACCCGTCGCAGCTCGACCGCCTGCGCGACGCCCACGACACCGTGCTCACGGTCGAGCCGTACCGGTGGATCGAAACGGACGAGGACGACGACCGGGTCGACCGGCTCATCGACGCGACCTGCTCCGGAGGCCTGGACTGCATCACGTTCACGAGCGCCCCCGCCGTGCACGCGCTGTTCAGCGCCGCCGAGGCGCGGGGGCGCTACGACGACCTCGTCGACGCCATGTGCGGCCCCGTCGTGGCGGCCGCGGTCGGCCCCGTGACCGCTGCGCCGCTCGTGGCGGCGGGCATCGTGCCCATCCAGCCGGAGCGCTATCGCATGGGCGCCCTCATCCGCCTCGTCTGCGAGCACCTCGAGTCGACGCGCGTCATCCGCCTGGAAACCCGGCACGGGGCGCTCGCGCTGCGCGGTTCGGTCGTCGACGTCGCCGATCGCCGCGTCTCGCTCGCTCCGGTCGCGCTCATGATCCTGCGCGCGCTCGTGCAGGCGCGGGGCTCGGTGGTCGGGCGGGAGCGGCTGGCCGCGGGGCTGCCGGGCACGAACGACGAGCACGCCCTCGAGGTGGCGCTCAGCCGCCTGCGCCAGACGATCGGGGTGCCGGGGCTGATCGCCACCGTGGTCAAGCGCGGCTACCGGATCGACGTGTGACCACGACCTCACACGACGGCGCGGCCAGGGTGAGCAGGTGGAGACGCAGGGTTTACGACCGGACCGATCCGCGGAAACACCACCCCCATAGCGTCGGCAGCACGAGTTCGACCCCGTGACCGACACCCCCGGAGGCACCGATGACGCAGACCGTGAGCAGCGCTCCCCCGCAGGCCGCCGCCCCCCTGGCCGCTGATCCGAGCACCACCTCGACCACCAGCACGACCCCGACCACCGCCGCTCCGCCGCTGGCGACCCGGCCCGGCCGCTGGATCGACCACTGGAACCCCGAGGACACTGCGCAGTGGGAGTCGGTCGGCCGGGGCATCGCCCGTCGCAACCTCCGCTGGTCGATCTTCGCCGAGTTCCTCGGGTTCGTGGTCTGGCAGCTCTGGTCGATCGTCGCCGTCGCGCTGCCCAAGGCCGGCTTCGACCTCGACACCGGCCAGGTGTTCTGGCTCATCTCGATCCCGAGCCTCGTGGGCGCGACGCTGCGCATCCCGTACTCGTTCCTCGTGCCCCGCTTCGGCGGTCGCAACTGGACCATCGTCTCGGCCGGCCTGCTCCTCCTGCCCACGATCGCCCTCGCGGTGTGCGTGTCCAACCCCGAGACGCCGTTCGGGGTGCTGCTCCTGGTGGCGGCGCTGGCCGGCTTCGGCGGCGGCAACTTCGCGAGCTCCATGTCGAACATCACGTTCTTCTACCCGCAGCGCGAGAAGGGCTGGGCGCTCGGCCTGAACGCCGCAGGCGGCAACCTCGGGGCATCCGTGGCCCAGTTCATCGTGCCGATCGTCATCACGATCGGCGCGGGCGCGACCCTCAACGTGCCCCTCGCCGGCATCATCTGGGTGCCCCTGATCCTCGTGGCCATGTTCGGCGCGTACCGGTACATGGACAACCTCTCGAGCGCGAAGGCGGACTTCGCCGGCTCCGCCGCAGCGCTCCGCGAGCCGCACCTCTGGATGCTGTCGCTCCTGTACATCGGCACATTCGGGTCGTTCATCGGCTTCGCGAGCGTCTTCCCGAAGCTCATCGCCGACCAGTTCCCCGAGTTCTCCGCGATCAGCGTGGGCGGGGCGTCCGTCTCACTCGCCTTCCTCGGCGCCCTCGTCGGGTCCCTCGCCCGCCCCTACGGCGGCAGGCTCTCCGACCGATTCGGCGGTGCCCGGATCACGATGGCCGCGTTCGCGGTCATGGGCACCGTGACCCTGGCCGTGCTGCTGACGCTCCCGGTGGCGAGCTTCTGGCTGTTCCTCGGCCTCTTCCTGCTGCTGTTCGCCGCGGCAGGCATCGGCAACGGCTCCACCTACCGCATGGTCCCCGTGGTCTTCGCGGTGCGCGGCGGCGGCGCCGGCGACGTGTCCACCCAGCGCAAGGCCGCGGCCGCCCTCGGCCTCATCTCCGCGATCGGCGCGTACGGCGGCTTCCTCATCCCGCAAGCGCTCAACCTCTCCTTCCAGTCCACCGGCGGCTACGCCGCCGCGTTCCTCGGCTTCGTCGCCGCCTACGTCGTGCTCCTCGTGCTCACCTACGTCGTCTACGTGCGGTCGAGCCGCCTCCGCGACCACAAGATCTGAATCGAGTCCGGATGCCCCGTCCCGCCGCCCCCTCGCACTGCCCGTACTGCGCGCTGCAGTGCGCGATGACCCTCACGCCGACGGATGCCGCGGACGACGCGACCGCTGCGACGCCCGTGACCGTCACCGGCCGCGACTTCCCCACGAACCGCGGTGGCCTGTGCAAGAAGGGGTGGACGTCGGCGGAGCTGCTCCGGGCGCCCTCCCGCCTCGGCGTCCCGCTCCTGCGGGGCGCCGACGGCGCGCTGCACGAGGCGACGTGGGAGGAGGCGCTCGACTTCGTCGCGGCGCGGCTGCGCGGCATCCGCTCGGCGCACGGCGCGGACGCCGTGGGTGTCTTCGGCGGCGGCGGGCTCACGAACGAGAAGGCGTACCTGCTCGGCAAGTTCGCACGGCTCGCGCTCGGCACGAGCCGCATCGACTACAACGGCCGGTACTGCATGTCGTCGGCGGCGGCGGCCGGGAATCGCGCGTTCGGCGTCGATCGCGGCCTGCCGTTCCCGCTCGAGGACCTCGACGGGGCGCGTACCGTGCTCCTGCTCGGCACGAACGTGGCCGAGACGATGCCGCCGTTCATCGGGCACCTCGCGGGCGCGCAGGCCGCGGGCGGGCTCGTCGTCGTCGACCCCCGGCGCACGGCGACCGCACGCCTCACCGACGACGGGAAGGGCCTGCACGTGCAGCCGGCGCCGGGCACCGACCTCGCCCTGCTGCTCGGCCTCATCCACATCGTCATCGCCGAGCGCCTCATCGACGCCGACTACGTGGCTGCCCGCACGACCGGGTTCGAGTCGCTGCGCCGCAGCGTCGCGTCGTGGTGGCCGGCACGCGTGCAGTCGGTGACCGGCGTCGCGGCGCTCACCATGAAGCGGCTCGCGCGGCGCCTCGCGTCGGGCGACGGCACGTACATCCTCACCGGCCGCGGCGTGGAGCAGCACGTCGACGGCACCGACACCGCGACGGCCGCGATCAACCTTGCACTGCTTCTGGGCCTCCCGGGCCGGGCGGGCAGCGGCTACGGCACCCTCACCGGCCAGGGCAACGGGCAGGGCGGCCGCGAGCACGGGCAGAAGTGCGACCAGCTCCCGGGCTACCGGAAGATCACCGATCCCGACGCGCGTGCCCACGTGGCGCGCGTGTGGGGCGTCGCGCCCGAGGACATCCCCGGACCAGGGGTGCCGGCGGTGGAGCTGCTGCAATCGCTCGGGCGTCCGGGCGGTGTGCGCGCGCTGCTCGTGCACGGCTCCAACCTCGTCGTCTCGTCGCCGAACGTGGAACGCGTGCGCCAGGGCATCGCGCGGCTCGACCTCCTCGTGGTGTGCGACTTCTTCCTCTCCGAGACGGCGGCGCTCGCCGATGTCGTGCTCCCCGTCACGCAGTGGGCCGAGGAGGAGGGGACCATGACGAACCTCGAGGGCCGGGTCATCCGTCGCCGCCGTGCCATCACCCCGCCGGCGGGGGTACGCGACGAGCTGTGGATCCTCTCGGAGCTCGCCCGCAGGCTGGAGTGCGACGCCGCATTCGACACCGATCCCGAGCGGGTGTTCGATGAGCTCCGCGCCGCGTCGGAGGGCGGCATCGCCGACTACTCCGGCATCGACTACGCGATGCTCGACCGCGGCGAGGCGGCGTACTGGCCGATGCCGCGGGGCACCGTGGGCACGCCGCGCCTCTTCGCCGACCGATTCGCGCACCCCGACGGCCTCGCCCGTCTCGTGGCCGTGTCGGTGCGCGAGTCCGCGCGGCCGCGTCCGGCGGACGGCGAACTCACCCTCGTCACGGGACGGCTCCTCGAGCACTACCAGAGCGGCGCCCAGACCCGGCGGGTGCCCGAGCTGCTCGGCGCCCAGCCCGAGGCGTTCGCCTCGCTGCATCCGGCGACCGCACTGCGCCTCGGCATCGACGACGGCGATCCGCTCGAGCTCACCAACCCGCGCGGCACGATGCGCTGCCGGGCGAGGCTCACGACCGACATCCGACCCGACGACGTGTTCCTCCCGTTCCACTATGGCGACGCGCAGGCGGCCAACCTGCTGACGAGCGACGCGGTCGACCCGATCTCGTCGATGCCCGAGTTCAAGACCAACGTCGTGCGCGTCACCCGCGTCGCGAGCCGCACGGAAGCCGGGGTCCCCGCATGAGCGCTCTGAGGATCGTCCTCGTCGGATACGGCCCCGTCGGCGCCCGCTTCGTCGAGGAGCTGCTGCCGTCGGTCGAGCGCGGCGACGTCGCACTCACGGTCGTCGGCGGCGAGCAGACGGAGGCCTACAACCGCGTGCTCGTCGCCGAGTACGCCGTCGGCAACACCGACCTCGACGCGATGCTCGTCGGCGATGCCGCCGCCGTCGAGGCGGCGGGTGCCCGCATGCTCCTGGGCGTCGCGGCGACCTCGATCGATCGGGCGTCGCGAACGGTGCGGCTCGGCACCGGCGAGGAGCTGCCCTACGACCGTCTCGTGCTGGCCACCGGATCGCGTGCGAACGTGCCGACCCTCGACGGTGTGGAGCGGCACCGCCGCGACCTGTCCTCGCTCGAGAAGTACGCGCGGCAGCTCGTGGCGCGCGACGACGAACTGCCCGAGGGCATCACGGCGCTCCGCGACCTCGCCGACGCCGGGCGGGTGCTCGAGACCGTGCGCGCTCGTCGCCGCATCATCGTCCTGGGCGCCGGCGTGCTCGGCCTCGAGCTCGCCCTCGCCGCGGCCCACGCCGGCGCGCAGGTCTGCGTCGTGCACCACGGCCCGCACCCCATGCCGCGCAACCTCGACCGCGGCGGCGGGCAGGTGCTGCGCGCAGCGCTGCGGCGCACGGGCATCACCGTCATCGCGCACAGCCGTGCGGAGGCGGTCGCGTTCCGCACGGACGAGAATGGCCGGCGCCGGTTCGACATGCTCGTCACCGCCGACGGCAAGCAGCTGCGCGGCGACCTGCTCGTCCTCTCCTGCGGCGTGAGCCCCCGCAACGAGCTCGCCACCCTGGCGGGCCTGCGCACCGCCGTCGGCGTCGTCGTGAACGAGCGGCTGCAGTCGTGGA
Source organism: Agromyces sp. 3263 (assembly GCF_031456545.1). Taxonomy (NCBI): domain Bacteria; kingdom Bacillati; phylum Actinomycetota; class Actinomycetes; order Micrococcales; family Microbacteriaceae; genus Agromyces; species Agromyces sp. 3263. Next base: position 692,591 of record NZ_JAVDUV010000002.1, read on the forward strand.
GCGACCCCGACGTGTACGCGATCGGCGACTGCGCCCAGGTCACGCCGCGCACCGAGGAGCTCGCGGGCCAGCGCGTGCTGCCCGGCGCGCCGTCGGGGCTCATCGGACCCGGCTGGCGCCAGGCGTCGTGGCTCGCCGCCGCGTTCACCGACGAAGCCGCCGGCCGCGGGGCGGATGCCGCGGTGCCGGCCGAGCGAGACCCGATCGTCATGCTCAAGGCCGAGCACATCGACGTGGTCGCCGTCGGCGAGATCGCGGCCGACCCGTGGGACGACGACGCGCTGCATCCGCGCGGCCGCGTCTCGCAGTGGGCCGATCCCGAGCACCTCCGCTACGTGAAGATGGTGACCGAGGACGGCGTGCTGACGGGCTTCGTGAGCGTCGGGATGCCGCGCACCGCCGCCGAGCTCACGCTCCTGTTCGAGCGGCGTGGCGAGCTGCCCGCCGACCGCTCCCTGCTGCTGCGGTTCGACGGTCCCGACTACGACCCCGCGGCCGACACCGACGCGTTCGCGCCCACGAGCACGGTCTGCTGGTGCAACGGCGTCACCGTCGGGCGCATCGAGGAGTCGGCAGCGTGCGGCAACACCACCGTCGAGTGCGTGGGCCGGGACACGCGTGCCGGCACCGGGTGCGGGGGCTGCAAGGGCCGCATCGCCGACGTGCTCGCCCGGGCCGCCGAGGCGGACGGCACGCCGAGTCTCACCGCCTGAGGTCGCCGATGGGCGGCCCCCTCGTCGCGCGCTCTCCGAAGGGTCGGCGTCACCGCCGCCATCCGTACGCCTCAGGCGCGCTCGCGGCGGTCGGCATCGACCTGCGCGTACCGCTCGAGGACCAACTCGACGAGCTCGCGCGGCGCAGGGCGGTCGGGCAGCAGCAGCGGATCGGCGATGACGTCGCCGCCGGCCGCGGTCGCCGCGTCGTAGAACGTCCCGGGCGCCAGGAGATACGGGCCCACGACGATGCGCGAGCCGGGATGCACCTCGCGGATCATCTCGATGGCGTCGGGCAGTCGCGGGATCGCGGCGGCGATGAACCCCACCGTCACGGGCCGGCCGAGTCGCTGGCCGAGCCGGCGCGCGGTCTCGAAGCACTCGCGCACCGCTCGGGGGTCGTTCGAACCCGCGGCGGCGAGGAGCACGGCGTCGCCCTCGGCGAGGCCGAGGGCCGCGAGCCGATCGGCGAGCACCGAGACGATGCGCTCATCGGGTCCGAGCTCTGGGGCGAGCTGCGCGCCCCCGCCGATGCGGTCGAGGCCGAGCGACAGGCCGGTGCGCACGTGGAAGCCCGCCGAGAGCACCAGCGGCACGATGACCGCGTCGGGTTCGGCGTCGGCCGCGAGAGCGGCCGCGACATCCGCGTTGCTGGCATCGACGAAGCTGATGGACACGCCGACGTCGGGCCGCTCCGAGGCGACCGCGTCGACGAGTCGGATCACGGCCTCGCGATTCGCGGCCGACGGCGCCCCGTGGGTGACGGCGACGAGACGGAGCGGATGGGGGCCCAGCCGATCATCGGGGAGGCCCGCACCACTCGACCCGACCATCTCCGAACCCCGCGCTCTCCGGCGGAGTCCGCTGTCGGCCGCCGGTTTCGACGCTATGCACGGCGTGTTTCGCGGACGGCTCCCGAGTGTTTCCGGGAGGTGAAGACTGCCTCACGCCGTGGCGCGGCATCCGTGGGCGCCCCGTGGGCACGCGTCGGGCTGGCGTGACGTCGTGCGACGATGCAGCCGCTCGCTACTCGGCGAGCAGCTCGGGCCGCACGCGACGGGTGCGCTCGACTTGCTGGTCGTGCCGCCAGGCGGCGATCGCGCCATGGTTGCCCGACAGCAGCACCGGCGGCACGTCGAGGCCGCGCCAGGTGGCGGGCTTGGTGTAGCTGGGATACTCGAGCAGCCCGTCCTCGTGGGACTCCTCGACGAGGCTCTCGGGGTTGCCGACGACTCCGGGCACCAGACGCCCGGCGGCCTCGATCATCGCCATCACGGCGACCTCGCCGCCGTTGAGCACGTAGTCGCCAAGGCTGATGAGCCGCACGCGCATGCGCGTCGCGAAGTGGTCGACGACGCGCTGGTCGATGCCCTCGTACCGCCCGCAGGCGAAGACGAGGTGCGGCTCCTGCGCGAGCTCGCGGGCCGTGGCCTGGGTGAACGGCTCGCCGGCGGGCGACGGCACGACGAGCAGGGCGTCGGATGTCGCATCGCCGACGATCGCGTCGATCGCCTCGCCCCACGGCTCGGGCTTCATGACCATGCCCGCACCGCCGCCGTACGGCGTGTCGTCGACGGTGCGGTGCCGGTCGTGCGTGTGCTCGCGGAGGTCGTGCGTGCGGACGTCGATCAGCCCCGTCTGGCGGGCCTTGCCGAGCAGCGACAGGTCGAGCACCGAGAAGAAGTCGGGGAAGATCGTGACGATGTCGATCCGCATGGCCCGACCCTACTCGTCAGGCTGGTCGTCGCCGCCGGATGCGTCGGGCTCGCCGTCGGCGGATGCCTCGGGCTCCGCCCCCGCGGGCGCGTCGCGCTCGACCGTTTCCGGTTCCTCGACGAGCTCCTCGAAGAGTCCGGGCGGCGGCGTCACCGTGAGCGTGCCGGCCTCGATGTCGACCTCGGGCACGATCGCCGCGACGAACGGGACCATGATCTCCCGCCCGCCGGACTTCACGATCAGGAGGTCCTGCGCCGGCAGGTGGTCGACGTGGGTGACGTGGCCGATGCGCTCGCCGTCCCGGATGACCGCGAGCCCGACGAGCTGGTGGTCGTACCACGCATCGTCCTCGGGCGACTCCTGGTCGACGTGCTCGACCCAGAGGATGGCCTTCGCGAGGCCCTCGGCCGCGGTGCGGTCGTCGACCCCCTCGAAGAACCCGACCGGGTGGCCGTTGTACCAGCGCACCTCGCGGAGCGTGAGGTGCTTGCCGTGCCAGGGCGAGGACTCGGGCACCTGCAGCGAGAACTCGGCGCCCGGCACGAAGCGGCGCTCGGGGTCGTCGGTGTAGAGCTCGAGCTTGATGGCGCCCTTCAGGCCGTGCGCCTTCGTGAGGCGGCCGACCCTGAGCTGCGTTCGGGGTGCGTCGGCCACGTCAGTCGTCGGTGTCGACGACGTCGACGCGAACGCGGCGGCCGTCGGCGAGTGCGGTCACGAGGGTGCGGAGCGCCTTCGCGGTGCGGCCGGCACGGCCGATCACGCGACCGAGGTCCTCGGGGTTCACATGAACCTCGAGGACCTCGCCGCGTGCGCTCGACGCGGAGACGACCTTCACGTCGTCAGGGTGATCGACGATCCCCTTGACGAGGTGTTCGAGCGCGGACTGGAGCAAGGCCTAGGCCTCGTCCGTCGCGGTCTCGTCGGCGGCGGGCGCCTCGGCCTCGGCAGCCTTGGCGGGCTTCTCCGACTTGGGCTTCAGCACCGGCTTCTTTTTGTCGTCGGCGACGAACCCGGCCTTGGGCTCGGCGACCTTGACGGTGGACTTCGCGTCGGCGTCGCCCTTGAACTTGCCCCAGTCGCCCGTGAGCTTGAGGATCGCGGCGACCTGCTCGGTCGGCTGGGCGCCGACGGAGAGCCAGTACTGGGCGCGGTCGGAGTCGACCTCGATGAACGAGGGGTTCTCGGTGGGGTGGTACTTGCCGATCTCCTCGATGACGCGACCGTCGCGCTTGGTGCGCGAGTCGGCGACGACGATGCGGTAGTACGGCGCACGGATCTTGCCGAGGCGCTTGAGACGGATCTTGACAGCCACAATTCTCCTGAAAATGTTGTGAGGTGGGCGAACTGACAGCCGTGAGCGTGGGGTGCACACTCGGCGGAAGCTCAATGAGGTTCTGTGCGCCGGATAGAGGGTCGGGCGGTACGGAACTCGACTGACCATTCTTGCAGATTTCGCGTCGTAAGGATAATCGCCCGGGTCGCATGCCATGATGAGCCGACATCGGCGCATCCGACGCCGTGGAGGGGGTTCGCGCCGTGCAGATCGACTTCGCCCGTTCGGCCCGGTCCACCATCGGCCTCGAGTGGGAGGTCGCGATCGTGGATCGCGCCACCGGAGAGCTCGCCTCGATCGGCGACCGCGTGCTCGAGCTGCTCGACGAGCGGAGCGAGGGCGGGACGCATCCCACCATCACCTCGGAGTTGCTCACGAACACCGTCGAGCTCGTGAGCGGCGTGCACGAGCGCGTCGCAGAGGCCGTCGCTGACCTCGAGGGCCAGCTCGCCGAGGTGCGCGCGGTGATCGACGAGCTCGGCGACTACGAGCTCATCTGCAGCGGCTCGCACCCCTTCAGCCAGTGGTACGACCAGCGCCTCACCGACAAGCCGCGGTACCACAAGCTCATCGAGCGCACCCGATGGTGGGGTCGCAACATGATGATCTGGGGCATCCACGTGCACGTCGGCATCGAGGAGCGCGACAAGGCGCTGCCGATCCTCGACGGCCTGCTCGCCTACCTCCCGCACCTGCAGGCGCTTTCGGCGTCGAGCCCGTTCTGGGCGGGGGTCGACACGGGGTACGCCTCGAATCGCGCCCTCATGTTCCAGCAGCTGCCCACAGCCGGGCTGCCGTACCCGCTGCCCGACTGGCCGGCCTATGAGCGATATGTCGACGACCTGGTGCGTACGGGCGTCATCGAGGACCACAGCGAGGTGCGCTGGGACATCCGCCCGTCGCCGAAGTGGGGCACCGTCGAGGTACGCGTCTGCGACGGGGTCTCGACCGCGGCCGAGATCGCCGCCATCGCGGCACTCGTGCAGTGCCTCGTCGAGTGGATGAGCGAACGCCTCGACGACGGCGAGACGCTGACGGTGCTGCAGCCGTGGTACGTGCGCGAGAACAAGTGGCGCGCCGCGCGCTACGGCATGGACGCCGAGATCATCACGGATGTCGCGGGCACCGAGCGGCTCGTCGGCGACGACCTGCGCGACCTCCTCACGACGCTCGTGCCCGTGGCCGAGCGGCTCGGATGCCAGGCCGAGCTGCAGCTCGTGCGCGGCACCCTCGACGGCGGGGCGAGCTACCAGCGACAGCTGCGGGTCGCCGAGGCCGCCGGGGGCGACCTCACCGCCGTCGTCGCGCACCTCGCCCGCGAGCTCCGCGACGGGGTCTCCTCCCCGACGACGGATCCCGCGGCGCCGGCCCTCTAGGCCGGGATCGCCCGCGTGCGGATGAGCTCGGCGTACCACTTCGCGCTGTCTTTCGGCAGTCGCTCGAGCGTGTCGTAGTCGACGCGCACGATGCCGAAGCGCTTGGAGTAGCCGTAGCCCCACTCGAAGTTGTCCATGAGCGACCACACCTGGTAGCCGCGCAGGTCGACCCCGCGAGCCATGGCCCGGTGCGCGGCGGTGAAGTGGCGGCGCAGGTAGTCGACGCGCTCGGCGTCGTGCACGGCCGGGCCGTCGGGCTCCTCCGTCACGACGTCGTCGAACGCGGCGCCGTTCTCGGTGACCATGAGCGGCAGACCGGGGTAGGCCTCGTGCAGCGCGACGAGGAGATCTTCGAGCCCCGACGGGTCGATATTCCAGCCCATGGCCGTGTACGGGCCCGGCTGCACGAGGAACTCGACGTGCTGGGAGCCCGGCCACGGCGTGCCGCCCATGTCCTTGTGGCCGTCGGCGTTGGCACGCGGCGACACGCCGTCCCACATCGCCACGGTCACGGTGGAGTAGTAGTTGACGCCGAGCAGCGAGATCGGCTGGCGGATGAGCTCGGTGTCGCCCGGCTTCACGAACGACCAGTCGGTCACCTCGGCCGTGTCGGCGATGACGTCGGCGGGGTACTCGCCGTCGAGCAGCGGGCCGAGGAAGACCCGGTTGGCGAGGCCGTCGATGCGACGGGCCGCCTCGTCGCCCGTGGGGCCCGACGGGCGGATGACGTGCAGGTTCAGCGTGATCGAGTAGCCGGGGTCGTTCGTGACGACCTCCCGCAGGGCGGCGATCGCGAGTCCGTGCGCGAGATTCAGGTGGTGCACGGCGGCGAGCGCCTTCGCGCCGTCCATGAGTCCGGGGGCGTGCGCGCCCGAGCCGTAGCCGAGGTAGGCGCTGCACCAGGGCTCGTTGAGCGTCGTCCACACGGCGATGCGATCCCCGAGCCGCTCCCCCACGATGCGGGCGTAGTCCGCGAACGCCGCTGCGGTGGCCCGGTTCGCCCAGCCGCCCTCGTCCTCGAGCGCCTGCGGCAGGTCCCAGTGGTACAGCGTCGCGATGGGCCGGATGCCGCGGGCGATGAGCCCGTCGACGAGCCGCTCGTAGAAGGCGAGCCCCGCCTCGTTGGCCGGTCCGCGCCCGGTGGGCTGGATCCGCGGCCACGCGATCGAGAACCGGTACGCCTCGAGCCCCAGCTCGGCCATGAGGTCGAGGTCGGCGTCGAGCCGGTGGTAGTGGTCGTCGGCCACGTCGCCGGTGTCGCCGTTCCACACCTTGCCGGGCGTGTGGCTGAACGTGTCCCAGATGGAGGGGCCGCGTCCGTCCTCGTTCACCGCGCCCTCGATCTGGTACGACGCCGTGGCGGATCCGAAGAGGAAGTCGTCGGGGAAGGCCAGTCCCGCGTCGCGGTAGTCGGCTGAGCCGGTGGTCATGGGCGTGCTCCAGTCGTCTCGTCGCGGCATCCGCTACCGCCTCGGCTTCACTGTATCGCGTCGCCCGGAACCGCTTCTTACACGGCTGTCAGCGAACGACGCAGACCTAATGTGGAGGCATGGCCGACCCTCGCCTCGAACTCGACCCCGACGCCGGCGGCGCACGCCTCGTCGCCGAACTGCTCGCCGGGCGCGGCACGAACGGCGGCGTGTCGCTCGTCGTGGACGGCACCACCCAGTCCCACGTCAACCTCGACGACCCGCTCGACCTGCAGCTCGAGTACACGCGGCTCATCGCCGCACTGGTCGACGGATGCCGCGAGCCCGGCCACCCGCTGCGGGTGCTGCACCTCGGCGCCGGCGCCCTCACCGTGGCCCGCTACCTCGCGGCGACGCGGCCCGGGTCGGCGCAGCACGTGGTGGAACTCCATCGGGAGCTCCTCGAGTTCGTGCTCGCCGCGCTCCCGCTTCGCGACGACGTGGAGCTCACCGCGGAGTTCGGCGACGCCCGCGCGGCCGTGGAGCGCGCCGCGAAGGTGGGAGCGGGATACGACCTCGTGCTCGTCGACGTGTTCTCGGGCAGCCGGGCGCCCCGTCACCTGTCCACCGCGGAGTTCTTCGCCGCACTCGAGCGCCTGACGGCGGCGGACGGCCTCGTCGTCGTCAACACCCTGGCGGCGCCGGGCCTCCGCACGGCCCGCGAGGTCGCCGCGACCCTGGGATCCGTGTTCGACGACGTGTTCGCGGTCACGGCCGCCGAGGTGGTCGACGGGGCGAGCCTCGGCAACGTCGTGCTCGTGGCATCCGCGGCGCCGCTGCCCGGTGAGCAGGTCCTCCGGCTCGCCGACGCGGGGCCACGACCCGTCGTCATGCTGCGCGACTCGTCGCTCGCGGAGTTCATCGACGCCGCGCCCGTTCGCCGCGACGCCGATCCGCTCGACTGAGCGGCCGGGTCAGCGCCCGAGGAACTTCTGCAGGGCCGCGAGTTCCTCTTCGCTGGGCGCCGCCTTCGCGCCCGTACCGCCGCCCAGGCCGAAGCCCGAACCCGCGGGCGTCGGACCCTGGCCGGCCGGGGTGACCCCCGACGCGATCGCCGCGTTCTCGGCGGCGCGCTTCGCGGGGTTGCCCGACCGCGAGCCCGACGACTTCTTCTTGCCCTTGGCCGCCTGGCGCTTGCCGCCGCCGTAGCCGCCGCCACCCGGGATTGGCCCCATGCCGGGGATCTGGGGCATGCCGCCGCGGGCCACCGTCTTCATCATCTTGGCGGCCTGCTCGAAGCGCTGCACGAGCTGGTTCACGTCGGTGACGGTCATGCCGGAGCCGCGTGCGATGCGCAGGCGCCGGGAGCCGTTGAGGAGCTTGGGGTTGCGGCGCTCGGCAAGTGTCATCGACTGGATGATCGCCTCGGTGCGCACGATCTCGCGCTCGTCGAAGTTCTCGAGCTGCTGCTTCATGCCGCCCGCACCGGGGAGCATTCCGAGCATCTTCTTGATCGAGCCCGCGCCGCGGAGCTGCTGCATCTGGGCGAGGAAGTCCTCGAGCGTGAACTGCTCGGTCGCGAGCTTCTCGGCGACCTTCATCGCCTCTTCCTCGTCGAAGGCCTGCTGGGCCTGCTCGATGAGGGTCAGGATGTCGCCGAGGTCGAGGATGCGGCTCGCCATGCGGTCGGGGTGGAACGGCTCGAAGTCGTCGAGGCCCTCGCCGGTGGACGCGAAGATGATCGGCCGGCCGGTGACCGACGCGACCGAGAGCGCGGCGCCACCGCGGGCGTCGCCGTCGAGCTTGGAGAGCACGACTCCGGTGAAGTCGACGCCTTCCTGGAACGCCTTGGCCGTGACGACGGCGTCCTGGCCGATCATCGCGTCGATGACGAAGAGCACCTCGTCGGGGTTGGTGGCCTTGCGGATGTTCGCGGCCTGCTTCATCATCTCGGCGTCGACGCCGAGGCGGCCAGCGGTGTCGATGATGACCACGTCGTGCTGGGCGCGCTCGGCCTGCTTGACGGCGTCCTTCGCGACGCGCACCGGGTCGCCGACGCCGTTGCCGGGCTCGGGGGCGAACACGGGGACTCCGGCCTGCGCGCCGACGACCTGCAGCTGGTTCACGGCATTCGGGCGCTGGAGGTCGGCCGCGACCAGCATGGGCGTGTGCCCGTCCTTCACGAGCCACTTCGCGAGCTTTCCGGCCAACGTGGTCTTGCCGGCGCCCTGCAGGCCCGCGAGCATGATCACGGTCGGCGGGTTCTTCGCGAACTGCAGCCGGCGCTGCTCCCCGCCGAGGATCGCCACGAGCTCCTCGTTGACGATCTGCACGACCTGCTGGGCCGGGTTCAGCGCCTTGTTGACCTCGTCGCCGAGGGCGCGCTCGCGCACGTGCGCCGTGAACTGCTTGACTACGTCGAGCGAGACGTCGGCGTCGAGCAGCGCGCGACGGATCTCGCGCACGGTGCCGTCGACGTCGGCCGCCGACAGCTTGCCCTTGGTGCGGAGGTTCTTGAAGGTCTCGGCGAGGCGGTCAGACAGGTTTCCGAAGGTAGCCATGGTGCACCAAGTCTAAGCGAGCGCGAGGGTGCGGCCGATCGGTGCCCGGTCGGCGGCCGACGGGTGGCCGGACGCCCCGGCTACCCCTCGAAGCGCACGTCGACGACCGCGCGGCCGACGTCGATCGCCGCGATGAGCCGTTCGTCGGTGTCGTCGGGCGCGAGCGCGTACTCGAACTCGGCGAAGGGCTCTCCGTCGCCGTCGGCCTCGGGCCGGAGGTCGACGCGCAGGAGCGACAGCGAGCGCAGGGCGTCGACCTGCCGATCGCCCGAATCCCGCCCGATGGCCCCGTCGATCTCGTCGGCCTGCTCGAGGTCGGCGTCGAGGAGCACGTCGAGGAACCGCATGACCGGGCTGCTTCCCGAGTCCAGCTGGCCCACGAACGCGGAGCGCACGTCCTCATCGACGAGTTCGAGCTCGCCGACGAGCACGGCCGCGGCATCCAGCGACGCGGACGTCACCATGCCGTCCTCCGCCTCGAGGACGACTTCGACGCGCTGGTCGCCGAACTCGATCATCTCGGCCCAGTACTCGCCGATGACCCCGAAGTAGTCGTGTTCGATCGCCATGTGCTCCTCCTAGCCCACGAGCTTCTGCGCGAAGACGTGCGGCGTGAACCCGGTGAGGTCGCCGATGCCCTCGCCCTGGCCGATCAGCTTGATCGGCAGACCGGTCTTCTCCTGCACCGCGAGCACGAAGCCGCCCTTCGCGCTGCCGTCGAGCTTCGTGAGCACGAGTCCGGTGACGCCGCCGTGCTCGATGAACGCCTCGGCCTGCGCCAGGCCGTTCTGCCCGGTCGTCGCGTCGAGCACGAGCAGCACTTCGCTGATGGGCGCCTGCTTCTCGACGACGCGGCGGATCTTGCCGAGCTCGTCCATGAGCCCGCCCTTCGTGTGCAGGCGACCCGCGGTGTCGATGATGACGATCTCGATGCCGTCGCGCTTGGCCTTCTCGACCGTCTGGAAGGCGACGGATGCCGGGTCCTGGCCCTCGCGCTCGGGTCGCACGATGCCCACGCCGGCCCGCTCCGCCCAGGTGGCGAGCTGGTCGACCGCGGCGGCACGGAACGTGTCGGCCGCGCCCACGACGACGCTCCGGTCGTAGGTGCGCAGGAACCGCGCGAACTTGCCGATCGTCGTGGTCTTGCCGACGCCGTTCACCCCGACGACGAGCACGACGGCGGGACGCTCCGTGAGCTTCAGCGTCGGGTCGTACTTCGCGAGTCGCTCCTCGATGAGCTCGCGCAGCATCCGCTGCACGTCGCGAGGATCGGTCGTGCGGTACCGCTCGACCTGGGCCCTGATGGCGGCCACGATCTCCTCGGTGACGGCGGGGCCGAAATCGGCGCGGATGAGCGCGGACTCGAGATCGTCCCAGGTGTCCTCGTCGATCGTCTTCGCTCCGAAGACCCCGCGGAGGGCCGCACCGAGCGACCAGGATGCGCGTTCTGCCATGCCTCCAGCCTAGAGCGCCGGTACACCGCGGCCGGTGCCCCTGCAAGGGGTTGCCGCTCCCCCGGGGCCACGGAACCCTCGGGGACGACGGAAGGAGTGCGAATGACGATCGTGGGATTCCACGCCTCGCACGAACAACTGCCGCCCAGCCGACTGCTCCACGCGGTGCGGCGCGCCGAACAGGCCGGCTTCGACGCCGCCATGTGCAGCGACCACCTCGAACCGTGGAGCGTGCGCCAGGGGCACTCGGGGTACGCGTGGAGCTGGCTCGGCGCTGCGCTCGAGGCCACCTCGTTCTCGCTCGGCGTCGTGACGGCGCCCGGGCAGCGCTATCACCCGGCGATCGCCGCGCAGAAGCTCGCCACCCTCGCGGAGATGTACCCGCAGCGGTTCTGGGCGGCCCTCGGCAGCGGCGAGGCGATCAACGAGCACGTCACCGGCGACCCGTGGCCGGCGAAGGAGGAGCGCGACGCGCGGCTCGCCGAATCGGTCGACGTCATCCGCGCCCTGCTCGCCGGCGACGAGGTGACCGCCGACGGCCGCATCCGGGTCGACCGCGCGAGGATCTGGAGCCGCCCCGACGAGCCGCCGCCCCTGTTCGCCGCCGCCATCAGCACCGAGACCGCGCGCAGCGTCGCGGCATGGGCCGACGGCGTCATCACCGTCGATCAGGGGCCGGACGGGCTGCGCGAGTTCATCGACGCCTACCGCGAGGCCGGCGGCCGAGGCCCGGTCGCCGTGCAGGTGCACCTGAGCTGGGCGCCGTCCGATGACGAAGCGCTCGCCATCGCGCACGACCAGTGGCGGCAGAGCCTCGTGCCGGCGCACCTCTCGTGGGAGCTCGACCGCCCCGAGGACTTCGACGCCCGCACGGCCGATGCCACGCTCGACGACGTGGCCGCCACGCTGCTCGCCTCGTCCGACACCGCACGGCACCTCGACCACCTCGCCGGCATCGCGGAGCTCGACGTCGACCGCATCTACCTCCACCACGTCGGCGCCGAGCAGGACGCGTTCATCGACGCCTTCGGCGAGCACGTCCTCCCCGCACTGAGGGGGGTGGGCCGATGAAGATCACCGACCGCAGCGACCTCTGGTGGAAGACGGCGGTCGTCTACTGCCTCGACGTCGAGACGTACATGGACTGGAACGACGACGGCTCGGGCGACTTCGAGGGCCTCGGGCACCGGCTCGACCACCTCGCCGAGCTCGGGGTGACCTGCCTCTGGCTGATGCCGTTCCAGCCGACGCCCGACCGCGACGACGGGTACGACATCACCGACTTCACGGGCGTCGACCCCCGGCTCGGCTCGCTCGGCGACGTCGCGGAGTTCCTGCGCACCGCCCGGGACCGCGGCATGCGGGTGATCATCGACTTCGTGATGAACCACACCTCCGATCGGCACCCCTGGTTCCGGTCGGCCAGGCGCAGCCGCACCTCGCCGTTCCGCGACTACTACGTCTGGCGGGACGAGCCGCCCGCGCATCCGGCGAAGAGCGTGTTCCCCGGCGAGGAGGACGGCGTCTGGGAGTACGACGAGCGCACCGAGCAGTACTACCTGCACAGCTTCTACCGGCACCAGCCCGACCTCAACATCGCCAACCCGGCCGTGCGCCACGAGATCGCGAAGACGATCGGCTTCTGGCTGGAGATGGGCGTCTCGGGCTTCCGGGTCGACGCCGTGCCGTTCCTCATCGAGCCGCCCGACGGGGTCGACATCGGCGACCCGCACGAGTTCCTCCGCGACATCCGGAGGTTCCTGCAGCGCCGGTCGAGCGAGGCGGTGCTGTTGGGCGAGGTGAACCTGCCGTTCGACCAGCAGCTCGAGTTCTTCGGTCGCCCGGGCCACCCGGCCGAGCTCACGATGCAGTTCGACTTCCTCGGCATGCAGGCGCTGTACCTCTCACTCGCCCGCGAGGACGCCAGGCCGCTGGCCGCGTCGCTCGCCGGGCGGCCCCACCTCGAGCCCGAGTCGCAGTGGGCGAACTTCGTGCGCAACCACGACGAGCTCACCCTCGACAAGCTCTCCGACGCGGAACGCCAGGAGGTGTTCGACGCCTTCGCGCCCGAGGAGTGGATGCGGGTGTACGGGCGTGGCATCGCGCGGCGCCTCCCGCCGATGCTCGACGGCGATCCACGGCGCATCAGGATGGTCTACAGCCTGCTCTTCTCGTTGCCCGGCACGCCCGTGCTCTTCTACGGCGAGGAGATCGGCATGGGCGAGAACCGCGAGGAGGGCGGCCGGATGACCGTGCGGACGCCGATGCAGTGGACCGACGAGGTGAACGGGGGCTTCTCGCGCGCTCGGCCCAATCGGCTCGTGGCCGCCCCGCCCGCCGACGGCTACGCGCCCGAGCACGTGAACGTCGAGGCGCAGATGCACGACCCCGACTCGCTGCTCGCGACCATCCGCAAGTTCGCAGTGAGGTACCGCAGTTCGCCCGAGATCGGCTGGGGCCGGCTCGACCTGCTCGACACGGGCAACGACGCGGTGCTCGCCCACCAGCTCACCGCCGACGTCGGCCGGTTCGTCGCGGTGCACAACTTCGCGCCGCGGCCGGCCACCGTCACCCTCGAGCTCGGGGAGGTGCCCACCGGGGCCCGGTTCTCCGACCTGTTCGCCGTCGACGCGTTCGACCTCGACGAGCGCGGGCGCATCGACGTGCACCTCGACGCCTACGGGTACCGCTGGTTCCGCGTCGTCGATCCGGGCGATCGCCGGCTCACCTGAGTCGCACCGCGAGCGGATGCCGCGGGCGCGCGCCTGCGGCATCCGCTCGCTCGGCTCAGCTGGCCTTGGCCTCGCGCTCCTCGCGCACCCGCTGGCCGACGACGGCGGAGACGCCGTCCTGGCGCATCGAGACGCCGTAGAGCGCGTCGGCGATCTCCATCGTGCGCTTCTGGTGCGTGATGACGATGAGCTGGCTGGACTCGCGCAGGTCCTCCATGGTGGTGAGGAGGCGGCCGAGATTGGCGTCGTCGAGCGCCGCCTCCACCTCGTCCATGATGTAGAACGGGCTGGGACGCGCCTTGAAGATGGCGATGAGCAGCGCGACGGCGGCCAGCGACCGCTCGCCGCCCGAGAGCAGCGAGAGGCGCTCGATCTTCTTGCCGGCCGGCTTCACCGAGACCTCGATGCCGGTCGTGAGCATGTTGTCGGGGTCGGTCAGCGTGATGCTGCCCGTGCCGCCCGGGAAGAGCACCGGGAAGACCTCGGCGAACGCCGCCTGGGTGTCGTCGAAGGCGCCGCGGAAGATCGCCTCCATCTTCCCGTCGATCTCCTCGATGATCGTGAGCAGGTCCTTGCGGGTGTTGGCGAGGTCGGTGAGCTGCTCCGAGAGGAACTGATGCCGCTGCTCGAGCGCGGCGAACTCCTCGAGCGCGAGCGGGTTGACCCGGCCGAGCTGGGCCAGCTTGCGCTCGGCGGCCGCCAGGCGGCGCTGCTGCTCCTCGCGCACGAACGGGCGGGGCGCCGACTCCTCGTCCTCGCCGGGGATCTCGACGTTGGGGCCGTACTCGTCGACCAGGACGTCCTCGCCCAGGCCCAGCTCCGACTCCGCGCGCTCCACGAGGCCGGCGACGTGCAGCTTCTTCTCGTAGATGCGCAGTTCGAGGCCGTGCACGTCCTCGGTGACGGCGTGCAGCCGCTCGCGCACGGCGGCCTCCTGGCGGCGCACCTGCTGGAGCTCCTCGTTGCGGCTCGCGCGCTGCGCCTCCGCGCGTCCGAGGGCGACGCGGGCCTCGGCCACCGACGCGTCGACCGAGGCGAGTGCGGCCGGCAGCGAGTCCGCGACGCGGGTGGCCGCGGCGAGCTGCGCGCGGCGCACGACCGCCCGGCGCGCGGCATCCGCTGCGGCCTGCTGCTCGGCCTCGAACTGCCGCTCCATCGCGCGCACCCGAGCCTCCTCGGCGCGCACGCGCTCGCGGGCGGTCTCGAGCCGCAGGCGGCCCTCCACCTCGAGCTCACGCGCCCGTTCGAGCGCGGCCACGGCGCCGTCGCGGGCCGTCGCGTCGAGCACCGGTCGGGGCACGGCACGCGCCTCGTCGAGCGCGGCCTTCGCCTCGTCGGCGGCGCGTTCGGCGTCGGCCACGCGCTCATGGGCGTTCGCCGCGGCCTGCTCGAGGCGGGCGGTCTCGGCTTCGACGGCCTCCGCCTGCACGCGTGCGCGGTTCAGCCGCTCGGTGCGCTGCGCCAGCTGCGCGTCGAACTCGCGGAGCGCGGCGAGGGCGCGCTTGGACTGGTCCTTCGACTGCTCGAGGATGCCGCGCTGCTCCGCGAGCTCGAACCGTGAGCGCTCGAGCTCGGCCCGCACCTCCTCGAGCCGAGCGCCCGCGCGGTCGCGTTCGGCGATGAGCTCGATGCGGCTCTGCTCGCGTCCGGTGCCGCCGCGGATCACATAGCGCCCGACGACCGTGCCGTCCTTCGTGATGACCGTCACCGGTCCGTCGAGCCGGGCGAGCCCCGGCTCGGCGGCGCGGGCCGCGGCGAGGTCGTCGGCGATGAGCACCTCGGCGAGCAGGGCCACCACGCCGGCGGGGGCGGTCACGACATCGGATGCCGCGGTCAGGCCGTCGACCGCGTGACTGCCGCGGGCGGCCACGCCGGGGTCGGCCATGGCGAGGGCGACGCGTCCGAGCTCGCCGCGCTCGGCGTGCTCCAGGGCCCGGAAGGCGGCCGCGCGGTCGTCGACGAGCACGGCGTCGGCGAGCGACCCGAGTGCGGCCGCCACGGCGGGCTCGTACCCGGGCTCGACGTGCAACGACTCGGCGAGGAGCCCCCGTACGCCGTCGACGTGGGCGCTGACGAGGGCGGCCGAGCCGTCCTTCTGGTCGAGGGCGAGCGAGAGCGCCGCGGTGCGAGCCGCCAGGGCGCCCTGCTCGCGTTCGCGCCCGTGGAGCTCCTCGCGGATCCGCTCGATCTCCCCCTCCGCCTCGAACACGGCCGCCTGCGCGAGCTCGTACGCCTCGTCGAGGTCGGTCTCGGCGCCTTCGCCGGCCTCCGCCTCGGCCTCGACCCGAGCGAGTTCGGCGGCGGCGGCGTGCCGACGCCCGGCGGCGGCCTCGAGCGCGTTCGCGTGCCGGAGCACCTCTCCGCGCACGGCGGCGAGCCTGGACGCGGCGGTGTCGGCCTGCCCGGCGAGCTTGGACAGCTCGAGGTCGTAGGCGGCGACGCGGGCGCCGTCCCGGGCGATGCCCTCGTCGACGCGGTCGAGCTCGACCCGGGCGGCCCTGGTGCCGGCGACCGCATCCTCGAGGGCCGCGGCCGCTTCGCCCACGGCCGCACCGAAGCCGTCGAGTCCGGTGGTCGCCTCGTCGATCATGGCGCGGGTGACGCTCGGCGCGGCATCCGTCGGCTCGACCTGGGCGCTCAGCAGGGCGATGCGCTGCCGGGCGAGGGCGTCGAGCGCGCGCAGTCGCTCCTGCGCGGACTCGAGCGCGTGCGAGGTCGAGCGTGCCGCGTCGACGTCGTCGCCGAGGTAGGTCGCCTCGAGTCGCTCGACCCTGGCCTGGTGCTGCTCGAGCTCCTGCTGCAGCACCTGCCGCTCGCTGTGCCGCTCGGACTCGCTGCGCCCGTGCTCGTCGAGCGCGCGGCGGAGGCCCACGACCTCGTCGGCGAGGAGCCGTGCCCGCGCGTCGCGCACCACGGCGGCGATCGTGGCGGCCTCGCGGGCCACCTCGGCCTGGCGGCCGAGCGGCTTGAGCTGCCTCCGGATCTCGCCGGCGAGGTCGGAGAGCCGGGTGAGGTTCGCCTGCATCGCGTCGAGCTTGCGGAGCGTCTTCTCCTTGCGGCGGCGGTGCTTGAGGATGCCCGCGGCCTCCTCGATGAAGCCGCGCCGGTCCTCGGCGCTCGCGTGCAGCACCGCGTCGAGCTGCCCCTGGCCGACGATGACGTGCATCTCGCGGCCGAGCCCCGAGTCGCTGAGCAGTTCCTGCACGTCGAGCAGCCGGCAGGTCTCGCCGTTGATGGCGTACTCGCTCGCCCCGTTGCGGAACAGCGTGCGCGAGATCGTGACCTCGCTGTACTCGATCGGCAGCGCGCCGTCGGCGTTGTCGATCGTGAGGCTCACCTCGGCTCGCCCGAGGGGGCCGCGCGTCGCCGTGCCGGCGAAGATGACGTCCTCCATCTTGCCGCCGCGGAGGGTCTTCGCGCCCTGCTCGCCCATCACCCAGGCGAGCGCGTCGACCACGTTCGACTTGCCCGAGCCGTTGGGACCGACGATGCAGGTGACGCCCGGCTCGAACGCGAACGTGGTCGGCTGCGCGAAGGACTTGAATCCCTTCAGCGTCAGGCTCTTCAGGTACATGGTCCCCCGGGTGCGGCTGGGTCGTGCGGATGCCTCGCACGAGCGTACCCGAGCGGGCGCCCGGTTCCCGCGCACCCTCGCCGCGAAGCTGAGGATCGATCGTTGCCGGCGCACCGCGCCCGCCGATAGTCTGGGCGGCTGTCCGACCGACGGCGAGGAGGACGATCCCGTGGCCATCGACATCCGACCCGTGCCCGTGCCCGCCCGCCTCGACACGGCCGAGGCGCGGCCGCTGGAGGCGTACGTCGACCTCACCCGCCTCGTCGCCCTCGAGACCTGGGGCCACGACCACTTCGAGTTCACCGCCGCCGAGCTCCTCGTGCGACATCGCGACCAGCGCTTCCGCCGCCGCGTGGAGGTCGGCGCCTACGAGGGTGACGACCTGGTCGGCGCGGCCGCCATGGTGTGGGAGAGCGACCCGCAGGCGAGGATGGCCGAGATATCGCTCGGCGTGCGGCCCGACCGTCGCGGCCGCGGCGTCGGCAGTGCCCTGCTCGCCGCGATGGAGGCCCATGCGGCAGCGGTCGGGCGTCCGGCGCTCGTCGGGTGGTCGGAGCACGGGGGCGCGAGTCTCCGCACGACGGGCGAGGTGCTGCGCGCCCCCGACGGCGACGCCGAACTGCCGGCCTCCGACCCCGCGGCGCGATTCGCCGTGGCGCACGGCTATGCGTTGCAGCAGGTCGAACGCGTGAGCGGGCTCCGCGTCGACGGGCGCCTGGAGGAGTTCGTCGCCGCGCTCGGGGAACGCGAGCCCGCGGCATCCGATGCCGGCTACCGATTGCGCACCTGGGAGGATCGCGCGCCCGACGAGCTCGCCGACGCCTACGCAGCGGCTCGGGCACGCATGGTGCACGACGTGCCAGCCGGCGGGCTGCAGTACGACGACGAGGTGTGGACCGCCGACCGCGTGCGCGCCTACGAGGACGAACGCCGCGACAGCGCCACGGGCGTGCTCGTCGCCGCAGCGGTCACCGACGCAGGCGAGGTCGCCGGCTACACGGAGCTCGAACTGCCCGACGGCCGACCCATCGCCTACCAGTCCGACACGCTGGTCGTCGGCGCGCACCGCGGCCATGCCCTCGGGATGCTCCTCAAGCTCGCGAACCTCGTGCGGCTGGGCGACGTCGAGCCCGAGCGAGGCGAGGTCTTCACGTGGAACGCCGACGAGAACGACCACATGCTCGCCATCAACCTGGCGCTCGGATTCGAGCTCAGGGGGCTGGACGCGAGCTGGCAGCGACCGGCGTCCGCAGCGGCATCCGGAGCCGCTGGCATCGCGGGCACCGGTGCGACGACCGGTTCATGAACGCCTCGCGCACGATGGGGGTGCCGCAACGCGGGCACGGCAGGCCGGCACGGCCGTAGGCGTTCAGCGAGTGGGCGAAGTAGCCCGACGCGCCGTTCACGTTGACGTACTGCGCGTCGAAGCTGGTGCCGCCCTCGGCGAGGGCCTTGCCGAGCACGTCGCGCACCGCCGCGAGCAGGTCGCGCGCCCGGCGCCGCGACAGGGATGCCGCGGGCTGCTCTCCGTGCAGGCGCACCGCCCAGAGCGACTCGTCGGCGTAGATGTTGCCGACGCCGCTCACGAGGTTCTGATCGAGGAGCACCCGCTTGACGCCCGAGGCGCGCCGCGCGAGGGCATCGAGGAAGGCGACGTCGTCGAAGGCCGGGTCGAGCGGATCGCGCGCGATGTGCGCGACCTGCGCCGGGATGCTCCGATCCCACGGCCCGGTCACGCCGGCGGAGAAGCCGGCCACCTCGCCGTCGGCGGTCGGAACGAGCCGATCCACCGCGAGCGAGCCGAAGGTGCGCTGGTCGACGAAGTCGATGCGGAACTCCCCGTGCTCGGGATGCTCGAGATGCAGGCGCACGCGCGCGTGCCGGTCGTCGCCGGGGTGATCGGGCGTGCGCAGCAGGAGCTGGCCGCTCATGCCGAGGTGGCCGACGATCGCCCGGTCGGGGCCGATGGGCAGCCAGAGGAACTTGCCGCGACGCACCGCCGCCGCGATGCGGGCACCCGTGACGAGCGATTCGAAGTCGCCGGATGCCGCGACGTGGCGGGTCAGCGCCCGCGGGTCGAGCACGTCGACGGCGGTCACCAGCGCGCCGGTGACGGCGGGTGCGAGGCCGGCGCGGACGACCTCGACCTCGGGCAGCTCGGGCACGTCAGACGGCGTTCAGCTCGGTCCAGGCCTCGAGTGCTGCGGCCATCTCGGCCTGCTTCTTGCTCGAGCCCTCGCCCGTGGCCTGCACCAGGTCGCCGACCGAGACGGTGGCGATGAAGTGCTTGTTGTGGTCTGGTCCCGACTCCGTGACCGTGTAGACGGGCGGCGGGGCGCTGCGTCGCGCCGCGATCTCCTGCAGGCTGGTCTTCGGGTCCATGGCCGCGCCGAACCGCTCGGGGTCGTCGAGGAGCGGCCCGACGAGGCGCAGCACGAAGGCCGTGGCGGCGTCGCCGCCCGAGTCGAGGTAGACGGCGCCGATGATCGCCTCGACGGTGTCGGCGAGGATCGACGGCTTGTCGGCGCCGCCGGTCATCGTCTCGCCCCGCCCGAGCAGCACGTAGGGTCCGACGCCGATGCTGCGCCCCACCTCGGCGAGCGCGGCACTCGAGACGAGGCTCGCCCGCCGCTTGGCGAGCTCGCCCTCGTCGAGGTCGGGGTGGTCTCGGAACAGCTTGACCGTGACGGCCTGCCCCAGGATGGAGTCGCCGAGGAACTCGAGGCGCTCGTTGGTGGGGATGCCGCCGTTCTCGTACGCGAACGACCGGTGCGTGAGCGCGAGCTGGAGCAGGGCCGGGTCCACCTCGATCTGCAGCGACCGCTGCAATTCGTCGAGTGAATGCTCCGAAGGAGCCGTGGACTCCGTCCCCGTGTGCTCCGTGCGCGTCACGACCGGTCGGTAGGCGAGTCGGGGCCGACTAGACGTCGGCGACCTTGCGGCCCTTGTACTCGAGGAACAGCGGGGTGCCCGCGGAGTCCTCGACGACCTTGGCGCGGTGCGGAAGGCTGTAGGTGACCTTGCCGTTCTCGACGGTCTTGACGAGCGTGGGGACCTCGGCCTTCCACTGCGAACGACGCGCGTGCGTGTTGGCTCGTGACTTCTTCCTCTTGGGAACAGCCATGACTCTCTCTCAATCTCTCTGCTGGGGGGCGTCGGATGCGGCATCCGAGCCTTGGTCTTCGGAAGCTTCGAACCCCGCGAGCGCGGCCCATCGCGGGTCGCGCTGCTCAGGGGTGACGAGTTCCGGATGATCAGCCAGTCGGACCCCGGTCTCTGGGTCGAGACCCGGGCAGTCCGGCCGGCACACCGGCTGGAACGGCAGTGCCAGCACTACCGCATCTCGGATGAGCGATTCAAGATCCACGTGGTCGTCTTGAACCTCATACTCGAAAGCTTCTCCAGAATGATACGCGAAAAGCTCCTGGAACTCGACTTCAACGGGCAGGGCGATGTCGATGAGGCATCGGCCGCACTCCCCCTCGGCCACCGCGTCGACCTCGCCGGTCACGAGCACGCCCTCGTGCACGGACTCCAGGCGCACGCCGAGGTCGAGCTCGGAGCCTGCCCTGACGGCGACGAGTCCCTCGCCCATCGGGTCGCCCACGGGGATCGCGAGGCGCTGCTCGCGCATCTCGCCCGGACGGTTCACGAGGTCGCGCACGTTCACTCGGAACGGCGAATGCTGAATGGCCACGATCGACGATTCTACGCCCCGGCCGCCGTCCGATCGCCGAGCGCCCTCCGCACGCGATCGAAGAGCGAGCGGGGTGCGAAGAGGGCCCTCGCGCGTTCGCCGGTGGTCGCGTCGGTCAGGAGCGCCGAGCGCACCGAGCCCAGGTCGTCGGCGAGCTGTCGATCGGCCGCCCCGCGTGTCCGCCCGTACCGTTCGCGCTCGACGGCGTCGCGGAGGCGCAGCAGTGCCGCCTGCAGGTCGGGATCTGCGGCGAACGCCTCCCGTTCGGCGATCCGCGCGGCGAACGCGCGGGCGGTCTCGGCCTCTCCACCGCCGGCGCCGAGGTCGAGCGCCGTGGCCACCAGCTCGTCCCACGCGGCATCCGCGGGTCGTTCGCCGCGCCGGATCCGGCCGCGCCGCGACATCCGCTGGCTCAGCCGGAATGCCGCAGGCGTGAGCAGCACGACGAGCGCGATGAGGGCCAGCGCACCACCGCGGAGCCACCACTCGCCCGCCGTCGCGATGGCACCGCCGGCCGGACCGGCGAGCCCACGATCGGGATCGAGTCCCGATCGGTCGCCCGCCCCGGGAGTGGAGGTCGCGGCATTCGGCACGTTCGGGTCGCGCTCCTCGCCTGCGCCCGGACGCGAGTAGTCGGGCACGAGGCCCCGACCTGGCGTCGGCTCGAACGGCACCCAGCCGATGCCGTCGAAGTAGAGCTCGGGCCACGAGTGCAGGTCGTGGGAGTCCACCTCGACGCGCTGCACGCCCTCGACGCGCTCTTCGGTCGGCGAGCCCTGCGTGTAGCCGATGGAGATGCGGGCGGGGATGCCGACCTCGCGGGCGAGCACCGCCATCGTCGAGGCGAAGTGCACGCAGTAGCCCTCCTTCACCTCGAGGAACTTCGCGATCACGTCGAAGCCACCGCCGTCGAAGCCCTCCTCGACGGGGGCGTCGGTGGAGTAGTCGAAGTCCACGCCGCGCAGGTACGCCTGGATCGCGACGGCGGCGTCGTACTTCGAGGCGCTCCCGGCGGTGACGGATGCCGCGGTGTCGGTGATGATCGCCGGCATCTCCTCGGGGAGTGCCAGGTAGGGCGCGAGGTTCTCGGGCACGTCGGGGTCGGCCTCGCGCAGCTGCTTCGGGGTCGGTGCCACGTCGAGGCGGGTGACGCGGTAGCGCTGGCCGTCGGTGTCCGCGTCGACGCTGCGCACCGTGAGCGAGTCGTCCTCCCAGAACCACGACCCGGCGAGGCCCTCGATGCTCGAGGTCGGGTACGGCACGGGCAGCCAGGTCGTGCGCACGTCGTCGATGACCACGTCGATCGGATGCTCCGACGTCTCGACCGCGCGGGACAGCCCGCGCGGGCGCGGCAGCGCGTCGACCGTGTTGTCGCCGTCCACGGCGCGCTCGGTCGCGCTCCAGACCTCGCCCTCGAACCGGTCGAGCGTGAGCAGCGTGAAGTAGGGCCGGTCGCCGTCCCGCGCGAGGTAGTGGAACGCGGGACTCGCCTCCGGGCGGCGGAGGTCGCGGCCGAGGTCGATGAACGGGCTGACGCCCCGGGCGAACAGGGTGCCCTGCGACGGCGAGCCGAGGAGCAGGCTCGTGGAGATGCTCGGCGTGGACGCTGCGAGCACCGACGCGGCCAGCAGGCCGACGGCCGCGAGCCCGAGCGAGGCGCCGAGGGTCGAGACGATGGGCACGCGCTTGGGCGCGATGACCGTGGCGACCTCGCTGCCCTCGTCGCCGGCGTCGAGGCGGGCCCTGCGGCGCACGCGCACGTCGACCCGGAGGAGCAGGAGGTAGGCCGCGGCGGTGAGCACGAGCGTGGGCAGCTCGGCACCGGCCTCGATGATGAAGCCCGGGATGAGGATGGGCACCAGCGCCGGCACCGCGGCGAGCGCCGGCATCCGCAGCGTCTGCACTAGGACGTCCATCAGGATCGCGAGGACGCCGACGCCGAGTGCGAGGACGAACGACAAGGCGGGCACGGTGATCGCCGGCACGGCCTGCTGCTCGATCGTGCGCTGGGCGCCCCCGAGGAGCTCGCCGAACGTCTCGAACGTGCCCTGCGTCGGGATGAGGAGCGCGAAGCTCGTCGAGCCGCCGAAGAGGAGCGTGAGCAGCAGGACGAGCACCCCCGCCTCGAGCACCGGCACGAGCGACGGCGGCGTGCGCAGCGCCCGGAGTCCGAAGCCCGAGAAGAGCGTGCCCGCGGCGACGAACGCGCACAGCCACCACCAGCCACTGCCCGCGATGAGGGGACCCAGGGCCATCGTGGCGATCACGAGCACGAGGAACGAGGACAGCGTCAGCGCGAGGCGCTGCGCGCGCGAGAGGGGGGCCGGTTCAGGTCGCATCGCCCACCGCCCCGTCGACCGTGCTATCGCGGTCATCGAGCACATCGCGGGCGTCGAGGGCGGTGCCACCCGAGCCGTGGCCGCGGGCCGTCACCGCCACTCCGGCCCAGGCGTCGCCGATGTCGCCGGGCCTGCGCACCCGCACGATGCGCCAGTCCGCCTCCTCGAGCGCATCGAGCACCCGCTTCGACGTGGTCTCCGCAGCGAACGCGACCGCGGGCTCGAACATCGGCCGCAACGCCACGAGATTGGCGGCGTCCTGCTCGTCGGGATCGACGAGCACGGCGAATCCCGGCGCCCGCGCCTCGCGCGCCCGCGGACGGGACTCCCGGCCGGCGGTCGCGGCGCCCTCATGCGGAGCGGCACGCCCGGGCTCGTCGAGCCGGGCGAGGTCCTCGAGCAGCACGCGGTCGCCGCCCGGCATCCGGTAGCCGCCGTCGAGGGCGCTCCCCGGGACGATGCCGCGTTCGGGGTCGACGACCTGGGTGCAGCGCACCTGGAAGCCCCGCTCGAGCAGGTGCACGCCGATCGACGCGGCCACCTCGATGCCGAGCTCGAAGGCGTGGTGCGGGCGATCGTCGTGCTCGCGCCGCAACGACGACACGTGCGGACGACCGGCCATCGTCGTGTCGAGCAGGATCCGCGCCTCGGGATCGCCGCGCTGCTCCTCCTCGCGGACCATGAGCTCGCCGCGCCGCGCCGTGGCCGCCCAGTTCACCCGGCGGAGCGGGTCTCCGTAGCGGTACTCGCGGGCGATCAGCTCGTCGGAGTTCGGATGCGACCGCCGCTGCAGTCCGTGCACGACCCCGTCGATCGAGGCGGCGCTGCCGAGCGCGGCCTCGAGCGGCGTGACCCGCGGCGTCACCACCAGCTCGTGCCCCGTGCCGATCTCGCGGTCGATCCTTGCCAGCCCGAAGGGATCGGTGATGCCGACGCGCAGCGGTCCGACCGAGACGACGCCGCGCCGCGGCATCCGGAGCCGGTACTCGAGCCGCACCGTGTCGTCCCCCGATGGGAGCACCCCCTCGTACGGGCCGATCGCGGGCAGGATCGCCTCGGGCGGCGCGGTGACGCCTGCGGGCGCCGTGTCGCGCCAGTGCGCGCCGTCGAAGGTGCGGCGTCCGCGGTTCTTCACGACGAGCGACACGCGCGTCGAGCCTCCGGCCGCCACGACCGGCGGGGCGAACGCCCGGGTGACCGCGAGCCGGGGCGTGCGGACGACCACGAACACCGCGGCCGCGGCGGGCATCGCGATGCCCACGAAGGCGAGCAGCAGGATGTCGCGCAGGTCGAACCACAGCGACACCGCGAGCAGCGCCACGCCCACCACGACCAGCGTGCCCCCACGACGCGTGAGTCGCGGCCAGGCCGAGACGCGAAGGGGACGCGGGCGGGACATGTCAGTTCCTTCGTGCGCTGCCGACCGGAACCGGCGTCTCCCCCACGATGCGGCGCACGATGGCGTCGATGAGCGGCCCGCTGTCGCGGTCGTGCGAGCCGACGGCCCGGCTCGTGGGCACGAGCCGATGGGCGAGCACGGGCACGGCGAGCGCGTCGACGTCGTCGGGCAGCACGAAGTCGCGTCCGTGCATGGCGGCGTGGGCCTTCGCCGCGCGGATCAGCTGCAGGGTGGCGCGGGGGCTCGCGCCGAGCCGCAGCTGTCGATCCTCGCGAGTGGCGCGGGCGAGCTGCACCGCGTACTCCTTGACGGGCTGGGAGGTGAAGACGTGCTGCACGGCCGCGATCATGTCGCGCAGCTCGGCGAGCGTGACGACCGGCCCGAGTCGGTCGAGGGGGCTCGACGTCTCGCGCTGGGAGAGCATGGCGATCTCGTCGGTGGGCGACGGGTAGCCCATCGAGACGCGCGCCATGAATCGGTCGCGCTGCGCCTCGGGCAGCGGGTAGGTGCCCTCCATCTCGACCGGGTTCTGCGTGGCGACGACGGTGAACGGCGGCTCGAGCACGTACGTCGTGCCGTCGGCCGTGACCTGTCGCTCCTCCATGCACTCGAGGAGGGCGGACTGCGTCTTGGGGCTCGCGCGGTTGATCTCGTCGCCGATGATGATGTTGGCGAACACCGGCCCGCGCTTGAACTCGAAGCGGCGGCTGGCCTGGTCGAACACCGACACGCCCGTCACGTCGCTCGGCAGCAGGTCGGGCGTGAACTGGATGCGGCTCACCGTGCTGTCGACCGAGCGGGCGAGCGCCTTGGCGAGCATCGTCTTGCCCACGCCGGGCACGTCCTCGATGAGCAGGTGGCCCTCGGCCAGCAGCACGGTGAGCGCCGCGGTGATGGCGTCGCGCTTGCCGGCGATGACGGTCTCGACGTTCTGCACGATGGTGGCCGCGCGCGACCCCACCTCGTCGATGCCCATCACGAGCTCGGGCACGTCGGCCGCGTCGCCGGCGCCACTGAGGGTCACAGCCGCCTCGGTCATGTCGTCATCGCCGCCTGGAGGTAGTCGGAGACGGCGACGGGCACGTAGGGCGCGACGTCGCCGCCGAGGGCGGACACCTGTCGCACGAGCGAGCTCGACACGTGGGCGTTCGCCGGGTCGGGGAGGAGGAAGACGGTCTCGACGCCGGCCAGGTGGCGGTTCACGATCGCCATCGGCGTCTCGTATGCCACGTCGATCTGCGAGCGGATGCCCTTGACGAGCACGGTCGCGCCGACGTCCGTGCAGTAGTCGACCAGGAGCCCCATGCTCCACGACGCGACGACGATGCGACCCTGGATGCCGGCGTCGGCGATCGAGCGCTCGATGAGCGCGACGCGCTGCGCGATCGGCAGGAGGGCTGACTTGTCGGGGTTGTGCACGACGACGACATGCAGCTCGTCGTAGAGCCCCGCGGCCCGCCCGATGACGTCGAGGTGGCCGAGCGTGACGGGGTCGAATGATCCTGGGACGACGGCGATCCGCTGCATACGCACCAGCGTAGTGCGCGGAACTCGGCGCGAAAGGGCCGATCCAGAGTCTCAGCCCTTGCTCAGGAATCCGCTGGCCTCGGCGTCGACACGGCGCCGCACCTCCGCGGCGAGCGCCGCATGCCCGTCGAGGCCCGGATCCGCGGCGAGCACCTCTGCCGCGAGCTCGCGCGCATCGGCGATGACGTCGCCGTCGCGCGCCACGCGGAGCAGCTTGAGCGACGACCTGCCGCCCGACTGGACGGCCCCGAGCACGTCGCCCTCCTGCCTGAGCTCGAGGTCGACGCGGGCGAGCTCGAACCCGTCGAGTGTCGCCGCCACGGCCTCGACCCGCTGCCGTGCGAGCGAGCCCTGCTCGGCCGCGGTGACGAGCAGGCACAGCCCGGGCACGCTCCCCCGGCCCACGCGGCCCCGGAGCTGGTGCAGCTGCGACACCCCGAAGCGGTCGGCGTCGACGACGACCATGGCGCTCGCGTTGGGGACGTCGACCCCCACCTCGATGACGGTGGTGGCGACGAGCACGTCGAGGTCGCCCGCCGCGAACGCGCGCATCGTCGCATCCTTCTCGTCGGCGCTCATGCGGCCGTGCAGTGGCGCGACCCGCGTGCCCGTGAACCGCGGGTGCGCGGTGAGCTCGGCCAGCACCGACGCGACGGATGCCGCGGGGCCTGCACTCTCGGACGCGTCGCCTCCCTCGGCCGACTCGCCGTCGTCTTCGGCGACCTTGGCCTCGATCGCGGGGCACACGACGAATCCCTGACGGCCGAGCTCCACCTCCTCGGCCAGGCGCTCCCAGACCCGCGCGCGCCAGCCCGGCCGGTCGGCGAGCGGCACCACGTGCGACTCGATGCCGGCGCGCCCGGCGGGCAGTTCCCGGATCGTCGACACGTCCAGGTCGCCGAACACCGTCATCGCCACCGTGCGCGGAATGGGCGTGGCGGTGAGCACCAGCACGTGCGGCGGATGCTGCCCCTTGAGCCGCAGCGCCTCGCGCTGCTCGACGCCGAACCGGTGCTGCTCGTCGACGACCACGAGGCCGAGGTCGGCGAACGAGACGTTGTCGCCGATGAGCGCGTGCGTGCCCACGACGATGCGCGACTGCCCGGCCGCGGCGCGCAGCAGCGCCTTGCGCCGTTCGGCGGTGGCCAGCTGCCCGGTCAACAGGGTCGGCACCAGCGCGGCAGACAGCTCGGGGCCGAGCATGCGCACCATGGAGCGCAGGTGCTGGGCCGCGAGCACCTCGGTGGGCGCCAGCAGCGCCGACTGCCCGCCGGAGTCTGCCACGGCGAGCATGGCGCGCAGGGCGACCACCGTCTTGCCCGAGCCCACCTCGCCCTGCACGAGCCGGTTCATCGGCACGGGCTGCTCGAGGTCGTCGGCGATCTCCGCCCCCACCGACTGCTGGTCGCCCGTGAGCGTGAACGGCAGCGACGCGTCGAACCGCTCGAGCAGGCCGCCGGGCGACGGATGTCGCGCGGTCGTCGAGTGCGCACGAAGCTCGGCTCGGCGCAGGAGCAGTGCGGTCTGCAGCACGAACGCCTCGGTGAAGCGCAGCGTGCGACGAGCGGCCTTCCAGTCGGCCTCGACCTCGGGGCGGTGGATGGCCTCGAAGGCGCGTCGCTGGTCGAGGAGCGACCGCGCCGCGCGCACGGCGGCGGGGACCGGATCGTCGACCTCGCCCAGGCCGTCGAGCAGCAGTTCGATCGACTTCGCCAGCTGCCAGCTCGCCAGCGTGCTCGTCGCCGGGTAGATGGGGATGGGCGCCTCGGCCCAGCGCTTGGCCGCGGCCGCATCCGCCGTGATGGGCGTCGCGTCGTCGAACAGCTCGTAGTCGGGGTGGGCCAGCTGCCGGTTGCCCCGGTAGTCGCCGACCTTGCCCGCGAAGATGCCGCGGCGCCCCGGACGCAGGTCGTTCTCGCGCCACTTCTGGTTGAAGAACGTGAGCGTCAGGATGCCGGTGCCGTCGGAGATCTTCGCCTCGAGGATCGAGCCGCGGCGCTGGCGCATCTCGCGCACGCGCACCTCGAGCACCTCGGCGACGATCGTGACGTTCTCGTCGAGGGGCAGGCTCGCGAGTGCCGTGAGCTCGCCCCGGAGCGCGTACCGCCGCGGGTAGTGGCCGAGCATCTCGCCGACCGTGCGGTAGCCGAACGCGCGCTCCACCGCCTGCGCCGTGCGCCCGCCGAGCGCGCCCGAGAGCCGGGTGTCGAGGGTGAACCGGCCGGCGCCAGCGGCATCCGCTCCTTCGGCCGTCATGCCTCGATCGTAGGCTCCCCCGCCGACTCCGCGCCCGCCAGCTCGGCCAGCTCGGCCTGCACGTACGGGTCGTCGGGGCGTGCCCTGGCGAGTTCGCGCTGGAGGTCGAGCGCCTCCTCCGTGCGACCGAGCGTGCGCAGGCACCGGGCGACCGACCAGCGGGCGACGTGCTGCTGCTCGGCGGTGCCGTAGCGGTCGGCCGACTCCACCGCCTGCTCGAATTGCGCGAGGGCGGCCTCAGCGCGGCCGGCGTCGTGCATCGTCCAGCCGAGGTTGTTGTGCAGGGCGACCCCCCACCGCAGCACGCGGGGGTCGCGTGAGGTCGAGAGCACGTCGAGGCCCTCGGCCGCCCACTCCTCCTCGTGGCCCTCATCGTTCAGCGCGAGCATGTGCAGGGCGTCGAGCACGAGGAACGGCGACCCGGCGACGGCGGCCTCGCGCACGCCGCGGGTGAGCTCGGGCACCGCCTCGGGACGCCGGTCGGCAGCGGCGAGGATGCGGCCCCGCTCGATCGCGACGCGGGCCCTGACCTCGGCGGCGTCGCGCTCGGGGTCCTCGGCGGGGATGCCCTCGGCCGCCACGGCGTCGAGCACCGCGAGCGCCTCGGCGGTGCGGCCCTGGATGCCGAGCGCTCTCGCCAGCTGGGTGGCGAGCACCGCGCGCACATGCGCCGGATGGGTGTCGTCGTCGGCAGCCTCCCGGAATCGCTCCTCGCTCGCCGCCGGGTCGCTGAAGTCCCAGAGGCGGTCGATCATCTGCTGTTCGTCCCCGCGGTGTCGGGACGGTTCGGCGGGCACCTGGTCGGTCGAGTCATCCACCCCTCCATCATGGCAGCGGCGGAGG
Organism: Agromyces sp. 3263; assembly: GCF_031456545.1. Taxonomy (NCBI): domain Bacteria; kingdom Bacillati; phylum Actinomycetota; class Actinomycetes; order Micrococcales; family Microbacteriaceae; genus Agromyces; species Agromyces sp. 3263. The sequence goes on from NZ_JAVDUV010000002.1 coordinate 721,520, forward strand.
CGCCCTCGCGCGGGCATGACACCGCACGTCCGCGTCGATATGCTGCCGGGAGCATGACCCGCATCATCGCCGGATCCGCCGGCTCGCTCACTCTCGCCGTGCCGCGCTCCGGCACGCGGCCCACGAGCGACCGCGTGCGCGAGGCGATCTTCTCCGCCCTCGAGTCCCGCGACGCCATCGACGGGTCGGCCGTGCTCGACCTCTACGCCGGCTCCGGCGCGCTCGGCCTCGAGGCCGCCTCGCGCGGCGCCGCGGAGGTCGTGCTCGTCGAGAAGGCCAAGCCCGCGGCCGACGTGTGCCGGCGGAACGCCGACGCGGTGGGGCGCGCGATGCGCGGGGCCGGCCCCCGCATCCGCGTGGTCGTGCGCGGCGTGGCCTCGTACCTCGAGACCGCATCGGGCGGGTTCGACCTCGTCTTCATCGACCCGCCCTACGACCTCGGCGAGGGGGCGCTCGCCCACGACCTCGCGCTCCTCGCGCCGCTGCTCTCCCGCCACGCCATCGTGGTCGTCGAACGGAGCTCCCGCTCTCCCGAGCCGGCCTGGCCCGAGGGCATCGTTCCCGACCGGCGCCGCGACTACGGCGAGACGACCCTGTGGTGGGCCGAGCGCGCTCGGGCTCTCGATACGCCCGCTCCGGATCAGCCCGCTTCGGGTCAGCCGGCTCGTCCGTCCCAGCCGGAATAGGGGTCCCACCCGTCCGAGCCGGCGTCGCGGCCGTCGACGAGCACCTCCCCGTCACCCGCGACCACCCGGCCGACGGCCTCGAACGGCGCGGGCAGCGCCACGCCTGCGGGGAAGGTGGCGAGCAGGCCGTGGTCCTCGCCGCCCGCCATGGCGACCCGCACGTCGGGGCCGAGTGCGGCGGCGGCGAAGTCGAACGACACCCCGCTCGCCTCCGCGACCCGGCGCGCGTCGCGTGCGAGCCCGTCGGAGACGTCGAGCATCGACGTGGCTCCCGCGATGGCGGCGACGACCCCCGCGAACACCGGCGGCTCGGGCGCCAGCTGGGCACGCACGAGTTCGGGATGCCGGGCGCGCACCGCGGCGGCGCGATCGGGATCGGGCTCGCCCGCGGCATCCACCCCCTCGGCGAACAGGAGCGCGAGACCGCGTGCCGCATCGCCGCGTGCACCGGCGTGCGCCACGATGTCACCCACGCGCGCGCCCGAACGGAGGATCGGCGCGCGTCCTTCGAGGTCGCCGAAGGCGGTCACGGCGATCGTGAGCACCGTCGACGCGGACAGGTCGCCGCCCACCACGCCGGCGCCCGGCGCGAGTGCGGCAAGTCCCTCGCGCATGCCCGCGGCGATGCCCTCGAGCACCGACACGGGCGTCGTCGGTGGTGCGGCGATCGCGACGACCAGGGCGGTGGGCCGAGCGCCCATCGCGGCGACATCGGTCAGGTTGGTCGCTGCAGCCTTCCAGCCCAGCTCGAACGGCGTCGACCAAGCGAGGCGGAAGTCGGGTCCGTGCACGAGCAGGTCGGTCGTGACCACGAAGCGCCCGTCGGCCGCAGCCACGACGGCCGCGTCGTCGCCGGCGCCGAGCAGGGCCGCGTCCCCGGGCGCCAGCCGCGGCAGGATGCGCGCCAGCACGGCCGATTCGCCCAGTTCGCCGACGGTGGCCCCAGCCGGGCGCGCAGCTCGTTCCATGCCACTCACGGTAGCCTGATCCGGATGCCCCACCCAGACGCCTCCCCCTCGCGCCGCGGGCTGCGGCGGGTCGCCCTCGCCGGCGGTCTCGCCCTCGCCGCGACCGTCGCGTTCGCCGGATGCAGCCAGGCCGTCGCCTTCGACGCCGCCCCGTCGGCGAGCGACCCCGACTGCGCCGCCGTGGTCGTGCGCCTGCCCGACACCGTCGCCGGGCTCGAGAAGCGCGACACCGACGCACAGGGCACCGGCGCGTGGGGCCAGCCCGCGTCCGTACTGCTGCGATGCGGCGTCGAGCCGCTCGGCCCGACCACCGACCGCTGCGTCAGCGTCGACGGCGTCGACTGGGTCATCGACGAGTCGGATGCCCCGAACTACCTCTTCACGACCTACGGCCGCACGCCCACCGTCGAGGTGCTCATCGACAACGAGGCGGTCTCGGGCACCACCGCGATCTCCGACCTCTCGGCCGCCGTCGGCGTCATCCCCGCCGAGGGCGGCTGCGTCGGCCTCGACGACGCCGGCTAGCGGGCGCCCCTGGCGTGGCCGACCTGGATCAGCTCGTCGATGAGCTCGGGGTAGCTCAGGCCCGTCTGGAGCCAGCAGGTCGGGAACATCGAGATGGGCGTGAAGCCGGGCATCGTGTTGACCTCGTTGACGACGTAGCCGTCGTCGGTGAGGAACACGTCGACGCGGGCCAGCCCCTCGGCCCCGATGGCCTCGAACGCCCGCCGCGCGACCCGCTGCAGCTCGAACAGCTCGCCGTCGCCGAGATCGGCCGGGCAGATCAGGTCGACGCCGGGCGCGTCGAGGTACTTCGCCTCGAAGTCGTAGAAGTCTCGGCCCGTGACGACGACCTCACCCGCGACGCTCACGCGAACCTCGCCCGCCTCGCGACCCTCGAGCACGCCGCACTCGATCTCGCGGCCGACCACCGCCGACTCGACGAGGACGGTGCGGTCCTCCGCGAACGCGGTGTCGAGGGCCTCGTGCAGCTCCGCCCAGTCCGCGACCTTGCTCACCCCGACGGAGGATCCCGCCCGAGCCGGCTTCACGAACACCGGCAGGCCCAGGCTGTGCACCCTGCGCTTCCAGAGCTCGGGGTCCGATGCCAGCCCCGCACGCGTGAGCGTGACCCAGGGCGCCACCTGGATGCCCGCGCCCTCGAGCACGGTCTTCGTGACGTGCTTGTCCATGCCGATCGCCGATGACAGCACGCCGTTCCCGACGTACGGCAGGCCGACGAGCTCCAGGAGGCCCTGCACCGTGCCGTCCTCGCCGAACCGGCCGTGCAGGATCGGGAACACCACGTCGACGTCGCCGAGCGAGCGCTCGCCCGCGGCATCCGTCACCGTCAGCGCCCGCGAAGCGGTGCTCTCGGGCCAGCGCACGCGCGTGCCGTTGTCGACGACCTCGGGGAGGTGCTCGGGATCGAGGGCGAACCGATCGGGGTCGTCGGCCTCGAGCACGAACGCGCCGTCGCGGGTGATCCCGACGGGGATCACCTCGTAGCGGTCACGGTCGATCGCCCGGAGCACTCCTCCCGCTGTTGCGCAGCTGATCGAATGCTCGCTTGAGCGCCCGCCGAACAGGAGAACCACCCTGAGCTTGTCCATCCAATGTCCTTTCGCCCTGGGGCTCGTCGTCGGTCGTGAGGTGCGGTGCGATGTCCTTGGGATCGAGCGTGCCGGCCAGTACCTGCCGCACCTGCTCGACGATGGGCATCTCGACGCCCTTGGCGCGCGCCAGCTCGAGGATCGGCGCGACGGAGGCGAGGCCCTCGGTGGTCTGCTGCATCTGGTTCACCACGTCATTCAGGTGGTAGCCCTGGCCGAGCAGCCGCCCGGCGGTGTTGTTCCGCGAGAGCGGCGACTGGCTCGTCGCGATGAGGTCGCCGAGACCCGCGAGACCCGAGAGCGTCTCGGGGTGCGCACCGAACGCGACCGCGAAGTCCGTCATCTCGACGAGGCCGCGCGTGATGATCGACGCCTTCGTGTTCTCCCCGTAGCCGGCGCCGTCGACGATGCCGATCGCGACCGCGATGAGGTTCTTCAGCACCCCGCCGAACTCGGTGCCGATGACGTCGGTGTTCACGAACGAGTGGAAGTACCGATTGCGGGCGACGGATGCCACAGCCTGGGCGGTCTCGAGGCTCGTCGACGAGACGACCGCCGCCGTCGGCTGCTCCTTCGCGATCTCGAGCGCGAGGTTGGGCCCCGAGATCACGGCGATCTGGGACTCGTCGATCCTCAGCACCTCGGCGATGACCTCGCTCATGCGCAGGCCGCTCCCCTTCTCGACGCCCTTCATCAGCGACACCACGGTCGCCTCGGCGTGGAGGTGCGGCGCCGCGACCTTCAGGTTGTCGCGGAGCGCCTGGCTCGGCACCGACACGTACACCTGCTCGGCGCCGGCGAGTGCGAGGTCGAGGCGGCTCGTGGCGCGGAGCCCGAGCGGGAGGTTGATGCCGGGGAGGTAGTCGCTGTTGCGCTTGCCCTCCTGGATCTCGCGGGCCAGCTCGGGCCGGCGCGCCCAGATGACGACGTCGGCGCCGCCATCCGCGAGGATCTTCGCGAAGGTCGTGCCCCAGCTGCCGGCGCCGAGCACGGCGACGCGCTTGCCGGGCGCCTTCTTCGCGGACGCCCTAGCCATCGAGTCGCCCCGTCTCCTTCTGGCCGTGGGCCGCAGGATCCCAGCGCTCCGGCGGAGCCGGCTCGCCACGCACCTCGGCGAGGAGACCGGCGATCGCATCCATGAGCTCGCCCGTCGCCTTCAGCAGCGACGCCTGGTCGAGCGGCTTGCCGCGGTAGGCGCTGAGGTCGAGCGGCTCGCCGATGATCACGTCGATCGTCTTGCGCGGGAACAGGCTCAGCTTCTTGCCGTAGCGCGGCAGCAGCTCCTGCGTGCCCCAGTGCGCGGCCGGGATGATCGGGATGTCGCGCTCGAGCGCGATGCGCACGGCGCCCGTCTTGCCGCGCATCGGCCAGAGGTCGGGCTCGCGCGTCAGCGACCCCTCGGGGTAGACGACGACCATGCGACCCTTCGCCACGAGGTCCTCGGCCGCGCGGAGGGCGGCATGGCTCTTGCTGCCCGCCCGCTCCACGGGGATCTGGCCGGAGGTGCGCAGCAACCAGCCGAGCACGGGGTTCTTGAAGAGCGACGCCTTGGCGAGGAACCGCGGCGCGCGACCGAGCTTCCAGCAGACGACGCCCATGACGACGGGATCGATCTCGCTGTAGTGGTTCGGCGCGAGCACGAAGGCGCCGGCCTGCGGCATCCGCTCGGAATGGTGGAAGCGGAAGCGCACGACGAGGTTGAACAGCGGGAGGACGAGAACGGCGAGCAACCAGAAGAACGAGGGTCGCCGCTTCTCGGAACGCGGCTTCAGTGCAGCGTCGGACGCCGGAGGATGGTGGGGCACTCCCCCATTATCCTTCGAGTTCGAAGTCCGCCCCGAGGAGCTCGAGCTTCGTGATGAAGTTCTCGTACCCGCGCGCGATGATGCCCACGTTCGAGACCGTCGAACGGCCCTCGGCGGTCAGCGCCGCGATGAGGTGGCTGAAGCCGCCGCGCAGGTCGGGCACCTCGATGTCGGCGCCGTGCAGCTTCGCGGGGCCGGAGATCACGGCCGAGTGCTGGAAGTTGCGCTGGCCGAACCGGCACGCCCCGGCGCCGAGGCACTCCTTGTGCACCTCGATCGATGCGCCCATCTCGACGAGCGCGTCGACGAAGCCGAAGCGCTGCTCGTAGACGGTCTCGTGCACGATCGAGACGCCGTTCGCCTTCGACAGGGCGACCACGAGCGGCTGCTGCCAGTCGGTCATGAAGCCGGGGTGCACGTCGGTCTCGATGATCACCGGCTTGAGGTCGCCACCCGGGTGGAAGAAGCGGATGCCGTCCTCCTGGATCTCGAAGTCGCCGCCGACCTTGCGGAAGACGTTGAGGAAGGTGAGCATCTCGGCCTGGCGCGCGCCGCCGACGAAGATGTCGCCGTCGGTGGCGAGGGCGGCGGCCGCCCAGCTGGCGGCCTCGTTGCGGTCGAAGAGCGCGCGGTGCGTGTAGCCGTCGAGCTTCTCGACGCCCTCGATGCGGATGACGCGGTCGGTGTCGACCGTGATGATCGCGCCCATCTTCTGCAGGATGTTGATGAGATCCATGATCTCGGGCTCGATCGCGGCACCCGAGAGCTCGGTGATGCCGTCGGCGAGCACTGCGGTGAGCAGCACCTGCTCGGTGGCGCCGACGCTCGGGTACGGCAGGGCGACCTTGGCTCCGTGGAGTCCGTTGGGCGCCGACATCCGGATGCCGCTCGGGAGCTTCTCGACGATGGCGCCGAAGTTGCGCAGCACCTCGAGGTGGTAGTCGATGGGGCGGTCGCCGATGCGGCATCCGCCGAGGTCGGGGATGAACGCCTCGCCGAGGCGGTGCAGCAGCGGCCCGCAGAACAGGATCGGGATGCGGCTGGAGCCCGCGTGCGCGTCGATGTCGGCCATGTGCGCCGTCTCGACCGCCGACGGGTCGAGGATGAGCTCGCCCCCGTCGACGCCGTGGGTCACGCTCACGCCGTGCACCTCGAGGAGGCCGCGCACGATGCGGACGTCGCTGATGTTGGGGACGTCCTTCAGCACGCTCGGCGTGTCGCCGAGGATCGCCGCGACCATCGCCTTCGTGACGAGGTTCTTGGCGCCCTTCAGCTCGATGCGGCCCCGCAGGGGCTTGCCGCCGTTGATCGTGATGCGGTCGACATTCAGTCCGACTGCCGTTCCATGGTTCTTGGCGTCCTGCCCGAGCGTGTTCACAGACTCCCTGATTCTGCCGGCTCCCGGATGGGGAGGGTCTTCGGCCGCCAAGCTTCTCGATGTGACTCGAACTCGGCGATCGACTCCTCGTCCCGCAGGGTGAGCCCGATGTCGTCGAGCCCTTCGAGAAGCCTCCACCGAGTGTAGTCGTCGATGTCGAACGGCACCGTGAGCGTTCCGACGCTCACGGTACGCTCAACCAGATCGACCGTGACGGGTATTCCCGGGTCGGCCTCGACCTGCTCCCAGAGACGTTCGACGTCCTCGTACGCGACCTGTGCCGCGAGCAGGCCCTGCTTGCCCGAGTTGCCCCGGAAGATGTCGCCGAAGCGCGAGCTGATCACCACGTCGAAGCCGTAGTCGCGCAGCGCCCAGACCGCGTGCTCGCGGCTCGACCCCGTGCCGAAGTCGGGACCGGCGATGAGGATGCGGGCGCCGCGGTACTGCTCCTGGTTCAGGATGAAGTCGGGATCCTGCCGCCAGGCGTAGAACAGGGCGTCGTCGAAGCCGGTCTTCGTGACCCGCTTCAGGAACACCGCGGGGATGATCTGGTCGGTGTCGACGTTCGAGCGGCGAAGCGGAACGGCGGTGCCGGTGACGGTGCTGATCTTCTGCATGGTCAGCGCGCCCCTTCCTGCTCGAGGTCCCACGGACTGGACAGCGTGCCGCGGATGGCCGTCGCCGCCGCGACGAGCGGAGACACGAGGTGCGTGCGACCGCCCTTGCCCTGCCGCCCCTCGAAGTTGCGGTTCGACGTGGACGCGCAGCGCTCGCCCGGAGCGAGCTGGTCGGGGTTCATGCCGAGGCACATCGAGCACCCGGCGAAGCGCCATTCGGCGCCGAACTCCTCGAACACCTTGTCGAGGCCCTCGGCCTCGGCCTCGAGGCGCACCCGGGCGGAGCCCGGCACCACCATGACGCGCACGCCGTCGGCCTTGCGCTTGCCCTTGACGATCGACGCGAACGCGCGGAGGTCTTCGATCCGGCTGTTCGTGCAGGAGCCCATGAAGACCGCGTCGACGTGCACGTCCTTCAGCGGAGTGCCGGGCGCGAGGTCCATGTACTCGAGCGCCCGCTCGGCGGCCGCACGCTCGTGCTGGTCGTCGATGGACGAGGGGTCGGGCACCGACTCGGAGAGCGAGACGCCCTGGCCGGGGTTCGTGCCCCACGTCACGAACGGCTCGAGCGTGTCGGCGTCGATGAACACCTCGGCGTCGAACTCCGCACCCTCGTCGGTCGCGAGGGTCTCCCAGTAGGCGACCGCGTCGTCCCAGTCGGCGCCGGCCGGCGCATGGGCGCGGCCCTTGAGATACGTGTAGGTCGTGGCATCCGGAGCCACCATGCCGGCTCTCGCGCCGGCCTCGATGGACATGTTGCAGATCGTCATGCGGCCGTCCATCGAGAGTGCGCGGATGGCGCTGCCGCGGTACTCGAGCACGTAGCCCTGCCCGCCGCCCGTTCCGATCTTCGCGATGACCGCGAGGATGATGTCCTTCGCCGTGACGCCTGGACGGAGCGCGCCCTCGACGTTGATCGCCATGGTCTTGAACGGCTTCAGCGGCAGCGTCTGCGTGGCCATGACGTGCTCGACCTCGCTCGTGCCGATGCCGAACGCCATCGCTCCGAACGCGCCGTGCGTCGAGGTGTGCGAGTCACCGCAGACCACGGTGATGCCCGGCTGCGTGAGGCCGAGCTGCGGGCCGACGACGTGCACGATGCCCTGCTCGACGTCGCCGAGCGAGTGCAGGCGGATGCCGAACTCCTTCGCGTTGCGACGAAGCGTCTCGATCTGCGTGCGGCTCGTGGGATCGGCGATCGGACGGTCGATCGCGAGCGTCGGCGTGTTGTGGTCCTCCGTCGCGATCGTGAGATCGGGACGACGCACCGGGCGGCCGGCCAGGCGGAGGCCGTCGAAGGCCTGCGGGCTCGTGACCTCGTGCACGAGGTGCAGGTCGATGTAGATGAGGTCGGGAGTGCCGTCCTCGCCCTTCTTCACGAGATGGGCGTCCCAGACCTTCTCGGCCAGCGTACGAGGCCGTGCCCCGTCGGTGTTCGCGGGGATGGTGGATGCTGCGTTCATGCGTTCGCTTCCTCAGAATCTGTGGTCAGCCGACAACGGACTCCGCGACGGGATCGGCCTAGAACGAGGCCCCGCCGCGGCACCGAAGAAGAAGTCGTGAAGCGCGCACCCTCTCAGGCTACACCGAGTTGAGCGGAGCCCGATCCAGCGTGACGGCGAACTCCCCGAGCAGGATCGTCGACCCGCCGACGACCCCGAAGGCCAGCCCGGGGTCGAGTTCCACCTCGTCGCCCGCGGGCGTCAGTACGCGGCTGCCGTTCGTCGAATGCAGGTCGGTGACCGTGACGCGTTCGTCGACGACCTCGACGAGCGCGTGCGTCTTCGACACCGACCGGGCGGGGTCGACCAGGCGGATCGTGGCCGCCCCCGGCCTCCCGGCATCGGCGACCGGATCACGGCCGAGCACGACGGGACGGAGGAGGAGCACCTCGAGCCCGTCGGCGGTGCGCAGGCGCCAGGCGCCCGGCTGCGGGGTCGGCGTGGGCGCGTCGACCCGCACGGGCGGGGCGGCGGGAACGGCCGCGCTCGGCGGCCCCGGGGGCAGTGGCGGCAGCGGCGCGCGCGGCGCGACCGGCCCCGTGGGCGGGGCGAAGGTCGGCAGCACCCGGGCGGGCACGGCTCGAACGGTGCGGTCGGGGTCGGTGCGCTCGGGCCGCGCGGGCTGCTCGGGCGCAGCCGGGATCAGCCCCGGCGGGGGGACGATGAAGTCCGGTTCAGCCACCGCTCCACTCTACCGACGCAGGCGGATCCGGTACCGGCTCACGAATCGGCGCACCCGGCCGGCCGCACTCGCCACGACCGCCGTCGCGGCATCCGCCTCCGTCCAGCGCCGCTCGACGGCCTCGTCGTCGACGGATGCCCCGTCGAAGACGTCGCGGTCGATGGTCGCCGCCAGCGTCGACAGCCGCACGGGCACCGGCGCCGCGGCCGAGGCATCCGTCGCCGCTGCCGACGATCGCGCGATCGCGCCCAGCCCCTGCTCGTCGAACTGCTGCTCGAGGATGCGCGCGGCCTGGAGCCTCGTCGCTCGCTCGGGAGGCTCGAAGCCCAGCTCGGCGTAGCGGTCGACGAGCTCGTCCCACGCGGCGGCGCTCTGCCGGTCGTTGGGCCCCGACCGGCGGCGGCGGCGGCGAGCCCCCTTGACGAATCCGACCACGAGCATCGGGAGGAACACGAGCGCCGCCGGGATGCCGACCGCCGCCATCGTGACCCAGACCCAGCCCGGGATCGAGAACGGCTTGTCCTTGTCGTCGTCGTCCGTCTCGTCGATCTCGACGGTGGTCAGCAGCTCGTCCTCGCTGTGCTCCGCACGCGGGGGCTGGCGCACCTGGGGCTGCGGCTCGGACTTGGGCTTCGGGGTCTGCTCCTGCGGGACGTCGATGTTGTCGGGCGTCGGGCGGAACGAGACCCAGCCGACACCCTCGAACGGCACCTCCACCCAAGCGGTCACGTCGTCGCCGACGACGTCGACCTCCTCCTGGCCGTCCGCGATGTCGGGCGCGAACCCCATCACCACGCGGGCCGGATAGCCGAGCGACCGTGCCATGAGCGCCATCGCCGCGGCATACTGCTCCGCGTCGCCGACCATCTGCGAGCGCGTGAAGAGCTCGGTGATGCGGTCGGCGCCGTGGCCTGCACGGGAGGGCACGGCGTCGGAGGCGAGGCCGTGGCTGAGGAATCCGCCGGTCTTCAGCGCCCGCTCGATCGCGCGGAGCTGCTCGATCGGGCTCGCCGCATCACCGGCGAACTCGGAGGCCTTCGCCGCGACGACGTCGGGCGAGTTCTCGACGACCGGAAGGGTCATGTCGGCCACCGGCACGTCGATCAGCTCATCGCTGTCGGGCTCCACCTGCACGTTGGCGCGCAACTCGTAGCGCGCGCCCGCGGCGACGCCGCTCGTGAGGACCGCCGTTCCCGCCGCCGGGTTGTAGCGGAGGTCCCCGGCTCGTTCGGCGCTGCCCTGGTCGAGCAGGCGGAGGGAGCTGCCGTACCCCACTGTGGGGAGCCACACGTCGTGGTACTCGCCGACCTCGACTTCGATGTCACGTGCGGAGCCCAGCTCGGCCAGCTCGGGCTCGGGAAGGGACTCGCCGACGATGCCGTAGCCGCCGCCGTCCGCACCCACGTCGTCGGGGCCGGCGACGTTCCAGAGGCGGCCCGTATAGGCGTCCATGGTGGCGAGGCGCACCGTGTCGCCCGGTTCGAGTCCCCGCACCGTGAACAGGGTGTCCTCGACGAGGTCCTTGGTGTACTTCCGGAAACCCGAGAGCGGACTCGGGAACTCGAGCGGGTCGAACGGCGGCACGATCTCGTCGCGGAGCACGAAGCGCTCGGGCGACACCGGCGCGACCGCTGCCCCGGCCAGCGCGCCCACGACCACGGCCCCCACGACGACCGAGGCCGTGCCGACGACCTTCTGGCGGCGCAGGCGCCTGGCACCGTCCCCACTCGCCTCGACGGTCGTTCCGCGATGCCAGGCGATCCAGACGAGGGCGATGACGGCGAAGGAGACGCCGCGGACCCCGGCGAAGAACGCCTCGTCGGTGCCGAGCAGGATCCCCGACAGGTAGAGCACGATCGGGCCGATGAGGAGCACGCTCGCGCGGAGCGCCGTGCGGCGCTTCGGGAGCCAGCGCGTGGCGAGCATCGTGCCGACGAGCGACACGAGCCAGGCGGCGAAGTACGGCACCACGGCGACGTAGTAGGGCGCCTCGACCGGCGTGCCGATCGTGACGATGTCGGCCCAGCCGTACACCGCGCCGAATGCGAGCCCCGTGAGGGACGCGAGCGAGGGCAGCACGCCGAAGAGCGCCTCCCCGGGCATGGTGAACGGACTGCCGAGCAGGAAGTAGGCTGCGAGGCCGACGAGCACCGTGGTCAGGACGCCGAGCCGCCACAGGGCGCCCGCGACGGCGACGAGGGTGCCGACGACGAGTCCGGCCCCCGCCGCGAGCATGAAGTTCAGGTCGCCGAAGGACGTCTCGTACCCGATGATGCCGAGCACGGACAGCAGGCTGAGGACGAGGATGTCGCTCGTCACGTTGCGGGGAAGTCGGTTCACGGCCGGACCCTCCTGACCAGTCGCGGCAGGTCGGCCAGGTCGCCGACGGTCACGACCGTGGTGCCCGCGACCTTCGTGATGGTGCTGGATGCGCCGAGCTCGACGCGGAACGCGATCGTGACCGTGTCGGCGCCGAAGAGGGTCTCGATGGAACGGAACTCGGCGACCGGCAGGAGGGAGCCGCCGACGGCGATCACGACGCTCGGTGCCGGGAGGCGCTTGGTGGCGTCCCGCACGAAGTCGCGCACGGTCGGGAACCGCCGCTCGACCGGCTCGATGCGCGACGAATCGTCGAGGAGCACGGTCGGGGTCGCGGTGCGAAGGGCGATCGACTCCGTGACGACCGCGAGGCGCGTCGCGTCGCGGATGACCTGCACGCCGATCGAGGCGAGCAGCGACACGGCGAGCTCGAACTCGTCATCCGAGGCGTACCGGGCGCGCTCCGTCACCTGCACGAGCACGAGCTGCGAGCGGCGCGTCTCCTCGTACTGGCGCACCATGAGCTGCCCGGTGCGCGCGGAGGTGCGCCAGTGCACGTTCCGCAGGGCGTCGCCGGGCTCGTAGGCCCGCAGGGCGTGGAAGGAGATGTCGTTGTTCGTGATGACCTTGGTGATCTCGCCCTCGAGGTCGCGCACGAGGCCCGCCGCGGACGGCCGGAGCCGAGCGGTGACCGGATGCACGAACAGCTCCACGGGGTCGGTCCAGCGCACCATGCGGCGCAGGATCCCGAGCTGGTCGCCGCGCACCGACACGGCCGGCCCGGCGATGATGACGGCGCGTCGGTTCGTCGGAACCGCGAACAGCTCCTCGTGCTCCGCATCGGGAGCGAGTGAGGGGACGACGAACTCGGCGAGGCCCGCTCCGACCGGCAGCTCGATGCGGGACGGCGCCGAGGGCGTGGCCCCCGCGTTGGTCACGAGGAGCCGCCCGAACGCCCGCTCCCCCGCGACGACGCGCGCGGGCTGGAGCTGGATGCCGACCCGGAAGTGCATGCGGCCGAACACGAAGGCGACGGAGACGAGCACCGCGGCGAGCAGCGTGAACCCGAGGAAGGCGAACTCGATCCAGCCGAACGTGAAGGCGATCACGAGCGACACCGCCGCGGCCGCCAGCACGAGCCATCCGACCGTGGACACCACGCCGGTCACCGGTGCGCAGAACTCCGCGACGGCGCGCGCGACGTGCGCGAGCCGGCCGGCGATCGACCGGGCGGATGCCGCGAGCGACCGCCCGACCGCGCGGAATGCGATGCGCGTCTGCGAGGGTGTCGTCTGCGCGCCGGGTTCGGCGGTCATGCCGCCCGGTAGGCCGGGGGCGCGATGTCCACGAGCACGCGGCTGACGATGTCCTCCGCGGTGACGCCGGCGAACTCGGACTCGGGGTCGACGATGATGCGGTGCGCCAGCACGGGGACGGCCAGCTCCCGAACGTCGTCGGGTGTCACGTACGTGCGTCCGTGGGCGATCGCCCACGTCTTCACCGTGCGGGCGAGCGCCAGGGCGCCGCGCATGCTGACGCCCAGCGCCGAGTCCTGGTGCGCCCGGGTCGCCGACACGATCTCGTTGAGGTAGGAGAGCACGGCTGCGTCGACGTAGACGTCGGAGGCGAGCTGCGACATCGTGTTCACCGAGCTCGAGGCGATGATCGGCGACACCTTGGACGCGCGTGCGCGGTTCGCCGAGTCGAGGAGCAGCGTCACGGCCGTGTCGTGATCGGGGTAGCCGAGCGAGGTCTTGATGAGGAAGCGGTCGAGCTGCGCCTCGGGCAGCGAGTAGGTGCCGGCCTGCTCCACGGGGTTCTGCGTGGCGATCACCATGAACGGGCTGCCGACGTCGTAGCTCACGCCGTCGACGGTGACCTTGCCCTCCTCCATGACCTCGAGGAGCGACGACTGCGTCTTCGGGCTCGCGCGATTGATCTCGTCGGCGAGCACGATCGAGGCGAAGATCGGTCCGTGGTGGAACTCGAAGCGTCCCTTGCCCTGGTCGTAGATGGTGACGCCGGTGACGTCGGACGGCAGCAGGTCGGGCGTGAACTGGATGCGGGAGTTCGTGCCGTCGAGCGTGTTGGCCAGCGCCTTCGCGAGCACCGTCTTGCCGGTGCCCGGGAAGTCCTCGAGGAGCACGTGGCCGTCGGAGAGTAGCGCGGTGACCACGAGCTCGATGACCTCGCGCTTGCCGAGGATCGCCTGGTCGACGTTGTCGACGAGCTTCGAGAAGGCGTCCTGGAACCAGAGGGCCTGTTCTTGCGTTACTGACATTCGTTCGTCTCTTTCTCGCTGCTCACCATGTGTTGCTGCGGACGCCGCCGATGATGACGTACGCGTTGTCGTAGCCGCACCATGAATCGGGGAACTTGCCGGTGTAGCTGCCTCGGCCGCCGCTGACGTTGATCCGGATGACGGTGTTCAGCTCGCCGCCGTTGCAGTACGCCTTGCCCGTCGCGGTGCCGTCTGGGAAGTTGTCGACCGTCACGTTGTAGTGCCAGCAATCGCCGGCGCAGTAGCCGTACTGGCCGCTGTAGTAGCCGACCCGCGCGCCCTTGCTCAGGCTGACCGTCGGCGGAGGGGCGGTCGGCGTGGCTCGATTCGAGGTCTCCCATGGTCCGCATCCGCGGGCATTGCAGGCGCGGACCTCGTATCGGTACGTCGTACCGTTCGAGCCGTTCGCGCTGGCCGCCGTGGCACTGGTGGTACCCGAGGCACTCCCGCCCTCGCGGAACACCCATTCATAGCGCTGAATCGCACGGCCGCCGTTGTCGGCGGGAGCGGCCCAGTCGAGTGAGAGGGCACCGCTGCCGTTCTGCGATGCGTTGAGCGTGACACTGCGAGGCGGGCCTGGGTTGCCATACGGCACGCCGCTGACGGCGTTGGACGCGTCGGACACTCCCTTGGCGTTCTCGGCGCGAACGGTGAACGTGTAGCTCGTGCCGTTCGCGAGGTTGCCGATCGTCTGTGCACTTCCGGCCGCTCCCTGGCCGAACACGGCCTGGCCGCCGCCGCCACCACTCCAGGTCACGATGTACTGCGTGATTGGCGAGTTGTTCGTCGCGTTCGCCCGCCAGCTGAGCTGAACGTTGCCGTTGCCCTCCACGATGCTCGTCATCGTGGGCGCGTCTGGCCGGTCGCGCACGATCACGGAGACCCGACCTTGGACCTCTCGCGCTGGATCCATGGTCGCGTCGCCGATCCGGTAGATCACGCTCAGTTCCCCGGTGAATGCCGATCCGGTGCGAACGGTGATACCGGTGGAGGTGAAGCTCACCGAGGCGTTCGAGCCGACGTTCGCCGAGTCGACCGCGGCCGCGACCACACGGAGCGGCTTGCCCTCGGCGTTGAACGGATTGAAGTCGTTGGCGAGCACGTCGACCGGAACCGACTGGCTGCGGATCATCTCGATCGGACCGTCGTCGGTGGCGATCGGCTTGGCGCGCGTCGACGACACCACCTTCACGTCGACGTACCCCGGCACCGTGAACGACTCGAACTTCAGGTCGAAGGTGAGATGCGCGGCCGTGCCGGGCTGCACGCCGAGCGGGGCCGACACCGTGAGGGTGCCGTCGGTGATCTGGGCCTGGATGTCGGACGTCGTTCCGCGCAGGTTCGTGTACTGGATGCGCTGGATGTTGTCGGGGTTCGGCTGGAAGCTCGAGGAGCGCAGGTCGATGGCCAGCGGCGTCTCACCCGCCTCGATGGTCTCCGTGCGGGGCGTGAAGGTGGGTGGCGTGTCGTTGAAGTTCGGGTCGCCCACGGTGATCGGAATCGTCAGGATCGCAACGCGTCCGATCGGATCGGATGCGCCCGTGCCGTCCGTGACCTGGAACGTGACGGATGCGGAACCCCGATAGTCCTGCTCGGGAGCGAACCGCAGAGTCTTCCCGTCGACGAACGGCGCCTCCCTCGCGTTGGTCGCCGACGCTGACAGTATCAGGGCAGGCTGGCCGGACGGGACGACGACGATGTCGTTGACATTCCAGGTGATGCTCCCGTTCATCGGCACGACGACCGGGGGCATGTCGGCGAGGTGCGGGGCCGGGAACTTCGCCTTTTCCTCCGCGGCGAGTTCCTCGGGCGTCTTCGGGCGCTGGGTCTCCTGGGTGGCCGTGTCGCCACCGGGAATGGGGGGCACGATGACGAAGGCCATGGCGTCGAGATCGTCGAGGTTGTTCGTGAGCCGGAATGCGACCGCGTAACGCCGGTTCCCCGGCTTCACGTCGATGCTGCCGTCCGCAAGGATCTCAGCCCGGCCGGCATTGGGGCCGTCCACGGTCACTTCGAGGTCCTCGACCAGACCACCCGGGTTGGTGGCATCGGCGAGCGGCCGGACGTTCACCGGGTCGCCCTCGATGACCTGCTCGGGCTCGATGACCTGATCCTCGGCGGTAGGCGGCAGGACCACCGCGTTCTTCGAGACGGCGATCTGGAGGAACGCCGCATCGGCACCGCCATGGCCGTTGGAGATCTCATATCGAAGGGTGTACGCACCCTCCACCTCGGGCGCGGTGACGACCACGCGTCGACGATCGCGGATCTCGGCATCGATGCCCTCGTCGACATCGGGGAGGTCGGCGACGTGCAACTGATAGCCCGACGGATCCGAGTCATTCAACAGCACCTCGACACCGACGGTTCGGCCAGGCTTCATCTCAATCGTGTCGTCGACGGCATTCGGCGGAAGCTGGACCGCCGGGCGTGGGATGACGCCGATGCGGATGATGCCTGTGGCCTTCGCACCACCGGTGTCCTGCACCTCGTACTCGAAGGTATCGGTTCCCGCCGACCCCGTGAGCGCCTCGTAGGTGATGGAGGTGCTTGTCGATTCGACGACACGTCCGAGCGACGGCGCCGACGAGATGCCCGTGAGCACCACGGAGTCCCCGTCGGGATCGATGCCGTCGAGCGGGACGTCGATCTTCACTGCGGAGCCCTCGAACGTGCGAGACGTGAGCGGGGTTGGCAGGGGCGCACGGTTCCCATCGGGATCTGGCCCCACGACCGTGAATCGCACCGTCGCTCTGGCCGTCTGCTCGAAGTCGTCGCCGATCGTGTAGACGGTCGTGTAAGTACCCGGAGCCTCGGGTGCCTGGAACCTGACAGACTCGTCGCTCACGAAGGCGAGTCCGTCGGCCGCCGTCGTGTCCGCGAGTTCGGGGAGGACGTGGATCGCGGCCGCGTCAGGGTGGTAGTCGTTCGCGAGCACCGGCACCGTGACGATATCGCCGGCTCGCACGTTCACACTGTCATCGAGCGCGACGGGCGGCTGGTGCTTGACGAGCGGTGGCACGGGGACCACGGCGACGGTGGCCGTCGCTGTGTTCACGCCGTCGGAGATCGTGTACTCGAACTGGAGCTGGCGATCGATCGCCTCGGATGCGGTGACCCTGGCGACGGTGTTGGTGAGGATCTCCACGGAGACGAGATCATCGGTGGCGGTGTCGTCGACCGACTGCACGGCGAGCACGCGACCCGACGGTGACACGTCGTTGGCGAGCAGCGGCACCGTCGTCGGCTCGCCGGGGCGCAGGTAGGCGACGTCCTTGACGGCGATCGGTTCGGGAGCCTCCGCGGGCGGTTCCGTCACCTGGACGCGGATGAGCCCGACACTCACGGCGGTGTCCGCGGCGAGGTTGTAGAGGAACACGTACTCGCCGGGCACATCGGCGAAGAAGGTGATGGTACCGCGCTCGAGGTTCGGGGTGATGACCGCATTCTCGGGTGTCTCCTCCACGCCGATCAACGAGAGCGGCGCTCCGGAAGGCGACAGGTCGTTCGCGAGCGGCTCGATGGCGAACGTCTCGCCCGCGAACACCTGGGCGAAGTCGGGGGTTCCGACCGGGTTCAGCGTGCCGGTCGGCTTCACCTCCACGGTGAGGATGCCGGCCGCCTCGGTGCGGCCATCGGAGACGATGTACTGCACCTCCTTGACGCCGAGCTCGCCGGACTGGTGCTCGAAGGTCACGAGCCCGTCGGGGCTGAACCGCACCGAGTCGCCGCTGGTGGGGGAGGCGTTCACGAGGTACACGTCGTCGCCGTCTGGGTCGTTCCAGTCCGCGAGGACGTTGTAGGAGATCTGGCGACTCTGCTCGACACTGGTGGCGCCGTTGCGCAGCGAGACCGGCGCCTCGTTCTCGCTGTCGGGGGTGATGCGGACGTCGACGTTTGCCTCGGCGACGCCGTCCCGCCCATCGGATACCGAATAGCGGAACGAGGCCGTGCCGGCAGCGCCCTCGTCGGGCGTGAACTGCAGCGCGCGACCGCCGTCGATGAGCTCGAGCCGACCTGACGCGCCGCTCACCGTCGGCAGCCCGGCCACGGTGAGCACGTCGCCGTCGGGATCGGTGTCGTTCTCGAGCACCTCGAGGATCGTGGTGCGGTCGGGACGCACGCCGTACTCGTCGTCGCGCGCGAGCGGCGGACGGTTGATCGGACCGCGCTCCGCGAGCGTGTCCTCGAAGTTCTGCTGGGACGACTTCTCGTCGCCCTCCTCGTCCTCCGACTCCTCGGGGGGCGTGACCTCCTCCCAGTTGTCGACGAGGCGCAGGTCGGAGTCGACCAGCCACGAGTTGCCGTTCGAGAGGTTGTTCAGCACGATGACGTCACGGTTCACGCGGAACTCGAGGCGCGAACCGGCGGTGGGCTGGTCGATCTGCTGGGACTCGGGCTCCGCGCCGTCGCACTCCACGAGGTACCGGGCGGAGGTCGCCCAGGCGCCGTGCGCGCAGCCATCGAGCCACACGGGCGCCGCCACGTCGTCGGCACCGTCGGCCAGGGCATCCGCGCCGTTGGAGGTGACGGCGACGTCTCCCCCGTCGAGCGGCACCGACATCAGTCCGCCGCCGGATGCCACGTAGGCGATGTCGTGCTCCGCGCCGGACTGCTGCAGCCGCAGTCCCGCCTCGGGGAGCTCGATCGACCGGTCGTCGACGAGCAGG
This sequence comes from Agromyces sp. 3263, assembly GCF_031456545.1. Classification (NCBI taxonomy): domain Bacteria; kingdom Bacillati; phylum Actinomycetota; class Actinomycetes; order Micrococcales; family Microbacteriaceae; genus Agromyces; species Agromyces sp. 3263. The sequence goes on from NZ_JAVDUV010000002.1 coordinate 740,041, forward strand.
TGGTCCTTCTCGGTGTCGAGCACCACCGCCCGCTCGCCGACTGCTGCCAGCTGGTGGTCGGTGAGCTTGGGGATGGGCGTACTGACCGGATCACCGCCGTCGACGGGGATACGGTACAACGAACCCTTCGACGGCTTGGTGGCGAAGACCGTGCCCTTGGAGCTCACCGCGATCTCCGCATCCTCGCCGAGCTTCAGCAGCGGGTCGGTGCCGACGGCGTCGAAGGACAGCGATCCACCGGCGAGGACCGTCCAGAGTTCACCCTTCGGCGACAGCACGGCGAGCACGTCCCCGCCGTAGGCGACCGTGGACCCCGGCGGCACGTCGATCCGCTCCGTCAGGGTGGTGTACGACGGATCGATGCGCTCGATGGATCCGATGCTGCGGTCGTAGAGGAAGGCCGAGTCGCCGTCCTGGAAGACGTCGAACTCATTCGTCGCCGTGCTGACCGCGGCATCCAGTTCACCGATCGGACGGTTCAGTCGACCTGCCAGCAGGTCCTTCGCGTTCGTCACCCAGACGTCGCGGGCGCGAAGGTCGGGATCGGTGACCGGGAAGCCCTGGTGCAGCACCGCGAAGGCCAGTGGAACACCGGCGATCAGCGCCAGCGTGGTGATGGTCGCGGTGGTCTTCCGCGCACGGATCCACGAAGTGAACACTCCCACCCGTGACTCCCTGACCTGTTCGCACCGACGCAGCATGGCGTCGGTTCTCTCCCCACACCGGGGTACACGGTAACACGGACCTTCCGACGGGCCACATGGGGAGAGATCCCCATGTCACCCGCCCCCGGGGGACGTGCCGGGCGCTTCCAGCTGGGTCGATGGGAGGTCCCGGCGTTCCGCGCCGGGAGGGCGGGCTCGCGCGGTCAGGCGGCCGGGTCGGTGCCCTCGGCGTCTCCGTCGGGGCCATCGTCGGCGCCGTCGAGGAGCGTCAGGTCGTCGGTGCTCACCAGCCGAGTTGCGACGGCGTACTCCACGAGCCGCGCACGCCGGTTGGTCGCGAGCCTGCCGCGGCCGCCCCGGAGCCCGTCGACGCCGATCTTGTCGAGCTTCTCGCAGACGTTGTCGAGCTTGCGGTTGAACGTGGTCATGCTCCACCCGAGGCGCGCCGCCGCCTCGGCCGAGGTGGGCACCACGGACCTGCCGGCGGACGGCTGCGACAGCACATGCTCGGCGAGCGCCACGACGAGGAGCCGCTGGCTCGTCGTGAGCGTCACCGGGAGGATCGTGGTGCCGCCGTCGGCCGGCCTCGCCGTGAGGGAGGTGTTGTAGAAGTCCTCCTCGGCGTGGATGGTGAAGTCGTAGGTGGTCGAGCCTGCGCTGAACATCACGTGGACCGTCTGGAAGACGAGCGGCAGCTTCGCCCCCGGCGCGACCCACGCCTGCACGCTGCCGGTCGCGTCCGAGACGGTCGCCGAGAGGAGCTGGCCGACGTTCGAGAGCCACCAGAGGCCGTACTCGCTGGACAGCGTCAGGAAGGTGCGATGCAGGTAGGGGTTGTCGTCGATGGTCAGGTCGGACTCGCGCCCGATCCCGAAGGCCTCGCCCTCGTTCACGGTGTACCACTCGCCGCAGTACTCGACTTTGAGGGGCCTCATGCCGTGCACTCCGTGACCGGTTCGGAGGTCTTGCTCCCCCGTTGCACCTGCACCTCGATGCAGACACGCTCGCCTGCCGTCACCCCGTCGACGATGATCGTCGGGCCGTCGGCGACCGCGATCGCGCCGGAGCCGTCGGCGCGTCGCCAGCGGTACCGGTCGCCCTCCTCGGCATCGTCGTGCGAGACCGCGAACGACACGCTGGCGCCGTCGGCCGAGGTCACGCCCGGCTGCACCACGGGCGCGGGCACGGTGGCGGCGAGGATCGCGTCCTCACCCGACGGGGCGGCCGTGCGATCGGCCGACGGCTGCTCGAGCGTGCCGGAGAGGGCCACCGCGATGCCGATCACGACGACCACGACGATCGCCGCCACGATGGCGACCAGGGCGCCGACACGGGATCGACGGGGGCGCGCCTGGGTGCGCATGTCATCGGCGAGGTCGGATGCCGCCGCACCGCGGCCGCGCAGCTGCGTCGCGTCGACCGTCGGGGCAGCAGCAGCCTCGGCGGCGGGCGCCGCGGCCTGCGCGGAGCGCCCCCGCGGGCGGATGACCGTCTGGTCGACCTGGTTCGCCGTCGTGCCCGCCACCGCGACCGGCGCGCGAACGATCGTGCCCTCGTCGGGCGTCGCGGCCGTTGCCGCGACGGGCTGGGCCTCGACCTGACGTGGCGTGCGAGCGCGGGTGGCGTCGTCCTCACCGGGAACGGCTGTCGGCCGGGACGGTGCAGCCGGCTGCGCCTCGACCGATCGCACCGCGCGGGCGCGCGTCTCGTCGGCGCCGTCCTCGACGGGCGCCTGTCGCTCGGAAGCGAGGTTGGGGACCTCGATGGTGGTCGCCGGGTAGCCGAGTTCGAGCTCGACGCGCTGGAGTGCCCTGGCGAACTCCACCGCGCTGGGATAGCGGTCCTCGCGGCGCGTCGCCATGCCCTTCGCCAGCACGCCCGTCAGGCTGCGCGGCACGTCGTCACGGCCGATCGGCGTGATCGCTCCCCGCTCGATGCGCCCGATCAGGTCGAGCGACCCGTTGGGTCGCCCCGGGATCTCGAACGGCGTGCGCCCGGCGAGGAGGGAGTGCACCGTCGCGGCGAGCGAGAAGACATCGCTGCGCTGGTCGGGCTTGGGGTCGTCCTCGAACATCTCGGGCGGCGACCAGGGCACGCTCATGCCGACCGCGGACTGGCCGGAGGACGTCGACGACGCGTCGACGGGCGACGTCATCGTGTGCACCGGCAACTCGCCCTCGAGGTTCGATGAGATGCCGAAGTCGGTGAGGGCGGGCCACCCGTAGTCGTTCGTCAGCACGTTGGCCGGCTTGATGTCGCGGTGCAGGATGCCGGCGGCGTGCGCCGTGGCCACCGCGCCGGCGAGGCGGATGCCGGTGCGCAGCGCATCCTCGACGGCGAACCGCTCGCGCTTGTAGCGCTCGGCGAGGCTCGGCCCCGGGCAGTACTCCATGACGAAGTAGGGGCGGCCGTCGGCCGAGACGTCGGCATGGAAGATCGTCACGATGAACGGATGCGTCGACAGCTGCGCCATCAGGTTGGCCTCGGCGACGAACTGGGCGCGGGTGTCGCGACCGAGCTCCTCGGTGAGGAGCACCTTCACCGCGACCTTGCGTCGCGGCAGTCGCTGCTCGTAGAGGAACACGTCGGCGAACCCACCGGAACCGAGCAGCTGCAGCGCCGTGTATCCGGGCAGGTCGGGTGGCGTGGACGGGGCTCGACGCATCACTCGGTCACGACCTGGATCGTCCAGCCCCCGCCGAGGTCCATCACGGTACCGGTGAGGACCGGCGTGGGCTCGCCTGCCCGCAGCTTCACCGGGGGCTTGCCCGGCGCCACGACATGCGTGCCGTTGCGGGAGTGCAGGTCGGTCACCACGACGGTGTCGCCCTCGATCGCGACGCGCAGGTGGTTGCGTGAGATGTCGGGGTCGCCGGCTCCGATCGTGATGAGCCGTGGGATGCGCCCGCCCGACACCTGACTCACGCTCGGCGCGCGCCCGAGCACGACCTCGTGGCCGATCGGCTCGAGGCTGCCGTCGGGCATGCGCAGCGACGCCGAGGGCGACACCGTGATGCCCGACGGAGGCGTGGGCATGGCCGTGGCCGGGCGAGCTGAGCGCTGGGCGCGGAGCCGCTGCAGGTCGATGCCTGCGACGGTGAGGCCGTCGTGGTCGCCCTCGAGCTCAGCCGGAGCTGCCGGAGTCGGCCGGGTCACGGGCGCCGACCGCTTGGGCGTGGCGATGGTGTCCTCGACGGGCACCATGGTCTGCTCGGCCGGGGAGGCGACCGAGACCGGCGCGGGAGTCGGCGTGGCAGCGGGCACCGCGACCGGTACGGCGGAGGCCGTCGCGGGCTCAGGTGCCGCGGCGGCAGCAGGGCTGACCGGGAAGGCCGCGGCGGCGACCGGCCCGGCCGTGTCGGTCGCGACGGCGAGCGCGTACACGACGCCCTCGACGAGCGGGAGGTGAGGACGCTCGTCGGACGGCGCCGCATCGACGGACTCGAGACGCACCTCGCCCTCGACCCCGTCGATGAGCCGCTCGGCCCAGGTCGAGACGCCCTCGCCCGACACCGTGGTGTCGCCGATCACCACGCGGACGGGCCCGCGCGCCACGACCCTGGCCGAGCTGCGGCCGTCGCCGCGCACGACGAGGGCGAACGGCGGCGTGGCCGCGAGGCCCGACGCGGTGAGCCGGTCGAGCACCTGCGGCGTCGGATCGGGGGCGCCGAGCTCGGCCCACACCGCCGCCACCGCGTCGGCTGCAGTGATCGGAGCCAGGAGGGCGACGCGCCCGCGCACGGCAGCGAGCCACGCGCCCGAGGGGTCAGGCCGATACGTCGCCATGGTGCCCTCCCCCGCTGCGGGGCGTCGTGTCCTCGGCGGCACGTGACAACGAGCCGGTTCGGTCGCGGGTGGTCTCATCGTCATCGTCGTCATCGCCGAGCTGCGACTCGACCACGATGACCGTGACGTTGTCACGACCGCCGTGCTCGAGCGCGGCATCGACCAACTCGCCCGCGAGGCCCGCCGCATGCCCGGTATCGCCGGCGAGGACCTGGGCGAGCTGCTCGTCGTCGACCTCCTTCGAAAGGCCGTCCGAGCAGATCAGGAACACCTGGCGGCCGGCGGCGGGGATGAGCCAGACGTCGGGATCGACCACCTCGTCGGCGCCCATCGCTCGAGTGATCACATTGCGGTCGGGATGGCGCTCGGCATCGTCGGCGCTGATCAGGCCGGCGTCGACGAGTTCCTGCACTGCCGAATGATCGACGCTCAACTGCTGCAGCGTGCGTCCGTCCCACGAGTAGACCCGCGAGTCGCCGACGTTGAACACCATCCAGTGGAAGCCCGCACCGTCGCCCGCGTCGACGAGCGCGATGCCCGTGAGCGTGGTGCCGGCGACGGCGGTGCCCTCCTCGCCCTCGGCGCTCAGGGCCCGTACGGCGTCGTTCGAACTGTGGATGGCGTCGAGCACCTGCTCGGGCGATGACGGCCTGCCTGCCTCGAGGTGACGGCGGAAGGTCTCGACCACCGTTCGGCTCGCTGCATCGCCTCGCGCGTGGCCGCCCATGCCGTCGGCCACGAGATAGACCGGTGCCGCCGCGAGGAACGCGTCTTCGTTCACGCTACGGACACGACCGACGTCGCTCTGCGCGCTGTGGGCGATCACCGCGGAACCGCGCGGGAGTCGGACGATGTCCTCGCCATCAGCGGACACGGTTCTCCTCGTCGCAACTCGCCTGCGGGCTCCCCGGCCCGGGCGCCCCACCCAGGCGCCGCCTCCCCACGCTAGCAACTCCGGGCGGGTCCTGCGGACCGCTGTGCACAGCGGCGGGACCGCCGGACCGGTCAGCGCTCGCGGCCGGGGGCGTCCTCCGTGAAGTGCGGCACCTCGTCCATGAGCTTCACGCCGCGGCGCTTCGAGTCGACTCGAGCCTTGACCAGGCTCGCGATCGTCGCAACGGCCATCGCCACCACGATCACGCCGAGCGAGGCCCACGTGGAGATCTCGGGTGCCCACTCGACGGGTTCGCCGCCGTTGAGGAACGGAAGCTCGTTGACATGCAGGGCGTGGAACACGAGCTTCACGCCGATGAAGGCGAGGATGAACGCGATGCCGTACTTGAGGTACTCGAGCCGCTCGAGCAGCCCGCCGAGCAGGAAGTAGAGCTGGCGGAGGCCCATCAGCGCGAAGACGTTGGCCGTGAAGACGATGAACGCCGACTGCGTGATGCCGAAGATCGCGGGGATCGAATCCAGCGCGAAGAGCAGGTCCGTCGTGCCGATCGCGATGAACACGATGAGGATCGGCGTGAACATGCGCGTGCCGTCGACGGTGGTGCGCAGCTTGATGCCGTCGTAGTCGTCGGAGATGCGAACGCGCTTGCGGAGCATCCGCACGAGCGCGCTCTCGGTCTCCTCCGCGCTCTCCTCGCGATGCAGGAACGCCTGCTGGATCGCCGTCCAGACGAGCCAGGCGCCGAAGATGTAGAAGATCCAGCTGAAGTTCTCGATGAGCTGGGCGCCGAGGAGGATGAAGACCCCGCGGAAGATCAGCGCGAGGATGATGCCCACCATGAGCACCTCCTGCTGCATCTTCTTCGGCACCGAGAACCTCGCCATGATGATGACGAACACGAAGAGGTTGTCGATCGAGAGGCTGTACTCCGTGAGCCAGCCGACCACGAACTGGCCGGCGTGCTCGGCGTCGCCGAGCAGGAGCATCAACAGCGCGAACACGAGCGCGAGCGCCACGTAGAAGACCACCCACAGGGTGGACTCCCGGAACGAGGGCACGTGGGGGCGCTTGATGACGAGGAGCAGGTCGCCGATGAGGACGAGGGTCAGGACCACGAGGGAGCCGACTTCGAACCAGACGGGGAGTTCGAGCACAGGAGGCCTTCCGGGGTGAGTGGGTACAGGTGAACCCGAAAGTCTCTCCCGACCGCGCCCTCGGCGCGCCGCCACGCCCGGAGCGGCGTCTCTGGCGCTCGTACTGACGATCGTGGCCCGAGGCGTGCGCCTCGCGGGATACTCCCCTTCGCTCAGCCGAGTCTAGCGGAGGGCGAGCGGATGCCGCAGCGCACCGCGTGCTCGCCATGCGACCTGGCGGCGGGAGGTGGCGGTCGGCGGGTGACCCCGCGCGGGCGGGAGAATACCGCCCGGAAATGCAGAAAACCCCCGGGTGACCGGGGGTTTTCGCTGTTGTGACCCCAGCGGGATTTGAACCCGCGCTGCCGCCGTGAGAGGGCGGTGTCCTAGGCCGCTAAACGATGGGGCCGAATCGACAACTTGAAGAGTATGACACAGGCTCGCGGCTCCCGCAAAATCGACGCCGCCGCGGCATCCGTCGCCGTGATCATGCGAAGACCGACAGCGCCCCGGGCACCACGTCGACCTCGATCGGGAGCCGGCCGATGCGCTCGCCGTCGGCGTACGCGACGATGTCATCGGCCTCGATGCGCACCCGGCTCGCCCGCACGAACTCGACCGCGGGGTGGTCGACGTGGGTGCCCGCGAAGACCTTCGGGAACACGCGGACGAGCGCTGAACGGGACAGCGGATGGACGATGAAGACGTCGAGCAGGCCGTCGGCGAGGTCGGCGTGCGGCACGATGCGCATGCCGCCGCCCAGCGACGGATTGTTCGCGACCGACACGAGCATCGCGCGCTGCTCCCGGCGCACCCCGTCGATCGTGATGGCGTACGTGCGGGGACGGAACGTGGCGAGCTCGCGGGCGAGGGCGAGCGTGTACCGACTGGGGCCGCGTGGACGCGTCATCCGGTTCGCGCGCTCGTTGACGACGGCGTCGAAGCCCGTCGAGACCACGCACGCGAACCACGTGCGCAGGTCGCCGTGCCGGATGATGCCGGCGTCGATCCGCCGGGGCTCGCGGTCGAGCGCCGCGAGCAGCGCATCGGTGGCCGCGACCGGATCGTCGTACGGCAGCCCCAGCCCGCGGGCGAGGTCGTTGCCCGTGCCGGCCGCCACGATGCCGAGCGGCACGCCCGTCTGCGCCACGAGGTTCACGCCGAGCGAGACCATGCCGTCGCCGCCCACCACGACGAGGGCGTCGGGGCGCTGCTCGAACGCCGACTCGGCCTCGCGCCGGAGCAACTCGAAGTTCGCCTCGCGGAGCATCGACACGTCGTACCCGGCATCCACCAGCCGCTCGACCACCGCCGGCCCCACCGCGCGATTGCGCCCGAAGGAGGCGGCAGGGTTGACGGCGACGAGGAGGCGCCGCGGGGCTCGGATCATGCTGCGATTCTGGCAGGCGACGGGCTTGCGCGCCGTGCGGCGGGCGGTGTTGGCTCGACGCATGCGACTCACGAAGCTCGAACATGCCGCGCTCGTCATCGAGGACTCGGGCGACAAGCTCTACATCGACCCGGGCAGCTTCACCACTCCCATCACGGAGTCGGCCGGCACCGCCGCCGTGGTGATCACCCATGAGCACGCCGACCACTGGACGCCCGAGCAGCTCGGCCGCATCGTCGGCGCCAACCCCGGCGTGCGCATCTTCGGCCCGGCCGGCGTCGCCGCGGCGGCATCCGGATTCCCGGTGGAGACGGTCGCGGCGGGCGACGAGGTTGCGGTCGGGCCCTTCCGGCTGCGGTTCTTCGGCGGGCAGCACGCGCAGATCCACCGGTCGATCCCGATCATCGACAACCTCGGGGTGCTCGTGAACGAGGCGCTGTACTACGCGGGCGACTCGTTCGTCGCGCCCGACGGGATCGCCGTCGACGTGCTCGCCGCGCCGGCCGCCGCGCCCTGGATGAAGATCAGCGAGGCCATGGACTACGTCGTCGAGGTGGCGCCGAAGCGGGCGTTCCCGACGCATGAGATGCTGCTGTCGCGCGCCGGCAAGGACCTCTCGAACGCCCGCCTCCGCTGGGCCGTCGAGCAGGGCGGCGGCGAGTACCTGCCCCTCGAACCCGGGGATTCGATCGACTTCTGAGCCACGCGGGAGGGGGCGGCCGTCGCTCGCCGCATGCGCGGTCGTCCACGCGAGATGACGGCGAGCACGGTCACTGCCCGGGGGGCCCGCCGTTGCCGTTGCCCCCGTTGCCGTTGCCGTTGCCGTTCCCGCCGTTGCCGCCGCCCTCCGTCTGATCGGCCGGTGCAGGCGTCTCGGTGGTTCCGCCGTCGACGCCGCCCGACTTCGGAGCGACCGGGCCCGGTCCGGCCTCGGTGAAGGGGTCGCCGCCGTACTTCGCCGCGGCCACCGACATGACGGCCGGCCACATCCGGTGGCGTGCGGTCGCGGCCTGCCCGCTCGCGAACGAGATGGCCCGCTGGTTCGCATCGCCGTTGACGCTCACCACGGCCGCCGCCGTGGCCACCTTGGAGCTGGCGCCGACCATCCAGGTGTCCTTCGCCCCGTCGGTGGTCCCCGTCTTGCCGATGAGCGGCACGTGCGGCGAGGTCGCCCCGTTCGAGACGGTGGCGGTGCCGCTCGTCATCACCCGGATCATGGCGTAGTGCATCGCCGCGGCGACCGCAGGCGGCACCGACTCCGTGCACGTCGTCTGCGGGGCGGGCAGCTCCTGCCCGTCGCGCCCCACGATGCGATCGATGGCGACGGGGGTGCAGGTGACGCCGTTGTTCGCGATGCCGGCGAACGCGACGGCCATGGTGAGCGGCGCCACCTCGTTGATGCCGATCACCGCGGAGGCGCTCTGCACGAGCGGTTCGCCATCGGCGCGGTGCACGCCGAACGCCTCGGCGGTCTTGCGGATGCCGCAGAGGTCGAGCCGCTTGGCCATGCCGATGTAGCCCGTGTTGATCGAGCCGATCGTCGACTCGAGGGCGCTGTAGTTGGCACCCGCCTCGTTGGCGTCGTTGCGCGGCGCCCAGTGCTCGGCGTCGTAGTTCTGCGGGCCGAGGCAGCTGTCCTGGAACGTGCCCCAGTTGGCCTTCGGCCGGGAGTCGACCCGCTCCGAGAGCGCGTGCCCCGTCTTCAGCCACTCCGCCAGCGTGAACACCTTGTACGAGGAACCGGGCTGGAATCCGCGCGAACCGCCGTACTCGAAGTCGGTGTTGTAGTTGATGCTCGTGAACTGTGGGCCCGAGTTGAGCACCTCGGGATCCTGGCTGTAGATGCGGTTCTGCGCCATCGCCAGCACCCGGCCCGTGCCGACCTGCACCGAGGAGATCACCGCGCCGACGTCCCACCCGGGATAGGTCTGCGGCACGTTCTGCGCGATCGTCGTCTCTGCCGCGTTCTGCAGGTCGAGGTCGAGCGTCGTGTACACCTGGAATCCGCCGCGCCGGAAGTTGCGCATCCTCGTGTCGGCGTCCTCGCCGAAGTTCGGGTCGTTCTGCAGGATGTTCTTCACGTAGTCGCAGAAGTAGGCGCTGCCCCCCGCGGTCTGGCATCCGGTGCTCGGCTCGGTGATGGCGGGCTGCACGGGCGTTGCGACCGCCGTGTCGTACTCCGCCTGCGTGATCTTCCGGTACTCCAGCATGCGGTCGAGGATGTAGTTGCGCCGTGAGGTGTTCTCGGCGTAGCCGTTCGCCGCACCGTTCGTCTCGCTCTCGGGCTTGTCGATCTGGAACTTCGCGGGGTTGTTCACGATCGCCATCAGGGAGGCGGCCTGCGCCAGCGAGAGGTTCGCAGCGCTGGTGTTGTAGTAGTAGTTCGCCGCGGCCTCGATGCCGTACACGGTGCCGCCGAAGCCGGCGATGTTCAGGTAGCCGAGCAGGATCTCGTTCTTCGTGTACCGCTTCTCGACGCCGATCGCGAGGCGCATCTCCTTGAGCTTGCGGTCGATCGACGTCTCGGTCACGGTGTCGTAGCAGCCGAGGCGCTCCTGCTCGATGAGGGCGTGCCGCTCGTCACCGGTGAGCGCCTCCCGCTCCTCCTCGGTGAGGTCCTCGAGGGCCGTGACGTCGGCCATGCCCTCGCACTCCTGCACGCGCACGTTCTTGACGTACTGCTGGGCGATCGACGACCCGCCCTGCGTCTCACGGCCGGTCGCCGTGGTCACCGCCGCGCGCACGGTGCCCTGCAGGTCGATGCCGCCGTGCTCGTAGAACCTCGGGTCCTCGCCGGCGACCGTCGCGTCCTTGACGTACTGGCTGATGCCGTCCCAGCCGACCTCGATGCGGTTCTGGTCGTAGAACGAGGCCAGGAGCACGGTGGATCCGTCGGACCTGGTCGCGTAGATGTTGCTCTTCTCCGACAGCTCCCCGATCTCGAGGTAGCTCGGCAGGTTCTCGAACATGCCGATGGTGCCGGATGCCGCGATGCCGACGGTCGCGATCGCCGGCGTCACCCCGACGACGACGAGCGTGGCCGCGGCCGCACTGGCCGCCACGAGCCCGATGAGCCCACCCAGAACACCCACGGGAGTCCGCGTCTCGGCGAAATCCCGATTCCGCTTGTTCCGGACGGCCATGCGATCACTCCCGGAGCCCGCGATCGTGCGGGTGACGCGTGCCCGGTAGGGCGGGCACCATGGTGGTTCGATCACCATCGAACCTCAGCATGCCGTGCCTGTCCAGCCTTCGGTGCGACATCCGGCCCCGTGTCCGCTCGCCCCGTCGATCACTCGGCCTCGGCGAGGAACGGCCGGTGGTCGAACTCGCCCTCGCCGATGATGGCGACGGTCGATTCGGGCACCTCGATGAACGCGCCCGGCATGTCGTTCAGGGGCTCCGAGACCACCACCCGCGCGTTGCGGCCGAACAGGTTCAGCCGCTCGACATCGGGGTACAGCTCACGCAGCGTGTCGATGTCCTCGGAGTGGAAGAGCGTGCGCGACCGGCGCTGGGTCGAGTAGCGGAACGCCCAGATCGTCGTCCCGTCGGAGACGGCCATGGTGCCCTGCATGGGGAAGGCGATGCCGTGGTCGCGGCCCACCTTCTCGATCAGCTGCACGGCGGCGGTGATGCCGGCGATGGGGTCGTCACGGAGCCCGAGCGACAGCGCGAGGTGGAAGATCACCTCGGAGTCGGTCGTGCCGTGGATGTGCGGGTACAGCGACGGGTCCACGGCGAAGACGAGGTCGCGCTTCATCTTCACGAAGTCACCGAGGAAGCCGTTGTGCATGAACAGCCAGTTCTCGTACCGGAACGGGTGGCAGTTCGTCTGCTGGATGGGCGGTCCGCCCGCCGCTCGCACGTGCGCGAAGAAGAGCGGGCTCTCGATCGCCTGGGTGAGCTCGCGCAGGTTCTCGTCATGCCAGGCCGGTTCGATGCTGTGGAACAGCGCCGGCTTCGAGTCGTCGGCGGTGCCGGTCGGGTACCAGCCGATGCCGAACCCGTCGCCGTTCACCGTCTCCGCCCCGAGCGGCGAGTTCAGCGACTGCTTCACGAGCGAGTGCTGCGTGTCGAGGATCAGCGTGGACGGTCGGAGCGGTTCCCCCGAGTATGCGAGCCAGCGGCACATGCGGTCATCCCCCTGCACATCGTCGGCGATGCCTCGTGCGACGCGACGCCGTTGGCCACATGCTAGTCCGGCGTGAGCCGTGACGGACCACCACGGTCCCCGGCGCCCCATTCTGGGGGCATCGGATGCCTCGCCGACGCGCCTACGATGTGGGGACCGTCAGCCGTGGGACCTCCCGCAAGCGTCATCCGGCCGCCGGTGCGATTCCCGACACCCACGGGAACGACGGGCCCCGACCACATTCTCCTGGCCGGGGTCCTTCGCCGTCATCCGAATGATGGATGCCGCCTCGGCGCGGAGCGCCGAGACTCGATGAGCCGATCACACCCGAACCGCAGGATCGGTGGCGCAGATGGCCGTCGGCGGCGGCGCGCGTCGATGAGGAGGACGTCGTGGGAGTCCAGACCGCACTCGATGCAGTGACCGGTGCCGACGCGATCGTGGACGCGATGCGACTGGCCGACGACCTCGCGTTCGAGGCCGGCCGGGATCCGGGCGTCCGCACGCTCCGGGTGCTCGGCGGCGCGCTCCGCGACGACGACGAGATCGCCGCCATCGCATCGACCCACGCCCTCGCCGGGATGTTCGACCGTGAGGCGGGCAGGATGCTCGTCGGCCTGCTGACCGACGAGCGCGCCTTCCTCCGCGAGCACGCGGCGTGGGCGCTCGGCGGTGGCCTCCCACGCGCGGATGCGATGGGCGCCCTGCTCGGCATGGTCGTCAGCGGAGGGTTCGGGGGCATGCTCGCGCAGCGCACGCTCGAGCAGTGGTCTCCCACGACGGCCGAGGCGCTCGTGGTGGGGACCGAGGCGGCGCTGCTCGGCGTCGTCGAGCCGGTCGCCCGCGCGCGGGTGGTGGAGACCCTCGGGCTCGTGCGGCATTCGATCGCGACGGCGCCGCTCCTCCGCATCGCCCGGGACTCCGCTGAGGCCGACGGGGTGCGCATCGCGGCCGTCTCGGCGATCGGGCAGCGGTCCGCGGATCCGCGGCTGGCTGAGTTCCTGCACGTGGTGGCCGCCGGCGGCGGTCCCCTCGGCGCGGTCGCGGAACTGGCACTGCTCGACCTGCGCCCGCACCTGCGTTCGCCTGACGCACGGGCGGAGGATCGCCGAGCGGGCCTGACGGTCGCGCAGCTCTTCCTGCACGCCGACCTCGATCCCCTGCTGAGCTCCGCCGGCTCCGGCGACAACGGCGGCATCGCCACGCTCCTGGTGCGGCTCGGCGACGCCCTCGTGCGCGACCGTGAGACCGGGGTGGAGCGCGTCCTCACCCTCTCTCGCGGCTCCGTCGATGGGGCCGCCGCCGATCTCGTCCGACTCCGCGACGGCGCCTCGGGGCATGTCTACGGGCGTATCCCGTTGCTCCGCGACCCCGTGCCGTCGGCCGCGGCGTGGCCCCTGCGGGTCGCCGCCCGCCGCGGCATCCGGCGTCTTCTGCTCGCGGCCGGCCGCGTCGACGTGCTGCACCTGCGCATGGCCGACGTCGGCAGCCTGGCGGCCGCGGAGGTCGCACGGGAGCTCGGCATCCCCGTGGTGTTCACCGTGGCGCCCGACCCGCACGCGGTGATCGAGTCGCTCGACCGCTCGGGTGCGATGAGCCGGCACGACTTCGGCCGGTTCGACCTCGCCGAGCACTTCTGGTTCCGCACGCGCCTCGTGCAGCGGCTCGCGGCGAACGCGGCGCACACGGTCCTGTTCCCCCGGCCGCACCTGGAGGAGGACCTGCGCCGGCTCGTGGGCATCGACCTCACCGCCCGCGCGGAGCGCCACACGGTGGTGCCCGAGGGCGTCGACCTCGCGACGATCGACGAGGCGGTGGCGGATGCCGCGGCGCACGCGCACGGCGCCCCGCCGGTGCCCGCCATCGCCGAGCTGCGCACCCTCGTCGAGGAACTCGCCCCCGAACGCCGGGGCCTGCCCCTGATCGTGACGCTCGGCCGGCTCCACCGGGTGAAGGGGATGGCGACGCTCGTGGCGGCATGGGCCACCCACCCGGTGCGGCGACGCGCGAACCTCCTCGTCATCGGGGGCGACCTCGAGCATCCCTCTCCCGACGAATGCCAGCAGCTCGACCTCATCGAGCGAGCGGTGCCGGCGTCGGAGCGGCCCACCGCGGGCCTCATGCTGCCCGGCCACCGCTCGAACGACGTCGCAGCCCGCTGGCTCGCCGCAGCCCGGCTCGGGATCCCGGGCCTCGTCGCACCCGGCGGCGTCTACGCGTGCGCGAGCCTCAAGGAGGAGTTCGGCATCGCGCTGCTCGAGGCCATGGCCACCGGCCTTCCGGTCGTCGCCCCCGATGGTGGCGGGCCCGCCACCTATGTGGAGCCCGGTGTGACCGGCCTGCTGACCGCGACGTGGGACGCGGAACGCCTCGCGTGGGCGCTCGACGAGTCGCTCGACGGGGCAACGCACGACGATACCGCCCGGGCCGAGCGGTCCCGTGGGATGGTGCGCGACCACTTCACCGTCCAGGGCATGTCCGTGGCGCTCGGACGCGTCTACCGGGGCGTGGCCCGCGACGAGGCCGCGCTCGAGCGGCTGGATGCGACACGATGACGCTGCTCGTCATCAGCCCCGACTACGCCTCGCACCTGCTCCCCCTGGCGACCCTCGCCACGGCGTGGCAGGCGCGGGGCGAACGGGTGGTGGTCGCCAGCGGGCCGGCGACGGCCGAGGTCGTCGCCGGGTTCGGCTTCGAACGAGTGGACCTGCGCCTGGGTCGGGGTTCGAACCCCGGCGTCATCGCCACGGACGACCAGCCCCGCGACGAGGCGGCGTCGCTGCGCGGCTTCTTCGAGGCGACCCGCCGCGGCGCCGTGGCGACGCTCGAGTACCAGGCAGCCGAGCGACTCGTGGACCTCATGTGGGAGCCCGCGGCCTCGGCCAGGGCGACCCTGCGGATCGTCGAGGCGGTCGCGCCCGACCAGATCCTCGTCGACCATCTCGCGTTCAGCGCGCGCCTCGGGCTCGACTCCGCCGGCCTCTCCTACGGGGATGTCGTGCTGGGGCATCCGTCGGCGCTGCCGGTCGGCGACGAGGTCTACGGATGCCCCTCGGCGTGGCCGTCCGCGTTCCACCTCGAACCCGGGGAACTGGACGAGCTCCGGCGGCGGTGCGCGCGGGTCACCACCTCGTTCACCGCCGAGTGGAACCGGGTGGGTCGCGAGCTCCACCCCGGATTCCCCACGTCGCACGACGCGTTCGCGGAGCACGGCCCGGTGGTGCTGTACAACTACCCCGGCGAGCTCGTCGACGAGCAGCGACGATCGCTCCTTCCCCCGCATCGCTTCCTGGGATCGACGCTCCGGTCGGAGCGAGTCGATCCCGAGGTCGAGGCGTGGATCAGGCAGGCGGGCCGGTTCGCCTACGTGAGCTTCGGCAGCTTCCTGTCGGTGCGCGGCGACGTGCTCGGGCGGGTCGCCGACGCGGCTCGGTCGGCGGGCGTGCGGCTGGCGGTTGCGAGCGGATCGACGCCGGCCGGGGAGCTCGGTACCCTGCCGTCCGACTGGCTGGTCCGGCCCTACCTGCCGCAGGTGCGGCTGCTGGCCGCCGCCGCGGCCACGGTCACGCACGGCGGGAACAACTCCGTCACGGAGGCCGTCGGATCCGGAGTCCCCCTCGTCGTGCTGCCGTTCTCCACCGACCAGTTCGCAGGCGGCGCGGCGGTGGAGCGGAGCGGCGTCGGCGTGGCGCTCGACCCGAACACCGCGTCGATCGAGGAACTCGCCGCCGCCTTGGAATGGGCGATGGCGGCGGAGTCGGGCGCTCGGTCCCGCCTCCGCGAGGCGTCGGCCAGGCAGCGCGAGAAGCCGGGGCCCGAACGCGCGTTCGACGCACTGGCCGGCTGAAACACCTGAACCAGACGACCGTGAGCTCGCGCACCCCCAGGTCGTCGTGGTGGATACGGTGCGGCGGCGTGAGCGCTTCGAGTGGCCGAGATCACGTGAGACGAGTGGGCCGCTCGCGAGAACCCGTGCGAGGCCGCGGAGTCACGCGTCGCCGGAGTGGTAGGCCTTATGACTCCGGGCTCGCGCGGCGTTCCAGGGCCTCGATGACGGTCTCGGCGATGTCGATGTCGTAGAGCCGCTCGACGCTCTGGAACCCGCCGGGACTCTCCGCGTTGATCTCCACCACCTGGCTGCCGATCACGTCGATGCCCACGAGGAACATGCCATCGGCGACGAGCTTGTCGCCGATCGCCTCGACGATGCTGAGCTCCGCCTCACCGACCTCGAGCGGCACCGACCGACCACCGGTGCTGATGTTGGCGCGCGGGTCGTTGCCGGTGGGCACGCGTCGGAAGGCGGCCGGCCTGCCGTCGCGCTCGAGGATGCGGCCCTCCAGCAGGAAGATCCGGGCATCGCCCTCCTCGGCTCCTTCGATGAACTCCTGGACGATGGCGTAGCCGTCCTGCAGGACCGCCTCCGTCATCTGCGCGAGGTTGGTCTCTCCCGGACCCTCGATCATGAAGACGTTGCGGCCCTTGGCCCCGTACAGCGGTTTGACGACGCAGTGGCCGACGTCGTCGACGAACCGCTCGATCGCCTCGGGATCGCGTGTCACCAGCGACCGCGGCCGGACCTGCTCGGGGAACTCCTCCAGGTAGAGCTTGCTGGTCGCTCGATGAAGGGTGTGCGGGTCGTTCACCACCGCCACACCGCGGTCCGCGAGCATCTTTCCGAACACGACGCCCATCGGGCTGGCCCAGGGGCGCTCCTGCAGGTCGTCGATCGACTCGTTGCGCAGGAAGACCGCATCGAGGTCGTCCATGACGATCCGCTCGGCGTCGCGCGCCTTGATCCCCTCCATGAAGCTCGCGAGGGTGTCGTCGCTCTTCCACCTCGCGGCGCGAGCCGTGGCCGCGAACCGCCCGTCGCTGCTGCCGAGCTCGAGGTCTCCGACGCCGACATACCAGGTCTCATGCCCACCCCGGGCCGCGGCCCTGGCGAGTCGGGTGGTGGCGTACTCGTCCACCTCGGTGTCGACGTCGTTGACGAGGAATGCGAGCCTCATGCCGCCACGTCTCCCTCGTAGAGATCGGTGACCGTCGCGCCGGCGCGCAGCCTGTCCAGGCGCTCCTGCGCACCGGGCACATCCAGCCAGCGAGGCCGAACCCACGGCGCATGGAGCACCCCGCGGTCGAGCAGGTCCTGCACCAGGGGGATGTGGTCCAACGCGAGCTTGCCGACGAGCAGGGCGTCGAGCCGGCTGCCCTCGGCGAGGGCGTCGAGAATGCGCGTGATCCCGCGAAGGTAGATCGCGTCCTTCACCGAACCGCCCCCGACGACCACCCGGATGGCGATGGACCACGCGGTCCGCGCCGGTATGCGGTGGTCAGCCCGCAGCGACTCGAAGATGTCCAGGAAGCCGGCGCCGTCGAGCATCTTCCCGACCGCGACCACTCGCGCCGCGAGCACGCGCAGCCGCCGCGGGTCCAAGCCTCCCGTCAGGTACTCGGCGAGCACGGCGAGGCCCTCCTGGGTCTCGTCGTAGCCGGGCAGGCCGATGGTCAACAGCGTCAGGGGCTGCCGCGCACCGTTCTGGTAGGTGACCACGTGGGTGCCGACCTCGTGGTGCAGGAGGGGTTCGACCCGGTCGGCGCGGAATACCGCGGACTCGGGGATGAGCAGTCGGCCGAACGACACCATCAGCTCGGAGATGTCGTCCCGCACCTCCACGCGGACGGGGAAGTCAGGGTACACGGCGCGGTAGCGCTCGAACTCCGCACGGGCCGCGTCGGCGAACGCCCCGGCCGTGACGCTCTGGGTGCTGGGTGCCTGCGGGGGGATGGTCTCGAGCAACTCCGCCGCCGCAGCGGCCAGCGGCGGTGCCACCGTTCCGTAGAGCTGGAGCGACCCGTAGAGGAACCGTGACGTGTCGCGGTCCTCCAATGCGGTGATCTGCCGGGCGATCTCATCCCGCTTCGCACGGAAGAGCGTGTGCAGCGCCGGGTCGTGCACGTGCTCGACCTCGAGGTCGTACAGCTCGCGGTGCGCCAGGTCCGGATCGAAGTCCAGCGGCCGCAGCCGAAGCGTCGGGGCCGTGCCGAAGTCACTGCGTTCGAAGTCCGCCCACGCCTCCGCCGCGTTGAGTGGCGTGACGTTGACGAGGAGGTTCACGCGGCGCTCGATCTCGGTCAGCCGGGCGTCGATGTCGAGTGCCGGCGCCAGCTGCTCGGTCGGTGATGACATCTCACGACCCCACCGACGCGTTGTGGGCCCGCCGAGCGACCTCGGACACGCTCGGGCGCATGCCCATCGTTGGCTTGCTCATCCGGGTGCCTCCGTTTCGCGTTCGGGTCGCTGCCGCGTGAGAGGACGTGCACTCACCACGTGGCAGCACCGATCTAGCCCGGTCTCGTCGCGGTCCGCCACCCCTTGACATTCCTTCGACTTCTCCCGGGCAGGGCTCCCGGATCAACTGGGCACTGCTCCGCGGGTTCAGGTATGAGTTGGAGCATGCCGGTCATCGCCGAGGTGTCGGACAGCTGGTCGAGCCAGACCCGGTTCAGCTTCGGTTGACGATTGCCTTCGTAGACGAACTGCAACGGAGACTGGGGGGTCATCCACACGGTGACGAGTCGTTTCTGATCGAACAGTGTCATCGCGAATCGCTCGTTCCGGCGGAACTTGTCGACGATCACGACCTGCAGATGGACGAGCGTGCGGTCGTCGACCGCGACCTCGCGGCTGCTGTCGTAGATGAAGAAGCCCATTCCGTGCCTCCCGCGCCTGGATCGAAGGAGCCCTGCATGGTGCAGGTGCTGGGAGGCGAAAGGAGGCTTCTGGGGAAACGCCACAACGGAACCGAGTCCTGGCCCCGACCATACGTTGCCGCGCGGCGAGCCGCGGGAAACCGCGGACGAACGGCTGATCCGATGGCGAGGAAGGAACGGCCTTGATCTTCGCCCGAACCCACGAGGTGCGTGAGCGAAGCTGCGGACTGCCGGTCGGCTCCGAACGTGTTCGTTCGGCTGCTGGAGGGGAGCGATGACTCCCGCGGAATCCGACCCCTGAGACGCAAGAAGCCCGGATGCCCGCTCTTCAGGCGGGGTTCCGGGCTGCTGATCTTGCTGGGGTACCTGGACTCGAACCAAGAACAACGGTACCAGAAACCGCCGTGTTGCCAATTACACCATACCCCAATGGCCCGTGACCGAAGCCCGCGCCGACATGCAACTCTAGCCTACGGACCACGGCCCGACCAAACTGAGCCGGCCTCGGCCGACAGCCCGCCGCGGAGGCCTAGCCGAGGCGGGCCGCGAGGCGGTCGATGCGCTCGATCGAGTCGATCTTGCCCAGGATCTGCATCGACTCGAAGAGTGGCGGTGAGACACGGCGACCCGAGATCGCCGTGCGCACCGGGCCGAATGCGACGCGCGGCTTGAGGCCCAGCCCGTCGACGAGGGCGCCGCGGAGGGCCTCCTCGATCTGGTCGTGGACCCAGGCGTCGGCCGGGAGCCGGTCGAGCGCCTCGCGAGCGGCGGCGAGCACGGCCGGTGCGTCGGCCGGAAGGCCGGCGAGGGCATCATCGTCGTAGCGGAGGCCCGCGGCATCCGTGAAGAGGAAGCCGAGCATTCCGGGCGCCTCGCCGAGCAGGCCGATGCGCTCCTGGACGAGCGGTGCGGCCTCGGCGAGGAGCGCCTCCTGGGCGGCGGTGATCGGCGTCTCGACGGCGCCCGCCTCCTGGAGGTAGGGAACCGTGCGGGCGGCGAACTCCGCGACGCCGAGCTGGCGGATGTGGTCGCCATTGATCGCCTCGGCCTTCTTGAGGTCGAAGCGCGCAGGGTTCGGGTTGACGTTGACGACGTCGAACGCCGCCACGAGCTCGTCCCGGGAGAACACGTCGCGGTCGGCGGAGAAGCCCCAGCCGAGGAGCGCCAGGTAGTTGACGAGGCCCTCGGGGATGAAGCCGCGCTCGCGGTGGTGGAACAGGCTCGACTCGGGGTCGCGCTTCGACAGCTTCTTGTTGCCCTCCCCCATGACATACGGCAGGTGCCCGAAGCGCGGCACGAAGCTGGTCACGCCGATGTCGATGAGCGCGTGGTAGAGCGCGATCTGCCGTGGCGTCGAGGAGAGCAGGTCCTCACCGCGGAGCACGTGGGTGATCCCCATGAGCGCGTCGTCGACGGGATTCACGAAGGTGTACAGCGGGGCGCCATTGGGGCGCACCACGACGAAGTCGATGGTCGAGCCGATCGGGAAGTCGATGCGGCCGCGCACGAGGTCGTCGAACCCGAGGTCGACCTCGGGTACGCGCAGGCGCAGTGCCGGCTGGCGACCCTCGGCGCGGAACGCGGCGCGCTGCTCGTCGGTGAGGTCGCGGTCGAAGTTGTCATACCCGAGCTGCTTGGGGCGACCGTTCGCCGAGTTGCGCGCGTCGATCTCCTCGGCGGTCGAGTACGACTCGTAGAGGTGGCCCGAGGCGATGAGCCGGTCGATGAGGTCGCGGTAGATGTCACCGCGCTGCGACTGGCGGTAGGGCGCGTGCGGCCCGCCGATGCCGATGCCCTCGTCCCAGTCGAGCCCGAGCCAGGTCAGCGCGTCGAGCAGCTGCTCGTAGCTCTCCTCGCTGTCGCGGGCCGCGTCGGTGTCCTCGACGCGGAACACGAAGGTGCCGCCGGTGTGGCGCGCGTAGGCCCAGTTGAAGAGGGCCGTGCGCACGAGCCCCACGTGGGGCGTGCCGGTGGGCGACGGGCAGAATCGCACGCGGACATCGCTGCCGGCGGCGGTGGTGATGGGGTGAGCTGTCTCGGACATACCCGACCATGCTATCGAGCGCCGCACCCGGGCCATGCCGCGTGCGCGTCCGCGCCGCTCCGACCCGCCGGTCAGGCCGCGAGGGACTCGAGCGCCGCGATCGTGGCGGCGATGGCCGGCACGCGTTCGGCGCCTCGCGCAGTGACGAGGTGCAGTGACCGCACGTCGGCTCCCGCGGTCGGACGGGTGACGACGCCGCGGTGCCGCGGCGACGCCGCCAGGGCCAGCGCCGGCAGCAGCGCCACGCCGAGCCCCTGCGCCACCATGCCCTCGACGGCGACGAAGTTGTCGGTCTCGAAGGCGATACGGGGCGCGAAGCCCGCGGCATCCGAGAGCTGGAGCAGGTGGCCGCGGCAGCGCGGGCATCCGGCGATCCAGGGATCGTCTGCGAGGGCGGCCAGGTCGACGACGTCGGATGCCGCGGCCGGATGTCCTGCCGGAAGCACGAGCCGCATCGGCTCGTCGTCGAACGCCCGCACGTCGAGCCCGCGCGCGCTGGCGCGGTGCGGGTCGTCCCGGTCGCCCGGATAGCTGAAGGTGATCGCGAGATCGGCCCGGTCGGCGCGGACGGCGGCGACCGCCTCGGGCGGCTCGGCCTCGACGTAGGTCACGCCGACGCCGGGGTGCGCGGCGCCGAGCGCCGCGATGAGGCGGGGCACGAGCGTCGCCGATGCCGACGGGAACGCGACGAGCCGCACACGGCCGGCACGCAGCCCGCGGATGTCGGCGAGCTCGCCGGCCGCGGCCTCGAGCGCGGTCGCCACCGCGTTGGCGTGCCGGGCGAGCACGCGCCCCGACTGGGTGAGCCGGATGCCGCGGCCGACCCGCTCGACGAGCGCGATGCCGGTGCGCGCCTCGAAGCGACGGAGCTGCTGGCTCACGGCGGGCTGGCTGTAGCCGAGCGCCTCAGCCGCCCCGGTGAGTGAGCCGTGCTCGGCGATCTGCCGCACCACCCGCACGGTCTGCAGGTCGAGCGCGGCGGCGAGTCCCTCGATCGATGCGTCGGACATGCTCGAATCATAACTCCATGGCATGCATATGATCACTCACCTGCGGTTGTCGAATGGATCAGCGGTGCCGAGACTTGAGGCATGTCCACCTTCCGGGATCGATTCGCCGCCGGCCGCGGCTACCTCGCCGCCTGCACGCTCGGGCTGCCCGCCGACGTCACGCGCGAGGCCGTGCTGGCTGACCTCGAACGCTGGGCGTCCGGCACCGCGAGCGCCGTCGAGTACTCCGCGACCCTCGAACGCGCTCGCGGCCACGCCGCGACCCTCCTCGGCGTGGACGCCGCCCGCGTCGCCACGGGTTCGCAAGTCTCGGTGTTCACCGGGCTCGCCGCGGCATCCGCCCCCGCGGGCGCCGAGGTGCTGTGCATCGACGGCGACTTCTCCTCGGTCGTGGCCCCCTTCCTCGCCCGGAGCGACCTGCGCGTGCGCCACGTGCCGCTCGCCGACCTCGCCGACGGGGTGCGCCCCGACACGTGGATGGTCTCGTACTCGCTCGTGCAGTCGGCGACGGGTGAGATCGCCGACGCGGCATCCGTCGCTGACGCCGCCCAGAACGCCGGAGCGCGGGTGCTCGTCGACACGACCCAGGCCACCGGCTGGCTGCCGACCACCGACCTTGACGCAGACCTCATCGTCTGCCACGCCTACAAGTGGCTGGGCGCGCCCCGCGGCGCCGCGTTCGCCGCCGTCTCGGGGCGACTCGCCGACGAGCTGACGCCGTACACGGCAGGCTGGTACTCGGGAGCGGATCCGTGGTCCTCCTGCTATGGGCCCGACCTCCACCTCGCCGGCGACGCGACCCGGTTCGACGTCTCCCCCGCCTGGCACGCGTGGGCCGGCGCCGAGGCCGCGCTCGGATTCGCCGCGTCCCTCGATGCCGCCGAGGTGCACGACCACGCCCTCGGGCTCGCGAACGCGTTCCGCGGGCGCCTCGGCCTCGACGCCGGTGACAGCGCGATCGTCGCCTGGCCCGACGCCGAGGGCGCCGACCTTGCGGCGCTCACCGCTGCGGGCATCACCGCGTCGGGCCGGGCGGGCCGTGCTCGGGTCGCGTTCCACCTGTGGAACGACCTCGAGGACGTCGAGCTCGCCGCGACCGCGCTGGGGCGTTGACGCGCTGGACCCTTGACGCGGAAGGTCAGCGCGCGGCGGCCCGGACCGGGTTCGAGAGCGTGCCCAGCCCCGAGACGGTGACGTCCACCGTGTTGCCGTCGACGATCGGGCCGACCCCCGCCGGTGTGCCCGTGAGGATGACGTCGCCGGGAAGCAGCGTGAAGACGCTCGAGGCGTAGGCGATGATCGAGGGGATCGAGTGCACCATGTCGGCGAGCCGGCCGTGCTGCCGTCGCTCGCCGTCGACGCTCACCTCGATGGTGCCCGATTCGAGGTCGAGGTCGGTGTCGATCACGGGCCCCAGCGGGCAGAACGTGTCGAAGCCCTTCGCGCGCGTCCACTGGCCGTCGCGCCGCTGCAGGTCGCGGGCCGTGACGTCGTTCGCGATCGTGTACCCGAAGATCACGCCCGCGGCATCCGCCTCGGCCACGTTCCTCGCGATGCGGCCGATGACCACGGCCACCTCCCCCTCATGCTCGACCTGCTCGCTCTGCGGCGGCAGCACGATGGCATCGCCCGGACCGATGACCGACGTGTTCGGCTTCAGGAACAGCAGCGGCTCGGTCGGCGCCTCGCCGCCCATCTCCTCGGCGTGCTCACGGTAGTTCTTGCCGACCGCGACCACCTTCGACCGCGGGATGACGGGCGCGAGCAGCTTCGCCTCGCTCAGCGGCACACGCTCGCCCGTGGGCTCGAACCCCGCGAACATGGGGTCGGCCTTCAGCACGACGAGCTCGTCATCCTCCTCGTCGAGGATGCCGAAGGCGATGGTCTCGCCGTGGGAGAAACGCGCGATCTTCATGCTGCCAGCCTATTGGTCGGGGGCATCGGCGATGAGTCGCTTGCCGAGGCTCACCGCGTGGTCGGGCTCGTAGCCGAGCGAGCGGTACCAGTCGATGACGCCCTGGTTCGTCGAGCGCACCTGCAGGTTGAGCTTGGGGCATCCCAGCGCGATGAGGAGCCGCTCTGCCTCGGCCATGATCGCCGCGCCCAGGCCCTCCCCGCGACGCGACGCGTCGACCGCGAGGTAGTTCACCCAGCCGCGATGGCCGTCGTAGCCGACCATCGCCGCGCCCACCACCGCTCCCCCGTCGTCCTCGGCGACGAGGAACAGGTCGGGCTGCACCGTGAGCTTGCGCTCGATGTCGCGGTACGGGTCGTTCCACGGGACCACCAGGCCGGCAGCGCGCCAGAGCGCCACCACCGGCTCGGTGTCCTCACGACGGAACGGCCGGATGGCCGCGCCGGGCATCAGGCGTCGAGGCGGGTCAGCCAGCCGTGGCGGTCCTCGACGCGGCCGTACTGGATGCCGGTGAGCTCCTCGCGGAGCGAGAGCGCCAGCTCCGAGGCCGCCGATCCCGAGTGCACGATCTCGAAGTCCTCGGCGAGCAGGCGGCCGATGGGCGTGATGACCGCCGCGGTGCCGCACGCGAACGCGCCCACGATGTCGCCGGATGCCGCCCCCTCGCGCCACTCGTCGATCGTGACCTTGCGGCTCTCGACCGTGTGGCCACGATCCTTCGCGAGCTGCAGCACCGAGTCGCGCGTGATGCCCTCGAGGATCGAGTCGGACTCGGGCGTCACGAGCGTGCCGTCGCGATAGACCAGCACCACGTTCATGCCGCCGAGCTCCTCGAGGTACTTCCCCTCGTCGAGGAACAGCACCTGCTGGCACCCGTGCTCGGCCGCCTCGGCCTGCGGCAGCAGGCTCGACGCGTAGTTGCCGCCGGTCTTCGCCGCACCGGTGCCGCCCTTGCCGGCGCGGGCGTACTTCGTCGACAGCCAGATCGACACGGGCTGCACGCCGCCGTGGAAGTACGCTCCGGCCGGGCTCGCGATGAGGTAGTAGGCGACCTTCTTCGCGGGGCGCACGCCGAGGAACGCCTCCTTCGCGAACATGAAGGGGCGCAGGTAGAGGCTCATCTCGGGAGCCGTCGGCACCCACGCGCCGTCGACCGCGACGAGCTGGCGCAGCGAGTCGAGGAAGTACTCGCTCGGCAGCTCGGGCAGGGCGAGACGGGCCGCCGAGCGCTGCATGCGGGCCGCGTTCTCGTAGGGCCGGAAGGTCCAGACGGAGCCGTCGGCGTGGCGGTAGGCCTTCAGGCCCTCGAAGATCTCCTGCGCGTAGTGCAGCACCGCGGCCGACGGCTCGAGCTGGATCGGGCCGTAGGGCGAGACGCGCGGGCGGTGCCATCCGCCCTTCTCCGACCAGCAGAGGTCGACCATGTGGTCGGTGAAGTGGTTGCCGAAGCCGGGATCGGCGAGGATCGCCTCGCGCTCGGCGTCGGTCTTCGCCGCGTCGTTACGGGTGACGTTCCAGGTGAGTCCTGCAGCGGACGGGGCCTGGAGCGGGAGGTTGATGGTCATGTTGTCGTCCTTCGGGTGCGCTGGTTACTCGTCTGCGTCGATGCGGGCGACGATCGCGTCGCCGACCTCGGAGGTCGATCGTGCGGCGTCGCCGCGTTCGGCGATGTCGGCGGCGACCGCCCGTCGCACCTTCGCTGCCTGCTCCTCGTGACCCAGGTGGTCGAGGAGCAGTGCCACGGAGAGGATGGCGGCGGTGGGGTCGGCGATGCCCTTCCCGGCGATGTCGGGCGCGGATCCGTGGACCGGCTCGAACATGCTCGGGAACCGGCCGTCGGGGTTGATGTTGCCCGAGGCCGCGAGTCCGATGCCGCCGCTGATCGCGCCGGCCAAGTCGGTGAGGATGTCGCCGAAGAGGTTGTCCGTGACGATGACATCGAATCTAGCAGGATCCGTGACGAGGAAGATGGTCGCGGCGTCGACGTGGAGGTAGTCGACCGCGACGTCGGGGAACTCGGCGGCGACCGCGTCGACCGTGCGCTTCCAGAGTGACCCCGCGAAGACGAGCACGTTCGTCTTGTGCACGAGGGTGAGCTTTTTGCGCGGGCGCGCGGATGCCGCGGCGAAGGCATAGCGCACGACGCGCTCGACCCCGTAGGCGGTGTTCACCGAGACCTCGTTGGCGACCTCGGCGGGCGTGCCGACACGGATCGCACCGCCGTTGCCGACGTAGGGCCCCTCGGTGCCCTCGCGGACGACGACGAAGTCGACGTCGCCGGGGTTCGCCAGCGGGCTCGTCACCCCCGCGTGCAGGATCGACGGCCGGAGGTTCACGTAGTGGTCGAGCTCGAAACGCAGCTTGAGCAGCAGCCCGCGCTCGATGTTGGCGCCCGCGAGCCGTGGATCGCCGGGCACGCCCCCGACCGCTCCCAGCAGGATCGCGTCATGGCCCTTGATGGCCGCGAGGTCCTCGTCGGTCAGCACGTCGCCCGTCTCGAGGAATCGCCCCGCGCCCAGTGAGAAGGGTGTCTGCTCGAAGGCGGCCTCGGTGCCCGCGACGGCTGCGTCGAGCGCCTTGAGCGCCTCATCGACGACCTCTGGGCCGATTCCGTCGCCCCGGATGACCGCGAGCCTGACCGTGCCTACCATGGATTCTCCTTCGTGCGCCAGCCCTCCCAGCGTAGTGTCCGGGCAGGGAGCCGCTCGATACACTCGGCCTCAGGACGAGGTATCCGCCTCATCGAACCGCGGCACCTGGAGCCGCCGGAGAGAAAGCAGGACCCCATGAGTCTCGGTCTCGGAATCGTGCTCTTCGTGATCGGCGCCATTCTCGCCTTCGCGCTGAACCTCACCGTCGACTGGATCAACCTCCAGCTGGTCGGCTACATCCTCATGATCGCCGGAGCGATCATCATCATCATCGGCATCGTGCTCCTCGCGCGTCGTCGCCGTTCGGTGACGACCTCGCACACGAGCGTCGACCCCGCCACCGGCGACCGGGTCGTGCGCAACGAGCACTCGACCCCCGAGGACCCGACCGTCCTCTGAGTGCGATGCGCCGAACGGCCGCTGCCCCGACGAGGGCGGCGGCCGTTCGTCATGCGGGCCGGCTGGGCCGGGCGACCGGCTTGCCCGACGTGCTCATTCGGTCGGAGCCGGCGCCGGGTTCCGCAGCGCGATCGCCGCGACCACGGCGGCCGCCAGCATGAGTCCCACGCCGATGAGCGAGGTCACCACGACCCCGCCGTCGAACGCGTGAGCTGCGGATGCCGCGAGCTCGGCGCCGATCGGGCCGGGCAGCTGCTCGGACACCGTGACGGCCCCGGCCAGCGTCTCGCGCGCGGCATCCGCCTGCCCGTCGGTGAGGAGCGACGGCAGCACGATGCCCGACCGGAACTGCGCCGCGAGGATGCTGCCGAGCACCGCAGTGCCGAGGACGGCGCCCAGCTCGTAGGCGGTCTCGGACACGGCCGACGCCGCACCGGCCTTCGCTGGCGGCGCGCTCGAGAGGATGAGCTCGTTCGAGACCGTCTCGGCCGAGCCGATGCCCACGCCGAGCAGCACGAATGCGAGCACGATGGGGGCGATCGACTCCGCACTCGTGGTGAGCGCGATGAGGAGGTATCCCCCGGCGGAGAGGCCGAGCGCCACCGGCACGAGCAGGCGAGGGCGCACGCGACGGGCGATCGGCACCACGACGAGTCCGGCGATGATCATCGCGACGAGGCCGGGCAGCAGGGCGAGGCCCGCAGCGACCGGCGTGAGCCCCGCGATGAGCTGCAGGTGCTGCGACACGAAGTAGAGGAATCCCACCAGCGCGATCACGCTGAAGAGGTTGACGAGCACCGCACCGCCGAACGAGCCCTGCCGGAACAGGCGCACGTCGAGCATGGGCGACTCGCTGCGCAACTGCCGCCGCACGAACCACACCGCGCAGAACGCGCCGAACGCGATCGCCTGCAGGCCGAAGCCGTCGACGCCCTCGGTGGCGAGCGACTTGATGCCGTACACGATCGGGCCCATCGCCGCCAGCGACAGCACCGTGCTCACGACGTCGATGCGCCCGGGCGCGGGGTCGCGGCTCTCGGGGATGAGCAGCGGCACGAGCACGAGCAGGGGCACGAGCACCGGCACCGCGAGGAGGAAGACGGACCCCCACGCGAACTGCTCGAGGAGGAGCCCGCCGACGAGGGGCCCGAGGGCGCTGCCGGCCGCGAAGCCCGACGCCCAGATGGCGATCGCGAGTCGTCGCTGCTCGCGATCGGTGAAGACCGCGCGCAGGAGCGACAGGGTCGACGGCATGAGCATCGCGCCGAAGAAGCCGAGGGCCGCGCGGGCGCCGATGAGCGCCTCCGCCGTCGGCGCGAACGCGGCGACGACCGAGACCACGGCGAAGCCGGTCGAACCGATCAGGAGCATGCGGCGGCGGCCGAAGCGGTCGCCGGCGCTGCCCATGCCCACGAGGAGGCCGGCGAGCACGAGCGGGTACGCGTCGATGATCCAGAGCTGCTGGGCGGCCGTCGGTGCGAGGTCGCGCGAGATGGCGGGCAGCGCGAAGCTCAGGACGGTGTTGTCGATGGAGACGAGGAGCACGGGCAGCATGAGCACGGCGAGCGCCACCCAGGCGCGGCGCGGCGCGCGCGGGCCGCGGCGTTCCGGCACCGCCGACGCCCGGCCGGGATCGATCGGCGCCGTGCTGCGCGACGCGAGCTCGTTCGGCTGGGTCTCGGGCTGGGTGGTGTTCGTCATCTCGGCTTCCATTACTTTACCGTCCAGCCGGTATAGTATCAGGTCACGATCGGATGCCGCTCGCTACGATCGAGCACATGAGCCGTCCCCCAGCCGCGCGCGACGCCGTGCTCGACGCCTTCGAGCGCCTCCTCGTGGAGGGCGGCGACCGTGCCGCGACGCTCGATGCCGCCGCGCGCGGGGCGGGGGTCTCGAAGGGCGGGCTGCTCTACCACTTCCCGACGCGCGAGGCCCTGATCGACGCCGTCCTGGCGCGCTTCTCCGCGCTCGTCGATGCGGACCTCGAGGTCATGGCCTCAGCACCCGAGGGTCCCGTCGCCTACTTCGTGCGCACGTCGGTCGCGAGCGATACGGCCTTCGAGCGAGCAGGCGTCGCCGCCGCGCGACTCGCGCAGGCGGGGCATCCGTCGGCCGTTCGCATGATCCGCTCGGTGCGCCAACGGTGGCTCGGCGCGGTGCGCACGCACGTGGCCGACCCCACGGTCGCACTCGCCATCACGCTCATCGGCGACGGCCTGTACTACGACTCCGCGCTGCACGGCGACGACGCGGAGACGGGCGTCGACGCGCCCCCCGAGCATGAGATGGACGACCTGGTCGCCCTGCTCGAACGGCTCGCCGACGGCCCGCCTCGCACCTGAGCGGGCGCCCCTACTCCTCGGTGATGTCGATCTCGACGAGCACGTCGGCGTCGATCGCCTCGCGCACGCGGTCGAGCACGTCGGTGGGCACCGGCGAGTCGACCGTCAGGACGCTGAGCGCCTGGCCCCCGGCCTCGCGACGTGCGATCTGCATGCCCGCGATGTTGATGCCCGCATCGCCGAACTCGCGGCCGTAGACCGCGACGATGCCGGGCCGGTCGGTGTACTCCATCACGATGTGCGTCGTCGCGATCGGCACCTCGATCTCGTAGCCGTTGATGCCCACGAGCTTCTCGATCTGCTTGGTGCCGGTCAGCGTGCCCGAGACCGAGAGCTGGCGGCCGTCGGCGAGCGCGCCCGCGAGCGTGATCACGTTGCGGTACTCGGGCGAGTCGGCGTCGGTGATGAGGCGCACGTCGATGCCGCGCTGCTCGGCGAGCAGCGGCGCGTTCACGTACGACACCGTCTCGCTGACGACGTTCGTGAACACGCCCTTGAGGGCCGCGAGCTTCAGGACGCTGACGTCGTAGTCGACGAGCTCGCCGTGCACCTCGACGTCGAGGCTCGTGATCGCGGCGTCGGCGAGGCCCGCGAAGAGCTGGCCGAGCTTGTCGACGAGCGGGATGCCGGGTCGCACGTACGGGTCGATGACGCCGCCCGCGACGTTCACCGCGTCGGGCACCAGCTCGCCCGCGAGCGCGAGCCGCACCGACTTGGCGACCGAGACGCCCGCCTTCTCCTGCGCCTCGTCGGTCGACGCGCCGAGGTGCGGCGTGACGATGACGTTCGGCAGCGACAGCAGCGGCGACTCGCGCGGCGGCTCGGTGACGAACACGTCGAGGCCGGCACCGGCGATCTGCCGGGCGGCCAGCGCCTCGTAGAGCGCGTCCTCGTCGATGAGGCCGCCGCGCGCGACGTTCACGACGAACGCCGTCGGCTTCATCTTCGCGAGCTGCTCGGTGGAGATCATGCCCGTGGTCTCGGGCGTCTTCGGCATGTGGATGGTGATGAAGTCGCTGCGCTCGAGGAGTTCGTCGAGCGTCACGGTCTGCACGCCGAGCTGCTGCGCGCGGGCGGCGGTGATGTAGGGGTCGTACGCGATGACCTCGGTGCCGAACGCCTGCAGTCGAGCCGCGATGAGGGCACCGATGCGGCCGAGGCCGATGATGCCGATCGTCTTCTCGTAGAGCTCGGTGCCCGTGTACTGCGACCGCTTCCACTCCCCCTGTGCAAGCGCCGAGTGCGCGGCCGGGATGTGCCGGGCGAGGCTCAGGATGTGGCCGACGGTGAGCTCGGCCGCCGAGATGATGTTCGACGTCGGCGCGTTCACGACCATCACGCCGGCCGCGGTCGCCGCCTTGATGTCGACGTTGTCGAGGCCGACGCCCGCCCGTGCGATCACCTGCAGCCTGGGCGCGGCGGCGATGGCCTCGGCGTCGACCTTCGTCGCCGAGCGCACCAGGATGGCGTTCGCCTCGGGCAGCGCGGCCAGCAGCGCGGAACGGTCGGTGCCGTCGACGTTGCGGATCTCGAAGTCGGGCCCGAGGGCCTCGACGGTGGCGGGCGAGAGTTCTTCTGCGATCAGCACGACCGGCTTTGACACGAACGATTCCTTCGGGTGCGAAGCGCGCGCACGGCGCTCTGATGTGCGGTGGGATGCGCCACACGCCGTGGGGGCGCTACCCGGCCACTCTACTGGAGCGGGCATGCCGCACTCGTTCTGTGACGTCGTCGCCGTCACACCCTCGCCTGGTGCGCGTGGCGGCCCCGTCGTCAGGACAGGTCGAAGCCGCCCAGGCCGAAGAACACGGCCGCGTCGAACGCGAGCGCCTGCACGAGGGCGTACCCGGCCAGGAAGAGCAGCACCTGTGCGAGCGGGGCACGACGCCGGCCCAGCCAGAACGCGACCCCGAACACGAGGAACGGCACGATGAGGGCGGCGATGAGGAGCGTGAGCCCCAGCGCGCTGAGCGGCACGCCGAGGGCACCCGCCTGGAGGTTCAGTCCGACGAGATTGCCGACCGCCTCCCA
Source organism: Agromyces sp. 3263 (assembly GCF_031456545.1). NCBI lineage: Bacteria > Bacillati > Actinomycetota > Actinomycetes > Micrococcales > Microbacteriaceae > Agromyces > Agromyces sp. 3263. Next base: position 771,151 of record NZ_JAVDUV010000002.1, read on the forward strand.
GACGTCGTAGGCGTAGAGCACGCCGAAGACGACGGCGATGGTCATCGCGAGCCAGCGCGGGGTCGACCGACGGACCGTCTCGGTCTCCCGGAGCTCCGCGGCGGCATCCGGTGGAACGGGCCCATCGGTGGGAAGGGATGCGTCGGTCATCTCAGCCTCGCAGCAGGAACGGGACGGGCACGAGCAGCACCGCGCCGGCGACGAGCCAGAGCAGGCGGGCGCGGCGGTGTTCGGCGGCGAGCCACAGCACGGCGGCGAACCAGAGCACCGGCGCGAGCACAGCGAACCATCGGCCGAGTCCGTACATGAACTGCGCGACGGGATCGCCGAGCTCCACCGCCGGCGTCGAGGCCCAGATCAGCCACCCGATCGCGTACAGCAGGTAGACCCCGCCGAGCAGCCCGAGCACCACCAGCTCGACGGAGCCGGCCTGCCGCCGGGCATCCGTCTCGTCAGTCGCGACGCTCCCGGAGGATGGCACGGCATCCGGGACATCCGTCGTCGTCTCGATCCGCGCCGGCTCGCCCACCCGCTTCCAGCCGGGCGCGAGCGTGGGATCGTCGTCGCCCTCCCAGCGCAGTGCGTCGTCGTCGGGATCGGGGCTCATGCGACCAGACTAGCGAGCGACGGGTGCACGCGCGGCTGCGACCGCGGCGCGCACGATCGCGGCATCCGTCGTGTCGAAGCCGACCTCGCCGCCACCGGGACCGCTCGCGCCGCCACGTGCGACGCCCTGACGCGCGGAGAGGTGCACCGCGTCGACGCCAGCACCGGCGAGCGCGGCGATGTCGTCGACGCGCACGCCGCCGCCGGCCATGACCTCGAGCGCGCCCCCGACTTCGGTCACCATGCGGGCGATCACCGCGCGCCCGGCACGGCAGTCGGGCGCGCCACCCGAGGTGAGCACGCGGCGCACCCCCGTGCCGGCCAGCGCAGCGACCGCGGCCAACGGATCCGCAGCGGCATCGACCGCCCGGTGCACGGTGACATCGAGCCCCTCGGCGGCGTCGAGGAACGCCGCGATGGCGTCGAGGTCGAGCGCACCGGCATCCGTCAGCGCACCGACGACGATGCCGTCTGCGCCGAGCGACCGCGCGAGGCGGATGTCGCGCCCGATCAGGTCGAGCTCGTCGGCGTCGTAGACGAACCCGCCACCGCGCGGGCGGATGAGCACGTGCACGAACGACGTGACGGATGTCGCGGCAGCGACGTCGACGGTCGCCTCGATGAGTCCCGCCGACGGGGTCAGCCCGCCGAGGCCCAAGGCCTGGCAGAGCTCCACCCGGGTCGCGCCCGACTCGAGCGCGATGCGCGCGCCCGCGGCATCCTGGACGGCGATCTCGACGGGGAGGAATCGTGGCACCCCGTCACACTACCCATACGCGGCACACCGCTGTGGTCGGACCGGACACGAGGGCGGCCCGCCCCGGATCGGGACGGGCCGCCATCGTGTTCGATGGGTCAGAACACCGGCACGCCGTTGCGCACGAGTCGCCAGTTCTCGACGTGGAACGTGGCCGGGTCGATCGTGCCGGACTCCGAGGCGTACGACACGATCGCCTCGCGGATCGCGACCTGCGCGTTGTAGACCACCGGAGCCGTCGCGATGTGCGGGAATCCGCCGCCGCCCGACTGTCGGTAGTTGTTCACCGCGACGAGGAACTGCTGGCCGACTGCGACCGGAGCGCCCTGGTACGACAGCCCGACGATGCGCGAACCGACGGGCTGCGACACGTCGACGCCGTAGTCGACACCCGAGAACTGGTCGTAGTTGTAGTCGGGCCGGTTGTTCGCGTTCGTCCAGGATGCCGGATCGACCGGTGCATCGGGCGCCACCGGCTTGAAGTACTCCGCCGAGTACTCGAGGTAGTCCTTGATCTGGGCGCCGGTCAGGATCGAGGCGAGGAGGGTGTTGTCGTAGATGTAGAGCCCGGCGACGTCCTTGATCGAGACCGGACCCGCCGGGAAGCTCGCCGCCCGGTTGAACGGCGCGGCGATCGAGACGATCGGGAGGGATGCCTCGGGCGTGCCGGCCACGGCCGCGGCGACCGTGGCCTCCTGGACCACGTTCACGTAGTCGAGGATCGCCGTGTCCTTCCAGCACGCCTCGGCGGCCGACATCGCCTCGGTCGAGGTCGCGACCGTCGTGTTGACGTAGTCGACGACGGCATCGTGCTGCGCCTGCACCACGGCCACGAGCGCGGGGTCGTCGATCACGGTGTTGGTGTTCAGCGTGGTCGCCGAGCTCGAGGCGACCGTCCACTTGCCCTTGGCGAACTCGAGCGTGAGATCGAAGACGCTGAGTCGCTGGCCCCAGTTCTTCGGCTCGCTCATCACGACCTGGCGACCCGTCTCGAGGTTCGTGACGAACCGCTGCGGCACCTCGCGGTGCGCGTGCCCGAAGAGGATCGCGTCGATGCCGGGCACCTGCTCGGCCACGAGCGCGGCCGCGTTCTCGACCGGCAGGTCGCCGGCGTACGAGGAGGTGCCGCTGTCGCCCGAGTGCGCGCTCACCACGACGATGTCGGCGCCCGCCGCGCGCATCACCGGCACCCAGCGCGCCGCCGCCTCGACGAGGCCCTGCACCTCCAGCTTGCCGCTGACGTTGCCCTTGTCCCAGATCACCACCCCGGGGTTCGTGAGCCCCAGCACGCCGACGCGGATCGGCGGACGGCCCTTCACCTTCATCGTCTTGATCGTGTACGGGAGGTACGCGGGCACCTTCGTGCCGGCGTGCACGGCGTTCGCCGCGAGCACGTCGGCGTCCATCTGCGAGATCCAGTTGTCGAGGAACTCGAGGCCGTAGTTGAACTCGTGATTGCCGAGCGCGACGGCGTCGTAGCCGATCGCGTTCATCTGCGCGGCCATGGGATGGATCGCGCCCGTCTCGGTGACCGGCTCGACGGTCGCGTAGTAGAACCCCAGCGGAGTGCCCTGGATCGTATCGCCAGCGTCGAAGAGCAGCGTGTGCTCACGGCCCCGCTGGGCGCGGATCTCGTTGACGACGCTGGAGACGCGCGCCAACCCGACCACGTTGCCCTGGGCGTCGCTGTAGGCGGCGTCCTTGTAGTAGTCCCAGTTGATGACGTTGGCGTGCAGGTCGGAGGTGCCCATGATCGTGATGGTCACCGACTTGTCATTCGGGACGGCCTGGGCGGCGCCCGGCCATCCGACCGCGGCAAGCGCGCCGGCGGCCGAGATCCCCACGAGCATGTTCCGTCGGGTGAGTCCGGAGCCCGTGGGCGCTGCGTCGTCGTCGGGCACGGCGCACGAGCACCAGCGCGGGGTCGGGTCGGAGTGGTGGTGTGGGAGTTCGGTCATGGAAGGCATGCGACCACACCGGCGACCGCTTGGACAAGTGCTTCCGGGCAACTCGCTCATACGAGCATGGCACGGGACGACTGGCCGGGCTCCGGGACCGACGGAAAGGCCCGCCCCGGAGCATCCGGAGCGGGCCTCACGACGCGATGACGCGCCGTCGACGAGCGAAGCTCGCGTCAGCGAGCGACCTCGCCATCCACATAGTCGTCGTCGTTCGACGCGTTCCAGGCGAAGAGCTTGCGCAGCTCACGGCCGGTCGCCTCGATGGGGTGCGCCTCGCCCTTCTTGCGGAGCTCGAGGAACTCGGGGGCACCGGCATCCTGGTCGGCGATGAAGCGCTCGGCGAACGCGCCCGACTGGATGTCGGCGAGCACGGCCTGCATGTTCTCCTTGACGTGCGGGTCGATGACGCGGGGGCCCGAGACGTAGTCGCCGTACTCGGCCGTGTCGGAGACCGACCAGCGCTGCTTGGCGATGCCGCCCTCCCACATGAGGTCGACGATGAGCTTCAGCTCGTGGAGCACCTCGAAGTAGGCGACCTGCGGCTGGTAGCCCGCTTCGGTCAGGGTCTCGAAGCCGTACTGCACCAGCTGCGAGACTCCGCCGCAGAGCACGGCCTGCTCGCCGAACAGGTCGGTCTCGGTCTCTTCCGTGAAGGTCGTCTTGATGCCGCCGGCGCGCAGGCCGCCGATCGCCTTCGCGTACGAGAGCACGAGCGGCCAGGCGTTGCCCGACGCGTCCTTCTCGACGGCGACGATCACGGGCACGCCGCGACCCGCCTCGTACTCGCGCCGCACGGTGTGACCGGGGCCCTTCGGGGCGACCATGACGACGTCGACGCCCTCGGGCGCCTCGATGTAGCCGAAGCGGATGTTGAAGCCGTGGCCGAACACGAGGGTCTTGCCCTCGGCGAGGTTGTCCTTGATGGACTCGGCGTAGATGTGGCGCTGGTACTGGTCGGGCGCGAGGATGACGATGACGTCGGCACCGGCCGCGGCGTCGGCGACGCTCTTGACCTCGAAGCCCGCCTCCTCGGCCTTGGACTTCGACTTGGAGCCCTCCTTGAGGCCGATGACGACCTCGACGCCCGAGTCGCGGAGGTTCTGCGCATGCGCGTGTCCCTGCGAGCCGTAGCCGATGACCGCGACCTTCTTGCCCTGGATGAGCGCGAGGTCGGCGTCCTTGTCGTAGTAGATCTCAGCCATGTGCTGTCTTTCTCCTTGGTTTCGGTTCAGGTGACGGATGCCGCGACGGCGCGCCGCGGCATCCGTGATCAGTTCTTGAAGACGCGCTCGGTGATGGACTTGCCGCCACGGCCGATCGCGAGGAGGCCCGACTGGGCGATCTCCTTGATGCCGTAGGGCTCGAGCACCCGGAGGAACGCGGTGGTCTTGCCGGAGTCGCCGGTGACCTCGATCACGAGGGCGTCGGTCGACACGTCGACGACGCGGGCGCGGAAGAGGTTGACCGCCTCGAGCACCTGCGAGCGGGTCGCGTTGTCGACGCGCACCTTGATGAGCAGGTGCTCGCGCTGCACCGACTGGTTGGGGTCGAGCTCGACGATCTTGATGACGTTGATGAGCTTGTTGAGCTGCTTCGTCACCTGCTCGAGGGGAAGCTCCTCGACGTCGACCACGACCGTGATGCGCGAGAGCCCCTCGATCTCGGAGTGGCCCACCGCGAGCGACTCGATGTTGAAGCCGCGTCGCGCGAAGAGTCCGGCGACGCGGGTCAGCAGGCCGGGCTTGTCCTCGACGAGGAGGGAGAGCACGTGGGTCGACATGGTCAGTCCTCCTCGCTGAAGGCCGGCGAGTGATCGCGGGCGTACTGGATGTAACTGTTCGACACGCCCTGCGGCACCATCGGCCAGACCATCGCGTCGGCCGAGACGACGAAGTCGATCACCACCGGGCGGTCATTGGTCTCGAGCGCCAGCTTGATGGCGGCGTCGACCTCTTCCTCCTTGGTGACCCGGATGCCGAGCGCTCCGTAGGCCTCGGCGAGCGCCACGAAGTCGGGCACCCGCACGGTGTCGTGCCCGGTGTTCAGGTCGGTGTTCGAGTAGCGGCCGTCGTAGAACAGCGTCTGCCACTGGCGCACCATGCCGAGCGAGGAGTTGTTGATGATCGCGACCTTGATCGGGATGTCGTTCAGGGTGCAGGTGGCGAGCTCCTGGTTGGTCATCTGGAAGCAGCCGTCGCCGTCGATCGCCCAGACCACGCGGTCGGGCTGTGCGACCTTGGCGCCCATCGCCGCGGGCACCGCGTAGCCCATGGTGCCGGCGCCGCCCGAGTTCAGCCAAGAGTTGGGTCGCTCGTACTTGATGAACTGCGCGGCCCACATCTGGTGCTGGCCCACGCCCGCGGCGTAGACGCCCTCGGGCCCCGTGAGCTCGCCGATGCGCTGGATGACGTGCTGCGGTGCGAGCAACCCGTCGGAGGGCTTCGAGAAGCCGAGCGGGAACTCGGAGCGGAGTCCGTCGAGCGTGGCCCACCACTCGTCGATGTCGGGCCGGCCGCCCGTCGTGGCGTCACCGTAGGCGGCGAGCAGGTCGACGAGCACGTCCTTCAGGTCGCCGACGATCGGCACGTCGGCCGTGCGGATCTTCGAGATCTCGGCGGGGTCGATGTCGACGTGCACGACCTTGGCATTCGGCGCGAACAGCGCGGCCTTGCCGGTCACGCGGTCGTCGAACCGGGAGCCGAGCGCCAGCAGGAGGTCGGCCTCCTGCAGCGCGATCACGGCCGGGACCGTGCCATGCATGCCCGGCATGCCAAGGTGCTGCTGGTGCGAGTCGGGGAACGCGCCGCGAGCCATGAGCGTGGTCACGACCGGTGCGTTCGTCGCCTCCGCGAGCGCGAGCAGCTCCTCGGAGGCGTGCGAGCGGATGATGCCCCCGCCCACGTAGAGCACCGGGCGCTTCGCCTCGGCGAGCAGCTGTGCGGCGGCGGCGACCTGCTTGCCGTGCGCCTTCGTGATGGGCCGATAGCCCGGCAGGTCGACCTTCGGCGGCCAGCGGAAGGTGAACTTCGCCTGCTGCGCGTCCTTGGTGATGTCGACGAGCACGGGGCCCGGACGCCCCGTCGTGGCGATGTGGTACGCCGCCGCGATCGTGCCCGGGATGTCGGCAGGGTCCTTCACGAGGAAGGAGTGCTTCGTGATGGGCATGGTGATGCCGACGATGTCGGCCTCCTGGAAGGCATCCGTGCCCATGAGGTTCGAGAACACCTGGCCGGTGATCGCGAGGATCGGCACCGAGTCCATGTGGGCGTCGGCGATGGCCGTGACGAGGTTCGTCGCGCCCGGACCCGACGTCGCGATGGCGACGCCGAGCTTGCCGGACGACGAGGCGTAGCCCTCGGCCGCGTGGCCGGCACCCTGCTCGTGGCGCACGAGGATGTGCCGCAGCTTGCGGCTGTCGAGCAGCGGGTCGTAGACGGGGAGGATCGCGCCGCCGGGCAGGCCGAAGACGTCGGTGATGCCGAGCATCTCGAGCGAGCGGACGACCGCCTCGGCACCCGTCATCTCGACGGGAGCGCCGGACGGCACTGGGGCGGGCGAAGGCACGGGCGTCGATTCCGTGGTCATTCGGTTCCTGTTCTGATGGACGGTGTGTGCGGGGAGCGCAGCACTCACCCCGTCGTGGCGCCTTCTGCGGCGGAACGCACGAGCTTGGAGTACTTCGCGAGGACGCCACGGGTATAGCGCGGAGGAAGCGGAGCCCAGCCTTCACGGCGGGCAGCCAGCTCGGCATCGTCGACCAGTAGGTCGATGGAACGAGCTGCGATATCGACCCGTATCAGATCACCATCGCGCACGAAGGCGATAGGACCTGCGTCCACCGCTTCGGGTGCCAGATGGCCGATGCAGAGGCCGGTTGTGCCGCCTGAGAATCGACCGTCCGTCAAGAGTAGTACATCTTTTCCGAGCCCAGCGCCCTTGATGGCCGCGGTGATCGCGAGCATCTCCCGCATTCCCGGACCGCCCTTGGGGCCCTCGTAGCGGATGACGACCACGTCGCCGTGCTTGATCTCGCCGGCGGTGAGGGCGTCCATCGCGGCGCGCTCCCGCTCGAACACCCGCGCAGGGCCCTCGAACGTGGCGGCGTCGAATCCGGCCGTCTTGACGACGGCGCCCTCGGGGGCGAGCGAGCCGTGCAGGATGGTGAGGCCGCCGGTCTCGTGGATCGGGTTGTCGAGGGTGCGCAGCACCTCGCCGTCGAGGTCGGGGATGTCCATCTCGGCGAGGTTCTCGGCGAGGGTCTTGCCGGTGACGGTGAGCGCGTCGCCGTGCATGAGCCCGGCGTCGAGGAGCGCCTTCATGAGCACCGGCAGGCCACCACGGCGGTCGACGTCGTTCATCACGTACTTGCCGAACGGCTTGAGGTCGCCGATGTGCGGCACCTTCGAGCCGATGCGGTTGAAGTCGTCGAGGGTCAGCTCGACCTCGGCCTCGCGGGCGATGGCGAGCAGGTGCAGCACGATGTTGGTGGAGCCGCCGAGGGCCATGCCGACGGCGATGGCGTTCTCGAAGGCCTGCTTGGTGAGGATCTGGCGGGCCGTGATGCCGTGCTTCAGCAGGTTGACGACGGCCTCACCCGAGCGGTGCGCGTAGTAGTCGCGACGGCGATCGGCGGATGCCGGTGACGCCGAGCCCGGCAGCGACAACCCGAGGGCCTCGGCGACCGAGGCCATGGTGTTGGCCGTGTACATGCCGCCGCACGCGCCCTCGCCGGGCGCGAACGCGCACTCGATGCGCTTCGCGTCGGCCTCGCTCATGGTGCCGGCACGCACGGCGCCGACCGCCTCGAACGAGTCGATGATCGTGATGTCCTTCTCGGTGCCGTCGGAGAGGCGCACCCAGCCGGGCGCGATCGAGCCGGCGTAGAGGAACACGGACGCGAGGTCGAGTCGCGCGGCGGCCATCAGCATGCCGGGGATCGACTTGTCGCAGCCGGCGAGCAGCACGGAGCCGTCGAGGCGCTCGGCCTGCATGACGACCTCGACGGAGTCGGCGATGACCTCTCGGGAGACGAGCGAGAAGTGCATGCCCTCGTGGCCCATCGAGATGCCGTCGGAGACGGAGACGGTGCCGAACTGCAGCGGGTATCCGCCACCGCCGTGCACGCCCTCCTTCGCCGCCTGCGCGAGCCGCGCCAGGGAGAGGTTGCAGGGCGTGATCTCGTTCCACGAGCTCGCGATGCCGATCTGCGGCTTGTCCCAGTCCGCATCGCCCATGCCGACGGCGCGGAGCATCCCGCGGCTGGTCATGGCTTCGATGCCGTCGGTGACGGTGCGACTACGGGGCTTGGGATCGAACTCCGACATGCCTTCGAGTCTATGGCCAGCGCGAAGGGGCCTCGCGCGCCGCGTCACGGGCATCGGCGAGGCGCTCGAGGAGGTCGGCGACGTCCTCGGGACTGCGCACCCGGTACGTCGCGATCGACTTGCCCTGACCCACCTTCACGCCGACGTCCTCGGCGTCGAGGGTCGCGAACGCGTCCTCGTCGGTGACGTCGTCGCCCACGTACATCACCGCCGTCGCGCCCACGTGCTGCCGCAGGCGGGTCAGGGACTCCCCCTTGTCGCTCGAGCGCACCGCGAACTCCAGCACCGACTTGCCGGTGCGCACGGTGATGCCGAGCAGTTCGGCCTCGACCCGGTTCCGCGCCGCGTGCTGCAGTGCGGTGCCGGCGTTGCCGGTGAGTCGGCGCGTGTGCAGGGCGAGCCCGGCCGGCTTGTGCTCGATCCACGCGCCGTCGGCGCCCGACGCGATCTCCTCGACGATCGACGACAGCCGTTCGAGCTTCGCCGTCTCGGACTCGCGAAGGTCGATCGTGACGCCGGCGGGGTCGAGCTGCAGCTCCACCCCGTGCGATCCGCTGAGGAGCGTGCCCTCCGGCGGACTGGCGACCTGGCCGAGGCTCTCGAGGGCCCGTCCGGAGACGATGGCCACCCGGGTGTCGTCGGCGGCGCCGAGTCGTTCGATCGCCGCCCGCGCCCGGTCGGTCGCTCGCGCGTCCTCGGGCCGGTCGACGAGCGGCGCGAGGGTGCCGTCGAAGTCGAGGGCGACGAGCAGCCGCTCCGTGCCCGCCATCCGGTTGATGGCCGCCTGCAGCGGATCGGACACCCCGGGCTTGATGATGCCCGCGCCGGTCAGCGTCTCGAGGAAGCTCGCCGACCAGTGGGCCACGTCGTTGTCGCGCACCCGCTTGCGCAGTGCCCGCATGCGACGGGAGCGCTCCCGCTTCGGCATCCGGGTCGCCTCGACGATCGCGTCCTTCAGGCCCTCGATGTCATGCGGGTTCACCAGCACCGCCTGCCGGAGCTCATCGGAAGCCCCGGTGAACTCGCTGAGCAGCAGGACCCCGTCGTCGTCGAACCGGCAGGCCACGTACTCCTTGGCCACGAGGTTCATGCCGTCGCGCAGCGCGGTGACCAGCATGACGTCGGCCGCCAGGTAGAGCGCCACCATCTCCTCGCGCGGGTAGCCGTGGTGGAGGTAGGCGATGGCCTGGTGCTCGAGGGTGGAGTAGTCGCCGTTGAGCCGGCCCACCGCGAGCTCGATCTCGTCGCGGAGCTGTCGGTACGTCTCGACGCGCTCTCGCGACGGGCTCGCCACCTGCACGAGCGTGACGTCCTCGACCTTGAGCCGTCCATCGCGCAGCAGTTCGCCGAAGGCCTTGATGCGGTGCCGGATGCCCTTGGTGTAGTCGAGCCGGTCGACGCCGAGCATGATCGTCTCGGGGTTGCCGAGGCTCTCGCGGATCTCCTGCGCGCGCTCCTGGACGTCGGCGCGACGGGCAAGCTCCTCGAACCCCGCGGTGTCGATCGAGATGGGGAAGTGCCGCGCCACCACTCGCCGCGGATCGCCCCCGTCGTCGGGCACGTCGATGATCGTGCCGTGCGTGGAGTAGCCGAACAGGCGGCGCACCGCACGCGAGAAGTTGCCGGCGTCGGCGGCGCGCTGGAAGCCGATCACGTCGGCCCCGAGCAGTCCGTCGATCACCTGCCGCCGCCACGGCAGCTGCGAGTAGATCCCGTAGGCGGGGAACGGGATGTGGTTGAAGAACCCGATCACGAGGTCGGGGCGGCTCTCGCGCAGCATCCGCGGCACCAGTTGCAGCTGGTAGTCCTGCACCCAGACGACGGCGCCGTCGGATGCCGCACGGGCGGCGGCCTCGGCGAAGCGCCGGTTGACGCGCACGTACGCCTCCCACCACTCGCGGTGGAAGGACGGCGGCGCGATGACGTCGTGGTACAGCGGCCACAGTGTGTCGTTGGAGAAGCCCTCGTAGTAGTCCTCGAGCTCGTCGGCCGAGAGCGGCACCGGGATGATCGAGATGCCGTCGTGCTCGAACGGAGGGAACTCACGGTCGGCGACGCCCGCCCAGCCGATCCAGGCGCCGTCGGCGGCGCGCATCACCGGCTCGAGGGCGGTCACCAGGCCGCCCGGCGAGCTGTTCCACTGGGTGGTTCCGTCGGGGCCCTCGCGGTAGTCGACGGGAAGCCGGTTCGAGACCACGATCATGTCGTAGACGTGGTCGACGTAGAGCTCGTCGCGCTCCGATTCAGGGGCGTGCATGTGGCGGGTGTCCCTCCCTCGCGATCCGTTCAGGCTAACAGTCGCTCCGTCGCGCGAAGGGGGTGGACGTGTCACGCGCAACCCCTCGGCGGGCGGATGCCGATCCGATAGCGTTGCGGCATGCGCAAGTACCTCTTCAGCGGAGCAGTGATCAGCTCGATCTTCGGCGCGATCGGCGTGGTGAAGGCCACCGCGTCGGGCCCGCGGGACTGGCGCCTCCTCCTCATGTGGATCTCCTGGGCGGCCAGCCTCGCCATCGCGATCGGCACCGTCGCCGACGAGTCGAAGCGCGCCGAGCTGACCGAGTAGCATCGTCGACGGAGCTCACCCGATCCCCCTCTCGACCGGTCTCGCAAACCGGCGACTGCGGCGTGTCAACCGCGATCCGCGGCGCACGGGCAGAGACTGAAATCACGACCCGCCGCCCGGCCTGAACCGTGCGGACCGTTCCCACCGAGAGGGGCCACCGATGTTCCGCCGCTGGCGCAGAGCGAGGCTTGCCGCACAGGCCGCCGCCCACGCCGCCGCCCCCAAGCCGCGCGCGACCGCGGCCGACCTTCGGGGCGAGCACCTCTTCGAACTGTTGAACGCCCGGCTTTCGGAGTTCATCGGTCCCAACGGGGCCTGGTCGCTCGTGCGTCGCACCGACGCCGACACCGACCGCATCTTCCACGCCATGCTGACCCACCAGATCGCCGCCGAACTCACTCGCACCCTGCTCGACGAGCGCGAGTCGGTCGCCGTCGTCGTGCCGGCCGAGGACGAGCCGCTCGCCCTGAGCTGGGAGCCCGCTCCCCTCGTCGTCTGGGCCGAGCCCGTGGTCGTCGCCGAGTCCGAGTCGGATGCCGTATCGCTCCCGACCATCGGCGCCGCCGCCACGATCGAGGCCCGCGCCGCCTGAGGCGTCTCCGCCACCGACGTGCTCCGTCGGGCGGGACGACGCCGGCGTTCCAAAAACGCACGGCGATTCTTGTACGCCCAGGGCGACGGGGCGCTCCCCCGTTTTCGTAGCGTGAGATCCGGGCACGATGCCCGCATCCGCCACGAGAGGGAGACCCGATGAGCGCCGCCCAGCACACCTCGCACGACGCAGCCGCCGACCCCGCGGCATCCGTCGCCCCCGATCGTCGCCGTCGCACCACCGCGACCGACCTGGCTCAGATCGCCGTCTTCGCCGCGCTCATCGCCGCCCTCGGGCTGCCGGGCGCGCTGTACGTGGGCGGCACGGCGGTGCCCATCACGTTCCAGACGCTCGGCGTCATGCTCGCGGGCGCGATCCTCGGCGCGCGCAAGGGGTTCCTGTCGGTGCTGCTCCTGCTGGCGCTCGTCGCGGCGGGCCTGCCCCTGCTCTCGGGCGGCCGCGGCGGACTCGGCGTGTTCGTCGGCCCCTCGGTGGGCTACCTCATCGGTTGGCTCCTGGGCGTCGTCGTCATCGGCTGGTGCACGGCGCGCCTCCTCCCCCGGTATCGCGTGCTGCCCGCGCTGGCCGCGACGGCGCTCGGCGGCATCGTGGCCGTCTACCTCGTGGGCGTGCCGGTGTTCGCGGCGATCACGGGCACCCCGATCGACGTCGCGTTCCTCGGCTCCCTGGTGTTCCTCCCCGGCGACCTGGTGAAGGTCGTCGTGACGGTGCTCGTCGCGAAGGGCGTGCACCGCGCCTGGCCCGGCCTCATCGCGCCGCAGCCGTGGCCGTGGCAGCGCACCGCGGCGGTCGCCACCGGCGCATGACCGGCTGGCTCCGCGGGGCGCCCGGCGACGTGGCGCTCGCCTTCGGCCGTGACCTCGTGCGGTACGGCGAGCTCGCCGCACTCGTCGACGGGGTGCGGCTTCCACCCGGCCCTGGTGCGGTCGGATGCCCCGTCGGCACCCCGCCCGTCGACGTGGTCAGCACCGTGCTCGCCGCCCTCGACCGGGGCCGGCCGGTGCTCGTCGGCGGCTCGCAGCGCGACGCCGATCGGATCACGGGCGAGCTGCCGGCCGGCACCGAGCTCTCGCTGCTCACCTCGGGGTCGTCGCGCGCGGCCGGGATGCCGCGGGTCGTCGCCCGCACGAACGCGTCGTGGCTCGCCTCGGCCGGCCCGCTCGCCGAGCTCGCCGGCCTCGGCGCCGGGGATCGCGTCGCGGTGACCGGTCCCCTCCACGTGTCGATGCACCTCTACGCCGTGCTGCACGCGCTCTGGCTCGGCGCGTCGGCCACCGACGACCTCGTCGGTGCGACCGTGGTGCACGCGACCCCGACCCGGCTCGCCCGGCTGCTCGACGACGTCGCCGTTCCCCCCGCGGCGATCGTCGCCGGGGCGGCCATGAGCGACGCGCTCCGCGCCAGGGCGGCGGCTCGCGGCATCCGGCTCAACGAGTACTACGGCGCGGCCGAGCTGTCGTTCGTGCTCGCCCGTGTGCACCGCGCTGGCGCCGGCCCTGCGGGCCTCGACGCGTTCCCCGGGGTCGAGGTGGAGCTGCGGCCGGCCGCGGCGGGCGACGAGGTGTGGGCCAGATCGGCGTACCTCGCGCTCGGCGTCATCGGCGGCGGGATGCTGCGACGCGATGAGCGCGGTTTCGCGACGGTGGGCGACCTGGCCGAACGCGCCGGCTCGGGCGCGCTGCGCGTGCTCGGACGCGGCGACGCGGCGATCACGACCGCGGGCGCCACGGTGCTCGCCGAGGACGTCGAGGCGCGACTCGAGGCGCTGCCGGGCGTGGCCGGGGCGGCCGTGCTCGGCGAGCCGCACGAGCTCCTCGGCCAGCGACTCGTCGCCGTCGTGGAGCTCGAGGTCGGCGTCCGCCTCGACGACGTGGTCGCCGGGGCGCGCCGGACGCTCTCCCCCGTGGAGCTGCCACGCCGGTGGGTCGTGCGCGACGTGCCGCGCACCGCCTCGGGCAAGGTCGCGCGCGGCGCCCTGCGCGACGAGCTCGCGTCGGGCGAGCTCGTGGCAGCCTCGTCCACGATCCCCGCGCCATCGACCGGGAGCAGCTCATGACCGCGGCGCCGGTACTCGTCGCCGCCCGGCGGACGCCGATCGCCACGGCCGGCCGCGGGTTCGCCGGCCACAGCGTGGATGCGCTCGCCGCTCCAGTGCTCGCCGAGGTGGCCGCTGCCCTGGCGCCCGCCGGGATCGAGATCGACGACGTGGTGCTCGGCAACTGCATGGGTCCGGGCGGCGACGTCGCCCGGGTCGCGGCGCTGCGAGCCGGCCTCGGCGATCGCGTGCCCGGCGTCACGGTCGACCGGCAGTGCGGGTCGGGCCTCGACGCCGTGATGCAGGCGGCCTCCCGGGTGCGAGCCGGGGACGCGCGGCTCCTGCTCGCGGGCGGGGCGGAGTCGGCGTCCACCGCCCCGCACCGGGCATGGCCCGGGACGGGCGAACGCTACAGCCGGGCGCCCTTCGCACCCGCCGGATTCCCCGACCCCGACATGGGGCCGGCCGCCGACCGGCTCGCCGCCGTGCTCGGCATCTCGAGGGCGCGGCAGGACGCCTGGGCCGCCCGCTCGCACGCCCGCGCCGCCGCCGCACAGCTCGCCGGCGTGTTCGACGCCGAGCTCGTCGCCGTCGGCGGGGTGTCGCGCGACGACCGTCCGCGCGCGGGGATGGACCTGGCACGTCTCGCCCGGTTCGCGCCGGCGTTCGCCGGCCACGAGGCGACGGATGCCACGTCCGCGACGCCGCGCCACGACGCATCCGCTCGGGGCACGGTCACGGCCGGCAACTCGTGCGGCTTCTCCGACGGCGCGGCCGCCATGGCGGTCACCACCGAGCGCGTCGCACGCGAGCTCGGCCTCCCCGCGCTCCGCGTGCGTGCTGCCGCCGTCGCCGCAGGCGACCCCGCTCTTCCCGGGCTCGGCGCGGCGCCCGCAGCACGGGCCGCCCTCGAGCGCGCGGGCGTGACCATCGGCGACCTCGGGTTCGTGGAGATCACCGAGGCGTTCGCCGCCCAGGTGCTCGCCGTGAGTGACGACCTCGGCCTCGACGAGGAGCTCGTCTCGGCCGACGGCGGTGCGATCGCCATGGGCCATCCGTGGGGGGCATCCGGTGCCGTACTGCTCGTGCGGCTCGCCGCGCGGATGGCCGCCGCCGACGACGCGCGTCCCGGCCTCGCCGCCTGCTCGATCGGCGGCGGGCAGGGCATCGCGATGATCGTGGAGCGGGTCGCATGAGCGAGATCCTCTTCGAGCGGGTGAGCCACGACTTCGGCGCCGAGCGCGTCGTCGACGACGTGTCGCTCGTGCTGCGCGAGCGCCGGATCGGCATCGTCGGGGCCAACGGCTCGGGCAAGTCGACGCTGGCGCGCATGATCAACGGGCTCGTGACGCCGTCGAAAGGCCGGGTCGTCGTCGACGGGCTCGACGTGCGCCGGCAGGGCCGCGAGGTGCGGCGCCGGGTCGGCTTCGTGTTCACGAACGCCGACAACCAGATCGTGATGCCCACCGTGCGCGAGGACGTCGCGTTCACGCTGCGCCGCCACCGGCTCGAGCCGGCGGATGCCGCGGCGCGCGTCGATGCGGCCCTCGAGCGCGCCGGGCTCACCGACCTCGCCGACCGCCCGGCGCACCGGCTCTCGGGCGGGCAGAAGCAGCTGCTCGCCATCGCGTCGGTCCTCGTCGCCGAGCCCGCCGTCGTCGTGGCGGACGAGCCGACGACGCTTCTGGACGCCCGCAACGCCCGGCGCATCGCCGAGCACTTCGAGACGCTCGACCAGCAGCTCATCGTGGTGAGCCACCAGCTCGAGCTGCTCGAGTCGTTCGACCGCGTCGTGGTCATGGAGGCCGGGCGGGTCGTCGCCGACGATGTGCCGCGCGCGGCGCTCGACGCCTACCGGGCCCTCATCGGATGACGGGAACGCGATGATCGGCGTCTTCCATCCGGGCACCTCGTTCGTGCACCGGTGCCCCGCCCTCGTGAAGCTCGGAGTGCTCGCCGTGCTGGTCACCGCGATCGCGCTGACGGCGTCGCCGTGGTGGCTGGGCGCGGCATCCGTGCTCGTCGTGGTGCTCTTCGCCGCAGCCCGGGTGCCGTTCGCGCTCGCCTGGCGACAGGTGGTGCCCATCCTCTGGGTGCTCGCGTTCACGGTGCCGCTGCAGGTCGTCTTCAACGGCTGGGAGGCCGCCGCGGTGATGGGCACCCGCCTCGTGCTCGCTGTGGCGCTCGCTGCTCTCTACACGCTCACGACACCCGTGACGGCGACGCTCGACGCCATGCAGGCCCTGCTGCGACCGTTCCGGCGCTGGATCGACGCCGACCGCGTCGGGCTGGCACTCGCCCTCGCCATCCGCTGCGTGCCGCTGCTCGCCGAGCTCGTGCGGGAAGTGCTCGACGCCCGCAAGGCGCGCGGTGCGGAGGGCTCCGTGCTGGCGCTCGCCGTGCCCGTCATCGTGCGCTCGCTGCGCACCGCCGAGCACCTCGGCGAGGCGCTCGTGGCGCGGGGCTTCGACGACTGACGCCGGCGACATCCCACTGGCGCGCGTGCTCACCCGGCGCGTGTGAACGTGCCCAGCTGGTGCTCGTCGAGCAGCTCGATCACGAGGTTCCCGCCGTCGAACGTCGCCTGCGACACGCTGCCGAGCGGCGCGTTCTCGCTGAACGGCTCGAACACGAAGACATCCCCGTCCCAGTGCTCGAGCGGCCACACCACGGTGCCGGGGCCGACCGTCAGCTCGAGCGAGTCGCCGACGACGGAGACGCGGGCGGTGCCGAAGTACTCGTTGGCGTAGTCGCCGGCGTAGTCGGCGAGCGGGCGGGCCGGCGCGGCATCCGCCGGCGGCGACTGGCCGACGAGCTCGCCCACCGGGTCGCCGAGCGGCCCGAGCTGCCCCGAGTAGAGCTGCCACCAGTCCTGGCGGATCTCGCCGAACTGGGCCAGATCCATGAAGTCGGCCGCGACCGACTCCGCCAGGCCGTTCGCCGAGCCGTTCGTGAGCACCACCACCCCGAGGCCGGCCTCGGGGAGGCTGCTGAACGTGGTGCCCGTGCCGAGCGCGAAGGCACCCGAGTGGCTCACCGAGGCGAGGCCTCCCGCGGTCGTGCCGACGTTGAAGCCGTGCCCGTAGAAGCCCGAGCGCTGGTAGCCGAGTTGCGCCGGTCCCGCGACCGACTGCGCCGTGATGGCCGGCAGGAGCGCCTCGGGCGTCAGCACCTCGTTCGCCGCGGCATCCGGACCCGATGCGGCGAGCACCATCGACAGCCACGTCGCCATGTCCGAGATGCTCGAGCTCACGCCGCCCGCGGGCGACTGCGCGTCGGGCTGGCGCTGGCTCGGGGTCACGATCCACTCGTCGCCGTCGAGGATGTGGCCGTCCGCGCGATCCTTGCTCGCCATGAAGTCGTCGAACCGCGAGCTCGTCGCCGACATGCCGAGCGGCTCGTAGAGCACCTGCTCGGAGAGGTCGGCCCAGTCGGCGCCCGCCGCGTTCGCGACGGACTGGGCCGCGGCGGTGATGTCGTAGTTCCCGTAGGCGTAGGTCGAACGGAACGGCGACAACGGGGTGTAGCGCAGGCGCTGGAGCACCTCGGCCCGGTCGTACCCGAGGTCCTCGAGCTCGTCGCCCGCGTGCTTGTAGAGCCCGGAACGGTGGGCGTAGAGGTCGCCGATCGTGACGTGCTCGGTGACCCATGGATCGGCGAGCGCGAACTCGGGCAGGTGCTCGACGACCGGCGTGTCCCACGAGACGACCCCCTCCGCCACCTCGTGCGCGACCACCGTGGCACCCACCGACTTCGACATGGAGGCGATCTGGAACACGGTGTCGGTGTCGACGGGCTCCTCCGTGTCGAGGTTGCGCACGCCGAATCCGTCGGCGTAGGCCGTCTCGCCGTCGTACACGACCGCGATCGCGAGCCCCGGAACGCCCGACGTCTCCAACAGCTCGTCGATGCGGCCGGGGATCGCGTCGATCGCGGCCTTCACCCGTTCGTCGGTCACCTCGGCGAGCGCGTCGGCCGGCGGGTTTCCGTAGCCCGGCCGATCGGTCGAGAGCGGCGTCGCCGATGGGGCGGCGGCACCCATGGTGCACCCGCTGAGCAGCACCGCCGCCGTCGCGACGAGCGCCCCGAACGCCATCGTTCCCCTGCGTCGCATTCGATCCTCCGCCCCAGCGCCGATGCAGCGCGACGGCGCCAGCCTAGACCCGCGACTCCGCTGGGCGCGCGCCCCAATTCGGGCACCACGCGCCTCCGCTGGATGTCGCCGGCAGCGTGCAGAATGGTCGACGGCCGATCGGCCATCGAAGGGCCGACCAGGAGCACGCAGCACGTCATGATGGGCATCACGCACGCCACGAGCGGCGCCGCGGCATGGGTCGCGATCACCGGAACGATGCCGCTGATCGGGCTCGGGGTCTATCCCCTCGACCCCGTGGGCGTGCTCGCCGGCGCCGCCGTGGCCGCCGGCGCGGCGCTCCTCCCCGACGCCGACCACCACAGCGCCACCATCTCGCACTCGGTGCCGATCCTCGGTCGCCTCGTGACCGGCACGGTCGAGACGCTCTCGGGCGGGCACCGCCGTGGCGCCCATTCCGCCATCGCCGTGCTCGTCGTGGCCGCCGCGGCCTGGGCGCTCACCCTCCTCACCTTCGCCACCGACGACCGTGACTCCATCGCGATCGGCGCCGGCATCGGGACCGCGGTGCTCACCTGCTTCGGCATCAAGGCCAGGGACTACGTGCGCAGCTGGGCGGCGGCGTGGCTGCTCGGCGCCCTGCTCGGCATGTTCATCGTCGTGGTCGCCCCCGAGCAGGTCGCGTGGTTCCCCCTCGCGGTCACGATCGGGTTCGCCGCGCACCTCGCCGGCGACTTCCTCACCACCGGCGGCATCCCCGGCCTGCTCTGGCCATGGGTGCCGCGGCCGCCCGAGCGGCTCCGGCCCGTGCCGGTGCTGAACCGCATGTGGCTGCCGAGCGGCCGCGTCGCGCTGCCGCTCCTCGGCGACACCGGATCCCTGCGCGAGGCCATGCTGGGCACGGTGCTCGCGCTCTACTGCGTCGCCGGCTTCGCCTATGAGGGACTGCGGCTGGTCGGCGTCGATGTCGCGGTCGGTTCCTGAGCGAGTGATCGGTTCCTCAGCGGCACAATGATGCGATGACCTCCGCATCGAATGCCGCCATCGAGATCGATGTCGAGCCCGCGGCATCCGCCGACGACGCCGCCCTCGTCACGGCGTTGGCCGACCTCATCAACGGCGTGTACGTCATCGCCGAGGCCGGGCTCTGGGTCGACGGCGCGCGACGCACCGACGCCCGCGAGATCGCGGAGCTCATCGGGCAGCAGGAACTCGCCACCGCCCGCATCGCCGGCGAGGTGGTCGGCGTCGTGCGGGTGCACGCCCTCGACGCCGGCACGGCCGAGTTCGGGATGCTGGCCGCCGACCCTGCGCATCGGGGCATCGGCATCGGTCGCGCCCTGGTCTCGTTCGCCGAGCGCTGGGCGGAGGCACGGGGATTCGGCGTGCTGCAGCTCGAACTCCTGGTGCCGACGTCGTGGCAGCATCCCTCGAAGCGGTTCCTGGCGGACTGGTACGCGCGCATCGGGTACCGCGAGGTGCGACGCGGGCCCCTCCGCGAGCTCTATCCCGAGCTCGAGCCCCTGCTCGCCACGCCATGCGTGCTCGTGGTGTCGCAGAAGTCGCTCGCCGTCGGCGGTCCGTGACAGGATCGCCCTGTGGCCGACCGACTGATGCTCCTCGACACCGCTTCGCTGTACTTCCGCGCGTTCTACGGCGTTCCCGACTCGCTGAAGCGCGCCGATGGCACGCCCGTCAACGCGGTGCGCGGCCTGCTCGACATCATCGCGAGGCTCGTGACCGAGTTCGAGCCGACGCACCTCGTCGCCTGCTGGGACGACGACTGGCGCCCGCACTGGCGCGTGGAGCTCATCCCGAGCTACAAGGCCCACCGGGTCGCCGAGATCGTGCCCGCGGGTCCCGACGTGGAAGAGACGCCCGACCCCCTCGAGGCGCAGATCCCGATGATCCGCGAGATCCTCGCCGCCCTCGACCTCACCGTCATCGGCGCCCCGCGGCACGAGGCCGACGACGTCATCGGCAGCCTCGCGACGCAGGCCGACATGCCCGTCGACGTGGTCACCGGCGATCGCGACCTGTTCCAGCTCGTCGACGATGCCCGCGACGTTCGAGTGATCTACACGGCGCGGGGCATGAGCAAGCTCGAGGTCCTGACCGACGTGACCGTCGTCGGCAAGTACGGGGTGCTCCCGAGCCAGTACGCCGACTTCGCGGTGCTGCGCGGCGACGCGTCCGATGGCCTCCCGGGTGTCGCGGGCATCGGCGAGAAGACCGCGGCGAGCCTGCTGCAGCAGTTCGGCGACCTCGACTCGATCGTGGCCGCCGCGGGCGACCCAGCCGTGCCGTTGTCGGCGACGATGCGCACACGCATCACGGGTGCCGCCGACTACCTCGACGTCGCGCCCACCGTGGTCGAGGTCGTGCGCAACCTCGAGTTCGAGGCGTTCGACGCGCGGCTGCATCCGCTCGACGCCATCGAGGCTGCCGAAGTGCGACGTCTCGGCGAGGAGTGGAACCTGGGCGGCTCGGTGCAACGGGTTCTCCAGGCGCTCGGCACGGAGTAGCTTGGGGCACCTCCGACACGAGGAGGCAGTCATGGCGCGGTTCATCGTCGATGCGAGTGCGGTGCTCCATCTCGTCGCCGACGAGTTCGAGGGACCCGGCGACCACGAGCTCCTGGCGCCCACGCTGCTGCGTTCGCAGGTGCTGAACGCCCTGCACGAGGCGGTGCATCGAGGCGAGCTGCAGGAAGCCGAGGCGAACGCCCGGCTCGCGCGCATCGCCGAGATCCCGATCAGGCTGCTGGGCGACGCGGTGCTGCGGCGTCGTGCCTGGAAGGTCGCCGATGAGCTCGGCTGGGCCTCGACCTACGACGCGGAGTACGTCGCGCTGACGATCCTGCAGGGCGATGCGCTCATCACGCTCGACGAGGTGCTCGCCCGCCAGGCTGAGCGGCTCGTGACCATCGCGTCGATCGACGAACTCCTCACGATCGGGCGCGCGTCGGGCTGACGGGGGTCAGCCCGACGCGGCTCAAGCGGGTGTCGCGCCGCCCAGCAGGGCGATGAGGGCGGCGCGCACCGGCGCCGCGTCTTCCCCACCGGCGATGCGAGCGGATGCCTCGTCGAGCGCCTTCCGCCATGCCGCCAGCACCAGCGACCCGAGTGGCACGGGGCGGAGGTCGGCGGTGTCGGCGAAGAAGTCGGCGATCGGGTCGCTGTCGCCCGCCTCGGGAGGCCTCGCCTCCGCGAGGAGGCGAGCGAACCCTGACGCCACGAGGTAGTCATAGCCCACCAGCAGCACGGTTGCGATCCCGGCGGGCCCGGCCGTGCCCCGCACGGCGGCCGCGCCCTCCATACGATCGACGACGCGTCGCTCGACGTCGGTGCGCACGACGTCGTAGAGCCCGGCTTTGCTGCCGAAGTGGTGGTAGAGCGATCCGATCGTGACGCCGGCGGATGCCGCGAGCTCGGTCACGCCGACCGCGTCGTATCCGCGCGCGCCGAACGCCGTGAGGGCCTCCTGCACGAGGAGCGCCTTCGTCGACCCCGGAACGGGTACCCAACTGCGCACGACGCGAGTATAGTCGGCCTCGGTTTCGACATAACGTGATTACGGTCTGGAGTGTCCGATGCAGTTGCGCTTCCTCTACGTGCCCGTCGTCGACCTGCCCTCGGCGATCGACTTCTACCGCGACGAACTCGGGTGGTCCGAGGCCTGGCGCGAGGGCGACGACACGGTTGCCTTCGCCGTGCCCGACTCGCCCGTGCAGGTCATGGTGTCCACCGATCCGGGCTCGGCCGGCCCGATGTACGAGGTCGATGATCTCGAGGCCTACCTCGCGGCCCACCCGTCGGTACCGCGCCGCGGCGTGCCGTTCGAGATTCCCGACGGCCACGTCATCGAGCTCGAGGGGCCGGGCGGCAACGCGTTCCACGTGTTCGACCAGGCGGACGCGGCATCCGGAGCATGAAGAAAGCCCCGAACCTGGCGAGAGGTTCGGGGCGATCCGTGCACCCCCAGGGACTTGAACCCTGAACCCACTGATTAAGAGTCAGTTGCTCTGCCGATTGAGCTAGAGGTGCGTGATCCGGGAATTTCGTACAACCCGAACCGAGGGACCACGTTATCAGGAGAACGACCCGTTTCGCCAATCGAGCGATCCGCGCGTCGGAGGCAGGTTCTAGGGTCGACTGCATGACTGCCGAGAGGACGCCCCCGACCGGCTGGCGCGCCGGTGTGCGCATCGGCATCGGGCTGGCGATCGGGGCCTTCGCGCTCGCCGTGAGCTTCGGCGCCTTCGCCGTCACGAACGGCTGGCCGGCTTGGCTGGCCATCGTGATGTCGGCCGTCACGTTCTCTGGTTCCGCGCAGTTCGCGCTGGTCACCGCCGCCTCCGGCGGGGGCCTCGCGGCGGGTGTGGGTGCTGCGGCGCTCATCAACGCGCGGTTCATCCCCATGGGTGCTGCGTCGGCACGCTCGTTGCACGGCGGTCCCGTCCAGCGCGCGCTCGAAGGGCAGGCGGTCGTCGACGGGTCGTGGGTCGCGGCGCAGAACGGCGACGGCACCCTCGACCGCGGCACGCTGTTCGGGGCGACGCTGGTGCAGTGGCCGGCGTGGATCGCCGGCACCGCGATCGGCGCCCTCTTCGCGCCGTCGACCGAGTTCATGCACGATCTCGGCCTCGACGTCATCTTCCCCGCCTTCTTCCTCGTCCTGCTGCTCGACGCCCTGCGAGACCGGCCCCGCATGATCCCCATCGCCCTGGTCGCGGGCGTCATCGGCGCGGTGGCCGCGCTGGTGGTGCCCGCGGGGGTCGCGCTGCTCGCGTGCGCGCTCGCGGCGCTCCTGGCCGCAGCTCGCACCACGAAGGCCGTCGACCCGTGACGGCCCTCGTGCTCGCCGTGATCGCCCTGGCGGTGATCAACGTGGTCTACAAGGGGATCGGTCCGGCGGTGCTCGGCGACCGCACCTTCCCGCCGCGCATCCAGTCGGTCGTCGACGCGCTGCCCGCAGCGCTGCTGGCCGGGCTGATCGCGGTGAACCTCCTCGGCGAGCGATGGTCGTCGGCCGACGCCACGATGGTTCCGGGGCTCGCCGCCGCGGGCATCGCGTGGTGGCTGCGGATGCCGCAACTCACCTGTGTCGCGGTCGCGATCGCGGTGACGATCCTCGTACGACTCATCTGAGCGGCCCGATAGCCTTGATCGGGTGACCGCAGACCTCGCCGAAGACCTCGATCTCGCCCTCGCACTCGCCGATCTCGCCGACGCCGTGTCGCTCGCGCGCTTCCGTGCCGTCGACCTCGACGTGCAGACGAAGCCCGATCGCACGCCGGTCACCGAGGCTGACCTGGCGGTCGAGCGCGCGATCCGCGACCGGCTCGCCGATGCGCGGCCGGGCGACGGCATCCTCGGCGAGGAGTTCGGCACCGAGGGCGATTCGACGAGGCAGTGGATCATCGACCCCATCGACGGCACCGCGAACTTCCTGCGCGGCGTGCCCGTGTGGGGCACGCTCATCGCGCTCGCCGTCGACGGCGTGCCCGTGGTCGGGGTGGCGTCCTCCCCCGCCATGGGCCGGCGCTGGTGGGCGGCGCGCGGGCTCGGCGCGTGGACGAGCGGGTCGGCCGCTGAACTCGGCGTGAGCGATGGGGCGGCGGATGCGTCATCCGCTCGCGTGCCCGGTGCTCGGCGCCTGCGCGTCTCGGGCGTCGAGCATCTGTCGGATGCCTCGCTCAGCTTCCAGAGCCTCGCCCAGTGGCGCGACGCCGGATACCTCGACCGGCTGCTCGCGCTGTCGGAGCGGGTGTGGCGTGACCGCGCGTACGGCGACCTGTGGTCGTACATGCTCCTCGCGGAGGGGCTCATCGACATCACCGGGGAGTTCGACGTGAAGCCCTACGACCTCGCCGCGCTGGTGCCGATCATCGAGGAGGCCGGCGGCCGCTTCACCTCGATCGACGGCGAACCAGGCCCATGGCACGGCAGCTCCCTTGCGACGAACGGGCGGTTGCACGAGGCCGTGCTCGCTGCCCTGGCCTGGCCCGCTTCGCCCGCCGACGGAGCGGGGGCCTGACGATGGAGATCTGCATCTTCACCGAGCCCCAGCAGGGCGCGAGCTACGACGACCAGCTGGCGCAGGCGAGCGCGGCCGAGCGACTGGGCTTCGACGGCTGGTTCCGCTCCGACCACTTCCTCCGCATGGGCGCCGGCGATCCGCTGCCGGGTCCGACGGATGCCTGGACCACCCTTGCGGGCCTCGCACGCGACACCCGCCACATCCGGCTGGGCACGCTCGTCTCCTCGGCGACGTTCCGGCACCCGTCGCTGCTCGCGATCCAGGTCGCCCAGGTCGACGCCATGTCAGGCGGCCGCGTCGAGCTCGGACTCGGCACCGGATGGTTCGCCGAGGAGCACGAGGCGTACGGCATCCCGTTCCCGGCGAAGCGCTTCGGCCTGTTCGAGGAGCAGCTCGAGATCGTCACCGGGCTCTGGTCCACGCCGGTCGGCGAGACCTTCGAGTTCGCCGGCGAGCACTACCGGCTCGAAGGGGCGCCCGCGCTGCCGAAGCCGGTGCAATCGCCGGTGCCGGTCATCGTCGGCGGAGCGGGCCCGAAGCGCACGCCGGCGCTCGCCGCCCGCTTCGCCACGGAGTTCAACATCGGGTTCCGCTCCGAGGACGTGATCGCCGAGACGTTCGACGGCGTCCGCCGCGCGTGCGAGCAGGTCGGACGCGACTCGGAGAGCCTGCGCACCTCGGTGGCACTGCCCACGATCGTCGCGACGAACGATGCGGACTACCTGCGCCGGCTCGCGGCGATCGACGCGGACCCCGACACGTTCGCCGAGGTCAACATCGCAGGAACCCCCGATGCCGCCGTGGAGAAGATCCTGCGGCTGCGCGAGCTCGGCGCCGACCGCGTGTACCTGCAGCTCGTCGACCTGCGCGACCTCGACCACCTCGAGCTCGTCGCCGCCGAGGTCCTGCCACATGTCAGGTGACCGTCGGCGCCCCGCTCGACCCACCCGCAACCGCCGGGGCGCCCTAGGTGGTGCTGCAGCGACGTGCGCGGCGCTCGCGCTGGTGCTCACGGCGTGCGCGCCGGCGAGCGAGCAGACCGGGTGGACGGATGCCGCGACGGCCCGCCCGACCGCATCTCCAGCCCCACCCGACGGCGCCGCCGCATCCCAGTCCGCCTCGCCGGGGGCTGCCGCAGGCGCTCCCGTCGCGGCTCCTCGGTACCTCCCCGCGGTCGGCGAGTGCCTCGACGCGCGCAAGGACGCGGCCGCCGGTCCCGAGTCCGTCGTGCCGTGCTCCGAGCCGCACGACGACGAGGTGTACGCGGGCTTCGAGCTGCCGCCCGGTGATCCGCCGGGGCCGGCCGGGCAGCAGCAGGCCGATGACGGATGCCTCGCCCGGTTCGACGACTTCATCGGCATCCCGGCAGCGGACTCCATGCTCGGCTGGTACTCGTTCGCGCCGCGCGAGTCGGACTGGGCGGCCGGCGACCGCCGCGTGGCCTGTGCGGTGTGGCATCCGACCGACCTCGTGACCGGATCGCTGGAGGGCGTCGCGTACTGACGGTCGGTGCAGGCAGACTGGGGGCGTGAGCGACGGCCCGACCCCGTGGGTGCTGCATGTCGATCTCGACCAGTTCATCGCGGCGGTCGAGGTGCTGCGGCATCCCGAACTCGCGGGCAAGCCGGTCATCGTGGGCGGCCGCGGGGATCCGACCGAGCGCGCAGTCGTCTCGACGGCGTCGTACGAGGCACGCGAGTTCGGCGTCGGCTCGGGGATGCCGCTGCGGATCGCCGCGCGCAAGGCGCCCGACGCGATCATCCTGCCCGTGGACGCCGACGCGTACACCGCGGCATCCGCCGAGGTCATGGCGACGCTTCGGGAACAACCGGGCGCGACCGTGCAGGTGCTCGGCTGGGACGAGGCGTTCCTCGGCGTGCGCACCGACGACCCCGAGGCCTACGCGCGGGCGGTCCAGCGCGCCGTGCTCGATCGCACCGCCCTGCACTGCAGCGTGGGGATCGGCGACACCCTCGTGCGGGCGAAGGTCGCGACTGGGTTCGGCAAGCCGCGAGGGGTCTTCCGACTGACAGCGGCCAACTGGCTCGACGTCATGGGCCACCGACCGACCCGGGACCTGTGGGGCGTCGGCTCGAAGGTGTCGCAGCGCCTGGCGGCGCACGGGATCACCACGGTCGCCGAGCTGGCCGCCGCGGGGCCAGACGTGCTCGTGCCTGAGTTCGGACCGCGGATGGGTCCCTGGTACGGCCTGCTCGGACGCGGCGAGGGCGCGCGTGAGGTCGACGACACGCCGTGGGTGGCGCGTGGGCACAGCCGGGAGACGACGTTCCAGGAGGACCTCATCGCACCGGCGCAGGTCGACGAGGCGGTGCGTGAGCTCGTGGCCGACGTGCTGAAGGACGTCGCGGCCGAAGGTCGCCCCGTGGTCGGGCTCACGCTGAAGATCCGCTATGCGCCGTTCATCACCAAGACGACCGGGAAGAAGATCCCTGAGACGTCGGACCCCGAGGTGGTGCTCGCCGGCGCGCTCGAGCTCGCCGACCGCATCGAGCCCGGCCGCCCCATCCGGCTGCTGGGGTTCCGAGCCGAGATGGCCATGCCCGCGGATGCGCGAGACGGCCACACGCCCACCCGCAGCGGCTGGTGAGGCGCGCTCGGGTCCGCAGACGACGAAGGCCGCCCCGCGGGCGGCCTTCATTCCACAACGTGCGACAACGGCCGATGGTGGAGATGGGGGGAATTGAACCCCCGTCCATCGCTGTGATTCCACGCCTTCTCCGGGCGCATCCTGTGAGGGCGTTCTACTCGGCCCCGACCTTTGCCACAGGCACCTAGGTCGACGAGCCCAGCCCGATAAAGTCCCGCACGTCGCTCAGGCGACGACGCGCAGCAAGTTCCCTAGATGACGCCAGCGACCGGGGCGGGAACAGACCCGGGCTGACGGACTAGCGCACTCGCTTAAGCAGCGAGGGCGAAGTCAGACTGCTTCTTATTGGCAGTTATTGTTTCGCAGAGATCGTTTACGAGATAACCCTGCATCCTCGGCCCGCTTCTCGTGGGTTCGCAGACGATGTCGAAACCGATCATCCCCATGTGACGCCGCCCGGTCGGGACCGGTTCGGCGAGCCGTTGTCGCACGCTGTGGAGTTTCCAATCACCGCAATCCCGAAGGACTACGGCCTTACAGGTTACAACATACGCGCCGCCTCCGACATTCCGGGCGCCCGCCGCCCGGGTGGCGTCGGCCGCCAGACGTATGCTGAGGTCGGCCGGGCGCTGCCGCGGCCGCCGGGCGTCGAGGTCGTCGTTCCGGCACCCGCATCCGAGAGGGGCAACATGCCGACCACGATCGCCGTCACCGGCCGCGCAGAAGAGCGCATCGCCCCCGAGCTCGCCGCCGTCTCCCTGTCGGTGGGCGGCTCAGGCGCGGCGCGCGACGACGTGGCCGCACGCACGGGCCGCGCGCACGAACGGCTGCTGGCCGAGGTGCGACAGCTCGAGGCATCCGGTTCCCTCGACACGTGGTCGGCGGGCCAGCTCCGGGTGTGGTCCTACCGTCCGTGGAACAACGAGGGCAAGCAGCTCCCGGTCGTGCACCAGGCCAGCGCCGACGTCGAGGTCGTGTTCACCGACCTCGACCGACTCGGCGCGTGGGTCGGCGAGGTCGCCACCGGCGACGAGCTCGCCGTCGGGGGCATCGACTGGCGGTTGACGGATGCCACGCGCCGGCGCGTGCAGGAGGCCGCCCAGCGTGCGGCCGTCGCCGATGCCGTCGCGAAGGCGCAGGTCTACGCGTCGGCGCTCGGACTCGGCACGCCCGCTCCCGTTGAGCTCGCCGACCACGGCATGCTGAGCGCGCAGCCGATGCCCGCCGCGCCCAAGGCGATGATGATGCGCACGGCGGCCGATCTCAGCGGGCCGCCCGCGCCCGAGTTCGCGCCTGCCGAGCTCGTCATCGAGGCGTCGGTCGACGCACGCTTCACGGCCGATCCCGCCTGAGCGGGCGGCGCGGCGTCAGGCGTCGGGCTCGACGAGCAGCTGCTCGAGGGCCGACAGGTCGGCGAGGCTGAGGCCCGACGCGAGCAGGTACTCGCGCACGGAGCCGTGCATGCGCTCGACGGTGTCGATCACGCCCTCGAGCGCCTCGGGCGGGCTGCCACCCATGAGCACCCGCAGTTCCGGGGTGTCGGGCACGCCGTAGCGACCGATCAGCGCGACCATCTCTTCGAGCCACTCCCCCGCGAGGTTCGCCTCGGTGCGCGCGTAGTCGTCGACGACGGCCTGGTGGTCCACACCGACGGCGAGCAGCGCGAGGGCCACGACGATGCCCGTGCGGTCCTTGCCGGCGGTGCAGTGCACCACCACCGAGCGGTCGCCGGCGCTCGCGATCTCGCGGAGCGCGCTCACGACCACCGAGGCGTGCTGGGTGACGATGCGCTCGTAGAGGGCGTCGAGCGAGATGCCGCCGGCGCCCTGCGAGGCGCCGGAGCCCTCGAACACGGGCAGCTGGAGCACCTCGACGTCGAGGCCGTCGAGGTCGTCGGGCATGGCGCGCGACTCGTTCTCGTCGCGCAGGTCGATGATGATGCCGACACCGAGCCGCCGGAGTTCGTCGCGACCGTCGTCGCCAAGCCGGTAGAGCCCGTCGGAGCGGAACAGCACGCCCTCACGGATCCGTCCTCCCACGGCCGGCAGGCCGCCGACGTCGCGGAAGTTGTAGGTGCCGGGAACCGGGATGCGCGTC
Organism: Agromyces sp. 3263; assembly: GCF_031456545.1. Classification (NCBI taxonomy): domain Bacteria; kingdom Bacillati; phylum Actinomycetota; class Actinomycetes; order Micrococcales; family Microbacteriaceae; genus Agromyces; species Agromyces sp. 3263. Next base: position 799,853 of record NZ_JAVDUV010000002.1, read on the forward strand.
GACGTCTCCATCGACGCGAGCCTACCGCGCGGGGACGACACGGCGGCTGGGAGCCTGCTGCCTAGTCGCCGAGGTTGCGCCGGCTCGAGATCGCGCGGTCGGCCTCGCGCTTGTCCTGGCGCTCGCGCAGGGCCTGGCGCTTGTCGTACTCGCGCTTGCCCTTGGCGACGGCGATCTCGACCTTCGCGCGCCCGTCGGCGAAGTAGATCTGCAGGGGGACGAGCGTGTAGCCGCCCTCCTTCGTCTTGTGGCTGATCTTCACGATCTCGTGCTTGTGCAGCAGCAGCTTGCGCTTGCGCCGGGGCGAGTGGTTGTTCCACGTGCCCTCGGTGTACTCGGGGATGTGCACCGAATCGAGCCACATCTCGCCGCCGTCGATGAACGCGTAGCCGTCGACGAGTGACGCCCGGCCCTCGCGCAGCGACTTCACCTCGGTGCCGGTGAGCACGATGCCCGCCTCGTAGGTGTCCTCGATCGTGTAGTCGTGGCGCGCCTTGCGGTTGGTCGCCACGACCTTCTGACCGCGTTCCCTGGGCACGGCGTGCTCCTTCGTTCGAGTGCGTTGCTGACGGATGCCGCCACGGCGGGTGGCCGGGCAGCCTTCGAGTCTAGCGGATGCCGCAGCCCCCGCCGCCCGTCGGCCGGGACGTGCCCCGGCCTGCCTACACGCGAAGGTATCGGGTGATCGCGATGCCCGCCGACACCGCCGCGAGCAGCACGCCGACGCCGATGAGGATGGGGACCACGAGGAAGGCATCGGTGAGGTCGACGAACGTGAACGACAGGCTCTTCGCGAGGTAGCCCTGCACGAAGAACTGGACGATCGCGATCACCGCCCCGCCCGCGAGCAGCGACCCGATGAGGCCGGCGAACACGCCCTCGAGCACGAACGGCGTCTGGATGAATCGGTTTGAGGCCCCGACCAAGCGCATGATGCCGAGCTCCCGTCGCCGCGAGAACGCCGACAGGCGGATCGTCGTCGCGATGAGCAGCGCAGCGGCGACGAGCATGATGGCCGCGATCGCGATGGCGGTGTAGCTCGCCGCGTTGAGCACGTCGAAGATCTGGTCGAGGTACCGGCGTTGGTCGACCACCTGCTCGACGCCGGCGAGTCCCGCCAGGCTCTCGACGATCACCGCCGCCTGCGACGGGTCGACGAGGTTCACCCAGAACGTCTCGTTGAGCACCTCGGGCGTCACGTAGTCGGCGGCCGGCGTGCCCTCGAACTGCTCCTGGAAGTTCTCATAGGCCTGCTGGTGGTCCTCGAAGTAGTACTCGTCGATGAACGGCGCGAGGGTGTCGGATTCGAGCTGCGCCTCGATGGCGGACTTCTGCTCCTCGGTGGCCTCGCCGTCGACGCAACCGGCAGCCGTGGACACGGACGTGCAGAGGTACACGGCGACCTGCGCGCGGTCGTACCAGTAGTTCTTCATCTGCGCGATCTGCAGCTGCAGCAGCGCGGCGGTGCCCACGAACGTGAGCGAGATGAACGTCACGAGCACGACCGAGACGACCATGGAGGCGTTGCGGCGCAGGCCGCTCGCCGCTTCGGAGAGGACGAGTCCGAACCTCATCGCGTCGGTCCCACTTCCTGCTCGTCGTCTCCCTCGCGCGGACCGCCCGGGGCACGCAGCCCCAGCCGCTCGGCGAGCGTCAGCTGGTCGGATGCCGCGGCGCCGGCCTTCGGCGCAGCCGCGTCGTCGTCCGCCTCGGCCTGCGGCGCGTCGCCGTCGGCGGGCAGGCGCGGAATGACACCGGTGGCGGCCGCCGTGATGGCCGCCGCGGCGTCCGTCACCTCGTCGCGCTCTTCGGGCTCGACGTAGAGGGGCTGCTTCTCGTCCATGACCTTCTTGCCCACCTTGGGGGCGGCGCCCGGCGTCTTCGCGGGCTTCGTGCGCGCGGGCTTCGCCTTGGCCTCGCCCGCCGCGACGGCCACGGCCGCGGCGGTGGTGGCGGTGCCGGCGGTCACCGGGGCGGCGGGCACGGATGCCGTGTCGGCGGCCGCACCCGGCGCGACGACCTCGGCATCAGCGGCGTCAGGCTCGGTCTCGGCCTCGGCATCGGCCTCCGCGTCGCCGGCGAACGCGTCCGCTGCGTCGCCGAGGGCCGCGCCGTACCCGGCGCCGCGCTCGTCGCGCACGATGTCGCCCGCGGAGAGCTCGATCACCCGGCGCTGCATCTGGTCGACGATGCCGGCCTCGTGCGTGGCCATGACCACGGTGGTGCCGCTCGCGTTGATGCGTTCGAGCAGGGTCATGATGCCCGCGCTCGTCACCGGGTCGAGGTTGCCGGTGGGCTCGTCGGCGAGGAGGATCTGCGGCTTGTTCACGATGGCCCTGGCGATCGCGACCCGCTGCTGCTCGCCACCCGACAACTCGTGCGGCATCCGCTTGCCCTTGCCGTCGAGCCCGACGAGCTTCAGCGTCTCGGGCACGGCCGACTGGATGAATCCGCGCGACTTGCCGATGACGCGGAGCGTGAACGCGACGTTCTCGTAGACGTTCTTGTTGGGCAGCAGCCGGAAGTCCTGGAAGACCACGCCGAGATCACGGCGGAAGTAGGGGACCTTGCGGCTGGAGATGCGCCCGAGGTCCTGCCCGAGCACGTGGATCCTGCCCTTCGAGGGCTTCTCCTCCTTGAGGATCAGCCGCAGGAAGCTCGACTTGCCGGAGCCGGAGGCGCCGACGAGGAACACGAACTCACCCCGCAGGATCTCCACCCCGATGTCGTTCAGGGCGGGTCGTGCCTGACCCGGGTAGGTCTTGGTGACGGAGTCGAATCGGATCATCGCGTTAGAGCCTAGGCAGGCCGCCCTCGATCGCGACCACGACTCGCCCAACTCTCAGGGAGCGGGCCGCGCGTGCCTATGTCCGCCGGTCGCAGTGCGTGCGAACCGCGGCGCGCACGTGGCGGATCGGCCGCCACCTGCCTAGGTTGGAGGGAGCAACCGACGGCGCCCCGGGAGGCGACATGACCGTTCCGCTCATCGGCATCGTCGCGGATCGCAAGTCCGCGAGCTATGGGGCCTGGGTCGACATCCCGACCGACGCGATCTCGCACACGTACACGGCCGCCATCCAGGAGGCCGGCGGCGCTCCGCTGCTCTTCCCCAGCCTCGACGTGCACCTCGACGACCCCGAGCGGCTCGTCGACCTCATCGACGGCCTGTTCCTGCCCGGCGGGCGCGACCTCGACGCCGAGCTCTACGGCAGCGAGGCGCATCCCTCGAACGACCCGCCGCTGCGCGTGCGCGACGAGCTCGAGATCGCGCTCACGCTCCTCGCGCGCGAGCGGGGGCTGCCGGTGCTCGGCGCGTGCCGCGGGATGCAGCTCATCAACGTGGCGCTCGGCGGAACGCTCGAGCAGCACCTCGGCGACCGCGTCGACCTCACGCCGCACCGCGACGTGTACGGCACCCACACCTCGCATCCGGTGACCATCGCGCAGGGCACGCTGCTCGCCGAGATCACCCACGAGCGCGAGTTCGACATCTCCTCGCACCACCACCAGGGCGTCGACCGGCTCGGTGAAGGACTCGTCGTCGCGGCGACGGCGCCCGACGGGGTGATCGAGGCCATCGAGTCCGTCGACGGCGCCTTCTGCCTCGGCGTGCAGTGGCATCCCGAGGAGCGGCTCGACCCCGAGGGCATCGCGTTGATCCAGGCGTTCATCGCCGCGGCGCGCACGCGGGCACGGGCGAAGTTCGCGGTGCGCTCCTAGCGTCCGACCGGAGCAGGCGCCGGACGCGCGCAGGCGGCAGCCCGAGTCAGTCGTCGGCGGGACGCTTGCGCCACTTGATGCCGGCGGCGATGAACCCGTCGAGGTCGCCGTCGAACACCTTCGAGGGGTTGCCCTCCTCGTAGTCGGTGCGGAGGTCCTTCACCATCTGGTACGGCGCGAGCACGTAGGAGCGCATCTGGTCGCCCCAGCTCGCGGTGATGTTGCCCGCGAGCTCCTTCTTCTGCGCCGCCTCCTGCTCCTTCTGGATGAGCAGCAGTCGCGACTGGAGCACGCGCATGGCGGCGGCCCGGTTCTGGATCTGCGACTTCTCGTTCTGCATCGACACGACCACGCCGGTGGGGAGGTGGGTGATGCGCACGGCGGAGTCGGTGGTGTTGACCGACTGGCCGCCGGGGCCGCTCGACCGGAAGACGTCGACACGGATGTCGTTCTCGGGGATCTCGACCTCCTGCGCCTCCTCCATGAGCGGGATGACCTCGACGGCCGCGAAGCTCGTCTGGCGCTTGCCCGCCGCACCGAAGGGGCTCATGCGCACGAGGCGGTGCGTGCCTGCCTCGACGCTCAGCGTGCCGAAGGCGTAGGGGGCGTCGATCTCGAAGGTGGCCGACTTGATGCCGGCCTCCTCGGCGTAGCTCGTGTCCATGACGGTGGCCGAGTAGTTGTGCTTCTCTGCCCAGCGCAGGTACATGCGCATGAGCATCTCGGCGAAGTCGGCCGCGTCGACGCCGCCGGCGCCGGCGCGGATCGTGACGACGGCCGGGCGGTCGTCCCACTCGCCGTCGAGGAGGATCTGCACCTCGAGATCGCCGATCGTCTTCTGCAGTGACGCGAGCTCGGTGCGCGCCTCGGCCGCGGTCTCCTCGTCGCCGGCCTCCTGGGCCATCTCGACGAGCACCTCGAGGTCGTCGAGGCGGGAGTCGATGCTCTTCACCCTGGCCAGCTCGGACTGCCGGTGGCTCAGTGCGCTCGTCACCTTCTGGGCCTTCTCGGTGTCGTCCCAGAGGTCGGGGGCGCCGGCCTGCTCGGAGAGCCGGGCGATCTCGGCCTCGAGGGCGTCGACGTCGACGACGGCGCGGATGTCGCGGAAGGTGGAGCGCAGCGCGGCGATCTCCTGCGTGAGGTCTAGATCCAACATGGCCTCCCCAGCCTAGTCGCGCGGGCGTACACTGCGGTGCAGCGGCGGCCTGCGGTGGCTCGCGGAGCCGTCGGCGAAGGGGGCGTCCATGTCGGGTCACGCGTATCTCTCGTTCTTCGCGGATGCCCCGGGCGAGTCGCCGGCGGTCGGCCACGAGGACTGGATCGAGTTGCTGTCGTGGACGTGGGGCGTGACCTCCGACCTCGGCGCGTGGGGTCAGGGCGGCGGCCATGGCGGAGGCGGCGGCGCGGGACGCCCGTCACCCACGGCGCTCACCTGGGAGCACGCGTTCGACGCGGCATCCACGAGGCTGCTCGGGTTCGTGGCATCCGGCCGGCACGTTCCCAAGGCCGAGCTGCACGTGACCCGCGGCGGTCGTGACGCGTGGCTCGTCGTGAAGATGCAGGACCTCGTGATCACCTCGGTGGTCACCGCCGGCTCGTCGGAGGGCGACGTCGAGCAGACCGTCGGCATGGAGTTCGGGTCGGTGCGGTTCGAGTACCGCAGGCAGCAGCCAGACGGCTCGATGGGCTCGCCGGCGACGGTCGACTGGGATATCCGCCGGGGCACCGTCTCGACCACGCCCTAGCCCGGCGCGGCCGACCCGGTCGCCGAACGCCGGCACCGAGTGGCCGCTGGGAGCGGCGCTGCGAGCGGGTGTAGCGTCGAAGCGATGACCGTCTCGACGCCCCAGTTCTCGTGGCGCTCGATCATCCTGCCGGCCTACCTGCCGACGCTGCTCTTCTCCATCGGCGAGGGCGCGATCATCCCGGTGATCCCCGTGGTCGCGACCGAACGCGGCGCGTCGCTCGCCCTGGCCGGCCTGGTCGCGGCCATGGTCATGGTCGGCGAGCTCGTCGGCGACCTGCCGTCGGGCTGGCTCGTCGCCCGCATCGGCGAGCGCAACGCGATGATCGGCGCCGCGATGCTGGCGGTGATCGGCGTGCTCGTCGCCCTGGTCTCCCCCACCGTGCTCGCCCTGGGCGTCGGCATGTTCCTGCTGGGGCTCGCGACCGCGGTGTTCGGACTGGCGCGGCACGCCTTCCTCACGAGCTACGTGCCCGAGGCGACGCGTGCGCGGGCCCTGTCCACCCTGGCGGGCGTCTTCCGCGGCGGGTGGGCCCTCGGCCCGTTCGTGGCCGCCGCGCTCATCGCGTGGACGGGCTCGTCGGAGGTGGTGTTCTGGGTGCTCGTCGCGGCCTGCTTCGCGGTCGTCGTCGTGCTGCTCGTGCTGCCCGACCCGGAGCGGGTGTTCGGCGCCGCGCAGCTCGTGCGCGAGGCATCCGTCGCCGCATCGGGCGCGATCACCGGCGGGGTGCGCACGATCGGCGAGGCCGAAGCGGACGCCGCGTCGCACGGCGTGTTCCGCGCGATCGCGACCCACCGTGCGGTGCTGCTGCGCATCGGGAGCGGCGTGGGCCTGCTCGCGGCCGTGCGTGCCAGCCGCACCGTGATCGTGCCGCTGTGGGCCGTGTCGATCGGGATGCCGCCCGAGGCCGCCGCGATCGTGATCGGCGTCTCGGCGACCATCGACTTCGCGCTGTTCTACGTGAGCGGCCAGGTGATGGACCGGTTCGGGCGCCTCTGGAGCGCCATCCCCGGCCTCGTCGGACTCGGCGTGGGGCAGCTCGTGCTCGCCTTCACGCACGACCTGCCGAACGCCGTCGCGTGGTTCACCGGCGTCGCTGTGCTGCTCGGCGTGGCGAACGGCCTCTCGAGCGGGGTGATCCTCACGCTCGGCGCCGACCTCGCGCCCAGGGCCAACCCGGCGCCGTTCCTCGGCGCGTTCCGCACGATCGCCGACGCGGGCCAGGCCGCGGCGCCGCTCGTGCTCGCGGCCGTCACCTCGGCGGCGTCCATCATGGCGGCGAGCGCGACCATGGGCGTGCTCGGTCTCGTGGGCGCGGCCGTGCTGTGGCGGTACGTGCCGCGCTACGTGCCGCGGCGGCCGCGGCCCCGCCCCCGCCGCGACTGAACGGCGCCGGGCCCGACGTCAGCCGAGCGCGTCGAGTGCGGTCTCGGCAGCCTCGACATCGTCGCGCGCGCGGTCGGCGGCGGTGGCGGCCTTGGCGCGTGCCCGCTCGGCCTCGCGTTCGCCGCGCTCCGCGTCGGCGATCTCCGAGCGGAGCTCCTTCAAGCGCGTCTCGAGGTCGTGGCGCTCGTCGCGCAGCTCGTCGGCGTGCCACTCGGCGGCGTGCAGCAGGTCCTGCGCCTCATCGAGCTCGCGTTGCGCCTGCTCCGCCCGGTCGCGCGCCTCCTGCACGTCGGCCTCGGCGCGCTCGCGTTCGGCGGCACGCGCGGCGTCGACGCGTCGCCGTTCCGCCTCGGCCTCGCGCTCGGCCGCGGCATCCGAGTCACCGGCGCCCTGCTTCGATGTCCGCTTCGAGGCGGTCGCGCCCGAGCGCTCGGCCGTAACCTCGCCGCCCGAACGCGTCGTGCGGCGCTTCGGCGGTCGCCGGGCGGATGCCTCGCCGGCGACGGCCCCGTCGAGGTCGACGTCCTCGAAGCCCACCGCCTGGATGCCACGCACCAGCCGGCCGGTCGCGAGCGCCTCCCCCGCTCGCTCGTCGACCGTGGCGGCGATGAGCGACTGCTCCACCTCGTCGAGCACCGCCCGCGAGGGCGGGCGGCCGGCGTCATCCGCGATCCTCGTCGCCTCGTGCAGCAGGCCCGACACGAGCTTGCGGCGCTCGGAGCCGATGCCGGTGAGCGCCCGGCCGTCACCCGCCGACTGCGCCTCGCGCAGGTCCTGGCCGAGGTCGAGCAGCTCGTCAATGCCGTCGGGCTGCTCGCGCACCAGCCGGTTCACGATCCACGCCGCCGGCGATGGCTTGCGCAGCTCGCCGATGCGTTGCGCGAGCTCGCGGTCGTCGGCCCTGACGGCCTTGGCACGGGCGTTGCGCGCCGACGTGAACTCCTCGGGCACGAGCCCGTACAGCTCGTCGGCCTCGGTGGTGAGCGCGTCGATCGGCATGGGCGTCAACCGAGCATCGTGAAGCTCACGAGCAGCACGGCCTGGCTGAGGAACACGAACGCGCCGATGATGATCGCCGCGAGCGACACCCACGACGGGCCGGTGGCCGGATCGCGCTTGAACTGGCGGCGGCCCATCACGCCGAGGACGATGCCGCCGGCCGCGGCGACGAGTGCCGGCACGGCCGGCAGCAGGAACGACCCCGCCGAGAGCACGACGCCGATGATCGCGTACAGCGAGGTGCGCCGCCGGGCGACGCCACTGCCGTCCGTGCCGGGGGCTCCTGAGCTCATCGGCCGTTCACCTTCTCGATCCGCATGACGAGCACGACTCGGTCGGCCTTGTCGGCCGGCGGCTCGGGGTCGGTCTCGCCGTACCGCTTCGCGAGGTGGACGTAGAAGGCACCCTCGGGGTCGGGCACGGTCTCGGCGAGCCGGCCGCGCACCTCCACGTACTTGAGCGGGTTCTCGGGGTCGAGCGCCTCGAGCGTCATGTGCGGGTCGTGCTGCAGGTTGCGGTACTTCGCCCGCGTGGTGGTGTGCGTGAAGCGGATGACGCCGGCATCGGCGTCGAGCTCGAACCACATCGGGTTCACCTGGATCCCTCCGTGACGACGCACGGTGGCGAGGTGGCCGAAGACGGGTGCGGTGAGGATGCGGACGAAGTGATCGGTGAGCTCGGCGGTCATGCCTCCAGTCAACCGCACAGGGGCGCACCGCGGCATCCGTCGACGCCCGCCAAGCGCCACGCGAGGCGACACGCCGGGGAGGATCCGCCTGTCCCCCGGGCTGGGGGCGCGGCATCCGAGCGCCTGTGGTAATCCTTTCGTTGTTGATTGCGAGCGGGCCGGGGGGCCCGCGAGTGCGGGGGGCACCATGCGACGATCGCGACTACTCGGCGTGCTGCTGATGGCACCGCTGCTGGCCCTGCCACTGGTGGTGGCGTCGCCCGCGGCGGCCGCGCCCGACGTGGAGGTGCGGGTCACGCTGGAGCGGATCCGCCTGACCGGCGGCGACGACGGATGCGGCGACCCCGACTGGTACGCCAAGGTCACCATCGACGGCCAGACGTTCAACAACGAGGACACGCCGTCGCAGGACGCCGAGGAGGGCGACCCCGACATCACGCCGAACTGGGAGTTCTCGCGCACGGTCGACACGGCCGCGCTCGCGACGCCGGGCCAGGTGCCGCTCTCGATCGAGATCTGGGAGGAGGACGGCGGGCTCTGCTTCGGCGACGACCTGTTCGACGCGTCGCAGTCCGCCGGATCGGCCATCGCCGGCTCTGCCACCGTGGCACCCTGCAGCGTCGGCCTCGACGGGCAGACGCTGCTCTGCGGCGCGAGCGGCATCTTCGCCGGCACCGGCGGCGACCGCGTCGAGGTGACCATGCGCGTGGAGGTGGACGAGCCGGCGAGTGCACCAGGCCAGCGCATCCGCTGCATGCACACGCCCGCATGGCCGCAGGCCGGCGAGACCGTGACGATCACGGCGACCTCGCTCGACGGCGCGCTCCAGCCGCTCATCGCCGACGACCTCGAGATCTGGTTCCAGCCTGACACCGCCGACGTCACGACGCGCACGAAGGCGGTCGACACCTCGGGCGTGGCATCCGCGACGTTCACCTTCACCGCCTCGCCCGACCCGGGCGCCGACGACTTCGACTTCGCCTACGGATGCCGCATGGCGAAGGGCGGCACGCCGATCTTCAGCGGCTGGCGACGGGCGACCGAGGGCGACCCGGGCACGTCGAGCTTCCCGATCGTCTACACCGGTCCGAGCGCGAGCCGACTCGACATCGTGTTCATCGCCGACGTCGACACCTATCCCTTCGGGCCGGATGCCCCGTTCAACGCCATGTTCGTCCAGGACATCGCCCAGGTGGTGAACACCTCGTACTACGGGTTCGATCCGTTCCTCACGAACCAGGACAAGTTCAACTTCTGGGTGGTGCTGAACCAGGGCAGGGCGGATGACGCGAACGACGGCAGCTGCGACCACGACCTGCCGCCCGGGTGGGACGAGGACTTCGCCTTCGCGGACGCCGGGGCCATCCTGCACCGCAAGTCGCAACGCGACTGCGCGCTGCGCGGGGACCGCATCTTCTCGGGCACGCTGAACACGGCGTACCGGGGCGACGCCTTCCAGGTGGTGACCCACGAGACGGGCCACCAGCCCTTCGGCCTCGCCGACGAGTACTGCGACCAGCGGCCGGGGTCGGCGAGCACGACGTGCGACGGCGGCTACTTCGAGCAGGACGACGCCCCGAACGTCTACGAGGAGCCCGAGGACTGCGTCGACGACCTCGGGGCGTTCCCGGGTCGACCCGAGTCGGCGTGCCAGGAGTTCACGGAGGACAACTTCTGGTTCTTCGACACCGACTACACGGTGTCGGACCCGGTCTCGAACGACCTGATGGTCGACAACGGACTCGCCCAGCCGTCGGACATCAGGCGGATGGACTTCATCTTCGGGCACTGCCAGGCTGCGGGATGCTGAGGCGCGACATGCAACGGAAGCACATGACGTACTGGGGGCTGGGGGTCGCCGCGGCGACGCTCGCCATCGTGGCCCTGCCGTTGACGACGGTGCAGGCGGACACCACCGAGGACCCGGGCACGGCCGCCCTGCCGGTGATCGTGGATGCCGCGACCGACCCCGCGAAGGCCGTCGTCGTGCGGCTCGACTTCGCCTCCCGCACCGAGACGAGCGTGCAGAGCGTCGAGGTGTCGATCCAGCGGGCGCACTCGCACGTCGGCGATCCGCCGCTGCTGCGCCTGACCACGGCCGATGCCGACGGCGTGCCCATCGAGGTCATGAACGCGTGGAGCCCGCTGTGGGTGTTCACGAACGACGGGCAGGAGCGCCTCGAGATCCAGGACAGCGGTTCGGGCAGCTTCGTCGTGCCGTTCGCGGCGAACCTCGCGAGCCTCACCGTGGAGGACATCGAGCTCGGGCAGACCGTGGCCGACGTCGACCTCGAGGGGCCGATCCAGGACTTCTGCGCCGCGAACCCCGCCGACCCCGACTGCCTCGAAGCCGATCTCGGCGTCGACTCGGTGTCGCCGACGGGACCGCTGTTCGCCGTCATGGGCGACGCGGTGGACGTCCCCGTGGCGAGCGTGGTGAGCAACGCCGGCCCCGATGGACCGATCGACGCGGAGGTCACGCGCTCGGTCGTCGCCGACCCCGGCCTCACCGTGGTGCCTTCGGCGGCGGACACCGTCGACGTCACCGCGCTCGCGGTCGGCAGCCCGCAGACCCTCGAGCGGACGTATTCGGTGACCTGCACCGCGCCCGGCGTGCACTCGGTGTCGTTCACCACGTCGATCGAGCCGAAGCTCGCCTCGGTCGTCGACGCCAACACGGCGAACGACTCGCTGACCGAGGCGTTCGAGGTCGACTGCGCGGTGCCCGTCACGATCAACATCCAGCCCGGCAGCACCACCAACCCGGTGAAACTGAACTCGGGGGTGCTGCCGTTGGCCGTGCTCACCACGAGCGCCGGCGAGTACGGCAACCCGGTGGCATTCGACGCGACCACGATCGACCCGCTCAGCGTGAAGTTCGGGTCCGAGTCGGTCCTGCTCGGCGGTGGCGGCGGAACGGAGAGCCACCGCAAGGGGCATCCGGAGCGATCGCTCGAGCTCGACGAGCGCACGAAGGACGCCGACGTCGACCTCGTGCTGCACTTCGGGCCGCGCACAGGCGTGCTGGACCCGAGCGACACCGAAGGCTGCGTCTTCGGCCGCTTCGACGGCCCCGACGGCTCGACGGCGTTCTTCGGATGCGACGTCGTGCACGTGAAGTGACCCCACCCCTTCGCTGAGCCGACCCGCCGCGCGACCCCCGCTCTGGGGCTCGCGCGGCGGATGGCGGCCATGGCACGTCTCCGCCACCATCTCGGTGCACTGTCGTGGCAGCGTCGTGTCAAGCCACGAACGCGCACGAGAGGTCAGCCATGCCACGACGCACTCCCCCATCACCGATCCGACGCACCCGCGCCATCGCCGTCGCCGCCGCCATCAGCGGCCTGGCGATCGGCGTCGGCGGGGTCGGAACCGCACTTCCCGCCGTCGCGGGCCCCGTCGACGGCGGCTCGGGCGGCGGCGGCTCCGCGCCCGCTGCCGCGTCGCCGACCGGCGAGCACCGGGTCACCCTCATCACGGGCGACCGCGTCACGGTCACCGACCTCTCCGACGGGCGGCAGACGGTCGAGATCGACCCGGCGGTCGAGGGCGGCGGCGTGCAGACGGTCCAGGTCGGGGACGACCTCATCGTCCTCCCCCAGCAGGCGATGCCCTACGTCGCCTCCGGCGCACTCGATCGCGACCTCCTCAACGTGACGAAGCTCATCGAGTTCGGGTACGACGACGCCTCGGTCGCTGCCACTCCGGTCATCCTCGAACTCGCCGACGGGCCCGTCGCGATGAGCGCCGAGCCGCTGCCCGGCGTCGAGGTCGGCGCGGCGCTGCCGAGCATCGACGCCGCAGCCGCCGTGGCCGACCACGCGTCGGCCGCATCCACGTGGGCTGCGCTGACGGATGCCCCGGCCGGCCCGGGCCTGTTCTCGGCCGAGCCGGGCGCCAAGACCTTCGGCGGCGGCATCGAGGCGATCCACCTCGACGGCAAGGTGCAGGCGACCCTCGACAGCTCGGTGCCGTGGATCGGCGCCCCCGAGGCGTGGGCCGCCGGCTACACCGGCACCGGGGTCACCGTGGCCGTGCTCGACACGGGCTACGACGACACGCACCCCGACCTCGCGGGCCACGTGCTCCCCGAGTCGACCAGCTTCGTGCCCGGCGAGGAAGTGGCGTTCGACCCGCACGGTCACGGCACCCACGTCGCGTCGACCATCGCGGGCACCGGCGCGGCCAGCGGCGGCACCCACCGCGGCGTCGCGGACGGCGCCGACCTGCTCGTCGGCAAGGTGCTCGGCAACGACGGCTACGGCCAGGACTCGTGGATCATCGAGGCCATGGAGTGGGCAGGCCAGCGCGCACCGATCGTCTCGATGAGCCTCGGCTCGTCCGAGGCATCCGACGGCGAGGACCTCCTCGCAGAGGCGCTGAACACGGTGGCCGAGCAGACCGGCACCCTCTTCGTGGTGGCCGCCGGCAACGCGGGCGCACCCGAGACCATCGGCACGCCCGGCTCGGCCGCGAGCGCCCTCACTGTCGGCTCGGTCGACGACCCGAGCGGCGCGCTGTCGTACTTCTCCAGCCAGGGCCCGCTCACCCGTTCCGGTGCATTGAAGCCCGATCTCTCCGGCCCCGGCAACGATGTCACCGCGGCGCGCTCCGCGGACAGCGAGGGCGAGGGCGCGTACACCAGCAAGAGCGGCACGTCGATGGCGACGCCGCACGTCGCCGGCGCCGCGGCGATCCTCAAGCAGCAGCACCCCGAGTACACCGCCGCGCAACTGCGGGCGGCGCTCACGAGCACCGCGACCGACACCGGCATGGCGCCCTACCAGGGCGGCTCGGGCGTGGTGAACGTGGCCGCCGCCGTCGAGTCCGATCTCGTGGCCTCGGGCTCGGGCGACTTCGGCATGCTCACGTGGGGCGAGGAGCCCGAGCTCGTCGTGCGCACCATCGAGTACACGAACCGCGGCGACGCCGAGGCGACGGTCTCGCTCGAGGCCTCCCTCGTCGACACGACCCCCGGCACCGGCGGCGAAGAGGGCCCCGGCCCGTTGTCGGTGGGCGAGGCATCCGAGGTGCTCAGCCTCGACGCCGACTCGCTCACCATCCCCGCCGGCGAGACGCGCTCGGTCACGCTCACCGCCGACCCGGCCGCCGTGCCCGCGGGCGTGCAGCTGTCGGGCGCGCTCGTCGCGTCGGTCGACGGCGTGCCCGTCACGCGCACGGCCCTCGGCATCATCGCCGAGTCCGAGCGCTACGACCTCGAGGTCACCGCCACCGGGCTCGACGGCGAGCCGACGCACGCCGTCGGCTGGATCTGGAACCCCGAGACGGAGTGGTACGACATCGTGCAGGTCGACGGCAGCACCACGCTGCGTCTGCCCGCCGGCGACTACGCGCTGATGACCTACATGGATGTCGCGCCGTCGGCCGATTCGCAGGGCGTCGCGCTCGTCGGCGACCCCCACGTCGTGCTCGACGGGTCCGACCAGGCGCGCGTCGCGTTCGACGCCCGCGCCGCGAAGAAGGTGTCGGTCGATGTCGGCGAACGCGGACTCGAGTCGCTCGTGATGCGCATGGACTACCTCGTCGACGGGTTCGGGGGCAGCATGATCGCCCCGGTGTGGGCCGACGACCTGTATGCGCAGCCGATCGACGCGTCGGATGCCGAGGAGTTCAGCTTCACGACCCGCTGGCGCCTGCAGCACCCGAACCTGGTGCTGAAGTGGGGCACGAAGACGTTCGACGTGACGAACGTCCCCGGCGCCACCATGCTCGACCATGAGGTGAAGGGCGCCGCGGTCGGCGTGGGCCTGGGCTCCGCCGAGGAGTTCGCCGCGGTCGACGTGCGCGGCAAGGTCGCGGTGGCGCTCCGCTCCGACGCGGTGTCGCCCGTGCAGCGTGCCGCCAACGCGGCGGCGGCCGGCGCGGCCCTGCTGGTGGTCGTCAACGACGCCGACGGCGAGTTCAACGAGTGGGTCGGCGCCGAGGACGGATCACGGGCCGCGGTGGCGGTCGCCACGGTCAGCGGCGTAGAGGGCCGTCCGCTCCTCGACGCCCTCGCCGGCACGAAGAGCGTGAAGGTCACCGCCACGGGCGTCGCCAACTCCGACGAGGTCTGGGACGTCGTGCGCTACAGCGAGGACGAGATCCCCGCCGACCTCGCCTACCGACCCACCGACCTCGCGCGCATCGACACGACCTACCACGGTCGGCAGGGCGACCTCGTTGGCGAGTACCGCTACGACTTCACGCCGAACGGCATGTCGGGAGCCGGCTACCCGCAGCGCGCGGCCCGCGGGGTGGAGCGCACCGAGTGGGTGAGCACCGACGACGTGCGCTGGTACCAGGGCGTGTTCCTCGTCGACGGCACCTGGGGCATCCGCGACGTGCAGCGCACGTACGAGCCCGGCTCGGTGAACGCGACCAGCTACTTCGGGCCGATCGTGCGTCCGTACGTCGGGCGCGGCTTCTGGGCGCCGAACCGCCAGGGCGCCTACGTGCAGGTGAACGTGGCCTCGTGGGCCGACGGCGGCGAGCCCGAGCACACCGGCGGGTTCGACACGTGGGCCGGCATCCCCGGCATCGTGCAGCACTCCGAGCTGTACGTGAACGGCGAGTTCGTGAAGGCCTCGGAGTACCAGGGCCTGAACTACTACGGCCTGCCCGACGGTGACAGCGAGTTGCGCATCGTCAACGTCGCCGAGCACGACGGAACGTGGCTCGACTCGTCGACGTCGACCACGACCGAGTGGACGGTCACGTCGACGGGCACGGCTGACGTCTACGCCGCGCAGTTGCTGCCCATGCTGCAGGCGACGTACGACGTCGAGGTCGGCGCCGACGCTCGGGTGGGCGACGGCCGCAAGAAGGGGGCCACGGTGCCCCTCGGCTTCGCGGTCGGGCACGTGTCGGGTGCGGCCGGCAGCGGCATGGTGACGGATGCCACGCTCGAGGTGCGCCTGCCCGGCGGCGACTGGACGCCCGTCGACATCGAGCTCGCCTCGACGCTCGACGAGGGACCGGGCGAGATGCCCCTGAGCCTGTTCCCCACCGGACGCGCCTACGTCGCCTCGTACGAGGCTGACCTGCGGGTGCCCGACGCGGGCGGCTGGGTCGACCTGCGGGTGACGGCGTCGGATGCCGCGGGCAACACGTTCAGCCAGGAGATCGAGCGTGCCTTCGAGGCCGCCCCGGCGAAGGGCGCCGGCCACGGCGGCCACGTCGGCGGCAGCCACGGGGGCCGGCCGTGATCGGCTGACCGACCGCGTGGGCTGCGCTGGGACAGCTCGGCCCACGCACCACGACGGCCCGGGCGATCGGAGAATGTCGCCCGGGCCGTCGTTCGTTCACGGCCGCGTCGGCTCAGTGGAAGGCGTCAGCTCAGTGGAAGACGGAACGCGCCATCACCGTCACCTCGATCGGCACGGTGAGCGGCACGAGCTCGGTGGAGAGCGGCGCGTACCACACGGAGCGGAGTGTGACCGTCGCGGTTCGGCCGTCGTCGGAGGCCGCCCGCACCAGCTCGACGTGGTCGAGGTCGGTCGCGGCCGCACCGAGGTATTCGGCCGCTGCGCGGTGCACGTCGGCATCTCGCAGGTCGAACTCCAGGCGATCACCGTCGACGCGAACCGACTCGAGCGGCCACGCTTCGGCGCCCGCGAGGGCGGCCCCATCGGCCACCGTGAAGAGTCGCTTGCGTTCGAGGTAGAGGGTCGTCGCTGAGGCCACGACCATGACGATGGTGAGTCCGAGGAAGCAGTAGAAGATGGTGAGCAGGAGGGTCGAGCCCTGCTCGTCGCTCCGTCGCTCGCCGACCACTCGCTCGCCGACCTCTCGCTCGCCGACGACTCGCTCGCGGGCGAATCGGTCGCCGAGCCGGAGTCGAGGACTCGGGATCATTGCGGCCGTCCCGCGAAGCGCGACACCGTCTGCGTGGCACTCGCCTCGATCGGCACACTGCCGATCGCGCTGAGCGTCAGGACGTCGGGCACGAGCGGCAGGTCGACCCGAGCGCGAATGGCGACGTTCACGTGGGCGCCCGCCCCGGTGCAGTCCGCGCGGTCGCAGGTCAGGGACACGGACGCCGCGTCGGCGTCGATGCCGTAGTCGTCGAGCGTCACGCGCACCGCACGCTCCACCGCGGCATCCGATGCGCCGTTGTCGCCGCCGAGCACCGCGACCCGCGCCGCCTGACGCGCTGCCCCCTCGACGCCGAGCGCCCCGGCCTGGATGGTGGCGACGGCGAGGACCAGGTAGACCAACGGCACCAGCAGGAGGATCCCCACGGTGAGGAATTCGAGCGATGCCGTGCCCTCGTCCCGACGGAGTCGGTCAATCCAGGGTCTCAACCGCCGCATGGCCCGATACCTCCAACCCCTGCTGGACGCCCAGGAGCCCGATGACGGGCATCGTGGTGCGCACGGTGACCTCGATCGCCGGCACGCCCGCGATCGAGGTCGTACCCGCCGTCACATCCTGCCCGTAGTCGGCGGAGATCGCGGAGGCGATGAGGTCTCGGGTGCGCGCGATTCCGTCGCTCGGCGACGACCCGGCCAGTGCCGCGTATCTTGCTCCCTCGGCCGCCGCGTCGAGCACCGTGTTGCGCACGTGCAGCGCCAGGGCGAGTTGGACCACCGCGAGCGCGAGGACCGTGAGCAGGACGCCGACGAGCGTGAACTCGGCGACGGCTGAGCCCCGCTCGTTCGCGAGCCCGTGCGCGATCCCGCGGCCGAGGCGGAGCACGCCGGACACGCCGGACCGCTGTCGCCGATGGGGCGCTCCTAGAACCCCGTCACGCGACCGATCGCCTGGTCGAACACCCCGCTGAGGGCTGGACCGGCGAGGCCCCAGATCACGATCACCAGCCCGGCTGTCATGAGCGTGATCAGCACCCACCCCGGTACGTCGCCCCGCTCGTCGCGCACCCGTTCGAGCAGCCGTTCTCGCATGGTCGTTCCTTTCGTGGGCGCGGCCGCCGTGGCGCGCGCGTGGCGTGGTGGAGTGGCGCATCAGAAGCCCGTCTGCAGCACGAGGTAGCCGGGGAACAGGGCGAAGGCCACCGTGACGGGCAGAATCAGGAAGATCAGCGGAACGAGCATCGCGATCTCCTTGCGGCCCGCCAGCTCGATGATGGTGCGCTTCGCCTCCTCGCGGGCGTCGCCCGCCTGCGACCGCAGGACGGCGGCGAGGGGCGCACCGCGCTCGAGAGCGCCGAGGATCTGATCGACGGCTCGTGAGAGCGCCGGGTGGTCGAGGCCGTCGCGGAGTTCCGCGAGCGCGAGGCTGAGCGGGACGCCGGTTCCGACCGCGGACACCACGCGCGCGAACTCGCTCGGCAGTTCGCCGTGGCCGGCGGCGGCGATCCGCCGGATCGCGTCGAGCATGCCCTCGCCCGCCGTGAGGCTGAGCGTCAGGAACTCGAGCACGGTGGGCAGCTCGGCCGAGACCCGCGCGAGCCGACGGCGAGCGCGACGCTGCAGCATCCAGTCGCGCAGCGCGGCACCGAGTGCCGCGCCGATCACCGGCATGGCGACGCGCACGATCGCGGGCAGGGCGGTGAACGTGGGGGCGGCGATCGCGAGCGCGGCGCCCGCCACGAATGCGCCGGCCCCCCAGGCGAGCTGCTCGCCCCGGAACCGCTCGACGGAGGCGCTGGAGCCCGACTGGCGCAGCCGCTTCGCGATCACCTCGTTGCCGCCGAGCCACTCCGTGGCGATGGCCCTGGCTCGGTGGGCGAGCGGCGCGACGACGATGCCGAGGACGGGTGCCGGTCCCGCCGGACGCTGCGCCAGCATCGCTCGCGCCTCGGCGGACAGGTCGGCCACGTACGGGGCGACGCGTTCCACGAGACGCGGCCGTCCGAGCCGCGGCACCGTCGAGACGATCAGCCACAGCCCGAGCCCGAGGATCGCGCCGAGGACGAGCCCCGTCGGCGAGATCGCATTCAGCGAAGCCATCGGCGCTCCTCGGGCAGGCGACCGAGTGCGACCATCAACCGATATGCCACGATCGTCACCACGACGCCGACGATGATCAGGGTCGACCCTGCCGCCGAGTCGTACGCGACGAGGGTCTCGTGGCGAGACGCCAGCACGACGAGGAGCAGCCAGGGTGCGGCCACGCCGAGGCGCGCGGCGTTTCGGATCCACGACTGCCGGGCGATGACCTCGGCGCGGAGTGCCGCGTCTTCGCGGAGGTAGCCCGAGAGCCCGCGCAGCACGGCGGTGACGTCACTGCCGCCCACCTCCCGCGCCATGCGGAGGGTCTCGAGCAGCCGGTCGGCAACGGGATCGGCCAGCGTGGCCTTGAGCTGGTCGAGGGAGAGCACGAAGTTGCCGGTGCGCTCGTAGTGCCCGGCGAACTCGGCGAACGCGCGCCGGGTGGGCGCCGGGCCGAGTTCTGCGAGCGCGGCGACGCTCTCGGGGAGCGACATACCGGCGCGAACGGACGCCACGAGGTGATCGACCACGTCGGGCCACACCGCCCGGTTCGCCGCACGTCGCCGGGACGCGCGCCCGCGCACTGCGAGCGGGACGAGCGCGGCGCCGAGCACCGCGGAGACGGCGGTGAGCACGGGGATCTGGAACACCGCCTGCGCGATCGCGCCGAGGATGATCGCGAGGATGGCGCACACGGCGCCGACCGCCGTCAGGGGCACCCCGCCGAGCCCGGCGAGGGCGAGGTCGTCGTGGATGCCGCGGAACGCCGGTGACGGTGCGCCATCGGTTCCCCGCCGCGCGGGCCACAGCAGTGGTGACACCGCCAGCAGCACGCCCAGTCCGAGGAGTCCGCCGAGGATGAGGCTCATCCCGTCGCTCCGCCGAGCACCAGCGCGGGATCGAGCCCGGCTGCGACGAACTTCTCGAGGCGTGCGGGCCGGGCGCCGGTCGGCACGAGGCGGCCGCCGCGGCGGAGGAAGATGGGGTCGACGTCGACCGTGGCATCCGTCGTCGCGCCGGTGGGAGCGGCGATCTCGAGCACGCGCCGCACCCCGTCGCGGTCGATGCCGAGGTGCACGACGAGGTCGATGCAGCTCGCGACGGTGGGGACCACGAACGACGAGTCGATGTTGCGCCCCGCGAGCAGCGGCAGCGTGCACAGCTTCACGAGGGCGTCGCGGGCGGAGTTGGCATGAATGGTGCACATCCCCGGCAGCCCCGAGTTGAGTGCGATGAGCAGGTCGAGGCTCTCGGCCTCGCGCACCTCGCCGACCACGATCCGGTCGGGTCGCATGCGCAGGGCCTCCTTGATGAGGCGCCGGAGTGTGATCTCACCCGTGCCCTCGAGGTTGGGCTGGCGGCACTGCATCGACACGAGGTCGCGCACGTCGAGGTCGAGCTCGAACGTCTCCTCGACGGTGACGACCCGGTCGCCCACCCGCGCCGCCGACATGAGTGCGTTGAGCAGCGTGGTCTTGCCCGTGTGCGTCGCCCCTGACACGAGGATGTTCGCGCCCGCGAGCACGTTCATGCGCAGGAACTCCGCGGCCTGCAGCGGCAGCGAGCCGAGCTCGACGAGCTGCGCCAGCGAGCGGATGCTGCGCCGGAACTTGCGGATGTTCACCGCCCAGTGCGAACGTGCGACATCGGGGATCGCGACGTGCAGGCGCGAGCCGTCGGGCAGCGACGCGTCGACGAAGGGCGACGACAGGTCGACCCGACGCCCCGAATGCTGCAGCATCCGCTCGACGAGCTCACGCACCTCGCGGTCGGAGAGCACGACCGTCGTCAACTCGGCGACGCCGTCTCGCGCGACGAACACGCGGGTGGGCGCGTTGATCCAGATCTCCTCGACCGTGGGGTCGTCGAAGAACGGCTGCAGCGGCCCATAGCCCGTGATCGAGGCCACGACGTCGCGCGCCGTGCCGGCCTCGTCGCCGAGCTGGGCGTGCGCCCCGGCCAGCGCCCGCTCGCTGTAGCGGCGCACCTCCTCGTTCGCGTAGCGCGCCGCGACGCTGCCGTCGGTGGCGAGATCGACGCCCTCGCGGAGGACCCTGGTGCGCACGCGGTCGGCGATGGTGCGCACGGGGTCGGTCATGCGTCCATATTGCGGGGCCGCGGACGACGCGCCGCGAACTTATCCACAGCTCCGATGCTGGCCCGTGAGCACGGCGACCAAGCCTGCCGCGAGAAGCCCTCCCTTAGGCCGTCGGTCGGTCTGCCGTCGCCCGGATCGCCTCCATGACGAGGTCGGCGATCACCCTCGGGTGCGTGATCATCGAGAGGTGGCCGGCGTCGACCTCGATGGTCGTGGCGTTCATGCGGTCGGCGAGGAACCGCTCGAGGTCGGGGGCGATGGTGTGGTCCTGCTTCGAGACGGCGTACCAGCACGGTCGGGTGCGCCACGCCGCCGCCGTCGTGCGCGACGCGAAGAGCGTCTCGGCGATGGGACCCTGGGCCGCGTAGAGCACCCGCGCGCGCTCCTCGGGCACGCCGTTGGCGAAGTGCGCGAGGAAGGTCCCCTCGTCGAGTCGGCCGAAGCCGTCGGTGAAGGTGAGCCCGGCCGACGCCGGCGCCTTGGGGTACCCGCCCGCGAGCGCGGCGTAGTCCTCGCCCGCATCAGGCGCCCGCGCCGCCACGTAGACCAGGCCGGCGACGTTCGGATGGTCGCCCGCCTCACTGATCACGGTGCCGCCCCACGAGTGGGCGACGAGCACCGTCGGCCCGTCCTGCAGGTCGAGCGCGCGTCGCGTGGCCGCGGCGTCATCGGCCAGTGAGGTCAGCGGGTTCTGCACCGACATCACCGACACTCCCGCCTGTTGCAGCAGCGGGATGACGTCGGCCCAGCTTGATCCGTCGGCGTAGGCGCCGTGCACCATCACGACCCGTCCGGCCTGCTGTTCGGTCGCCATGTCGTCACTCCCGTCCTCGGTCGCCGTCGACCGTCCTCGAGTACGCCGTGGCGCTCCATGACCCGCGCCCCGTCCCACCCTAGGGCAGGTGTTCACATCAGGTAGTTGATCTGATACAGTACTCGACATGATGCAAGACATTGCCGACAGCGAGGCGTTCACCGCCGACCTGCTCCGCGGCCATACCGACACGATCGTGCTCGGCGTGCTGCGACGACACGACAGCTACGGCTTCGAGATCTACAAGTCCATCCGCGAGGCCACGGGCGGCGCCTACGAGATCAAGGAGGCGACGCTCTACGCGAGCTACCGCCGCCTCGTGCGCGACGGCCTGGCCGAGGCCTACTGGGGCGACGAGTCCCAGGGCGGACGCCGCAAGTACTACCGCATCACCGATGCGGGCCGCGCCGCCTTCCGCTCGAACGTGGCCAACTGGGTCGCCACGCGCGGCATCATCGACGACCTCCTGGGCACCGCGCCCACCGCACTGAAAGGCACCCGCGCATGAACGCGACCGACCCCATCCGCCGCAGCACCGACATCCACCGCCTCCTCGACGAGTCGTTCGCGGGCGTCGAGGTCACCCCTGAGACGCAGGACCTGAAGGAGGAGATCCGCGACAACCTCCTCTTCCGCGTCGCCGAGCTCGAGGCATCCGGCATCGAGCCGTCGGATGCCGCGCGCCGGGCGATCGCCGAGCTCGGCGACCTCCGCGCCCTCGTCGACAGCGACTCCCCCGCCGAGACGCCTGCGGCGACGCGCACCGAGTCCGCGGCATCCGCTGCGCTGCGCAACCGCGTGCGGCCGAAGCCCGGCTTCGTCGTGCGCACCGTGCTGCTCTCGATCGTCGCCGCCGCGGCCCTCGCGCTGCTCGTGCTCGGCCTGTTCGACGTGGTGTCGACCAGCACCGCGGTGCTCGTGACGCTCAGCGCGGTGTTCGGCATCGCCCTCGGGTTCGTCACGGGCGACGCCCTGCGGCAGGAGACCAGCGCGAGTCATCCGCTGCCCACCGGCCGCGCCGTCGGGTTCGGCGCATCGACCGGCGCGCTGCTGGCGGGCCTCGCGTTCACCGCCGTGGTGATCGTGCGGCTCGACCTCGCGTGGATCATCCTCGGCGCCCTGCTGGTCGTCGCCGCCATCGGCGTGCTGAGCTACCTCGGCGCCACGCAGACGAACCGGCACAAGCCGTGGGTGCTCGAGCAGCAGCGCACGGCGAACGTCGCGAACCGCTTCGACGAGGACCCGGCGTCGGCCGCCCGCTTCGGCATCTACACCGCCGCCATCTGGACCGTCGCGTTCGTGGTCGCCATCGTGCTCGGCTTCACCGTCGGATGGCTGTGGGCGCCCCTCGCGCTCATCGCCGGCTTCGTCGTGATGCTCATCACGCTCGCGCGCATGCTGTTCGGCGCCGACGCGAAGCCCAAGGCCTGAGCAACCTCGACCCTGATCGGACCCCGTGCGCGCCTAGACTGATCGGGCACTCGCGGGAGTGGTGAAATCGGCAGACACGCAGGATTTAGGTTCCTGTGCCTTCGGGCGTGAGGGTTCAAGTCCCTCCTTCCGCACGCGCAGAACGAAGCGAGGGTAGGGCGGAGATCTCCGCCCTACCCTCGCGTGTGAAACGGCTCATCCTCGGCCGGTCGAGACGCGCCTCGTGAGACGCGAGTCGCTTCGGCCTACGAGCACCGATTCCGAATCAGCGCCACCACCAGTGCCCCATGAACGCCACCTCCTCGTGTCGTCGAACCATCAGCATCACCGGGCGAACGACGCCCGCTGTGCTCAGTCAAGCGTAGACAGGGAGGCGGGCGCCAGTCTCCGGATCGGACACGCCCAGGACCCTCGCCGCCACGTGAGATCGAGCGGAGGCGTGTCCGCTTTCAGTAGAGCGTGGTCCGCAGTCGGAAGCAGCCGCCATCAGCGAGGGATCCTCACAGAGATCGGAATCTACGGTGTCCGTGTGCACGGCTGGAGCGGCTCACGAACCGCCGATCCACACCGTGCGCGGCCGCATCGATGACCCGCGACGCGGCGCCCCTCAGCGCATTGGAGGCCCCGAATGGGAGCACTCGTCTACAACGGTCAGCAGACCATCGAGCTCGACGACCGCGTCCTGGCGCACCTCCAGGTCGTGATCATCACCAAGCTCCGGCGACGCGAATCCTTCGCGTTCGCGTGGAAGGAGGACGGACAGGAGACCGTGTGCTGGTTCACGCAGTCGATTCCGCTCCAGTTCGCCTACTCCGGTGAGCGGCCCTCGGAGCTGAATCGCGAGTGGGTGGAGCTTCTCGCCATGGCCGCGAACACCACCGCGGGACTGTTCGTCATGCCCGAACCCGAGCCCGTCGCAGGAGTCGCCGGGACGAGGGATCAGGAATGCGTTCCGACGGTCCGGCGCATACCCCAGCCGACGCGCTCCGCACGGGCGGCTCGCCCGCTGCAGGAGCTCGTCAGCGCCTGAGCCGAGCCGACCGGCCCAAGGTTGCGCCGCGCCGCTCGGCCTGGCGTCCGCCGTCCCCGCTGACGAGCGCTGCCGGGCAGAAGCCGGAGGCGTCACCAGGTCGCGACGTACTCCGACACGGGCAGCACCGTGGAGCGGACGACCGGGAGGCCGCGGCCGATGGCCTGGTCGATGCGGTCACGCAGGCCCTGCGAGTCGATGCGGTAGTCGACGAAGTCGGTGTCGCTCGCGTAGACGCCGATCGGGAGCGTGATCGCCTGGAAGAACGAGAACAGCGGGCGGAACTGGTGCTCGATGATGAGCGCGTGCCGGTCGCTGCCACCCGTCGCCGCGAGCAGCACCGGCTTGTCGATGAGCGCGTACTGCCCGACGAAGTCGAACACGTGCTTGAACAGGCCCGTGAACGACGCCCGGTACACGGGGCTGGCGACGATGAGCAGGGTCGCCGACTCGATGCGGCGCAGCGCGTCCTCGGCGATGGGGCTGAGGTCGTCCCGGCTCAGCGCGCCCGAGAACTCGCGCCCGATGTCGGAGAGCTCGATGAGGTGCGTCTCGACCTCGAGGTCGTTGCCCGACCCCGAGCGGAGGGCGGTGGCGAAGCCCTCGAGGATCTCGTGCACGAGCACGGTGGTCTTCGACGGCGAGTGCAGGCTTCCGGAGACGGCGACGATGGAGATGTTCGGCATGGTGGGACGCTAACCCGCCACGGGCGACACCGGAATCACCCCGGACTCCCGGGGTAAGGCGACGACACAGGCCTTCACACGAGGTATCCCGGCGTCACGGAAGGCGCCGCGCACGCGGCATCCGCGGCTCGCAGATGTCGCCGCGTGACCGCTCGGATGCGTCGTCATGCGTCGCGGAGCAGCCGGTGCGTGACGCGCGCCGAGAAGTACAGGGCGTCGACCGGGATGTGCTCGTCGGCCGTGTGGAACTGCCCGAACACGTCGAAGTCGTCGGGCACGCGGAGCGGCACGAAGCCGTAGCCGGCGATGCCGAGCCGGGCGAGGTGCTTGTTGTCGGTGCTGGCGGGGAGCAGGTAGGGCACGACCACGCCGCCGTCGTCCTCGGCCGTGATCGCACGCTGGGCGACCTGGAGGAGCGGCGAGTCGAGCGGTGACGCGATCGGCGGGATCCACCGGGCGACCTCGAGCTCGACGTCGTCGCCGACGACGCGCTGCAGGCCGTCGCGGAACGTGTCCTCGTGGCCGGGCAGGATCCGGAGGTCGAGGGCCGCCGTCGCCGTGGCTGGGATCACGTTCGTCTTGGATCCGGCGTCGAGCACCGTGGGCGACGCCGTGTCGCGCAGGGTCGCGCCGACGATGCCGCCGACGAACCCGAGGTCGCCGAGCTGTGCCTCGAGCGCGGCATCCGAGAACTCGACGCCGCGCGCCGCGCCGAAGCTCGCGAGGAACGCGTCGAGCGCCGGCGTGCGGGTGACCGGGAACCGGTGGTCGCCGACGGCGGCGACCGCGCGGGCGAGCCGCACCACGGCGTTGTCGGCGGTGGGGCGCGAGCCGTGCCCGGGCCGTCCGCGAGCCGTCAGCTGCGCCCACGCGACGCCCTTCTCGGCGGTCGCGACCAGGTAGGCCCGACGACCGGGCGCGAGCGGCACGGAGAATCCGCCGACCTCGCTGAGCGCCTCGGTCGCGCCGGCGAACAGCTCGGCATGGTGCTCGACGAGCCAGCGTGCGCCCCAGACTCCGCCCGCCTCCTCGTCGGCGAAGAACGCGAAGACGAGGTCGCGCTCGGGCACCTCGCCGTCGCGCGCGAACGCCCGAGCGACGGCGAGGATGACCCCGGCGAAGTTCTTCATGTCGACGGCGCCGCGCCCGTAGAGCACGCCGTCGTCGACCTCGGCGCCGAACGGCGGATGCGTCCAGTCCTGCCCGTCGACCGGGACGACGTCGAGGTGCGCGTGCACGACGAGTGCCCCGCGGGACGGATCACGTCCGGCGAGCCGCGCCACGACGCTCCCCCGGCCGGGACGGGACTCGAGGAAGGTCGTCTCGTAGCCGACCTCCTCGAGGGCCGCCTGCACGTAGCGGGCGGCCCGGGTCTCCCCGTCGCCGATCGTGTCGAGGTCGCCGGTGTTCACGCTCTCGATGCGGATGAGGTCGCGGATGAACCGCAGCGCCTCCTCCTCGAGCAGCGAGCCGGCCGGGGGAACGTCGTTCGAAGCCATGTCGTTCAGTGTTCCCCTACTCCGCGGACTTCCACGCCGCGACGAGCGAGTCGAGGCGCGAATCCGCACCCAGCGTCACGCCGTGCACCGTCGGCTGGGTGCCGAGGATCGACGTCAGCTCGTGCACCGGGACCTGGTGGAACTCCGTTGCGATGCGCTCCTGCGCGTCGGCGAGCACGGCATCGCGCCCCGCGGCATCCGCCACCGCCGCCTGCTCCTGCAGCAGCGACTCGAGCTCGGGGTCGTCGAGGTGGAGCCGGTTCGTGGCCGCCGTCGAGTAGGTGGTGCGCAGCACGTCGCCGTCGGCGCGCGACAGGTTCTGCCAGGACAGGTCGAAGTCCCCCGACTCCTGCAGCTTCAGGAACTCGGGCACCGTGCCGCCCACGAGGTTCACCTCGATGCCGACCGCCTTCAACTGCTGCTGGATGAGCTCGAGCGACGTCTGGTTCGGGCCGAAGTTCGTGATCCACGCGAGGTCGAGCGAGAGTCGTTCGCCGTCGCGCTCGCGGATCCCGTCGGATCCGGTCGCCCAGCCGGCCTCGTCGAGCAGCTCCTCGGCGTGGTCGGGGTCGAAGGCGAAGCTGCCCGACTGGTCGGCGAACCCCGGCGTGGTCGCGGCGAGCGAGCTCGTGGCGACCGCGAACAGGTCGTTGAGCGCCGTGTCGCGCACCTCCTCGGCGTCGATCGCGTTGGCGATGGCCTCGCGCACGGTGCGGTCGGCGACGATGGGACGTGCCTCGTTGAAGTAGACGCCGAACGTGGCGCCGGGGTTGCCGCGGTGCACGAGCGGGAACCCGCCGTCCTCGAGGGTCTGCACGTCGATCGGCTGCACGCCGCCGATGACGTCCACCTGCGCGGAAGCCAGGCTGCCCGTGCGCACGCCCGCCTCGGGCACGACCTGGAAGGTCACCGTGTCGAGGTGCGCCGCACCGTCGTTGCCGAGGGGCGTCGGCCCCCAGGCGTAGTCATCGCGTCGCTCGAGCACCGTCTGCACGTCCTTCGTGTACTCGTCGAGCGTGAAGGGTCCGCTCCCCACCACGGCCGAGCCGTCGGCGCGCTCGGCGAACGGCGTCGCGCGGGTCGACTCCGCCACGATGCCGAGTGCGACCGACGCGGCCGAGCTCGGGAACGCGGCGTTCGGCGCGGCGAAGTGCACCTCGACGGTGTCGTCATCGACGGCCACGGTCTCGGCGTAGCCGATGAACGAGCTGATCGCCTGACTCTCGGCGCCGGCGGCGACGATGTCGTCGAACGTGCCCTTGACGTCGGCGGCCGTGAGCGGCGAACCGTCGGAGAACGAGACGTCGTCGCGCAGCTCGAACGTGAACACCGTCGCGTCGTCGTTGCTCGACCACTCGGTGGCCAGCCAGGGCTCGAGCGTCCCCGTCTCCGGGTCCTGGTAGAGCAGCGAGTCGACGAGTTGGCGCGTGACGTAGAGGGTGTCGTTGCCCGAGCCGGTGCCCGAGGGGTTCAGCGAGATCGGGTCGTTGCCGATGGCGAAGACGAGATCTCCGCCCTCGGTGACGGCGGTGTCGGATGCCGCGTCCGAGGTGCTCGCGGCGGTGGCGCAGCCCGTGAGGGCGAGGGTCGTCGCCGCGACGGCGGCGGCGAGGGCGGTTCGGCGATGGATGGACATGTGCTGCTCCTGGTGTTCGGTCGGTTCGGAATGCGTGGACGGGATGGAGGTGGGTGGATCAGGGGGCCGGATGCCGCGTGCGCGCCGCATCGGAGCCCGGGATGGCGTCGAGCAGCGCGCGCGTGTACGGGTCGCGAGGGGCGCTGAACACCGCGTCGATGCCGCCGCTCTCGACGACCCGACCGTCGCGCATGACCACGACCTCGTGCGCGATGCGGCGCACCACGGCGAGGTCGTGCGAGATGAACAGGTAGCTCAGCCCCAGATCGCGTTGGATCTCGACGAGCAGCGTGAGGATCTGGTCCTGGATCGACACGTCGAGCGCCGAGACGGGCTCGTCGAGCACGAGCAGTTCGGGCGAGATCGCGAGGGCGCGGGCGATCGCGACGCGCTGCCGCTGCCCGCCCGACAGCTCGGCGGGCTTCCGCCGCAGCACGCTGCTCGGCAGGGCGACGACGTCGATGAGCTCGGCCACCCGGCGCGCCCGCGACGCGCGGGTGCCGAGCCGGAACGCCTCGAGCGGATCGGCGACGATCGCGCCGATCGTCAGCCTGGGGTTCAGCGACGCGTACGGATTCTGGTGCACGAGCTGCGCGCGCCGGCGGAACTGCCGCAGCGCCCGGCCCTCCACCCGCGTGAGGTCGTCGCCCGCGAACTCGATGCGACCCGAGGTCGGGTCGGCGAGTCGCAGCACGAGCCGTGCGGTCGTCGACTTGCCCGACCCCGATTCCCCGACGACGGCCAGGGTGCGACCGCGCGGGATCGCGAAGCTCACGCCGTCGACCGCCCGGTGGGTACCTCCGCCGGCCGCGCGCGGGACGGGGAACTCCTTCACCAGGTCGATCGCCGCGAGGAGGGCGGGGGACTCGGGTGCCGTCGCGGCATCCGCTGCCACCGTCGTCGCCCGCGACACCGACCGCGGGTCGTCGAGGCTCGGCGCCGCCGCGATGAGCTGCTTCGTGTACGGATGCCGCGGGGCGCCGAGCACCTCGGCGGGAGTGCCGGTCTCGACCACCTCGCCCTCCGACATCACGACGATGCGGTCGGCGCGGTCGGCTGCCACACCGAGGTCGTGCGTGATGAGCAGCAGGCTCGTGCCGAGCTCGCGCTTGAGCACGTCGATGCGGTCGAGGATCTGGCGCTGCACGGTGACGTCGAGCGCGCTCGTGGGCTCGTCGGCGATGATGAGCGCCGGCCGGGCGATGATCGCGATCGCGATGAGCACCCGCTGGCGCATGCCCCCCGACAGCTCGTGCGGGTACTGCTCGGCGTGCACCTCGGGGTCGGGCAGGCCCGCCTCCGCGAGCGCCTCGACGGCTCGGCTCCGTGCGGTGCGCCGGTCGGCGAGCCTGTGGATGCGCAGCACCTCGCCGACCTGGTCGCCGATGCGCTGCACCGGGTTGAGGCTGACCGTCGGGTCCTGCGGCACGAATCCGATCGCCCGGCCCCGGATGCCACGGAGCTCCGCCTCCCCCGCCCGTGCGAGGTCGCGGCCGCGGAACCGCACGGAGCCGCCCGCGATGGCCGCCGACGGCGGCAGGAGGCGCAGGATCGCGTGGGCGGTCGTGGACTTGCCCGATCCGGACTCCCCCACGATCGCGACCGTCTCCCCCTGCCCGATCGTGAGGGACGCTGCACGCACGCCGTCGATGACCGCGCCGTTCACCCGGTAGGTCACGGCGAGGCGGTCGACGACGAGGAGGTCGGCCGGGTCGGCCGGCCGCGACGCGTCGGCCGCGACGTCCGCATGGCTGGTGGGAGGCGCATCGGTTGCGAGGCTCATCGTGCTCGGCTCCGTTCGAGGTCGAGGGCATGGGACAGCCGGTTCGCGGCCAGCACCGTGGCGGCGATGACGAGACCCGGCATGGTGGTCAGCCACCAGTCGTTGCGGAGGAAGTCGCGGCCTCCGGCGACGAGCGATCCCCACTCGGGCGTGGGCGGCTGGGCGCCGTAGCCGAGGAAGCTGAGCGCCGACACGGCGAGGATCGCGGTGGCGAACTCGAGGGTCGCGAGCACCAGCACCGGGCCGGCAGAGTTGGGCAGCACATGGCGGAACAGGACCCGGCTCCACCGGTCGCCCGACGCGTGCGCGGCATCCACGTACACCGAGGTGCGCACCCGCAGCACCTCCGATCGCATGATGCGCGAGACGGATGCCACGCTCGCGACGCCGACCGCGATCGCCACGTTCACCGTGCCGAAGCCCAGCGCCGTGATGATCGCGAGCGACAGGAGCAGCGAGGGGATCGCGAGCAGCACGTCGGCGAACCGCATGACGCCCGCGTCGACCCAGCGGCCGACGAACCCGGCGAGCAGGCCGAGCAGCGTGCCGAGGACGAGCCCGACCGTGACCGCGATGCCCGCGGCCTGGAGCGAGAGGGCGGTGCCGTGCACGACACGGGTGAACAGGTCGCGGCCGAGCTGGTCGGTGCCGAACCAGTGCGCGGCGGACGGCGGCTGCAGTCGTTCGGCGGGCACGCCCGCGAGCGGATCGCCCGGCGCGAGCACCTGCGGGGCCACCGCTGCGAGCACGACGAGCGCGAGCCAGACGACGGCGACCAGGAGCGTCGGCCGCGCGACGAGCCGTCCGGCGACCCCGATCGTCCGGGACGCGGCATCCGTCGACCGCGACCGCACCGCGTCGCCGAACCTCGCCGAGGCGGTGGCCGCGAAGAGGTCGTCGGACTGCTGCCGCTCCCCCGACGTGAGCGTGACCGTCTCGGTCATGAGGTCTCCTCCCTGGCGGCGGGCGTGAAGGCGGGCCGCGGCGTGCGTGACCGGGAACGGCCGCCGGCCCCGAGGATGCGGGGGTCGAGGAGCGGGTACACGAGGTCGACGAGCAGGTTCGCGATGACGAACGCCGCCGCGGCGAACAGCACGATGCCCTGCACGACGGGCACGTCCTGCTGTTGCACGGCGCCCGAGGTGACCCGGCCGAGTCCCGGCCGGGAGAAGACCGTCTCGGTGACGACCGTTCCCGACAGCAGCTGGCCGACGATCAGCCCGGTGATCGTGAGGGCGGGCAGCGCGGCGTTCTTCAGCGCATGCCCGAGGTGCACGCGGGCGCGATCGGCGCCCTTCGCCCATGCGGTGTCGACGTACGGCTCTGACAGCGTGGTGGCGAGGCTCTTCGACAGCAGCTGGGCGATCATCGCCCCGGTCGGCAGCGCGAGCGCGATCGCCGGGAGCACGATCGACGCCGGTCCCCGGTCTCCCACCGCCGGGAAGATCGGCAGGCTGAACGAGAACCACTGGATGAGCATCAGCCCGAACCAGAACGCCGGGATCGCGACGCCGAGCGGGGGCAGTCCGAGCAGCACGTTCGCGAGCCACCCGCGGCGGGTGTAGTTCGCGAGGATCGCGAGGCCGGCCCCGAACACGACGGCGAGCATGAGCGCCGCCGACGCGATCGCCGCCGTGGGCGGGATGGCCTCGCCGATGACCTCGGTGACGGGCCGGCCGCTCACGAGCGAGCGTCCGAGGTCGCCGTGCAGCGCGGCGGCGAGCTGGTCGAGGTACTGCACGAGGAGGGGCCGGTCGAGGCCGTACTGCGCGCGCAGCGCGTCGAGCTGCTCGGGACTGACGTCGTTCGCGTCGGCTCCGGCCAGCAGCGACACCGGGTCGCCGGGCAGTGCGTAGAGCACGAGGAACGCCACGGTGTACGCGGCCCAGAGCACCCCCACCGCCTGCAGGAGCCGGATGCCGAGATACCTCACCATGGTCGCGGTCCCCCGCCCTGCGCGCCCGTCACCGTCTGCGCCGGCGACGCCGCCGTCGCGCCCTCGAGCTCGGGTGCGGGTTGGGTGATCTCGGTGGTCGACGTCACGGGGTCTCCCTCTTCACGTGGTGGTCGGGTGCGGTCGGCACCACTGTTTCGCCGGCTCGGAGCGTGCCGCAAACGTCGTCACGCCGCGTGACGCACCGTGAAGCGATGTGGCGATTGCGACGGCGGATGACGCGCCGAATCGGTCGCCCGAAGGCGCCGGATGAAGGGATGTTGCGATCGGCGGCGTCCTGTGACGAAGCCTGTTGCACGGCTGCCCGGCCCCGCCGAGAGTGGCCGCTATGACACGACGAACCACCATCGCCCTCGCCCTCGACGGCGCCGGCTGGCACCCGGCCGCGTGGCGCGACCCCTCGGCCCGGCCGGCCGAGCTGTTCAGCCCCGGCTACTGGATCGAGCTCGCACGCACGGCCGAACGCGCCGGCGTCGACTTCCTCACCATCGAGGACGCCCTCGGCGTGCAGTCCTCCTCGTTCTGGGGCGTCGACGACCGTGTCGACCAGGTGCGCGGCCGGCCCGACGCGCTGCTCATCGCCTCCCTCATCGCGCCGTCCACGAGCCGGATCGGGCTCGTGCCCACGGTGACCACGACCCATACCGAGCCGTTCCACGTCGCGACCGGCCTGCAGACGCTCGACTTCGCGAGCCGCGGCCGGGCCGGCTGGCGGGTGCAGGTGTCGGGGGCGGCGCACGAGGCCCGCCACTTCGGCCGGCGCGAGATCGCCCCGCTCGACCACGACGCCGTGCGCCGCGGCGACTCGGCCGTCGTGCGCGAGCTCTTCGACGAGGCGCGCGACGTCGTCGAGGTGGTGCGCCGGCTCTGGGACAGCTGGGAGGACGACGCGATCATCCGGGATGCCGCCACGGCCCGCTTCGTCGACCGCGACAAGCTGCACTACGCCGACTTCGAGGGCGAGCGCTTCTCGGTCAAGGGCCCCTCGATCACGCCGCGCTCCCCGCAGGGCCAGCCCCTCGTCACCGCGCTCGCGCACCAGACGATCCCCTACGAGCTCGCCGCGACGAGCGCCGACGTCGTCTTCGTCACGCCGCACGACGACGTGCAGGCGGCCTCGATCCTCGCCGAGGTGCGCGACGCCGAGTCCCGCGTCGGCCGGGAGGACCGGCCGCTCTCGGTGCTCGCCGACGCCGTCGTGCTCCTCGAAGCGACCCCCGCGGGTGCCGCCGCCGCGCTCGGACGGCTCGACGCGTGGCACGGCGCGCCCGCGGCATCCGACGCCCTCATCTTCGCGGGCACGCCCGAAGCACTGGTGGAGCAGATCGACGCGTGGACCGCGCTCGGCTACGACGGCGTCCGCCTGCGCCCCGCCCGCCTCACCCGCGACCTCGACCAGCTCGCCGAGTGGGTGCTCCCCGCCTACGACCGAGCGGATGCCGCGGGCACGACCCTGCGCGAGCGCCTCGGCTTCGAGCGCCCCGCCAACCGCTACGCCGTGGAGGAGACCGCAGCATGAGCACGACACCCCGCCAGGTGCACCTGGCCGCCCACTTCCCAGGCGTCAACAACACCACCGTGTGGAGCGACCCGCTGCAGCGCAGCCAGATCGACTTCAGCGCCTTCGAGCACTTCGCCCGCACCGCCGAGCGGGGCCGGTTCGACTACCTGTTCCTCGCCGAGGGGCTGCGGCTGCGCGAGCACAAGGGACTCATCCACGACCTGGACGTCGTCGGACGGCCGAACACCCTCGCGGTGCTCGCGGCCCTGGCCGCCGTGACCCGGCACATCGGGCTCGTGGGCACCCTGAGCGCCACGTTCAACGAGCCCTACGAGCTCGCACGCCAGCTCGCGACGCTCGACCACCTGTCGAACGGACGCGCCGGCTGGAACGTCGTGACGAGCTCGGACGCGTTCCACGGCGCGAACTTCCGCCGCGGCGGCTTCCTCGACCACGCCGACCGCTACACCCGGGCATCCGAGTTCGTCAGCCTCGCGAAGGAGCTGTGGGACAGCTGGTCGCCCGACGCGATCGTGGCCGACCGGGCGAGCGGACGGTTCCTCGCCGACGACGGGATCGAGCCGTTCGCGCACCGCGGTCCGCAGTTCGACGTGGCCGGCCGGTTCAACGTGCCGCGCAGCCCGCAGGGCTATCCGGTGATCGTGCAGGCGGGCGACTCGGCCGACGGCCGCGACTTCGCCGCCGAGCATGCCGAGGTCATCTTCTCGCGGCACAGCGCGTTCGAGGAGGCGCAGCAGTTCTACCGCGACGTGAAGGGCCGGCTCGCCGGCCGCGGCCGCACCGAGGACTCGCTGAAGATCCTGCCGGCCGTCACCTTCGCGCTCGGCGACACCGAGGCCGAGGCGGCCGAGCGCGCCCGCGAGGACGCGCTCGCGCAGGTCGGCCCGAAGACCGCCATCACCGTGCTCGAGCAGGTCTGGGGCGTCGACCTCTCCGACCGTGACCCCGACGGCCCGCTGCCGGAGTTCGACCCCGATCCCGATGCCTCGATCACCAAGGGCTGGGCGCCGCGCTACCCCAACG
Source organism: Agromyces sp. 3263 (assembly GCF_031456545.1). NCBI lineage: Bacteria > Bacillati > Actinomycetota > Actinomycetes > Micrococcales > Microbacteriaceae > Agromyces > Agromyces sp. 3263. The sequence continues at coordinate 833,763 of NZ_JAVDUV010000002.1, forward strand.
CCGTGCAGATCGCCCAGGGGTGGCGGGCACGGTCCGAGGCCGAGGGGCTCAGCATCCGCGAGCTCGTCATCGCGGTCGCGGGACGCCAGTCGTTCGTCGGCACGCCGGCCACCGTCGCCGCGGAGCTCGACCGCTACGTGCAGGAGCGGGCCACCGACGGGTTCGTCATCGTCGGCACCACGTCGCCGCACGGCCTCGACGAGTTCGTCGAGCGGGTCATCCCCGAGCTGCAGGACCGCGGCGTGTACCGCACCGAGTACGAGGAGGGCGCCACCCTGCGCCGCACGCTCGGACTCCCGGAGCCGACCGAGCTCGCCGAGGAGGTGCGTCGTGTCGGCTGAGACGACGGATGCCGCGGGCCGAGGGTCGCTCGCGAGGCGCGTGCCGCTCGCGGTGCTCGACCTCGTGCCCATCGCGGCGGGTTCGACCGCCGGCGAGGCGCTGCGCAATTCGATCGACCTCGCCCGGCGAGCGGAGGCGTTCGGGTACGCGCGCTACTGGCTCGCCGAGCACCACCTGAATACGGGGGTCGCCGGATCGGCGCCGCACACGCTGCTCGGCATCATCGCGGGCGCGACCGAGCACATCCGCGTCGGCACGGCCGCCACGATCCTCGGCAACTACGAGCCGCTGCAGGTCGCCGAGGCACTCGGCACGGTCGCGTCGATCTGGCCGGAGCGGGTCGACCTCGGGCTCGGGCGGTCGGGGTTCCCGCCACCGTCCGCGTCCGGCGAGGCGTCCGCCGCGCCGGGGGCGCCCGCGGCACCCGCGGCCCCGTCGGCAGCGGCATCCGGTGTCGAATCGAACCGCGTCGTCGACGGCCTCGTCGTGCCGCCGGTGCGCCCCTTCGCCTTCGATCGGGCGCGCTTCGCGCTGCAGGGCCGCCTGCTCGGGCGGGAGGCCGGCGACGCCGCGCGCTTCGCCGACAGCGTCGACGACCTGCTCGCGTTCTTCGGCGGCGGCTACGTCGGCGACGGCATCCCCGTGACCGTGCAGCCCGCCGAGGGCAGTGGCGTGCAGGTGTGGATCCACGGCTCGACGGCGGGCGAGAGCGCCCGCATCGCCGGCCGCCTGGGCCTGCGGTACGGCGCCAACTACCACGTCGCCCCCAGCGGCGTGATCGAGTCGCTCGCCGAGTACCGCGCGCACTTCCGGCCGTCCGCCGAGCTCGATCGCCCGCACACCATCGTGTCGGTCGACGTGGTCGTCGCGGAGACGGATGCCGAGGCACGGCGCCTGGCCGCCGGCTACGCCGAGTGGGTGCTCTCCATCCGCGAGGGACAGGGCGCGGTGCCGTACCCGAGCCCCGACCATGCCCTGCCCGACGCCGAGCTCGGAGCCATCGAGCGCGCCGCCGTGCAGGACCGGCTCGACACCCGCTTCGTCGGCTCGCCCGAGACCGTCGTCGGCCTGCTCGAGACGCTGCAGCGCGTCACGGGCGCCGACGAGCTGCTCGTCACGACCATCACCCACGACCACGAGGCGCGGGTCGCGTCGTACCGGCTGCTCGCGGAGGCGTGGTCGCGGTCGGATGCCGCGGGCGACGGCGGTGGCGCGGGCGAATCCCCCGTGGATACGGACGCGGACGCTGGCACCGCCCACACCGACGCCGACTCGGACGCCGACTCGATCCTCGCGAGCGCATGACGGGGGGCGCCGCCGCGCACGGCATCCGCGTGGGTGCGGCGCCCACCCGGCCGAGCTCGCTGTTCCTCGACTCGGCGGCGGCCGAGGCGGAGCGGCGGGCGGCCGTCGCCGCGCCGATCGTCTCGTCGCACGCGGGAGCGCCCGAGCACGTGCGAGCGGCGATCGGCGCGGCGGTCGACCGAGCGGCGCCCGCGCTCGGCGACCTCGCCGCGCGCATCTTCGAGCTCGCCGAGCCCGGGTTCGCCGAGTCGGCGAGCGTGGCGGCGATCCGGGACCTGCTGGCGTGCGAGGGCCTCGACGCCGAGGTCGGCGTGCACGGCCTCCCGACGGCGTTCCTCGCCGAGGCGCCCGGCACGAGCGACGGCCCCACCGTGGTGCTGCTGGCCGAGTACGACGCGCTCCCGGGCGTCGGGCACGCCTGCGGCCACCAGCTCATCGCCGCGGCCTCCGTCGGCGCCTTCCTCGCCCTCGCCGACGCCCGACGCGCGCTGCCGCCCGGCACGCTGCCCGGCCGGATCCTGCTCATGGGCACGCCCGCCGAGGAGGGCGGCAACGGCAAGGAGCTGCTCGCCCGGGCCGGCGCGTTCGACGGCGTCGACGCGGCCGTGATGGCGCATCCGTTCGGCGCCGACGTCGCCGATCCGCCGTTCATCGGTCGCCGCATCGTGCGGATCGTCTACCACGGGGTCGCCGCGCACGCGTCGGCGGCACCGTGGCAGGGCCGCAACGCGCTCGACGCGGCCACGCTGCACTACCAGGCGATCGGCTTGCTGCGGCAGCACCTCGCACCGGGCGATCGCATCCACGGCGTGTTCGTCGACGGCGGCGAGCGCCCCAACGTCGTGCCCGAGCGCGCGGAGCTCGAGTACTACGTGCGCTCGCACGCCGCGGACACGCTCCGCGAGCTGTCGGCTCGGGTGGACGACGTCGCGCACGGCATCGCGTTGGCCACCGGCACGGGCGTCGAGGTGACCTGGGATCCGCAGCCGTTCAGCCTGCCGATCCGGCACAATGCCCCGCTCGCAGCACGGTGGGCGCTGGCGCAGGGCGAACGGGGGCGCATCGTGCGGCGGGCGGCCGACGCGCCGTCCCATCAGTCGGCGTCGACCGACTTCGGCAACGTGAGCGTGCGGGTGCCGGGCATCCACCCCGTGATCCGGGTCGCACCGCCCGACGTCAGCCTGCACACGCGCGAGTTCGCCGCGTATGCCGGCGCACCGGAGGCGATCACGGCCGTGACGGATGCCGCGTACGGCCTCGCGACGACGCTTGCCGACGTCCTCGTCGACGACGGGCTGCTGGCCGCCGTGCGCGCCGACTTCGCGGCGCAGGGCGGCGTGCTGGACGTCGAGGGCTACTTCGCCTGACTCCCCGGCGTCGACGCCCCCATCTCGGGACGGGCGCGACGCACCATGCGGATCTCGCGGACGCCCTCGTCGACCTGCGCCACGCCGTCGGGGACGAAGCCGTGCTTCCGATAGAACGCCTGCGCGCGCGGGTTCGGGTCGGCGACCCAGAGCGCGGCGGACTCGCGCGGGTCGATCACCGCGTCGAGCAGGGCGGCGCCGGCACCCGATCCGTGCTCGGCTGCGATGACGTAGAGCACGGAGAGGTGGCTGGTCCAGCCCGGCTCGGGCGGATCCGGCGGACCGGCGAGCGCGACCCCGATCAGCTCGCCGTCGCGTTCGGCCACGGCGGCGCGGCTCGCGCGGTAGCGCTCATCGGTCAGCACGGCGACCCAGAACCGCTCCCGGAACCCGATCAGACCGGGGTCGTCGAGCACCTCGTCGCGCATGAGCCCGCGATACGTCTCCTGCCACGACCGCACGAGCACGCGCGCCATACCGGCGGCGTCCTCGACGCGGGCCGCACGTACCGCCAACGGGGAGTCCATGGCCAGACCCTACCGACTCCGGCGCTCGACGGGGACGCCGCGCGGCATCCGTCAGCTCGCGGCGATGAGCGCCTGCGGCGCAGCCTGCTTCATGCGCGTCTGCAGCCAGTGGAGCTGCACGTCCACCTCCTGCTGGCAGGTGTTCACGACCCCGAGGAGCTCCTCGTCGCGCAGCGCCTCGGCGGCCTGCTTCACCATCGTCCAGGTGACCTCGGCGAGGCTCGCGAGCAGGTAGAGGTCCTGCAGGTCGCGCAGCAGGCCGAGCGGTCCGGTGCGCGTCGTGCGGAGGCCGTCGGCGTGCAGCCGTTCGGGCTCGTCGTCGCTCGGCGCCGCGCCATACCGCTCGACGATCGGCGCGAGCTGCTCGCGGTGCCCGTCGCACTGCTCGGCGAGCGTGAGGCACAGGAGGTGCACGTCGGGTTCGTCCCCGTGGCCCTCGGCGACCTGGCGGAACGACTCGGCCAGGGTGCGCTCCGACTCCCGGAGCAGTGACAGGTACACGGGAAGCTTCATCGCACGCCCTTCGCTCGGTTCACGCGCACGGCGGCGGTCTTGAACACCGGCTGCTTCGAGACGGGGTCCCACTCCGTGATCGTGAGCTCGTTGGCGGCCGTCGGATGCCGCTCCTCGGCGCCCTCGGGCGCGTCCCAGTAGCCGTAGTGGAAGGGCGCGAACACCGTGCCGGGCCGGATGCCGGTCACGCGGAGCGGCGCCACGATGCGCCCCCGACGCGAGCGCACCTCGACGACGTCGCCGTCGGCGAACCCGTGCTCCGCGGCATCCGGAGCGGCCATCTCGACCCAGACGTGGGGTGCGGCCGCCTGGAGCTCGGGCGTGCGACCCGTCTTCGTGCGGGTGTGGAAGTGGTAGACCGAGCGTCCGGTAGTGAATCGGAACGGGTACTCCCGGTCGGGCGGCTCATGGGGCCCCGTGTAGGCCGCCGACTTCAGGAACGCGCGGCCGTCGGGTCGCATGGCCGAGTACGCCTGCGGGTCGACCTCCGCGCCCGTGGCCAGGTCGTGCCCGTAGTCCTCGCAGTACTCGGGGTGCGTCGGGAACTCGGCATCGGCGTAGAGCCGTTCGGTGCTCGTCGCCTGCCCCTCGGCGCGCGGCCAGCGGATTCCGCTCTCGCGACGCAGGTCGTCGTAGGAGATGCCCGTGTAGTCGCAGGGCCGACCGCGCGAGCACTCCTGCCAGGCGCGATACGCGTCCTCGGGCGCGGACCAGTCGAGCAACGGCCGCCCGTCGTCGCGCCGGAAGTCCATGCGGCGCGAGTAGTCGAGGAAGATCTCGAAGTCGGAGCGCGCCTCGCCCGGCGGGTCGACGGCCTGCTCCGAGAGGTGCACGGTGCGCTCCGCGTTCGTGAAGGTGCCCGTCTTCTCACCCCACCCGGCCGCGGGCAGCACGACGTCGGCGAGCGCGGCGGTCTCGGTGAGGTAGAGGTCCTGCACGACGACGAAGGTCTCGGGCTTCGTGAGGATCTCGCGGATGCGCGCGAGTTGCGGCAGCGACACCGCCGGATTCGTCGCCGAGATCCAGAGGAACCGGATCGAGCCCTGCTCGACGTAGCGGAACAGCTGCATCGCGTGCGTCGGCGGCGCCCAGTGCGGGATGACTCGCGGATCGACGCCCCAGAGCTTCGCCAACTGCGCGACGTGGTCGGGATTGTGCCAGTTGCGGAACCCCGGCAGGTCGCCGTCGGCGCCGCACTCGCGGTTGTTCTGCGCGGTCGGCTGCCCGTTCATCTGCAGCACCCCGGCGCCCGGCCGGCCGAGCATGCCGCGAAGCAGGTGCAGGTTGTTCACCTGGCACGAGGACGCGGTCGCCTGGGCCGACTGGTAGAAGCCCTGCAGCACCGTGGAGAGCACGCGTTCGGACGTGCCGAAGATGCGTGCGGCCGCACGGATGTCGGATGCCGCGACGCCGCACGTTTCGGCGGCGCGCTCGGGCGTCCACTCCCTGACGTGCTTCGCCAGGTCGCTGAACCCCACCGTGTGCTCGGCGACGTAGTCGTCGTCGGTCCACCCGTTGACGAGGATCTCGCGCACGAGCGCGTGCATCAGTGCGAGGTTCGTGCCGGGGTTCACCGCGAGGTGCACGGTCGCGCGCTCGGCGACCGGCGTCTCACGGGGGTCGACCACCACGAGCTTCGGCGGCTCGGGGCCGTCGAGGCGGTCGAGCACCCGCGACCACAGCACGGTCTGCGTGGCCGCCATGTTGTGTCCGTAGAGGAAGAGCGCGTCGCACTCGTCGATGTCCGCGTAGCATCCCGGCTGGCCGTCGGCGCCGAACGACTCCTTCAGCGATGACGCGGCGGTCGCGGTGCACAGCCTCGTGTTGCCGTCCATGTGCGGTGTGCCGATGCCGGCCTTGCCGATGATGCCCAGTGCGTAGTACTCCTCGAGGAAGAGCTGCCCGCTCGTGTAGAAGCCGTGGCTGAGCGGGCCGACCTCGTCGAGCAGGGCGCGGCTGCGCTCCACGACGAGGCTCATCGCCTCGTCCCAGCTCGCCGGCACGAGCTCGCCGTCGCGGCGTACCAAGGGTGTGGTGAGCCGGTCCCGCGCCTCGAGCCCCTGCCAGCTGGCGTAGAGGCCCTTCGGACCGAGCCGGCCGTGGTTGACGTGGTCGTCGGCCCGGCCGCGGATGCCGACCATGCGGCCGTCCTTCACCGCGATGTCGCAGCCGCAGCCGTTGCTGCACAGCACGCACGCCGAGTGCACCCAGCGGTCGACGTCCCCCTCGGCCACCCCCTCGGCGAGCACCTGGTCGACGCGTTCGGGCCACCGCGCTCCGCGCTCGAAGGGCGTTCTCGATCCCCAGACGTCGTCGATGCGATCCGGGCGGTCGGATGCCGCGACGACCGTACCTTCTTCGGTCACGCGACGACTCTCCGCGCGGGCGCGATGACCGACAAGCCCCTTGACGGAACCCCCGCGCGGTGGTCGACAGGACCGGCGGGCACCGCGGACGAACACGACGGATGCCGCGCGGCCCCCGGCCACGCGGCATCCGTCGACGGATCGACTCGTCGGCCCTACTCGGACTTCGGCAGGCCGGGCGGGTTGATCTCGGACTCGTCGACCGCCTCGCTCGTGAGCGCCCACCGGTCGAGCACCTCCTGGTAGGTGCCGTCGTCGATGATCGACTGCAGCACGAGCTGCACCGGTTCGATGAGGCCGTTGCCCTTCGCCGTGCCCGCGGCGATCGGCGCCGTCTCGGGCCAGCCGCCGTTCAGCGTGCCGACGAGCTTCGTCTCACCGGTGGTGGCGGCGCGGTAGGCGGCGGTCGCGTTCGGGCCGAAGGTGGCGTCGACGCGGCCCGACGAGAGCGCGAGGTCGGATGCCGCCTGGTCGTCGTAGTAGACGAGCTCGGCGGGCTGCTCCCCTTCACCCTCGAGCTCCTCGTTCCACGCGAGCAGGATCTTCTCCTGGTTCGTGCCCGAGCCGACGACGATCTTCAGGCCCGAGATGTCCTCGGCGCTCGCGATCGAGTCGATGTCGCTGTCGGCCTTGACGTAGAAGCCGAGGAGGTCCTGGCGGTAGCTCGCGAAGTCGTAGAGCTCCTTGCGCTCCTCGGTCACCGTCACGTTCGAGGCGATGAGGTCGTACTTGCCCGACTGGATGCCGAGCGGCCAGTCGGCCCAGTTCACGGCCACCGGGTTGTACTCGAGGCCGAGGCCGTCGGCGATCAGCGAGCCGAAGTCCGCCTCGGTGCCGATCACGGTGGCGTCGTCATCGGAGGCGAGCACGCCGAGCGGCGCCGCGAACGGCGAGACCGCCACGGTGAGCTTGCCGGCCTCGATCGGCGTGAACCCGCTCTCCTCGAGGGCGTCGACGGCGGCCTGCACCGGCTCGATGGTGGGGCGGTCCTCGGCGTTCTGCGACGTCAGGTCGAACTGCGCCGCCTCCTGCACCTGCTCCTCGGTGCTGCCGGATGCCGCCGTCTCGGCCGCGGCGGAGTTGCCGGCGCTGACCGCCCAGACGATGCCGCCGCCGATGAGCGCGACGACCGCGACACCCGCGACGATCACTCCCACCTGCTTCTTGTTGATTGCCATGAGTGGACTCTCCTAGTGTTGTTCCGTCCGATAGCCGGGTCGGTGTCTCGGATCTCGCCCGGTGCGGCAGTGCGATGCCGCGCCGGGTTCTTCTCGCGGGGCTCGGGTTCTAGAGCACCTTCGCGAGGAAGTCGCGGGTGCGGCGCTGACGCGGGTTGCGGAGCACCTGCCCCGGGGTTCCCTGTTCGACGATCTCGCCGTGGTCGAGGAAGACGATGCGGTCGGCGACCTCGCGCGCGAACCCGATCTCGTGCGTGACGATCACGAGCGTGGTGCCATCGCGGGCGAGGCCGCGGATGACGTCGAGCACCTCGCCGACGAGCTCGGGGTCGAGGGCCGAGGTCGGCTCGTCGAAGAGGAGCACCTTCGGCGAGAGCGCGAGCGCCCTGGCGATGGCCACACGCTGCTGCTGTCCGCCGGAGAGCTGCCGCGGGTAGTGGTCGGCCTTGTCGGCGAGACCCACCCTGGCGAGGAGAGCCTCGGCGAGCGCCCGAGCGTCGGCCTTCGAGAGCCGCTTGTGGGCGAGCGGTGCCTCGATGATGTTCTCGATCGCCGTGAGGTGCGGGAAGAGGTTGAAGTTCTGGAAGACGAGCCCGACCTGCGTGCGCCGGCGGAGGATCTCGGCCTCGCGCAGCTCGTGCAGGGTGTCGCCCTTGCGCTCGTATCCGATGTACTGCCCGTCGACCGTGATCGAGCCGCGGTCGACGGTCTCGAGGTGGTTGATCGTGCGCAGCAGGGTCGACTTGCCCGATCCCGACGGCCCGATGAGGGCGACGACCTGCCCGGGTTCGATCGTGAGCGAGACGTCGCGCAGCACGAGGTTGGCGCCGTATGACTTCGACACGTCGGCGATGTCCACCCGCCCGACCGTGGCGGCCTTGCGAGTCGGCACGAAGTGCTCGTCGAACGACGGCGTGAGGGTCGTGGCGGCGGCCGTCGTCGTGGTCGTGCTGGTCATGCGGCACCTCCGGTGCGGGTCGTGGCGAGGGCGGGGTCAGTCGATACCGCGGGGTCGGCCGATGTCGCGGCGTCGGCGTCGGCGGGTGCCGGCGGGGTTCCCGCCGTCGGGGCGTCGCCGAGCCGCTGCCACTGCGTGCGCGTCCAGGCCTTCGCACGTTGCACGGGCGTGGGCGGCAGCTCGCGCACGGCGCCGCGGGCGAACCGCCGCTCCACGTAGTACTGCGCGATGGACAGGATGGTGGTGATGAGCGCGTACCAGACCACCGCGACGAGCAGCAGCGGGATGACCCGCTGGTTGCGGTTGTAGATGACCTGCACCGTGTAGAACAGCTCGGGCAGCGCCACGATGAAGACGACCGACGTGCCCTTCACGAGCCCGATGATCTCGTTGAACGCGTTCGGCACGATGGCGCGCGCGGCCTGCGGCAGCGTGATGCGGAAGAACCGGATGCGGCGGGGCAGGCCGAGCGCGCCGGCCGCCTCGAGCTGCCCTTGGTCGACCGAGAGGATGCCCGCCCGGATGATCTCGGCCGAGTAGGCGGCCTGGTGCAGGGAGAGGCCGATCGTCGCGGCGGCGAACGCGCTGATCAGCGTGGTCGTGGGGAACTCGACGAGCCAGAAGTCGGTCGTGAACGGGGTGCCGAGCCCCAGCGTGGGATAGAGGTAGCCGAGGTTGTACCAGACGAGGATCTGCACGACGAGCGGCACCGACCGGAAGAACCAGATGTACCACCAGGCCGCGCCGTTGAGCAGCGGCGACTTCGACAGGCGGAACACGGCGAGCACCGCGCCGAGCACGAAGCCGATGACGCCCGACACCGCGGTGAGGGCGAGGGTCAGCCAGAGGCCGTTGATCACCGAGGGGGCGAAGAAGTACTCGGCGAACACGTCCCACTGCCACTGCGGGTTCGAGGCGAGCGACCACAGGAACTGCAGGATGACGAACGCGACGACGGCCGAGAGCGCCCAGCGTCCCCAGTGCTTCACGGGCACGACGCGCAGGCCCGCGTCGATGCGACCGCCCGACGTGTCGACGGGCGTGGAGCCGGCAGCGCCTGCCGCCGGCGCGTCCGCCGCGGCGACGACCGGAGCAGGCTCGATCGTGCCGGATGACGGCGCCGGCGCGGCATCCGTGACGGCTGCGGCATCCGGAGCCGTGGTCTCGGAGCGGCGGCGGGCGAGGATGCGACTCATGCGCGGACTCCTTCGGTGACGAGCGACTTGTCGAACGCGTGGATGCCGATCTGCTCGGCTGGCAGGGACGGGTCGAACCTCGGCGTGTAGCCGCTCGCCAGGTAGAGCGCCACCGCCTCGGGCTGCCGGGGACCGGTCGTGAGCGTGACGGCCGTGTAGCCGCGGTGCCTCGCGGCGGCCTCGAGCTCGGCGACGACCCGCCGGCCGAGGCCGCGGCCGCGGTGGTCGGGGTGGGTCCAGACCCGCTTGAGCTCGGCGGTCCGGTCGTCGTAGCGCTTGAACGCGCCGCCGGCGACGGGCTCGCCGTCCTCGAGGATCACGAGGAATGCGCCGTACGGCGGTGCGAAGTCCGACGCCGGGTAGCGGTTCAGCTCGGCGCTGGCACGCTCGCCGAAGAACTCGCCGTAGCGGCCGTCGTACTCCCGCTCGAGGTCGGCGAGCAGGGGCTTCGCCAACGCGTCGTCCGCGCTCACGTACCGCACGCTCAACTGGGTGGTCATCGCTCGCTCCGTCCTCTTCGGTTCGATCCGGCCGCCGTGACGGGGCCGGTATCTCGAAGCTAGGGAGCGCCGCAGAGCCGGGCAACGCGGTGTTTCACGGGGCGACCGAAAGCGTCACCCCGCGTCATCACCAGGTGGCGATCGCCGCGATTCCGGGCCTCGGCGGTCACAACATGACGAATTCCGTCGCCGGCATGTGTCGAACTCCTACGCGCGACGGCTCGACGTCGGCGTCGAGCCCGGCCGCGACGACTCAGACGAGGTCGCGGGCGTAGCAGTGCGAGAAGCTGATCGCGTCGTAGGGCGGGTAGACCGGGATGGGGCGGTAGCCGAGCCACTCGTAGAGGCGCACGGCCTCGGGCTGGCGGTGGCCCGTCTGCAGGATGAGCCGGGTGCCGCCCTGCTCGACGACGAGGCGCTCGATCTCGGTGATGAGGGCTCGCGAGACGCCCCGCCCGCGGAACTCGGGCAGGGTCACCACGCGCTTCAGCTCCCACTCGTCGCCGAGTCTCCGAAGCGCCGCGTGCCCCGCCGGCACACCGTCGACCGTGGCCATGAGCGTCGCGACGAGGTCGTCGGGATCGATGGCCAGCGCCCTCGAGACGGCGGCGCGCGCGTCGGGATCGAATCCGGCGACATCGCCGGCGTAGCGCGGGCCGATCTCGTCGTCCATGGCGGCACGAAGGGCGACCGCCCGCGGGTCGTGCCAGTCGACGCGCTCGAGCTCGACGGCATCGGTGCGGGACTCGGCGAGGGGGCGGCGGTCGATCATGCGTGCTCCAGGTCAGGTGGCGGCGAAGCGGCCGAGGCGGAAGACACCCGGCGCCGGGCGCCCATCGGCGAGGTCGGCGAGGACGCGGCCGACCGCGGGAGTGAACTTGAATCCGTGCCCCGAGAAGCCCGCGCCGACGGCGACTGGGCCCGACGCGTCGAGCACGAACGTCGAATCGGGCGTCGTCGTGTAGGTGCAGCTGATCGGCGCGGCGACCTCGGCGTCGACGCCGGGCAGCCATTCGCGGGCGTAGCGACGCAGCGCCGCGAACTGCACCGGCTCGGCTTCGTAGTCGCGCAGGTCGGGATCGACGACCGGGCCGACGCCGTGCCATCCGGCCTTCACGCCCTCGCCGGGCGTGAGCATGCCGTAGGTGCCCGAGTACCACCACTCGTCACCGGGACCCGGGTGGTGGTTGAAGCCGGGCCACGTGATCGTGTCGTCGCGCATGGCGAAGTGTGCCGGCTGCTCCTGGGTGACGACGAGCCGCGGCAGGTCGACGAGGCCCCCGAGCAGCTTCGAGGTCCAGCCGCCGACGGCCACCACGGCCCGGCGGGCGGTGATCGTTCCGCGATCGGTCTCGACCTGCACGCGGTCGTCGTCGAGCACGCGGATGCCGCGGGCGGGCGTCTCGTGGCGCACGTCGGCGCCGCGCGCGGCCGCAGCCGCCTGCAACGCCCGTACCGCGGCATCCGCGTCGAGGCGCCCCGCCGTCGGCAGGTGCAGCGCCGTCGTCGTGAAGCGGATGCCGCCCCAGCGGCGCTGCGCCTCATCGGGCGGGAGGAGTTCGTTGGGGATGCCGACGGCGGTGAGCGCGGCGCGCACCTCGTCGTGGCCGGGGTTGTGGCCATGGTCGACGAGGCCGACCTGATCGAGGACCGGCGTGCCCGTCTCGGCCTCGAGCTCGCGCCACGCCAGCTGCGATTCGAGGAGCATGGCGACGTGAGTGGGCTCGGCGTAGGCGAGGTTGAAGTTGCGCGAGGCGCCGTGCGACGCCCCGTGCCGGTGGCCGGGGGCGAAGCGCTCGAGGAGGGTGACCTGCCGGCCGCGTCGCGCGAGGTTCCACGCCGCGGAGGAGCCCATCGCTCCCCCGCCGATGACGACGATCTCGGTGTCGAGTGCGGTCACGAGGCGATGCCGAGCTCGTCGTCGTGACTCGGGGCCTCGTCCGCGGCATCCACGTCGATCGTGAATGCGAGCAGCCGGAACCGGCGGCCGCCGTCGACGATCTCGCGCTCGCGGTCGTGCAGCCGGGTGAAGCCGAGCTTCGCGTAGAGCGCGTGCGCGCCGACCATCTGCGGGCCGCTGTTCATGACCACCCGGTCGAGTCGGCGCTGCCTCGCCAACTCGATCACGTGCCGGGTGAGCCGCGCCCCCACGCCCCGTCCGCGCGCCGACGGGTCGACGGCGAGGAGCCGGAAGTCGAGCTCGCCGGGTCGCGCGAGCGGCGAGATCGTGCGGCCGGGCCGGGGCGTGGCCACGGCGCCGAGCAGCGCGCCCGACGCGGCATCCGCGGCGACCCACACCTCGTGCTCCGCGGCGCGCTCGGCGACGGCGAGGATCGAGGCGCGGTACTCGGCCGAGATCTCGTACTCGAGCTCGTACGCTCGCAGTGACAGGGCGGCGACCTCGTCGTACTCGTCGGGCCGCACGAGGCGCACGGCGAGCCCATCGGTCGGGTCGGACGCCGCACCGTGCGGCTGCTGGCTCTCGCTCATCGATCCACGATCCTACGGGCGACGCCTGACGCAGCGGTCACCGGGTCGCCCCGGATGCCGCGGACAGGCGGTCGTGCGGCGCGGTCGCCGACTCCACGGCCGCCGCGGCGTCCGCCTCGACCCCGCCGCTGACCGCAGGACGCAGGGCATAGGGATCGCCCGGTCCCCAGAGCGTGCTCGGGAACTCCCGGCGAGCGACCGGGGCGACCTCGGCGGCGAAGCGCTCGACGAGGTCGACCTGCTGCTCGACCGGCAGGGTGGTGGGCAGGCTGATCGACTGCAGGTCGTGCCCGAGCGCCTCGTGGAAGCGGCCGATCTTGTCGATGACCTGCTGCGGGCTGCCGACGAGCGCGGGCCCCTCGGCGATGGCGTGGTCGATGTCGCGGAATGGGGAGTTGTTGCCCGGCACGTTCGTCGCGGCGACGAGCGCCTCGTAGACCGGGCCGTACAGCTCCCTGGCCTGCTGGGTGGTGTCGGCGATGAACAACGCTCCGGCGCCGGCCCCCACGTAGGCGAACCGCGGGTCGTGCCCGTGGCGTGCGCGCTCGTCGCGGTAGTGCTGCACGAGCACCGCGTAGTTGCGGAGCGGCTGGATCGCGTTCGCGCTGAACAGCGGGTCGCCCCAGCGCGCCGCGAGCGCCGCCGAGGCGAGCGTGGTCGCCGATCCGTGCCACACCCGCGGCGCGCCGGCGTACGGGCGCGGCAGCGTCGTGGTGCCCCGCTGTGCGCGCGTGTACGGCGTGGCCTCCCAGTCGACGTCGGTCTCCCGCCAGAGCCTGCGGAGCAGGGCGTAGCGGTCGGCGAGCAGCTCCCACTGGTCGTCGATCTCCAGACCGAACAGGGGGAACTGCGCCGCCTCGTTGCCCTTGCCGATCGTGAGCTCGAGCCGGCCGCGCGAGAGCTGGTCGATGGTGGCATAGTCCTCGGCCACGCGCACGGGGTCGAGCACCGACAGCACGGTCACCCCCGTCTGCAGGCGGATCGTCGAGGTGACCGCGGCGATGGCGCCGAGCAGCACGGTCGGCGACGACGAGAGGAATCGCCCCGCGTGCCGCTCGCCCACCGCGAAGGCGTCGAAGCCGAGCCGCTCGGCCCGGCGGGCGAACTCGACGGTCTGGTCGAGCCGCTCGGCCGGGCTGACGAGCCGCCCGGTGACCGGGTTCTGCACGTAGGGGACGATGTCGAGGATCTGGAAGCGCATGGGGTCTCCGGTTCTGGCGCGTCGATGGTCGGATGCTGCGGGCGGGGCGGCGCCGATCAGGCGACGTTGCGCTCGACGGGCGTCTTCTCCCCCGCCTCGATGCCGATCGGCAGCCGGTTCCCGGCGGGCGGCAGCGGGCAGGTGGCGTGGTCGGTGTACGCGCAGGGCAGGTTCACCGCCCGGTTGAAGTCGAGCACGACCGAGCCGTCGGCGTCGGGAGCCTCGATCTCGAGCGAGCGGTTCGCCGCGTAGGTCGTGAGCCCGCTCGTGGCATCCGTGAAGAGCACCTGCAGCGTGCCGGGCGCATGGCCGTTGAACGCCGTGAGCCGGAAGGTCTCGCCGCGCAGCTCGAACTCGACCTCGCCCGGCACCTCGTAGACGTGCTGCAGGCCCTCGGCGGCCGAACCGACGGTGACCTCGCGCGGCGTTGCGGCGGGAATGAGCCGGCCGCGCGCGATCCAACGCGGGTTGGGCAGGTAGGTGGGCGTGCCCGTGAAGCGGGCGAGGTAGGGGTGCTTCGGGTCGCGGGGACGCACGATGTCACGGCCGCCGCGGCGGGCGACCTCGATCGCGAGCTCGCCCGAGCGCACCACGACGCCGCCGCGCTCGGCGATGGGGCCGAAGGCGTGGCGACCCTCGAGGCGGGTGCCGTCGGCCACCTCGAGCGACTCACCCGGGGCGAGCTCGACGACCGGCCCCGCGGCATCCGTGGACCAGGTGCCCGGCACGTCGTCGATGTGCTGCGGCGTCTCGTCGAGCCAGTGGATCGCGGTCACGGCCAGGAAGCCGTGCGGGTCGGCGCGGCGGGCCTCGTGGTCGCGGTGCCACTGCTCCCACTCGCGGGCGAAGGCGGCACGGTCCAAGGTGGCGGTGTCGGTGGTGGCGGCGTCGGTGGTGGCGGCTGCATCGGTGATCGTCATGTCGCCACTGTCACGCTCCCGCGAGCACTTCGCCAGCGGTGTCGTCACCATTCGCCACCGATCGCAACACCGAGTCACGTTCGGGGGCGGCGGACGCCGCATCCGCGCTCCCGCCGTCGAATTCCGCGGCTCGGGCCGCCTCGACGATGCGGAGCGCGCGGGGCCCGTGGATACGGGCGTACCAGTGCAGCAGGTCGGTCATGATGCCTCCGATCGAGGTGAGGGTGGCGGGCCTCCGCCGGATGGCTGGCCACGATAGGCGCGCCGCCGAGGGGCGGCGACGGATGCCGCAACACGCGGACACGCGGCGTCACGATGTGACCGCGGGTGACCCCACGCGTCGCGACGCGATTGCCCGGATGCCGCGGCGCGCTCAGGATGGGCCGCATGTCTGAGCCCGATGCGCACGACCACTTCGCCGACGCGGCCCTCGCCCACGAGGGCTTCGCCACCCAGCAGGTGCACGCCGGCGAGCACGCCGACGCAGCCTTCGGCGCGCGCATCATGCCGATCTACCTGAGCGCCGGATTCCGCTTCGACGATTTCGCGCATGCGCGAGAGCGCTTCGCCGGCGACGACGGCGGCTATGTCTACACGCGGGCGGGCAACCCCTCGAACGCCGCCCTCGAACGGCGGCTCGCCGCGATCGAGCGCGGGCGCGACGCGATCGTCCTCGCGAGCGGGCAGGCGGCGCTGACCGTGGCCGTGCTCGGCATCGCGCAGGCCGGCGACCACGTGCTGTCGGCGCAGACCGTCTACTCGGGCACCCGCAGCCTCTTCACCCAGGGATTCGGCCGGTTCGGCATCGAGGTCGAGTTCGTCGACGACCCGGCCGACCTCGACGAGTGGCGCCGCCGCATCCGCCCGAACACGCGGGCGATCTACGCCGAGTCGATCGCGAACCCCACCGGCGAGGTCATCGACCTGCGCGGCGTGGCGGGGGTCGCCCAGGCGGCCGGCGTGCCGTTCCTCGTCGACAACACGCTCGCGACGCCCTACCTCGTGCGGCCCATCGAGCACGGCGCCGACCTCGTGGTGCACTCGGCGAGCAAGTTCCTCTCGGGGCACGGCGCGGCGCTGGGCGGCGTGATCGTCGACGCAGGCACGTTCGACTGGTCGGCGCGTCCTGATGCCTTCCCGCACCTGCACCTGCCCGACACCGGGCTGCAGGGCCGCAGCTACCTCGGCGCGCACGGCGACGGCGCCTACACCGCGTACCTCCGCGGCGTCACGGCCGCGCTGTTCGGGCCGGTGCTCTCGCCGTTCAACGCGTTCCTCATCCAGCAGGGCGTCGAGACGCTCTCGTTGCGCGTGCAGCGCCAGTCGTCCACGGCCGCCGCGATCGCCGCCTGGCTGGAGGAGCAGCCCGAGGTGCTGGTCGTCAACTACCCGGGCCTCCGTTCGAGCCCGTCGTTCGAGCTGGCGCAGCGGTACCTGCCGCGCGGGCAGGGAGCGGTGCTGTCGTTCGTGCTGGCCGGCGGCGAGGCATCCGTCGCGCCCTTCTACGACGCCGTCGAGCTGTTCAGCCGCATGAGCCACATCGGCGACACGAGGTCGCTCATCCTCCACCCCGCGACGACGACGCACGCGCACCTCGACGCCGGCACACGCGCCAAGGGCCGCATCTCGTCGGGGCTGCTGCGACTGTCGATCGGGCTCGAAGAGCCGGAGGACCTCGTGCGGGACCTCGAACGCGGGTTCGCGGCGCTGCGCGCCGTCGCGGCATCCGTCACCGCATCGCCCGCGACCGCGACGGCGGGCGCCACGGCATCGGTCACCGCATCGCCCGTCCGTGCATCGACGGTCTCCGACCTCGCGACGGATGCCGCATCCCGCGCCGTGCTCGAAGGGAGCGCACGATGACCCGGCCGCAGCACTTCGGATGGTTCTTCTCCCGGGGCTTCGGGCCGCAGGGCTGGGGACACCCGCACTGGGACTGGGACTACCGCTGGACCGAGCCGAAGCTCTACCAGCAGTCGGTGCGCGAGCTCGAGCAGGCGGGCCTCGACCTCGTCATCATCGAGGACGGTCCGTCGATCGGCACGCCCGAGACGGTCGAGCTGCGGGTGCGCAAGGCGTACGGCGGACCGAAGCACGATCCGGTCGCGCTGACGCCCTACCTGCTCGCCGCGACCGAGCACCTCGGCATCGCCCCCACGGTCAACGCGGGGATCTGGCCGCCATACCTCGCGGCCCGGCAGTTCGCGTCGCTGCACCACCTGAGCGGGCACCGCGTCGGGATCAACGTGGTGACGGATGTCTCGAGCACGCGCCACACGGGCACGCCGCCCGTGACGCACGACCAGGCGTACGACCGCGCGAGCGAGTGGCTCGCCGCGGTGCGCGGCCTCTGGCACAGCTGGGATGACGGCGCCCTCGTGGCGGATGCCGCGACCGGCCGCTTCGCCGACGGCTCGAAGATCCGCGAGACCCGCTTCGAGGGCGAGTACTTCGACGTGACCGGACCGCTCAACGCCATCCCGTTCACCGAGGGCGACCCGGCGATCGTCTCCCCCGGCGGCTCCCCCAAGGGACTCGCGTTCGCCGGCACCCACTCGGACGTGCAGCTCGCGTACGCGCCGCTCGACCTCGACGTCGTGCGCGCCTACCGGCAGAAGATCATCGACGCGGCCGTCGCGCACGGGCGCGCGGCGAACGCCGTGAAGACCCTGTTCGTGTTCAAGCCCGAGATCGTGTCGAGCGAGGAGGAGGTCGACCGGGTGGTGCGCGCGTCCCTCGATCCGTCGGACGCGACGCTCGCCGCGATCCTCGAGGGCCAGTCGAGCGACCTCGAGACCGACCTCACCGGGCTGCCCCTCGACCGCCCCCTCGACCCGGGTGTCTTCGGTGACCACGTGTCGCAGGGCAGCATCAAGGGCCTCCTCGGCAAGACCGCCGCGTCGTTCGCGGATGCCACGCTGCGCGAGCTCCTCGTCGCGAAGGCCCGCAAGGGCCGCATCGCCGACCACGCGGGCTTCGTGGGCACGGCCGAGCAGGTCGCCGACTTCATCGAGGAGTTCGGCGAGGAGGCCGACAACGACGGCTTCATCTTCTCGGGCGACCTGCACCCGGTCACGGTGCACCGGTACCTCGACGAGCTCGTGCCGATCCTGCGCCGGCGCGGCGTGCTGCGCCGGGAGTACGGGGGCGGGGGCATCCAGGGCAACCTGCGCGACTTCTGATCGGCGCCGAGGCGCGGCCAGGGGCGCTGGGCGGATTCACGCCATGTCGCCCATTCGCCACAGTCGTCGATTGACCCTAGAACGGGGGCACTGGGAGATTCGGACCGAGTTCGAGGAGCCCCGGGGCCTGCAGCTCCCACTCCGCGCTCACACCGGTGTCCGGCATGGGCGCCGGTGCTCTCCCAGCGTCGAGGAGCACGATGAGCACACGCAGGAAGCTGGTCGGGGCCGCGTCAGCGGCACTGATCTCCGCCGCCATGATGATGGCGCCGATCGGGACGGCCGCGGCCTCTCCGGCAGCGCCACCCGACCGGGGATCGTCGACGACGCCCGACCCGAACGGTCCGTTCGCGGCGGGCCGTCCGGGCGCCGTGGGGCCACGTGACGGATCGGCGGGAATCGACACCCGGTCGGCCGGCGATCCCGGGCTCTACGATCCCGCCGCCGACCCCGGCTTCCACCCCCTCGACTCCACCGGCTCCTCCGACGATGCCGCCGAGAAGCTCGGCGCGGCCGACACCCGGCTGCTGCAGCAGGCGCAGGTCGACGAGACTGACACCGTCACGGTCATGATCCTCGCTCGCAAGGGCGCCGCCGACGAGGTCGTCGCGGCCGTGCGCAAGGCCGGCGGCACCGTCGGCTCCGTCACCGAGAAGCTGGGCTACGTGCGCGCCACCGTGCCCACCGACCGCGTCTCCGACCTGGCCGGGCGGTCCGACGTGAAGGCGATCGACCTGAACCGCACCTATCGCGTCCCCGCGCCGGGAACGGGCGCGGAGGTCGCCCTGCAGCCCTCGTCCTTCGAGGCCGGGCCGAGCGCGCCCGACGCGACGACCCCCGCCGCCAATCCCTACCTGCCCATCGGCGAGACCGGCGCCGCCGAGTTCGTCGCGGCCCATCCCGAATGGGACGGGCGCGGCACCGTCGTGGGCGTGCTCGACACGGGCGTCGACGTGGGTCACCCGGCCCTGCAGACGACCAGCGACGGCAAGCCGAAGATCATCGACTGGGTCACCGCGACCGATCCGATCCAGGACGGCGACGGCAGCTGGATCGAGATGACGACGGAGAAGACCGGACCGTCGTTCCGCTCGGGCGGCGCGGAATGGACGGCACCCGCGGGCGACTTCCGCTTCGCCCGGTTCTACGAGTACGCGACCTCGGGCAGCGACTTCGGCGGCGACCTCGATCGCAACGGCGACATCTGGGACTCGTTCGGCGTGCTCTACGAGCCGTCGACCCACAAGATCTGGGTCGACGCCGACAACGACCAGGACTTCACCGACGCTCCGGCCATGTCGCCGTACGGCATCGACCGTTCGGTGGGCCACTTCGGCGCGGACGACCCCTCGACCGCCGAGAACGAGGAGGTGCCGTTCGTCGTGGAGTACCGCGACGACGTCGACCTCACGCCGCTCGGCGACGGTCGCGACGGTCAGACCGGCACGTTCGTCAACATCGGCCTCCCGGCCGCCGCGCACGGCACCCACGTCGCCGGCATCGTCGCGGCGACGTCCATGTTCGGCGGCGAGATGCACGGCGCCGCGCCCGGAGCCCAGATCGTCTCCTCGCGAGCCTGCACCTTCCAGGGCGGCTGCACCCAGGCGGCCCTCACCGAGGGCATGATCGACCTGGTCATGAACCGCGGCGTCGACGTGGTGAACCTGTCGATCGGCGGCCTGCCGGCCCTCAACGACGGGTCGGACGTCATCGCCGACCTCTACGACCAGCTCATCGACGCCTACGGCGTGCAGATCATCGTCGCGGCCGGCAACGACGGCCTCGGCACCAACACCGTGAGCTCGCCGTCGGTGGCCGGAAAGGCCATCTCGGTCGCGGCATCCGTCAGCTCGTCGACGTGGTGGGCCGACTACGGGGCCCGGGTGACGGCCGAGCAGGGCATCTTCGGCTTCTCCTCGCGCGGTCCCGCCGAGGACGGCGGGCTCGCACCGCAGCTCTCCGCCCCGGGCGCGGCGGTCTCCACCATTCCGATGTGGCTGTCCGGCCAGGCGGTCCCCGAGACGGGATACGCGCTGCCCGCCGGCTACGGCATGTTCAACGGCACCTCGATGGCGGCGCCGCAGGTCGCCGGCTCGGCCGCACTGCTGCTCTCCGCAGCGAAGGCCGGCACCGTGCCGGTCTCGCCGGCCGCACTGAAGACCGCCCTCACGGGAACCGCCCGCCAGATCGCCGGGGTCCCGACGACGGCGCAGGGCGCCGGCATCATCGACACGGTCGCCGCGTGGAAGCAGCTGGCCAAGAAGGTCGCGGTCAACGCACTGGACGTCGCCGCTCCCGTGTGCAGCTCGCTGTCGCATCTCCTCGAGACGCCGCACACCGGCCCCGGTGCGTACAACCGCTGCCTGCCCGGCGAGGGCGGGCAGCTGACCGGCGAGGAGCAGACGTACAAGGTGGCCGTCACCCGCACGAGCGGTGCCGCCGGCAACGTCGTCCATCGCATCGGCTGGATCGGCAACGACGGAACGTTCAATGCACGTGGCAGCCTGCCCCTGAAGAAGGACAAGGCCGCCACGGTGACGGTCACCGCGAACGCGGCGACCTCGGGCCTGCACAGCGCGATCATGACGATCGACGACCCGGCGACCGTCGGCATCGACGAGTTCGTCTCGGTCGCCGTGCTCGCGACCACGCCGCTGGAGCGTCCCGACTTCGCGGTGACCGGTTCGGGCACGCTGCCGCGGGGCGGCAGCACGTCGCTGCTCGTGCCGGTCCCCGAGGGGGTCGAAGCGCTGCAGATGACGCTCGACGGCGTCGCCGACGGCAGCCAGGTGCGCATCCTGCCCATCGATCCCGACGGCATGCCCGCGGACTCGAACGCGAGCGACCACTGCTACACCGCCTCCACCGATCCCTCCGGGTGCGACGCCGCCGCACGGGCGGTGTATCGCCCCAAGGCCGGCATCTGGGAGTTCGTCATCGAGGCGCGCCGCACCTCGGGCACGGACGCGAACTCGTACACCGCAGCGGTCTCGCTGCAGGGCATGAGCGTCGAGCCCGGATCGACCACGCTCGACTCCGTGACGATGAACGAGCCGACCGATGTCAGCATGGCGGGCACGAACACCTTCGCTCCCGTCGACGCGCACGTCACGACCGGCGAGGTCGGCACCGTGGCCAACCTGTTCTCCACCGTGGCGCAGGGCGAGGTCACGGCCAATCAGCTCTACGTCCCGCGCGAGACGACGCGGCTCGATGTCACGCTCACGCCCCGCGAGGAGGCCGACCTGGACTTCTTCGTGTACTTCGCCGGGAGCCCCATCGGCCAGGGGACGGCGACCGCGGACTCGCCGGCGCGCATCGTCGTCGACGATCCCCAGCCCGGGACGTACTACATCGTGGTGGCGGGAGTCAGCGTCGCCGGAGACGGCGTGACGTTCGACTACCACCAGGAGATGTACTCGAAGGGGCAGGGCACCGTCACGCCGAAGTCGGACGCGACGTACGGCCTGTCCTCGGGCGAGTCCATGCCGGTCGACGGAGCACTGATCGTCACCGCGCGCCAGCTCACCGGTGAACCGATGGTCGGCCGGGTCCGCGTCGCCAACGAGTACGGCACGATCATCGGCGCGGCGAGCGTCGCCGTCACCACGGTGGACGTGCCCCAACTCGACGTCGTCAGCTGGGCGCCGCCGTTCGTCGGAGCCGGGCTGACCGATGACGGCGTCGTCGCCGGTGATCGGCAGTACGAGGCGCGGATGACTCCGACGACCTGGACCGCGGACGGCGGCTTCGTGAACCTGGAGGTCCAGGAGGACGGCTACGGTTCGGCGCTCGGGATCAACGAGGAGCACACGGCCGTCGGCGTCGTCACCGGCGACGACGGCGGGTTCATCCCCGCGCAGTGGTCGGCCGACGGCTCGCTCACGCGGATCGGCACACCCGACTGGCGGTCCTATTCCGGCGGCTACGCCACCGGCGTGAACGACGAGGGCATCGCGATCGGCTTCGCCGAACTCACGGAGCAGGACTCCGACGGGCTCTGGCACGCCTACAGCGATGGGTTCTCGCGCACGTCCGACGGCACCTTCCACAAGCTGGACCACCTGTCGACGTCCACGTCGGGCACCCAGCCGCGCGCGATCAACGGCGCGGGCACGGTCGTGGGGCAATCGCTCGACGCCGACCATGCGCCTCGTGCCGTGCGGTGGGATGCCGCGACGGGAGCCGTGAGCGATCTCGGCACCCTTCCGGGGCAGTCGTCCGCGGTGGCACTGGACGTCAACGCGAGCGGCACTGTGGTCGGCGTGAGCGGTGACGACGCGTTCGTCTGGAGCGAGGCGGGCGGCATGACGCGCCTGGCCGACTACGGGTACGACGCGGCCGCGGAGAAGGTGAGCGACGACGGGTGGGTCCTCGGTTCGATCGAGCTCGCCCCGTACTTCCCCGTCTCGGCGATGTGGGATCCGCAGGGCCGGCTCTGGGACCTGTCGGGCATGGTGCCGGTCGCCGAGGGCGACTGGTTCCTGGCGACGTATGGCTTCGACCTCAACGACGTGCACCAGCTGATGCTGTACGGCGAGGGCGGGCCCGAGGGCGCACCGTCCAGCTCGGTGCTGCTCAGCATCCCGGCCGCGCTGCGCGACTAGCGCTCCGCCGGGAGCACATCGACGGCGTCCCGTCGGGCCGGTTCAGCACCGGTTCGGCGGGACGCCGTCGTTCGCGCGTCGGCATTCGCGGCGCTCCCGGTTCTCGAATCCCCGAGCGTCGCGGGCTACGCCGTGCGCGCGAGTGCGTCCTCGTCGACGCGGACCCAGCTCGAGTCCCGATCGGAGCTCTGCTCCACGGCGGCCAGCACGCGCTGCACCTGGAGTCCCTCCGCGAAGGTGGGGTGCGGGTCGGTGCCCGCGTCGATGGCCTCCACGAGATCCTTCACCTGGTGGCTGAAGCCGTGCTCGTAGCCGAGCATGTGGCCGGCGGGCCACCAGGCCGCGACGTACGGATGCTCCGCCTCGGTCACGAGGATCTTCGTGAAGCCCTGGGTCTGCGTCGGCGTGGTGCGGTCGTAGAACCACAGCGCGTTGAGGTCCTCGAGGTCGAAGGCCAGGGAACCCTGGTCGCCCGACACCTCGATGGACAGGGCGTTCTTGCGACCGGTGGCGAAGCGCGTCGCCTCGAACGACCCGAGCACGCCGCCCTCGAACCGGCCGGTGAAGATCGCCACGTCGTCGACGGTGACCTCGCCATAGCCCTCGGCCGCGGTGCCCGACAGTCCCGAGCCCGATCCCAGCAGCGGCCGCTGCTTCACGATCGTGTCGATCACGCCCGAGACCCGCTCGAGCTTCATGCCGGTCACGAACTGCGCCAGGTCGATGGCGTGGGCGCCGATGTCGCCAAGCGCGCCCGAACCGGCGTGCTCCTTCTGCAGCCGCCACGCCAGGGGCATGTCGCGGTCGACGAGCCAGTCCTGCCGGTAGCTCGCACGCACCTGCGCGATGCGACCCACCGCGCCCTGGGCGATCAGGTCGCGCAGGAACGTCACGGCCGGCACCCGCCGGTAGGTGAAGCCGACCATGGCCCGGATGCCGCGTGCTCCAGCCCGCGCCGCGGCATCCGCCATGGCCTCGGCCTCGGCGACGGTGTTCGCCAGGGGCTTCTCGCACAGCACGTGCTTGCCGGCCTCCAGCGCGGCGATCGCGATCTCGGCGTGGGAGTCCCCGGGTGTCACGATGTCGACGACGTCGATGTCGTCGCGTGCGATGACCTCGCGCCAGTCGGTGGCCGACTCGGCCCAGCCCCACTTCGCCGCGGCATCCGCCACGGAATCGGCGTTCCGACCGACGATGACCGACATCTCGACGGCCGCCGGCAGGTCGAACACGCGGGGCGCGGTGCGCCAGCCCTGCGAGTGGGCGGCGCCCATGAAGCCGTGGCCGATCATCGCGACGCGCAGCCGCCGAACGGTGCCCCCGCTCATGCCAGCACGACCTCGCGCTCGACCGGGACCCGGTTGGTGACGTACCGCCCGGGACCGCCGTCGACGCCCGGCGCGATCTGCATGTAGAGCAGGCGCATCGTGAGGACGACCTCGACGGTGAGGCGCTCGCCCGCCGCGGGAGCGTGCTCGAGCGGGATGACGACCTCGGGCTTGTCGGCGACGAACCAGAGCGTCTCCCACTGCTCGGGAAGCTCCTCGACGCGGTAGCTCGTGCCGTTCAGCTCGAACCGCAGCGCGTCCTTCGGCACGGTGACGCCGTTGACGGATGCCGCGACATCGTCGACCGCCGAGAGCCAGAGGCTGCGGTACCAGGGAAGCTGCACTGCGACGGCGATGCCGTCGGCGGTGCGACGGACGTCCTTCTCGGAGAAGAGTGAATTGTGCGTGGCCATGATGGGTCCCTACTTGAAGGTGTCTTCGAAGGTGTCGTGCGCGACCGGCGGCGCCGGCTCGAGCTTCTGCACGGTCGTGGGGCTGTACGGGTGGTTCGTGCTCGGCACGGGCTCGTCGGCGGGGGGCATGAACACGGGCTTGCCGTCGTCGCCGAAGTACATGAGGTCGAGGTCGAACGCGCCCTGGTTCTTCAGCCCGAAGCTGATCCAGTTCTCCTCGAAGGGGGCGCGGGCGAGCTCGTAGCAGCGGAACTTCCAGAACTTCCACTCGCCGTCCTGCTTGAGGAAGTCGATGGCGTACTTGCACCAGACCCAGTGCGCCCAGACCTTCTTGCCGAGCACCTCACCGGGCGAGTACATGTCGGGGAACGACTCGGCCACCTTCGGGTCGGTCAGGCCCGACTCGGTGCCGGCCATGAGCCAGACGCCCTTGGCCGTCCGCCCATCGGCGGCGACCTCGATCACCGGGGTCGTGGTGGCGTGCAGGATGAGCTTGCCTTCGGGACTCGGGCGGTCACGGTGGTAGCGCGTCACGCTCTCCCACGTCGTGTACTGCCCGGCGTTCGTGTACCGCGCACGGATGCCCGGCGTCCCCTCGGCCACCCACAGCGGGATGATCTGCTCGTCCTGGAACGCGTTGTGCAGGTACATGTAGCGGTTGAAGAGGTTCTCCACCGCGCCGCGATCCTCAGCGCGCTGCGCGAGGGCCCGCGCGGAGGCGACCTCCTCGCGCAGTCCGGCGATCTCTGCCCGGAGCTCGGCGATCTCAGACAACGGCCTGCTCCTCGACCGTGGCTTCGATCGCCCGACGCATGAGCGCGTGCTGCTGCTTCACCAGCTCGATCGGGTCGGCCTCGCCGAGGTCGGAGAACGCGTGGCCCTCCCACTCGCTGGAGAGGTATCCCCGGTAGCCGCCCTCGACGAACTGGCGGACGATGCGCGGGATATCCATCGCGGGCTCGTCGCCGTTCTCGTCGATGTCGTAGAACTTCGCGTGCACGTGGAAGATCTGCGGCATGATGTCGAGCCACTCCTCGGGCGGCACCAGGCCGTGCATGTTGAAGGCGAGACGCGTGAACGGGCCGAAGCGGAGGAAGTCCACCCCCTCCCCCGACAGGTAGTCCTCGAACTTCTGGTTGCGCACGTGCATCGGCGTCGGCTCGTGCCAGATCTCGTCCATCACGGGGAAGTGCCGCTCGTCCATGCCCATCTGGCTCAGCGTGCGGAGCAGCGTCGGCGAGAGCGAATGCATGGTCGAGCTGAAGTCCGCGGTGAACCCGAGGCGGTCGCTGTCGAGCTCCTCGTACAGCTCGCGGATCTGCAGCACCTGCGGGTTGTTCGGACCCGAGGGCGCGTGGATCTCGTAGCCGAGCTTCTGGTCGTACTTCTCCGCGAGCGGGAGGAGGCTGCGCAGGAGTTCCTTCCCCGCGGAACGGATGACGATCTTCGTGAAGCCGAGCGTGTTCGCGGTCTTCAGCTGCCGAGCGAGGAACTCGTGCTCCTCGTCGGGCGTCATGTCGCGGTCCTTGCGGCGCCCCATGTCGAGGTTCGTGCCGATCGCGCTGGGCTCGAGTCCGTACCGATCCATGCTGTCGCGCCAGATCCTGACGAACTCGTCGTCGACGTCGGGATAGGTGCGCAGCATCTGGGCGATGTTGAACTCGATGCCGGGGCCGAGCCCGTGATCGGCCGCAGCCTTGATGAGGGTCTCGGGCGTGTAGAGCCCTGCGGCGAACTCGGAGGTGAGGGAGTAGAGGGTGATCCCGAGCTTGATCCCGGTGCCGGCGATGCCGTGGTCTTCAGTCATGTCTGTGTCCCTGAGCGTGTCGAAGGGGGCGGGTCAGCCGTGGACCGGCTGCGCGAGGTGGGAGTGGAGGATCGCGCGCGCTTCCGCGGCATCCGTGATCATGCGAGAGCCCGCCGCCTCGGCGGCCGAGCGCTGCACGGCCTGCTCACCGGCGATGATCTCGAAGGGGCTCTGCCAGTGGTTCCAGTGCCAGCCCTCGTACTCGCTGGAGATCGCGCCCGAGTAGCCCTGTTCGACGAGGAGCGCGATGAGGTCGCGCACGGGGACCGACGGCTCCTCGCCGTGCTCGTCGATGCCGAAGAACTTGCCGTGCACGTGGCGGATCCACGGCATGATCTCGAGCCAGTCGTCGACGCGCGCCGGTCCGAACAGGCCGGTGCCGTTGATGCCGAAGTCGATGCCGAGGTCGGGGCGTCCGTTCTGGGCGGCGAGGCCGATGAACGCGCCGAACCGCTGGCCGTGCTCGGCCTGGTCGGCGGGCGGGCCCTGCTCGTAGAAGGTGTTCCAGAGATCGACGACCTTCGCGAGCAGTTCGTCGGATGCCCCGCGTCGGCGGTACGCCTCGAGCAGCGACGGGGCGAACCCGGTGACCGTCGCGCCCCAGTCGGCGGTGAAGCCGAGGAACGGCGAGCCGACCTCTTCGTAGCGGTCGCGCAGCGCGAGGATGCGCGGGTGCGAGGCGTACTGGTCGGCGTGCACCTCGAGGGCGAGGGTGACGCCGTACTCCTCGGCGACCGGGGCGAGCTGCTCCATCGAGTCGGGTGTGAGCGAGATCTGCACGCGGGCGATCGGGAAGCCGAGCTTCGCGGCGGCCGCGATCTGGCGCCGCATGTACTCGATGAGCTCGTCCTGCGTGAGGAGGCGATCGCGATGGATGCCGATGTCGGCATTCACCGCGAGCGACGTGGTGACCAGTCCGACCTCGTCGACGAGGTCGCGGAACCACCCGGCGAAGCGGTCGTCGATCTCGGGGAAGCCGCGGAAGCTCGAGAATCCGATGATCTCGAGCCCGGGACCGTAGCCGTCGGCCGCGACCTTGCGGATGAGCGCCTCGAGGTCGTACTCCCGGGCGTGGAAGGCCCGGGTGAAGCTGTAGAGGGTGACGCCCTGGATGGGCGTGCCGAGTGCGTCGCTCATGCGGCCACCGCCTTCATGGTCTTGGAGTCGTGCTCCTCGATGTGGAGCACCTCGTTCTCGCCGATGACGATGTACGGGATGTACAGCGTCAGGTCGACGTCGACCTCGTGCTCCGCTTCACCGGCCTCGACGCGCACCTCGCCCGAGAGCACGGCCGAGTCGGTGGGGAACCACCACTCGCCCGTCTCGTCGACGAGCTCGGCGAAGGTGAAGGTGCGGCCGTTCATCGTCCAGCGCAGCGACTCCTCGGCCGCCGGCACGCCGTCGATGCTGAGGCCGGCGCCCGCGATGCAGGAGCCCGGAAGGGCGCGGTACCACGGGATGCGGACCTCGACCTCGGCGCGCCGGCCGTCGGTGGTGAGCGTGTTCGGCTCGATGATGCGATCGGGGATCACCGGGACCTCCTCGTCAGGGGCGGCGTCGCGCCGCTGGACTTCTTTGTCATGATTTCCTCATTCTAATGTCTGTTTTAGACATAAGCAAGACGTGGGCTCATTTCGAGGCGAGTGACGTCGCGATCCGCCGGGCACCGCGCACCGCCAGGGCGACGCTCGTGAGCGTCGGGTTGCAGGCCGTCGCGGTGGGGATCACGCCGTTGCCGGCGACGTACACGCCCGGCGCGCTCCACAGCTCGCTGTCGGGCGTGCAGACGCTCTCGCCGTCGTCGGTCTCGCCCATGCGCGTCGTCCCCTGGTAGTGCAGGGATGCGCCGGGCGGCATCGTGAACGGCCGGGAATCGATGGGCTCCCCCACCGCTGCGCCGAGGCGCACGATCTCCTCGCGTGCGCGGTCGATCACCGCATGGTCGCGATCGGTGAGGCGGTAGTGGATGCGCATGGCGGGCATGCCGTAGGCGTCGGTCGCGTCCTCCGCGAACTCGACACGGTCGTCGGGTTGCAGGTCCTTCGCGCAGAACAGGCCCAGGCCGACGATCGACCCCGGCACGACGGGATCGTCGTCCGCGAGCGGCACCGGCGAGGCGTCCAGCTGCATGATCTGGCCGTGGAACGGCACGTCGTCGGTGAACGGCACCCAACTCACGCCGCTCTGCTCGCTCAGCGCCCCGGCGGCGGCGACCTGGTCGCGGGCCGCAGCGGGCGCAAGGCGTTCGGCGTCGCGGATGCGGGACGCGAACACCACCTGGGCCTGGTCGTTCAGGTAGCGGCCGAGTGCGGGCGGCCGGATGCCGGACGCCCACAGCAGTTGCGGCGTGCGGAGCGCATCGCCGGCGACGACGACGGCCCGGGCACGCACCGTGTGCGTCTCGCCGGAGCGGCGATCACGCACCTCCACGCCGGCGGCGCGTCCCGCGTCGTCGACGAGGACGCGGGTGACGAGGGACTCGTCGTGGAGTTCGAAGTCCGGGTTCGCCCGGGTGGCCTCGCCGAGCACGACGTCGGAGCCCGACCACACGAGGCGGCCGTCGGCACGCCGGTGGACGGCCAGCGGCATCCGCTGCACTCGCGCCGCAGGCGCTCGGTCGTCGTCCACGACGGCGGCGAGGCGTTCGCGCACCACCGCACCGAATGGCGAGCCGTCGAAGGCGTCGGTCGTCACGCCGAGCAGGCGGTCGGCCTCATCGAGCAGCTCGTCGAGGTCGGGGAGGAACGCGATGCGCTCGCTGCCGCCCGGACGCGGGCACGCGGCCGTCCAGTGCGCGGACATGCCGCCGACGTTGGTCGACATCGCCGCGACGGGCAGCCCGTCCTCGCCGGGGAAGGCGTAGCCGTCGTCGAGGAGGAAGGTGCCGGGCCGGGCGCGCCGGTCGCCGCTCTTGACGGCTCCCGGTGAACTGACGGTGTCGGCCCCCGCGCCCGGACCCTCGGAGGCGCGCTGTGCGGCGGAGCGCCTCGCCGGATCCTCGATGTTCTTCACGTGCGCTCCGGGCGGGTCCGACACGGTCGGCCCGGCCTCGAACATCGCGATGGTGAACCCGGGCGCCTCCTCGCTCAGGATCCGGGCGTAGGCGGCACCGGTCGGGCCGCTGCCGACGATGGCGACGTCGACCTCGGCGGGATACCGCGACGCGTCGTCCACCGCTGCGGGGTTCATGCCGCCGCCGCGAGTTGCCGGATGAGCTTCACCGACTCGGCGGAGGCCGTCTGCGGGTAGTACTCGAGCCCGATGGGCCCGTCATAGCCGGCGGCGCGGAGGTCGGCGAGCCGCGCCGGCCAGTCGATCGCGCCGGTTCCGGGCTCGCCGCGACCCGGCGCGTCGGCCAGCTGCACGTACCTGATGAGGTCGCCGCCGTTCGCGAGCTCGGCGGCGACGTCCTCGCCCTCCACGGTCGAGTGGTAGAGGTCGTAGAGCACACCGAAGAACGGCGAATCGACGCCGCGGGCGACGTAGACCGCCTCCGACGTGCGATCGAGCAGCGACCCGGGGTGGTCCACGCGGACGTTGACCGGTTCGAGCACCAGGGTGATGCCCGAGCCGTCGATCTGCGCGACGGCCTTCTGGTAGATCTCGATGAGCTTGTCGAGCTGCACCTGGCGCTTCCAGCCGCCGAATCCGGTGCCGCTGCCCACGACGATGCGGGGCGTGCCGAGCTCGTGGGCGATCTCCACGCCCTCGTCGAGCTTGCGGAAGAACTCCGAATGATCCCACGGCGGGATCATGAACTGCGTGCGCGGCTCGGCCAGCTGGGCCGTCAGCCGCGTGCCGGTGTCCTCGAGCGCGGCCTTCAGGGCGGGCAGGTCCTTGGGCGTCGACGGCGCGTCGACCCCGGTCGGCCCCCACATCTCGACGGCGGTGAAGCCGGATGCCGCGGCAGCGCGCACGCGGTCCTGGTAGTCGCCGGCCTCGGTGAAGAGGAGCTCGATGTTCGGCGCAAGTTCGTACATGGGGGTGCCCTTCGTGGGTGCGATGGAGTTCAGGAGATGAGTGAGCGTCGGCCGCGAGGCATCCGTCAGCCCTTGAGGCCGCCGGCGAAGCCCTGGATGAAGCGCTTCTGGGCGAACATGTAGAAGAGCAGGATCGGGACCATCGAGATGATGACGACCGCGAAGATCTTGTTCCACGCCGAGACGAGGCCGCCGACGTAGGTGTACATCGCGACGGGGAGGGTCTGGGTCTCGGATCCGCCGAGGAAGATCAGCGAGTTGAAGAAGTCGTTCCAGACGATCAGGCCCGCGAGGATCGCGACCGTTCCGGTGGCGGGCGCCATGAGCGGCAGCACGACGCGGAAGAACGCCTGCGTGGGCGAGGCGCCGTCGATGACGGCGGCCTCCTCGTACTCGGTGGTCAGTCCGCGGAAGAAGCTCGCGTAGAGGAACACCGACAGCGGGAGCAGGATCGCGATCCAGAGCAGGATCATGCCGACCGCGTTGCCGGTGAGCCCGACGCTGCGTGCGCCGATGTAGAGCGGCACGGTGCCGAGCTGCGCGGGCAGGATGATCGCGACGAGCACGAGGTAGTAGGCGAGGTTGGTCCAGGCGCGGGTGCGCCGGGCGATCACGTACGCCGCGACCGACCCGAGCAGCACAAGCCCGAGGATGGCACCGGCGGTGATGATGACGCTGTTGAGGATGCTCATCGGGATGCTGTTGCGCCCGGTGGTCGTGAGCACCTCCACGAATGCGCCGAAGTCCACCGTCGACGGCGGCGCGACGGCGCTGGTCGTGAGCAGTTCCTCGTCGGGCTTCAGGGCGGTCACGACGAGGAGGTAGAAGGGCAGCAGGCCGATCAGGGTGACGACCCAGACGAGGACCTCACGGAGGGCGGTGGCCTTGGTGTAGCGGAACATGGGTCAGGCCCTTCCGGTCTCGCGGTCGCGGGTGACGTACTGCTGGAGGATGGCGAACGCCAGGATGATCACGGTGAGCACCAGCGCGAGCGCCGAGCCGAATCCGAACTGGCCGAGCGAGAACGCCTGCTTGTACACCTGGGTGGCGAGCGTCTCGGTGGCGCCGGCCGGCCCCCCGCCGGTGAGGGCGAGGATCTGGTCGAAGATGCGCAGGCCCTGGATGATGCCGAGCGTGGTCGCGATCGCGATCGACGGCCGGATGGCGGGGACGATGACGTACCGGAACCGCTGCCAGATGCCGGCGCCGTCGAGCGCGGCGGCCTCCTCGACCTCGATCGGCACGCTGGCGAGGCCCGCCAGGTAGATCACCATGGTGAACCCGGTCTGCTGCCAGACCACGGTGATCAGGATGGCCCAGATCGACCACGTCGGGTCGGCCAGCCAGACCTTCTGGAACTCCTCGAGCCCGAGCAGGCCGAGGAAGCCGTTCAGCGGTCCGTCGAACTGGAAGATGAACTTCCACACGTAGGCCACCGCGAGCGGGCTCAGCACGACGGGCATGAACAGGAGCGTTCGCAGGATGTATCGCGACTTCAGTATCCGGTTGATGGCGAGTGCGAACAGGAGGCCGAAGACGTTGGTGAGGATGACCGAGGCGAACGCGAGGAACAGCGTGTTCACCACGGCCCCGACCATCAGCGGATCCTGGAAGATCCGCTGGAAGTTCTCGAGGCCCACGAACGCCCAGTCGCCGAGCCCCGTCCAGTCGGTGAAGGCGAAGAACCCGCCGGTCAGCGTCGCGACGTAGTGCACGGCGATGACCAGGATCACGGCGGGCATGGCCCACCACCAGTGGCCGAAGCTGATCAGCGGCTTCTTGCCGCGCTTGCGCGGCGCCGGCGTGTTCCACGCCTCGGGCGGCACGGTGAGTGTGCGAGTGCTGCTCTCGTCGATCGTCACTGTCATCTGCTCTCTGACCTCGTCGTCTCGCGCCCCGGTTGCAGGTCGGGCGCCCTAGGGCAACTGTGACACACTTGCGTCGGAAAGACACATTAGTTGTCTCGATATCGCATATAAGTAGCGCCATGATCCGTCGTACGCGGCGGCTGGAAGGATTCCCCTGTGATGGAGCACGCGTCATCCGCTTCCACCGAGGCGTCCGACCGCCTCTGGGATGCCTTCGTCGACCCACCCGACGAGGCGCGCCCACGCGCCTGGTGGCACTGGATGGACGGCAACATCGACCCCGAGGGCATCGAACGCGACTTGCGGTGGCTCCACGCCGTCGGGGTGCGCGGTGCGCAGGTGTTCGACGGCGGGATGGGCGGTCCCCTCGTCGTTCCCGCGCCCGTGCGGCCCGGCTCTTCGGCATGGGACGAGGCCGTGCTCGCCGCGAAGCGCACCGCGTCGGAACTCGGCATCGAACTGGCCGTCGCGACCTCGTCGGGCTGGAGTGCGGCCGGCGGCCCGTGGGTGGAACCGGCCGATGCCATGAAGAAGGTGGTCTGGTCGGAGCTCGCGTTGGCCGGCGGCCGCCCCGTCGAGGTGCCGCTTCCGCCTCTGCCCTCGGTGGCGGGCCTGTACCAGGACTCCCCTCGCTGGGACGCGGAGCCGGACGGCCCCGGCTGGGCCACGGACTGGCGCGTGCTCGCGTTCCCCGCCGATCCGCTGCACCAGGTGCAGGCACCGGCCCGCTTCCGCGCTTCCTCGCGAGTGCACGACTGGACGTGCCTCACCGACGGGTCGTTCGGCCGGTCGCTCGCGCTGCCGCGCGACCCCGACGGGTGGTCGACCGCGTGGATCGAGCAGGAGTTCGTCACCCCGATCACGGTGCGATCGGTCGTCGTCGGCCTGCCCGGCCCGCGCGGGTTCGGCGCGGCGCCACCCGCGACCGCGGTCCTGCAGGCGAGCGACGACGGCGAGACGTATCGAGACGTCGTCGAACTGCCGGCCGACGGCGTTCCGGCTCGCACCGCGTCGTTCCCCGCCGTCACCGCACGGTGGTTCCGGCTCGTGCTCTCGGGGTCGAGCGCCGCCGAGGCGCTCCCGCCGATCGCCCACGGCGTGCGACGCCCACCGGTGCTCCGCACCACTGACCGCTTCGAGGTCTCCGAGTTCGTGCTGCGCTCGGGCGGGCGCGTCCACCGCGCCGAGGCGAAGGCCGGTTTCGGCGTCGTCGCCGACTACTTCGCCGTGTCCACCGACCCGCGGGCCGGCGCCGGCGCGCTGCATCCTGAGACCGTCATCGACGTCAGCGAGCACGTGCATGACGGCGTGCTCCGCTGGAACGCGCCGCCGGGCGATTGGACCATCCTTCGCCTCGGCGCGTCGCTCACGGGGCAGACGAACGGGCCTGCACCGGCCGATGCCACCGGGCTCGAGGTCGACAAGCTCGACGGCGACCCGGTGCGCGCGTACCTGCGCACGCACCTCGGCCGCTTCGCCGTCGACGACGAGCCGGGCGCGGTGTCGACGCCGCGCTTCGGCGCGCTCCTCAGCGACAGCATCGAGGCCGGCCCGCAGAACTGGACGGAGGCGATCCTCGAGCAGTTCGGACGCCGTCGGGGCTACGACCCGACGCCCTGGCTGCCCGCGCTCGCCGGTTGCCCGGTGGGCGACCCCGAGGCATCCGACCGGTTCCTCTACGACTACCGCCGCACGATCACCGAGCTCATCGCGGACGAGTACTACCGAACGCTCGCGGCCGAGGCGCATCGGCGCGGCATGACGGCCTACGCCGAGGCGCTCGAGGATGGCCGGCCACAGCTCGGCGACGACCTCGCGATGCGCTCCCACGCCGACGTCCCGATGGGAGCGATGTGGACGTTCGACGCGGAGCGGGGTCCGCTTCCGACGTACGTGGCGGACCTGAAGGGCGCGTCCTCCGTCGCCCACGTGCAGGGCCGGCAGTGGGTTGGCGCCGAGGCCTTCACGTCGTTCGATCGTCCGTGGTCGTGGACGCCGCGCACGCTCAAGCACGTCGCCGACCTGCAACTCTCGCTCGGCGTGACCCGGTTCTGCATCCACACCTCGCCGCACCAGCCGATCGCCGCTCCGCCGCCGGGGATCGCCCTCGCCCCGTTCCTCGGGCAGGCGTTCACGATCAACGAGACCTGGTCGCACGTGGCCCGCCCGTGGATCGACTACCTCGCGCGCTGCTCGGCAGTGCTGAGCATGGGCGTGCCGGCGGTCGACGTCGCGGTCTTCGTCGGGGAGGAGGCGCCGGTCACCGGCCTCTTCGGGCAGGACTTCGACACCGTCGTGCCGCCCGGGTTCGACTTCGACTACGTCGGGGTCGACGCCCTCACCGGCGTGCTGCGCGTCGAGGACGGTGCGGTCGTCGCCGACGGCGCCTCCTATCGCCTGCTGTACCTGGGCGGTTCGAGCGACCGGATGACGCTCGCGAGCCTCCTGGCGGTCGAGGGGCTGCTCGACCAGGGCGCCACAGTCGTGGGCCGACGGCCGACCGCGTCGCCATCGCTCGGCGACGATGCCGACTCGTTCGACCGCAGCTGCGACCGCATCTGGACCGCACCGCGCGCACGAGGACGCGTGCTCGACACCTCCGACCTCCGCGAGGCGCTCGACGAGCTCGGCCTGAAGCCCCCGCTCGAGGTCGTCGGCCCGCCGGTCCGGCAGATCTCCCGGGTCATCGACGGTCGACGCGTGACGTTCCTCGCGAACCCGTCGGCCGAGCCGGCCGAGATGCAGCTCCTCGTGGCCGATTCTGCGCCGCACCTCGTGGCGTGGGATCCGGTGGCGCTGCAGGTGCAGGGGCTCCCGCACGACGGGACACCGTCGGGCGACGGCCGCAGGGCGTACGGGCTCTCGCTGCCGAGCTTCGGCTCCGCGTTCGTGCTCGGCGCCGACGCGGATCCGCCCACGCCGGCGGTCCGGTCCACGCAGCTCCGCGGGCCATGGGAGCTGCACCTGCCCGGCCGCCCCTCGACCGCGATGCCCTCGGGCCCCGCACTGTGGACGACCCTCGACGACGAAGCCCGCGGCTTCTCGGGGACCGGCGCCTACTCGATCGCGTTCGACCTCGCCGATGCACCGGTCGACGGCGATCGCCATCTCGTCGACCTCGGTGTCGTGCGCGACATCGCCCGGGTGACCGTCAACGACGTCGACTGCGGGGTGGCCTGGACGGCGCCGTTCCAGGTCGAGGTGACCGCCGCGCTGCGCGCCGGGACGAACCTGCTGCGCATCGAGGTCACCACGCCGTGGCGGAACCGCCTCATCGCCGAAGCCGCGGCGGCGAGCGGCGGCATCCTCGAACCGATGACCCAGGTCTTCGAGCCGACGGCCGAGCCGCTCCCGGCCGGGCTCGCCGGCCCGGTCGTGCTCCTCGTCGAGTCCCCCGGCTGAAGGGTGCTCGCGGGCAGGATCAGCGGCACTATTGCCACACATCACCAAGACTAATGTCGGAATCGTGCCAATGTGTGCCACGCTGGAGGTGCGGCCAGCGGCCGAGCCGGCCCGAGGCTGGCGACAACGACGTCACGAAAGGTCCGAAATGTCACAGCACCCCGCATCCAAGCCGCTTCGGTGGTCGCTCCTGGCGGCTCCCGTCGCCGGAGTGATGGTCCTCGCCGGTTGTTCCGGCGGCGGCGACACCGGCAGCACCGACGACGCATCGGGCGCCGGCTTCTCCATGATGGTCGCCCAGGCCAACGACGCCGACGACTTCTACGCGCAGATGGCGAAGGCGTACACGGAGGAGACCGGCACCGAGATCGAGGTCATCCCGTACCCCTCCGAGGCGTACAACACCCAGGTCACCACCCAGTTCCAGGCGGGCAACGCGGCGGATGTCGCCGTCCTCTCGCCGGGAACCGGCCAGCCGATCTCGGTGATCACCCTCGCCGACGCCGGCTTCCTCGAGCCCCTCGACGACACGTCGGCCGCAATCATCCCCGAGGGCACCGAGTCGCTCTACGAGGTGGATGGCAAGATCTACGGCCAGCCGACCTCGCTCTCCCCCGTCGGCCTGATCTGGAACCCGGCGGCCGCTGAGGAAGCGGGCATCGACGAGTTCCCGGCCACCTTCGACGACATGCTGAAGGCCTGCACCACGGCGCGCGACGCGGGGAAGAGCTTCACCGTGCTCGCCGGCTCCGTGTCGTTCAACACCGGCCTGCTCGCCCAGCTCGTCTCGGCGACCCGCGTCTACGAGGAGACCCCCGACTGGAACGAGCAGCGCGCGGCCGGCGACGTCACCTTCGCCGACAGCGACGGCTGGAAGCAGACGCTCGACGACATCGTCGCCATGAACGACGGCGGGTGCTTCCAGGACGGCGCGGCGGGCGGCACGTTCGACTCGATCACGAACGGCATCGGCGGCGGCACCTCGCTGAGCGCCGCCGTTCCGGGCTCGGCCGCGACCTCCATCAACGCCGGCGCGGGCCTCGAGACCGACGTCCAGGCGTTCCCGCCCGCCGACGACCAGGGCGAGTTCATGCTGGCCTCCGCCAACTACGCGTGGGCCATCAACGCGAAGGCCGACGACGGCGCCAAGAAGTCCGCACAGGACTTCCTGGACTGGGTCGCCGAGCCCGAGCAGGCGCAGCAGTACGCCGAGCTCTCGGGTGCGGTGCCGATCACGGGTGTCAGCGCGGACACGCTGCTCCCGGTCTACCAGCCCGTCGCCGACCTGCTCGAGTCGGGTGCCTACACCGGCCTCCCGAACGCGACGTGGCCCAACCCGGCGACCTACGACGCCCTCGGCGTCGGCGTGCAGGGGCTCCTCACCGGACAGAAGACGGTCGAGGCGGTCCTCGAGGATATGGACGCCGCCTGGGATCAGTAGGACGCGTTCCTCGATCGGCTGCCGTCCGGAGCTTCGCGCCCCGGGCGGCAGCCGCGTTCCCGCCCCGACCACGAAGGAGCGCGGCCACATGACGCCGACCCGCCGCATTCGGAGGCTCCTCGACGAGCTCACCTGGGCCGAGAAGCTCGGCCAGCTGCAGATCGTGTTCCGACCGGAGCAGGCCGCGGCGTCGCAGCTCGTGCGCGACGGCATCGGCTCGGTGTTCTGGCCGCGCACGGCGGCCGCGACGAATGCCCTGCAGCGTGTCGCGGTCGAGGAGACCCGGCTCGGCATCCCCGTGCTGGTCGGGCTCGACGTCATCCACGGGCACCGCACGATCTCGCCGGTGCCCCTCGCGCAGGCGGCGAGCTTCGATCCACGGCTGGTGGAGGACCTCGCCCGCCTCGCGGCCGCGGAGGCTCGCTCCGCCGGGGTGACGTGGACGTTCTCGCCGATGGTCGACGTGTCCCGCGATCCGAGGTGGGGCCGCGTGGTCGAGGGCTTCGGCGAGGACGTGCACCTCACCGCCGAGCTCGGCCGCGCGATGGTGCGCGGGTACCAGGGCGCGTCGCTCGCGGCATCCGATGCCATCGCGGCCACCGCGAAGCACTTCGTCGCCTACGGGCAGCCCGAGGGCGGCCGCGACTACGACACGGTGGATGCCTCGGAGCACCGCCTGCGGAACGTGCACCTCGAGCCGTTCCGCGCCGCGGTCGCCGAGGGCGCGGCATCCGTCATGGCCTCGTTCAACACGGTCGGCGGCCGACCGATGCACGCGAACCGCCGCCTGCTCACCGACGTGCTGAAGGCGGAGTGGGGGTTCGAGGGGATCGTCGTCGGCGATGCCGACGGCGTGCGAAACCTCATCCCCCATGGCGTTGCCGCCGACCTCGCGGACGCGGTGCGGCTGGCATGGACCGCCGGCCTCGACGTCGAGATGGGCGGCGCGCCGTCCGATCTGGCGCAGGAGGACCTCTCCCCCGGCCTGCTCGATCCCGAGCGCGTCGACGATGCCGTGGCCCGGGTGCTCGCCCTGAAGGAGTCGCTCGGGCTCTTCGACGACCCGTACGTGTCCGCGGACGACGAACGGCTCGAGCCGACCGTCGAGAGCCGGCGACTGGTGCGCGCCGCCGCGGCGCGCTCGACGGTGCTCCTGAAGAACGACGGCACGCTGCCACTCGGGGATCCCCGGCGCGTGCTGGTCACCGGGCCGTATGCGGAGTCCACCGACCACCTCGGCGCGTGGACGCAGTCGTTCGCCGCGCCCGCGGGCAGCATCGCCGACGCGCTGCGGGAGCGGGTGCCGCGAGTCGAGCTCCGAGTGCTGCCCGGCGTCGGCTTCCTCGACGACGACGCCTCGCAGCTTCCCGCCGTCGACGCAGCCGCCCGCGAGAGCGACCTCGTGCTGGTGTGCGTGGGCGAGCCGAGCTCGCTCTCGGGCGAGGCGGCATCGCGCAGCGACCTGCGCCTGCCCGGGCGCCAGGAGGAACTGATCCGGCAGGTCGCCGCGTCGGGCACGCCGTTCGTCGTGGTGCTGGCGAACGGCCGCCCGCTCGTCGTCGCCGACTGGATCGACGTGGCACCCACCGTGCTCGAGGCCTGGCACGGCGGGACGGAGGCCGCTGCCGCGATCGTCGACGTGCTGCTCGGCGACGCCGAGCCCGCCGGCCGGCTGCCGATGTCGTTCCCGCGGTCGGTCGGGCAGGTCCCCATCCACTACGCGCACGAGCGCACTGGCCGGCCCGCGAGCGTCGGCGGCTCGCTCACCGAGGCGACGGTCGACATCGGGCTGCACGGCCCCGACAACGTGCACGAGAAGTACACCTCGAAGTACCTCGATCTCGAGCTCGGGCCGCAGTTCGCGTTCGGGCACGGGTCGGGGTACGCCACCTTCTCGCACTCGGCGCCGCGGCTCTCACGTGATGAGTGCGCCCTCGATGCCCTCGAGCGGGGCGAGACGCTGCGCGTCGCCGTGGACGTGACGAACACGTCCGGCCGATCGGGCGACGAGGTGGTCCAGGCCTACCTGGAGGACGTGGTGGCGAGCGTCGCCCCTCCGGTGCGGCGGCTCGTCGCGTTCGAGCGGCGCACCGTCGATCCGGGTGCCACGATCACGGTCTCGTTCGAGCTCGGCGCGCGCGAGTTGGGCTTCTGGTCGACGGATGCCGCGGGCGCGCGCTTCATCGTCGAACCGGGGCTCTTCCGCCTCCACGTCGGCGGCACGCTCGACCGAACGCAGTCGGTGGAGTTCCGCGTCAGCGATCGGCCCACCACGACCGCCCACTCGGCCGGGGCCGCGCGGATCCGGCTGCTGCAACGCGCGCCCTGACCGACCTCAGGCGAGGGGGCGGTAGCGGAGGTCGCGGAAGCGCACCTCTCCGTCGCCGGTCGCGTAGACCGCGGGCCGCAGGCTCTGGAGGTCGCCCACCGTGTTCGCGTGGTACCCCGAAGTCTCGTAGCGGATGGCGTGCCGGACCCACTCCTCGCCGGGCAGCCGGTACCACGACGTGACGACGTGCTCGTCGTTGCGGATGCGCAGCGCCATCCGGCGGGCCGCCGGCGCCGGCTCGCGCCAGTGCGTGGGGAGCCCGCCGGAGTAGCTCACCATGCGGTCGCCGTCGATGCCCATGCCGCAGAACAGCCGATGGTTGAAGAAGAGCAGCAGCCCGGCCTCTGCGCGCTGGCCGAGGAGCTCGACGTCGACCTCGATCTCGTACGAGTGGTCGCCCGTCACGAGGCAGAGCGGCGACGTGCCCGCGGGTCCGTCACCCCGCGCGCGGAGCACGAGCCCGTCGTCGACCCGCAGCCGCTCGGCCTCGCCGGGAGACGGCGCATGGAAGGTCCACCGCTCGCCGAGCCGGAACGCACCGGCCTCCTCCTCGAAGCCCGCTGCCGCGTCCTGCGACGCGGCATCCGCCGGCGCCGCCTGGGGCACACCGATATCGTCGGCGACCGCCACGGGCCAATCGTCGTCCGTCCAGTCGATCGGCTCGAGCAGGACCTGCCGACCGAGGGTGCGGAAGCCGTGCTCGTACCCGTGCGAGAGCATCCACCAGGCATCCGCCGGGCCCCGCAGGATCGTCGCGTGCCCGCGCGACCACCACGCCTCGGCGGCGTCCTCCGTGCGCGCGATCGGGTTTCCGGGGTGGTTCTCCCACGGCCCGTGCACCGAGCGCGAGCGGGCGACGATGACCATGTGACCGGTCGGCGGCCCGGCGGTGCCGCCGACGGCGCTCACGAGGTAGAACCACTCGCCGCGCCGGAACAGCTTCGGCCCCTCGAGCGCGTACGCCTCGGTGACCCAGTCGTCGGGGTAGCGCCAGCCGTCGTACACCCGCTCGAGCTCGCCTTCGGTCGAGAGCCCGTCGTCGGCCAGCTGGATACGTCGGATGCCGCTGACGAACAGGTATCGCCTCCCGTCCTCGCCGACGACGTGGCCGGGATCGATCGCGCCGCGGATGCCGAGGTCGATCGGCTCGGACCACGGACCGCGCATCGACGGCGCGTGGATCACGAAGATCGACGGCTCCGTCAGCTCCGACCAGCGCGTCGGGATGAACGGGATGTAGATGAAGAAGCGCCCGTCGTGCTCGGCGATGTCGACCGCGAACGTGTTGCCGAGCGGCTGCGGCAGGGCCGAGCCCTCGTACCTCCAGTTCACGAGGTCGGTCGAGCGGTACAGCGGCAGTCCGGGCGCGGCCTGGAACGACGAATACGTCATCCAGTACTCGTCGCCCACGCGGATGACGGCCGGGTCGGG
Source organism: Agromyces sp. 3263 (assembly GCF_031456545.1). Classification (NCBI taxonomy): domain Bacteria; kingdom Bacillati; phylum Actinomycetota; class Actinomycetes; order Micrococcales; family Microbacteriaceae; genus Agromyces; species Agromyces sp. 3263. The sequence goes on from NZ_JAVDUV010000002.1 coordinate 874,414, forward strand.
CCGGTCGCCCGCGAGCACCGGGTTCGTGAAGGTCGTGGCCGGGTCGTGGTCGGTCATCGCTCGAGGATCCAGTCTTCGACCGTCTTCAGGGTGCGCAGGGCGCCGGCATCGCCGGGGTGATCGAGGTGGCCGTGCTCGGCGCCCGTTTCGACGTGGAGCCGGACGTCGACGCCGGCCGTCGTCAGGGTCGCGGCGAAGCGCTCGCCCGATGGCCGCAGCTCGTCGCGCTCGCACACCACGATCGACGTCGGTGGGAAGCCGTGGCCGTCGCCGAGCCCGGCGAAGGCGTGCGGATCGGCGAGCGCCGCTTCGCTCCCGGCGTAGTTCAACGTGAGCTGGCTGGTCGGTGACGCCGGGTCGATCGACTCGGAGCCCTCGGTCCAGTTCGGGTGCAGGACCGGGTAGACCAGCACGAGCCCGGCGGGCAGCGGGTCGCCAGCGTCGCGCAACCGCGTCACGGCGCCCGCGGCAAGCGCACCGCCCGCGCTGGCGCCGCCGAGCACGAGCGACTCGGGCGCCACGCCGGCGAGGTCGGCCGCGGCATCCGCCACGAACCGCCACGCGGCGATCACGTCGTCGGACGGAACCGGGAAGTGCACGTCGCCGAGGCACTTCGCGTAGTCGACGGAGACGACCGGGATGCCGCGTGCCGCGAGCTCGCGCGCGACCCAGTTCGACTCCGGCATGTCGAGGTTCCCGCCGATGAACGCGCCCCCGTGCACCCAGACCAGTGCCCGGCCGGTCGGCGTGGCGGTCGCATCGCGGAAGCTGCGGATCGGCACCGGGCCGTGCGGACCGTCCACACGGCGGTCCTCGGTCTCGACGTCGGCGAGGTGCGGGAACCGCCGCACGAGCGACGCAGTGTCCACGTCGGTTCGCGGGTCGGCGGGTTCGCCGTGCTCGGTGAGCCAGCGGATCGCCTCAGGCACCGGCATCCGCCGGAAGTCGGGAAGTCCTGCAGAGTCGGCCTCCACGGCCGGGGAGTCGCTCACGGTGTCTCCTCCTCGTCGTTCGCTACTGCAGCGGGCTTCTGCCCTTGGCGCGTGCGGCGCGCTCGGCCTCGGCGAGGATCTCGCTGTTGAAGTACTCCTGCTGCAGGATGATCCGGCCGTCCCGCACCCGGATCACGTGGAGGAACGACTGCGGATACGGCTCGCCGAGGAACGTCGCCTCCGGCACCATCCGGCTCGTGACGAAGAACAATGCGGGGTCCTCGGCCGCAACGATCTCGAGGTCGCGGTGCACGCAGTCGGCGAACATGCCGGCGTTGTTCACGGTGTTCGCCACGATCTCGTCGCGGCCCTCCCACCTGCTCTTGGGGAGGCCGGCGGGAGCGAAGGGCAGTTCCTTCACGCCATCCGGATGCCACAGCGCGAGGCGCTCCTCGGGGCGGTCGAGGTTCGAGGCGAAGAACGCCTCGACCACGGCCCGATTGGCGGTGCGGAGTTCCTCGACGGAGGCCACGGTCCCGCTCATGCCGGCTGCCGCATCGCCCGCATGCTGCGACGGATCAGGTCGTGCTGCTTGCGCACGAGCAGGAGGGGGTCCACCTCGCCGAGCTCGGCGAACGCGTGCCCCTCCCATTCGCTCGACCAGTAGCCGCGGTAGCCGCCCTCGACGAACACGCGCACGAGCTCGGGGTAGTCGATCGCGGGCTCCTCGCCGCGCTCGTCGATGTCGTAGAACTTCGCGTGCACGTGCAGGATCTGCGGCATGATGTCGGCCCACTCGCGCGGGTCGACGTGGCCGTGCATGTTGAACGCGAGGTGGGCGAACGCGCCGAGCCGTCCGGGGTCGAAGTCGCGGCCGCGGAGGTACGCGATGAACTCCTCCTGGCGCTGGCGCATCGGCGCGTCCGTCGCCCAGATGTCCTGCATGGTCTGCACGGCGTCGTCGTCGAGGCCGGCACGGCGCACCGCGCGCAGCAGCGTCGGCGACATCGAATGCATGGTGGCCGAGAAGTCGGCGACGAAGCCGAGCAGCGGCGAGTCGAGCTCGGCGTAGACGTCGCGCACCTTCAGGATCTCGGGAGCGTTCGGGCCCATCGGCGCGTGGATCTCGTAGGCGAGCTTCAGGTCGAGCTCCTCGGCGATCGGCAGGAGCCGGCGCAGCAGCTCGGGCTTCGCGCTCTGGATGCGCACGAGCGGGAAGCCGAGCTTCGCCGCGCCGCGGAACAGCGTCTCGCTGAACGCGAACTCCTCGTCGGGCGTCATGTCGCGGTCGCGGCGCCGTCCCATGTCGAGGTTCGCGCCGAACGAGCTCGCGTCGAACCCGTGCCGGTCGAACGCGTCACGCCACGTGCGCACGAACGCATCGGACACGACCGGGTACGTCGGCAGCACCTGCGAGGCGACGATCTCGATGCCCGGCCCGATGCCGAGCTCGGCCACCCGGTCGAGCAGCGCCGAGAAGTCGAACCAGCCGGCGCGGAACTCGGCGCTCGCCGAGTAGAGCGTGAGCCCGAGCTTGAACGGGTCCTCCTCGGTGGCCGCGGGCGCGGGCGGCACGTCTCGGACGAGCGCCGGCGGTGCGGCATCCTCGTCGGTCACCGTCAGCGTCATCGCCTGCTTCACGATGTTGGGCACGTAGATGCCCGGCCCGCCATCCGCGCCCGGCGCGATCTGCATGTACGGCAGGCGCAGCTCGCCGAACACCTCGATCTCGTGTGCCTCGCCGAGCGCGACCGGCTGCGGCCGCCTGACGATGAGCAGCGGGTGCGCCTGCAGGTACCAGAGCACGTCGTGCTGCTCGGGCAACTCGTCGAGCCCGTAGCGCACGCCGTCGAGCTCGAACGCGAGGTCCTCGGCGTCCACGGGCTGGCCGTCGACCGCGAGGCGGAGCGTGCTCACGGACGACAGCCAGAGGCTGCGGTACCACGGCAGGGTGAGGGCGAGCGCGAGCCCGTCGGGATGCGTGCGCAGGCTGGAGTCGTCGATGAGTCCGTTCGGCATGGTTCGTCCTGTCTCTGGGGGGTCTGCGGATGCCGCGGCTCAGTCGAGCCCGTCGGCGATGCGTCGGATGAGGGAGTGCTGGCGCCGCACCTGTTCGATCGAGCGCCAGGGGCTCCGCTCCCCCTCGTACTCGCTCGAGAGGTAGCCGGTGTAGCCGGCGTCCTTCAGCGCCTGGAGCACCGGCTCCCAGGGGATCTGCTGGTCCTCGAGCCGGTCGTCGATGTCGTGGAACTTCGCCTGGATGAACACGACGTACTTCGCGATGTCGGCGATGTCGGCCGGGTCCACGCCGATGCCGTCGAGGAACGCCGGACGCTGTCCTGGCAGTTCGCCCGGCCGCAGCGGGATGGGCCGGTCCTGGAAGATCCCGGTGTCGAGCAGGAGCCCGAAGTGCTTCGTGCCGGTGCGCTCGATGAGGTCGATGTAGTCGTCGACGACCGGGTGCTTGATCGGCGTCGGCGAGTGGATCTCGGGGCAGATCACCACGTCGAGCTCCTGCGCGAGGTCGAGCGACCGCTCGACGGACTCCGTCCAGATGGGATCGGGCACGAGATCACCCGAGACGACGCCGATCTTCGGGCGCACGAACCGGAAGCCGAGCCGCTTCGCCAGCCGCAGGTCGCGCTGCAGCATTCCGGCCCCTTCCGCAGCCGAGAGCGCGCGGGCGTTCGGACCGCTGGAGTGCAGGCGGGTGTCGATCCAGGACCCGTAGTTCGTCGGCTCGAGCGCGTACCGGTCGAGCAGCGCGAACCATTGGTCGACCCAGGCGGTGGTGGGCTCGGGGTAGCCGGCGATGTGCCCCTCGCCCAGGATCTCGAGTCCGGTGGCGCCGACATCCGCGACGGCGGCGAGCGCGGTCTCGAGATCGAGCACGGTGCCGTAGTCGGTCATGAAGCTGTAGAGCGAGACGCCGTACTTGAACGGCGCCCCGGCCGCCTCGGGCGACAGGGTGATGTGGCGCGTCTCACGGTAGGTGCTCGGCTGGTGCTCCTCGGGGATGTACGACATGCGAAGCCGCAGCTCGATCGAGACCTGGTGCACGCCGTCCGGGAGCCCCCCGTCGAGCGGTACCGTGACGATCGCGGCCTCCTCGAGCGGCCACCGCACGCCGTCGCCGTCCCAGAGCTCGGCCAGACTGTAGGTGCGGCCGGCGAACGTCCACCGCGGCACGTCTGGGCCGACGTCGACGAGGTCGTCGACGCGCACCGCGATGCCGTCGATGAGCGACGCCGCCATCCCCCGGTACGACGGCATGCGCACCCGGAACTGGAACCCGGTCACCCGGTGGCCCTCGCGGACATTGCGGAATCCGATGGACTGGATCAGGTCTCGCTCGAGAAGCATCGGTGCTTCCTCTCTTCGTTCGGTGGGTGGTGGTCTCAGGCCGTGACGGATGCCGCGGCATCCGCTCGCAGTTGCTCGGCGGCCTTGCGGGCGCCCCGCACGGCGATCGCGACGCTCATGAGCGTGGGGTTCATGGTCGTGGCGGTCGGGATCAGGGCGTTGCCGCCGACGACGAGGTGCTCGTACCCCCAGACGCGCGACCACGGGTCGGCGACCGAGGTGCCGTCGTCGGCGTCGCCCATGCGGAGGGTGCCCTGGTAGTGCAGGCTCGAGCCGTTCGGCATGAGGCGTGGCTCGGCGACGAACGTGCCGAGGGCGTTCCCCGCCCGTCGGAGCCGCTCGGTGGCGGCCTCGATCTCGCCGAGCTCCGCCGGGGTGAGCTCGTAGGTGATCGTCATGTTGGGGAAGCCGCGGTAGTCGAGCTCGCCGTCGTCGAACGTCACCGCGTCCTCGAAGCGGGGACGCTTGCGCATGCCGTAGCCCATGTTCACGTAGCCCCACCGGTTCTGCGCGTGCGGGGCATCCGGCGCCATCGGGAACGGCGTGGTCTCGGCGTACATCACCTGGAGCGAGAACGGATGGTCGGGCTCGGAGAACGGGATGCGGTTCACCGCCGCGACCGGGTCGGCGGCGTGCTCCGCGCGGCGGGCGAGCTCCTCGTCGAGCTGCGCCTCGGTGGCGAACCGGCCGATCCGGTCGGCATCGAGGGCGACGGTGGAGATGACCACCGGATGCTCCGTGAGGTAGTGCCCGAGCGCCCGCGGGCGGATGCCCGATGCCCACAGCAGCTGGGGCGAGCGGAACGCGTCGGCGGCCACGACCACGAGGTCGGCGGGCACGAAGGACGTCTCGTGCGTGCGCAGGTCCTCGACGGTGACACCGGTGACGAGGTCGCCGTCGTGCTCGATCCGGCGCACGAGCGTGAGATCGCGCAGCTCGAAGCGTTCGGCGAGCGGATGCCCCGGCTCGATGAGCGGGCCGAGCACCACGTCGGCGCCCGCCCAGCGCATGGTGCCGTCGGGCTGCGGGTCGCCCGCGACGGGCAGCGTCCCCGGGCCGTAGCCGTCGGGCAGCTCACCGGCGAACTCCTCCTCCAGCAGCGAGCGGATGCCGCCGCCGACGGCCGAGTCGGCGAACGCCGAGCTCTGCGCGTGCAGGAGTCCCTCGGCCGTGGCGATGAGGTCCTCCCACTCGTCGTCGGCGATGAACGGGACCTTCTCGCTGAACCCCGGTCGCGGGATCGCGCACGTCCAGTGCGCACCCTGGCCGCCGACGTTCGTGGCCCCGGCCGCCGCCGGGAACGTCGGCGCGTGCGCCGAGCCCTCGCCGCCGAAGTCGAGCAGGTGCGTGCCCTGTCGCGCGGTGAACGTGCCCTCGACGACCGTGCCGGCGGGGATGCCGAGCGCCTCGCGGAACTCCCCGGCCTGGGGTCCCTGCGAGCGCTCCCGCGCGCGGGCCTTCTCGATCGGGTCGGCGATGTTGCGCACGCTCTCGCCGGGACGCTCGGTCAACTGCGGGCCCGCCTCGAACATGACGACCCGGGCATCCGGAACGCCCTCGAGCAGCGTGCGGGCGTAGGCGGAGCCGATGGGCCCGCTGCCGACGACGGCGATGGTGGGGTGGTGCGACATGAGGTGCTCCTCTTCGGGGTTCACGCGGTGAGGGATTCGGATGCGGCTTCGGGTGCGGTCTCGACCTCGTCGGACAGCTGCCCCTTCGGAAGGAGCACCGCCGCGACGATGCCGAGCGCGTAGACCACGGCGAGGGCTGCGAAGACGGGCGAGAGCACGTCGCCGTAGAGCTGTGCGACCTGCTCCTGCACGGCGGGCGACGATGCCCGCACGGCCTGCGGCGTCAGGGTCGACGCGTCGAGGATCGAGGGCAGCCCGGCGGCGACGCCGACGCCGATGACGCCGCCGATGACGGCCGTGGCCACGGTCGATCCCATCTGGCGCACGAGGTTGACGGTCGCGGTGATGGTGCCCGTCTCATTCCGCGGCACGGCGCCCTGCACGATCGCGATGACGAGGCTCATGAACGATCCGGTGCCGACCCCGACGATCCCCATCACGACCATCGGCACCCAGAGCGCCCCGCCCTCCGGCAGCAGCGCCATCGTCAGCAGCCCTGCGGCGCCGAGGGTGGTGCCGACGATCGGGTAGACGCGGTAATGGCCGGTGCGGCTCACGAGCCATCCGGTCGCCAGGTTGGAGACGAGCATCCCGAACACCGTGGCGATGGGCACGAGCCCCGACACCGTGGCTGTGGTGCGATACGCCATCTGGAAGTAGGTCGGCAGGTATGCGGTGACGGAGAACAGCCCGATGCCGATGATGGCCGAGAGTGCCACGCCCGCGGCGATCGTGCGATCGGCGAAGAATCGCAGCGGCACGATGGGCTCGGGCACGCGCAGCTCGATCACGAAGAAGGCGGCGAAGCCGATCGCCGCGACGACGAAGGCCACCAGCGCAGCGGATGCCGCGGCCGGGTCGCCGATCCAGCTGACGGCGAGCACGAGCGCGACGAAGGCGACGGTGAAGGCGGTCGCGCCGGCGAAGTCGAAGCGTCGCCGAGGACCGGGGTCGATGTGCGGGATCGCGAAGACGGCGAGGGCGAACGCCGCGACGCCGAACGGGATGTTGATCCAGAACACCCAGGACCAGCCCCAGTAGTCGGTGATCGCCCCGCCGAGCACCGGGCCGACAAGGATCGCGACCGGGAAGGCTGCGCCGATGATGCTGAGGACCTTCGGGCGTTCGCGCGGCGTCGTCACGTGGGCGACGATCGTCTGCGACATGAGTTGCAGTCCGGCCGAGCTCATGCCCTGCGCGACCCGGGCGACGATGAGCTGCGTCATGTCCTGCGCGAAGCCGCAGGCGAGCGACGCCACGAGGAACACGACGAGCGAGACGAGGAAGACGAGGCGCGGACCGACGAGGTCGCCCACCTTGCCCAGCACGGGCAGCAGCACGGTGCTCGCGAGCGTGTAGCCGACGACGACCCAGCCCATCTGGCCGAGTGCGCCGAGCTCGCCGGCGATGGTGGCGAGCGACGTGGCCACGATCGTGTGATCGAGGGCGCCGAGGATCGAGACGGTCAGGAGGGAGGCGATGAGGAGCCGGAACCGGAGCGGTGAGAGCGACATTCGTGGATGGCCCGAACGATCGGACTGTCGACGCGACCCTGTGTGCCCTCGCCGCAGCGTCACGGTGAGGATCGGATCCAGACCGGATCCCGACGTCATGTCGATTCTAGACGATCTTTAGTCCGAAAACAACTAAAGCAGGGTCGGATGCCGCGACGCACCGAGGATGGACTCCGCCGCACGCGCGTCCGCCAGCAACTCCTCGACCTCCAGGCATCGCATGCCTCGCGCCACCGTGTCGATGGCCCGACGCACCGACGCGCGTTCGCCGGACTCGAGCTTCGCGGGCGCGACCAGGCGACCTGCGGCGGTGCTCGTGGCCAGCTCGACGTGTCCGAGCGGCACATCGATCTCGACCTCGGTGGACGCCTCGCCGAGCGCCTGCAGGCGGAGCACGGCACCCTCCGCGCTCGTCACCCCGACGAGCATCGAGCCGACGACACGTCCGTCGTCGTCGGCGCGCAGCAGCGCCGTCCCGGCGTCGCGTCCACGGTCGGCGGCGCCCAACACGAGCCGGGCACCGGCGAGCGAGCGCGTCCAGCCGATGGCGTCCCGAACCATCGTGGGAAGGGCGTCGGCCGTGGCACGGCACTCCGCGACCGTGACGCGAGGCGCGAGACCGTTCCGCTGCGCGACGGCCAGGTCGACCAGGTCCGCCCGCAGCGAGGACCGGTGCACGACGATCGGCACGCCCCGGCCCGCGGCGCGGTCGGCCAGGATGACGACCTCCTCGAGCGGCACCGCGCGAGGTTCTGCTACGAGCACCGCCGCAGCCCCCGCCTCCACGGCCCCCGCGGCGGCATCCCACCACTCGGCCGAGCCATCGACGACGACGATCGCGCCGGCCGAGCGACCGACGCGCTCCGCGCTGCGCGGGAGGCCGGCGACCGCCACGACGTACTCGGGCAGGTCGACGAGGACCCCGACGCGCTCGCTCACGACGAGCCTCCCGCGCGGATCGCCGCCGCGGCGGCGTCGGCGAGGTCGATCGCGAACAGCGCATCGTCGAGCACCTCGTGGTACTCCATGGTGGCGCTTCCGTCGAGCAGCGCAGCGAGCGCCCGCCATTCACGCACGTAGCCGTCCTCGTCCTCCCGCCGGTACGTCGTCGTGCGGAGATCGCCGACGCGGACCCGCACCGTCGCGCTGCCCGCGTGCACGAACGACGGCGGGAACTCGACGTCGACGCGGTCGGTCTCGGTGCCGATGGTGAGGCGCCAGAGCGGGTCGGGCCCGTCGGGCAGCATGACGGCCGTCAGGAGCACGCGGACACCGCTGGCCCGGAAGGCCACGGTGTAGCCGATCGGCGGCACCGCCGCCGCGAAGTCGACGCCCTCGAAGTCGGGCGCGAGGTCGCGGATCGCGGGGAGGTCGTGCACGGCGAGGCCCAGCACGAGCTGACGCACCACGTCGGCAGCGACGGCCGGGTCGGCGAGGTCGGGCCCGCCGCGGGCGGGCGGCCCGGAGGCATCCGGTTCGGTGACCACGGCGTGGAACCGGCCGTTCGGCGGAAGCGCGACCGTCGCCGAGATCGTGCGCACGTCCGACTCGAGCGCCACGAGGTGGTGCTTCGCCCGATCCCAGGCCTCGTCGTAGAAGTGGTTCGTGGCGACGAGCAGCTTCACCCCGGCCTCGCGGCAGGCGTCGACGACGGCGCGCGCGTCGTCCTTGGTGGTCGCGAGGGGCTTCTCGCACAGGATCCCCCGCACGCCCCCGTTGATGGCCTCGAGGATCTGCACGGCGTGCTCGCTCGGCGGGCTGCAGATCGCGAGCACCTCGACCGCGGCATCCGCGAGCAGCTCCTCCGTCCCCGTGGACGACGCCGCATCCACGCGATGTGCGAGTTCCACGGCGCGGCCGCTGCCCTGGTCGGCGAGGTGCACGACGGTGAACCGGTCGCTCAACCGCTGCAGCGTCGGGAGGTGCAACGCCGCCACCCCCGGCCCCGCCCCGATCACGCCGATGCCCCACGGCATACGCCGTCCTCCCGCCCTGCTCAGCGAACTTGTGTCACAACTATACAAAAGCCAGTGTCACTTTTGTCCATAGTGATGCCGAAATCAACGCTGGAAGGGCGGTGTTGTGTCAGAATCTGTGCATGACACGCGAGTCCACCCTGCGCTTCGGCGCCCAGACCGACGAGGTGACGAGCCTCCTTCGTATCGTCAACCTGGTCCGCACCGGAGAGGCGGCCACGCGTCCCGAGATCGGGCGGGTGACCGGGCTCGGCCGCGGCGTCGTCACCCAGCGGGTCGACCAGGCCATCGAGATGGGCTTCCTCGCCGACGGCGAGTTCGGCCCCTCGTCGGGCGGTCGCGCCCCCCGCACGCTGCGCTTCCGCTCGGAGCAGGGGCGCATCGTCGTCTGCGCCCTCGGGGCCCTGCACATCCGCGTGGGCATCGCGTCGCTCGACGGCGACGTCGTCGACCACGCCCACACGAAATGGGACATCGCGCGTGGCCCAGCCGAGACCATCGAGAAGGCGCTCGAGATGCTCGACGAGATCCTGGCGCAGCACCCCGACGTGCCGGTGTGGGGTGTCGCGGTCGGCATCCCGGGCCCGGTCGACTTCGAGAGCGGGCGCCCGGTCGCTCCGCCGATCATGCCCGGCTGGAACGGCTTCGACGTGCGCCGCCGGTTCGAGCAGCGCTTCGACGCGCCCACCTGGGTCGACAACGACGTGAACCTGCTCGCCTTCAGCGAGCGCGCACGCCGCGACGACGAGGCGCTCGACCTCATCTTCTGCAAGGTCGGCTCGGGCATCGGCGCCGGGCTGCTCTCCCGCGGGCGCATCCACCGGGGCGCGAACGGCGCGGCCGGAGACATTGGGCACGTGCGGGTGCGCGACTCCGACGCCCTGTGCCGATGCGGCAAGGTCGGATGCCTCGAGGCGGAGGCGGGCGGCTGGGCGCTCGTTCGCGACGCCGAGGTCGCCGTCGGCGAGGGCAGCGGCGGTGCCCTCGCACGTCACGTCGAGGGCGGCGTGGCCATCACGCCCGAGGCGATCGCCCTGGCCGCGATGGACGGCGACGCCCTCGCGATCTCACTCATCCAGCGTTCGGCACGGCTCGTCGGCGAGTCCATCGCTGCACTCGTCAACATGTTCAATCCGGCCGTGATCGTCGTCGGCGGCGCCGTCTCGTCGGCCGGCGAGGTCTTCCTCGCCGAGGTGCGCCAGCGGGTCTACGAGCTCTCGCTCCCCCTCGCCACTCGCGATCTCAGCATCGTGCGGTCGCTCGGTGACGAGAAGGAGCCGCTCCGGGGCGGTGCGGAGATGGTGCGCGAGCAGCTCTTCGACGCCACCTTCCCTCGCTGGTTCGCGGATGGACGGCCGACCATCAGCGAGGTCATGGTCGCCTCGTGAGTTCTTCTTCCGCTTTCTGACATAAGCGTGTATCTTTCTGTCTCAAGTGAGAGACGAAGGAGCGCCCGCATGACCCTCGCCGCCCTGCGCGATGACGCGCTCGCCTCCACCGACGACGGGTTCACGCTGCGCCTCGGCCTCCCCTGGATCCGGTCGCTTCCCATCGCCAGCCTCGACGGCCTCGAGCTCTCGATCGACGGCGAGCGGGTCGACCCCGTCCTCGTGGCGCTCGACGGACGGCTGCTCGATCCGTCGGCACTCGGGCGCGAACGGGGATGGTGGTTCCTCCAGGACCGCCTCGTGCTCCGCGGCTGGCGGGTGCTGGGGCCCGGCACGCACGACGTCGTCGTCTCGTTCCGCCTCGTGATCCCCTACCTCCAGACGGCGCCTGACGGCCCGCTCACCCTGCCCTTCCACGTCGCGCGCGCACTCGAACTGGATGCGCCCGCCTCGGCACCGTCGGTGTCCCTCGATGTCGCCTGAGCCGAGCGACGTCGACGTCGACGTCGCGGGCGCGCTTCCGCCCACCTGGACCATGGCCGCAAGCGCCTTCAACTGGACGCCCGAGGTGATCCGCGCCGAACGCACGGCACCCGACATCGCCGCGGGGATCGTCATCGGCGGCATCGCTTCCACGATCGAACTCGAGCCCGGCCAGTTGTGGCGGTCGTTCCCCGTCTCCGCCGACGCCGAGGTGGACGCGCTGCGCCGAGTGCTCGACTCCGCCGGCGGCAGCGTCAGCATCGTCGGGGCGAGCCTCGACGACTGGACCGGTGGCCGCCAGCGGCGCTCGGAGGAGGAGCGACTCGCGTTCCTGCTCCCCCAGCTCCGCGCCGCCCATCGGGTGGGTGCCACCGGCGTGCGCCTGCCGATCGGGCAGGCGGGCGAGGCACTCCTGCGGCGACTCCTGCCCACCCTGCACGAGCTCGACCTCGTGCTGTACGAGGAGATCCAGGGGCAGCAGGCACCGGAGTCGGCACCCACCGCCGCGGCGATCGACGTCATCGCCCGAATCGACGACCCCGGCGTGCGCCTGCTCGTGGACCTCAGCATGCTGATGCCCGCCCTGCCGATCACGTACCTTGATGAGCTCGCGCACGCGGGCCTGCCACCGGAGCTGCTCGCCCGCCTCCTCGACGAGTGGCGCGACCCGGCGACGACCGGGGCGGTCGTCGGCCTGCTCCGGTCGGGCGGCGTGCCTCCGGCGATCCAGACGCTCTACATGAACCTGCTCGTGCGCTTCGGGCGGTCGCGCGCGGCCGACCTCCGCGGCATCCTGCCCCTCGTTGGCGCCTTCCACCTCAAGTTCTGGGACCTCGACAACGCCGACCTGCGGGTGTCCGCACCGATCCGCGACCTCGGCGCCCTGCTCGCCGGCTCCGACTTCGCGGGCACGCTCTGCAGCGAGTGGGGCGGCCACGAATGGCTCGATGCGGATGCCGCGGACATGACTCGCCGCCACCTCGCCGTTGCCCACACCGCCCTGGCCGAGGGTGTCGCGGCGACGTCGCAGCGTGGGCAGCGGATGGCGCAGCGCGAGTCCTGAGCGTGTTCGCGGCGGAGGCTCCGGGATTCTTGTGCTCGACCATGCCGGCCAGGTCAACGTGTCCCTCCTCGCCGGCCTCCTCTCCCCCAGAGGCTTCGTCAGTCCTGATGGCACCACTGATTGGACGGCGCTGCGCTCGGCCCTTGGCCAGCGGATCGCCGAGCTGCCGCCGCTCCGCAAGTGCACGTTGCGGACGCTCCGGTCCTAACGATCTGGCCGGTGGCGGTGCTCGCTGCGAACGTACGGCTCGGCGTCGCGGCCGTCTCCTATGCCGGCCGGCTATGCTGTGGCGTCCACTTCGACGCCGTCGGCGACCGGCCCCGAGTCGCCGTGAACACCGAAGTCTCAGGCTTCGCGACCGGGCGGCCTCCAATTCGAGCGGGGCCGATGCCGCGTCGACCACGTCCGTGCGTTCCCGGCGATTCCGGCCGCGATCTCCCGGGCGATCCGTTCGGTGTCTCCCCAAATTGACTCGAAGACCGCTACTGCGCGCATGACGCCCTCGTCGCAGGCGAACAGCGTACGCCTGCGCGATGTTGGGCTGAGTTTCGGGCGGGCTGACTCGGTTCCGTGCCTGTCGGGAGCTGGGTGGCATTTCGGTTGTTCTTGCCCGCCACGGGCATATGCTCCGGTGCCATGAGCAGACAGATCATCAGTACGGAGAACGCGCCGAGTTCTCCGCTGTATAGCCAGGCTGTGCGGGCGGGTTCGACGATCTACGTGTCGGGAACGGTCGGAATCGACCCGGCGACCGGAGAGCTGGCGGGGTCATCGATCCAGGATCAGACGCGTCAGGCACTGCGCAACTGCGAGGCCATCCTTCACGCTGGCGGAAGTACCCTTGCAGACGTCACCGCAGTCACGGTGCTCCTTGCGCAACCGGATGAATTCGCCGGCATGAACGAGGCATATTCGGAGGTCTTCAGCCAGTTTCCCCCGGCCCGCGCCGTCGCCCGGCTCGGACCAGACCTACCAGGCATCTTGGTGTCGATACTGATGACGGCACATACGGACAGCTGACCGCTTCGCTGAACGGGACCGCTGCGTGAGCCGCGTCGACAACCGGTCGAGAATCATCGAGGTTTCATGCCGGCGGATCGACGGTCCGTCATCGGACGTCCGGAAGCAGATCCCCGACCGGTCAAGGGCTATCGTCGGAGTGGTGACCAGAGTCGTTCTGATGTGCGGGCCAGCGGGTTCTGGAAAGTCGACCGTGGCCAGGCGGCTCGAAGCGGAGGGCATGGTTCGCCTTCCGTTCGACCAGGAAGCCTGGCGACGTGGGATCCAGACGATGCCCCTCCCGAGCGACGTGCACGAAGAGATCGAGCAGGAACTCCGCGCTCGCCTCATCGCGCTGGTCGCGGCCGGCGCAGACGTGGTGCTCGACTTCTCGTTCTGGTCGAAGCGTGGCCGCCTCGCGTATCGGGACGTGCTGCGTCCGCTTGGAGTGGTGCCGGAGACGATCTATCTCGCGACGCCACGAGCAATCGCACTGGAACGAATGGACGCGCGCAGCCACGAGCACGCCGACGACTACGCGCTTGCCAACGACGTCGCGGCCGAGTACTTCGACCACTTCGAGCCCCCGACCGCCGACGAAGGTCCCCTGACGGTCCTCGGTGCGGCGCAATAGGCGATCGCAAAGGACCAGGACCAACTGCGTACGGGTAGCGCGACTCATCACGAACCCTCGTTAGCGGATCCGGGGCGCGGCACGTCGGCTGGCGGGTTTCGGGTGGGTCAGAGGCAGCCACGCGCGCGATAGTGAATGTCGTGCGGTCGTTGCCCGCTGGGTCGCTGCGCCAGTCGCACGGTGACGCAGAATCGCCGCTGGGCACACTGCTCGACGGAAATCTGACCGCGGCGGGGGCCGACGTGATTTTGGGGACACGGGTCACCCGGCTCCAAAGCCGCCCGAGACTCTCCTCGTGCACGTCGGGTGGTCCCTCTGCGTGTTGGTCCCTACGCGGGCGGAGTACGCTTCGCTTGCGTTCGTGGTTCGCGATTCGCAGTTCTCGGGTTGGGGGTCGGATGGCGGCGCGGAGGCCCTTCCGGTGCCGGCTGGGTATGCATCGGTGGGTGGTCCATCGTGAACCGGATGTTGCTCCGTATGAGGAGTGCGCGCGTTGCGCCAAGGTCCGCATGGGGGATCTTGCCTCCGGGGGCTTGGGTGGGATGCTCCCCTGAGCGTTGGGTGCGCCAAGGGTCGCGTTGAGGGATCCCTCAACGAGATACCTGCACTTTGGTCCCGGGGTGTCACACTTCGTGTGATGGTGGCCATGGATAGGGCATGAGGAACGAGAACTCGCTTGGTGGCGATGACGCCGAGCTCGAGGTGCGCCTGCGTCCATTGGGTGCAGTTCATGTTGACGATGTGCTGGCCCGCTCGGCTGCAGACCTAGCGCTGCGCATGGAGGACGAATCCGCGCGGACTGCAGCGCTGAATGAGTCAAGGTCTGCGCGTCGGCGGCGTCGGGCCGGGTTCGCTGTGGTCGGTGTGCTGGCGGCGGTGTTGACGACTGCGGTCGCCGTGCCGGTGACGGCAGTCGGCGAGTGGTTTTCGGCTCGGACCGGTGAGTTCGGGGATCCCGAGCGCGGTACCGAACCCGAGCGCGGTACCGAAGACGACGCCACTGAGTGGCTCAACCTCTCGGGCGAGGATCTTCCCGCGATCGTCGCCGAGGCGTATCCGGACGGGCTCCAGCTCCCGGCAAGCGTCGGCCGCGGTGAAGCGATCCAGAAGGTGGACGCGCTGATGGCCGGGCTGGGCAGCGAGCCGAACTCGTTCGCCCAGGAAGGCCTCATCACGACCACTTTCGAGTTCTGGGCGATCTGCGCCTGGTACGACGAGTGGCTGATCGCCGACGACGCGGATGACACGCCCCGGCGGGACGCGGCCAGCCAGTGGCTCGGCGACCCGGGCCACTTCCCCTCGATCGTCGCGAACGATGGTGGAGGCGTCGTCGACCGGCTGCTCGAGGTGGCAGACGGCGCCGCGGCCGGTGACCACGACCTGGTCGAAGACGGGTACAGCGAAGGCGCCTGCGACGGGATGCAGGAGCGCGACGAATGAGCCCGGACGCGCATACCTCCGCCGGAGAGCAGGTGGGTGCGGCATCTACGCCTGCCGGTGAAAGCTTCGAGATGTTCGTGCGGGCCATCGCGCCCGAACTGCTGGCGTACTTCGGTCGACGGGTCAGTCCCTCCGAAGATGCCGCCGACTGCCTCGGTGAAACCCTCCTCGTGCTCTGGCGCCGCCGGGACGCGTTCCCGGTGGCGCACTCGGATCGACGCGCGTGGACCTATGGCATCGCACATCACGTCCTGAAGGGCCACCGACGGAGCGCCACCCGTCGGATCGGGCTGACCGAGCGACTGCGACAGGACGTGCGGGTCTCGACCCAGTTCGGCGCACACAGCGAGGACGACGCGGCACTGGACGCTTTCGCCCGGCTGTCCGAAGCCGATCGGGAAATCCTCGGACTGACCGTATGGGAGGGCTTCTCCCTCGCCGACACTGCCGAGATCGTCGGGATCCGGCCTGAAGCCGCTCGCGCACGCTACTCACGCGCCCGGCAACGGATGCGCCGCCTACTTGCGCAGGGCGACGGGGTAGCTGGGTGACCGGTCACCCCAGCGATGACTACCGCGCCCGGCACGTCATCGGCGCACCCGGCTGCCTCTTCATCTTCGGCGCCGTCATACCGCTCTTCTGGGCCGTCGGCCAAGTGTTCACCACCGCAATCGGTAACAGCGCCACGTTTCGATCCTGGGATCCGACCGCTGACCGCACCCCCTACGCAGAGGTGCCGGGCCTCTGGGCCACCGCCGGCATGCTGACGCTGACCGCTCTCGCGCTTGCCTGGATGATCTACCGCTACACCACAGCCCGAACCCCGCGAACGATCTCTTTCGCGATCGTGGCCGCCACGGCCGCTCTGGGCAACTGGGTGATCCTTTTCGGCTGACCGCCGCCGCCCGATAGCCGGTCCACCGACTATCCCTCAGCGTGACGTAGCGCGCGGAGCGCGGCGGCTCGCCAACCGGCTATCTAACGATGTATCTTCACGTATAAGGATCCTTATACGTGGTTAGAAGGTGTTAGATGGCGCTTCCTCCTCCGAACCCGTTCAAGCCGGGCGCGGGGCGTGTGCCACCGGAGCTGGCCGGTCGTGACGCGCTGCTCGACGAGGTCCAGTCCTCTCTGGATGAGGTCGTCTTGGAGGGCGAAGGCGCACGTCCGTTCATCATCTCCGGCCTTCGGGGCGTCGGGAAGACCGTCCTTCTGACCGAGTTCGCGCGCCGAGCCCAGGACTCCAAGCACTCGATCTCCATCAAGCTCGAAGCGGTCGCGGGTGGCAGCCTGCAGTTACCGCTCGCTCGTGCGATCCATACCCAGCTCCGTTCGCTCATGAGCTCGGGGGAAGTCGCCCGCGAGAAGCTCTCCCGTGCGCTCGGCGTCTTCAAGTCCTTTCAGCTCCGCGTCGATCCGTCCGGCACGTACTCGTTCGGTTTCGACGTGGCACCGGTGCCCGGGATGGCTGACACCGGCGACTTCGAGCAGGACATCACCGACCTGCTCACCGAACTCGGCCGAAGCGCGCGGGACCTCGGGATGGGTGTGCTCCTGGCCATCGATGAGCTCCAGAACGCTTCCAAAGCTGACCTCAATGGCCTCAACGTCGCACTGCACAACCTCGGACAAGACGTCCGGCCCGTTCCGGTGAGCTTCATCGGCGCCGGACTCCCGTCGCTGCCCGCGGTTCTCGCGGATGCGACCAGCTACGCCGAGCGCCTGTACGACTACCGGACGATCGGTCTGCTCGAGGACGCCGAAGCGCGCGACGCCCTCGCCCACCCGGTCGAACGTCGCGGAATCCGCTGGGAGCCGGCGGCCCTCGACGCCGCGCTCGCGAGCGTCGGCGGCTACCCGTACTTCACCCAAGCATGCGGCAAGCACGTCTGGGACGTCAGCAGCGGCACGACCATCCGACTTACCGACGCACTCGTCGGCATCCAGAAGGCTCGCGACGAGGTCGATCGCGGACTCTACATGTCCCGGTGGGACCGAGCCACCCAGGCGCAGCGGGCCATGATGAAGGCGATGGCCCAAGATGACGACCGACCCTCCGCCATCCAAGACCTCGTCTCCAGGCTCGGTAAATCGCGTACCAGCGACCTGTCCGTCTCACGCAACGAATTGATCAAGGCCGGCCACATCTTCCCGGTCGATCGTGGCTTCGTTGCCTTCACTGTCCCCGGAATGGCCGACTTCATCCACCGACGAATCGGTGACTGACACTCCGCCTCGCCAAACGACCGCGAGTGCTGCACTCCCGATCCTCGACTGGAACCCGAGGTTTAGTGGCGTTGTGGAGTAGCGGGGAGCGGCTCTTCTCCCCACCAACCGAGACCGGCCGCGTCGTAGACGAGCTTTTCGACGATGCGGCCGAGCGGTTCGGCTATGGCGAAGTCCGCGAAGGTGATGCCCGCCTCCTCAGCTGTGGGGCCGCGCTCAACGTCCTCGGTGTACACGTCTGGGAAGTAGAACGGCGGATGACCCGTTATCGACTCCGCGGTGACCCGGACCCCGACTTCGGGACCATGTGGGGACTTGTATACGACGCAAAAGCCGGTCGGCGAGGCCCAGGCATCTCGTACCTCGACGTCATGTGCTTCGGTCGGTCCGCCGTCACGAAGCCGCCTCAGGCAGGCCAAGAGTGCCTGCTCACCCCAGGTGGACTGAGCAGCGGACTCGAGCTGCGCGATCACCGCGGCATGTTCGGGCGTGTACATGCCGCGATCGTAGTCGCCCGCGCCCGCTCGGCGATCCCGCAGCGGGCCAAATGCCGTCGACGTGCCGGGGTTCCTGAGTCCTAGTGCGTGTGCGCAAACACACGGGCAACGTACGCCACGAGGCGAAGGACGGCCTTCCAGCCGGCAGCGAGGACCAACATCACTAACAGCGGTGCGAACCACCACTGGGTCGCGATGTTGAGGAGGATGGCGTTCCAGAATATCTCGAGCGCAGTCCATCGCCCCTGCCACACGAGCTGTGACCAATCGATGTCCATGTGTCCCCATCTGCTCCTACTCGGAGAGTAGGGGCTGGCTCAGACATTGGCATCGCAGGCGCCCGAACGGAGGATCCGCGCTTGCCGAGATCGTAGAGCGCAGGGACCCGCCATCGGGCATCCGTGTCCGAGTGGTGCGGAGCTACTGTGCCGCGTAGACGTTCCCGGCGATCCGTTGGCTGTGACCCTCGGGCGCGGGTGCGCCGGCAGGCGCGTCTGCTCGGATGACATAGCTGCCGGTCGGTCCGCTGACGCCGAACTCGGGGGCTCCACCACAACCGAGGACCCATCCCGTGGAGTCGGGGTAGACGAGGAGGCAAACCCGGTCGGCCTCCCTTCCGCGTACCAAGTACAGACGGTCACCGTGGTGTTCTGCCACGAGCCGGCTACTGGATTGGTCGACGTCGTCGAAGGCGTCGGCCGGTAGGTCTCCGGGGAGAGCATCGCCCTCAGCTGCTGCGCGGTCAAGGGCGGAGAACCCGGACCCCGGGTTGACGCATGCTGTGAGCGCCAGCATGGTGAAGGCGCTCACGCCAAGAACCGACACGACCTTCATCCCTGAACCCATGGCCGAATACTGCCAGAGAAAGCAGCAGCGACGCCGCCAGAGCGGATGGTCAAGCGCGACGTCGACGGAGCGTGACGACCATGACCACCACAGCAATGCCCACGACAACTATGAACGACGCCCAGAGAGTTGCGGGCACTTCCACGCCGGAGCTCGGCAAGACCCAGTTCTCAAGCTCGGGCCTCATTGCGAATTGCCCGCGGTTCCAGGACGTGAAGAGCTCGATGAGACCGCGCTGAAGGAGGAGAAAGGAAGACTGCGATCAAGCCGATCGCAGACCATCTCGCGAGCGGACCGAAACGCCGGTTCCCGGTCTTCGTCGTCGCATGAGCTGTCACATCGTCATCGTATGCCGCAGGTGGACTCCCGTGAGTGGACCCTCCAATGGGCATGCTGCGGTGACCATCAGTCGTGTCCAGTCGAGCCAGTGCCGACATCGACATGCCGCATCCAGGTGTGTATCGCTTTGGCTCGTCTGCTGCCTGCCGCGCCAATAGACTGCGTGGGTTGGTCTTAGGGGGAATGAATGGCACGTCGTCGTGGATTCTTTGCGGAGGTACAGCATCAGGCGAAGGTTGCTGAACAGAGGCAGCAGGCTGCGCTGCGTCAGCAGTCTCAGGCGGTCAAGCGTGCGGAGTCGGCGCAACGCGCTGCCGAGCGTGCGCAGGTAGCTGCCTCTCGAGCATCGGAGCAGGACCGCAAGCGACTTGAGCGCGAAGCGGCCCAGGCTCATGCGGCAGCGCGGCAGGCTGAAGCCGAAGAGATGACTGCCGAGTTGCACGAAAAGTACACGGTTCTCGATGGGATCCTGTCGGCGACCTTGGATGTCGATGATTACGTGGACCTCGAGTCATTGCGTGCGGTAGCGACTCATCCACCGTTTGCGCGCGAGGATCTGCGGTTGCCGATCCCCGCACCCGCACCGATTCCCGACCCAGTCCTTCCGGCGAAGCGAGAGCCGGATGCCGTGAAAGGTGTCTTCGGGCGCAAGCAGAAGGCTGCGGACGCGGCCGCCGCAGCGGAGCAGCAGTACGCGACCGACTACTGGGCGTGGAAGGCCGCTGTCGACGAACTCCCTGCTCGGCGCGCTGCCCAGGAAGCCCAGCACGCGGACGCCGAGCGGGCCCGCAAGGCCGCGCTTGAGGCCGCACTGGCGCAGTACGAGTCTGAGTCAGCCGCCCGGGTCAAGGAGGTGGCCGACCAGAACGAGTCTCTCGATCAACTGATTGCCGGACTCGGCTACGGAACCGTCGATGCCGTGCAGGAGTATGTGAGCATCGTGCTAGCGAACTCGGTCTATCCCGAGTGGTTCACGGTGTCCCATTCCGCCACATTCGAGCCGGCCACGGCCGAACTCACGCTTCGCGTACTCGTTCCTGGACCAGACTCCGTTCCGGCGATCAAGTCCTACAAGTACACCAAAGCGACGGACGAGATCACTCCAGTCGCCTCCACCCAGAAGGAGGCAAAGGACCGATATGCCGGCATCGTCCATAACACCGCGTTGCGCTCGCTGCACGAAGTCTTCGAAGCAGATCGCCGCGGACTGATCAAGAGCATCTCACTCGAACTCGGAACGGAGACGATCAGCCCGGCTACCGGTCAGCCGACGTACGTGCCGTTCGTCGCTGTCGCCGCAAGCCGAGAGCAGTTCGAGCTGCTCGACTTGTCGGCTATCGTCCCCGCTGCGACCCTCGAGCACCTTGGTGCTGCTGTGTCAAAGAATCCGTATGGACTCGTCCCCGCCGTTGCCGGCGGCGTTCGACGCGCGCGATGACCGACTCGGGCCTGACATTCAACCCGCCTCCCGGCTGGCCCAAACCACCCAACGGGTGGGTGCCTCCCGCGGGCTGGAACCCAGATCCTTCGTGGCCGGAGCCGCCAGCGGGATGGCAACTGTGGGTACCAACTGACAGCGCCGCCAGCGCGCCTCCGGCAGCTGAAACGGTGACCGAGCCGTCCGTCGATCCGTCATTCCCGACCGCCGCACCAGCCTCGCCACGTGATACCGGACGGCTCGCCTTCCTCGAGGCAGAAAACACTGCCCTACGCGCACAACTCGCGGAAGCTCGCTCCGACGACTACGTCGAGCTGAGCGACGCACGCATTCTGCAAGACGTCGGCATCTACCGCTACCATCACCCGCTCGAATCCGCTGCTGCCTACCAGAATGCGCTGACCACACTGGAATCTCGCATAGCGGAGCTGGTCAAGGCGGGCCGCGCGATCGTGAAGTCCGAACTCTTCACCTTCAACAACTCTCTGGCGCAGGGACGCCGCATGACGGACGACCTCGCGAAGCTGATGCTACGGGCGTACAACGCTGAGGCTGAGAACTCGATCCGCACGCTCCGCGTCGGCAACGTGATCACCGCGAAGCGGCGCCTTGAAGCCTCACGAACTGCCATCGCAAAGTTGGGTTCGCTGATGGAGATGAGGATCAGCGATGAGTTCCACGACTTGCGCGTTGAAGAGATCGAGCTCACGGCCGACTGGCTCATGAAAAAGCAAGAGGAACGAGAAGCCGAACGAGAGGAAAGAGCCAGGCTGCGCGAAGAGAAGAAGATCGAACGCGAACTCGCCGAGGAACGCGCACGTCTCGATAAGGAACGCGCACATCTGCTGAACACCCTCACCCTCCTCGAGGAGACAGGACAAGACGACGATGCGCTACGCGACCGACTGGCAGCGGTCGACGACGCAATCGCTCAGAACGACTTCCGTGCCGCGAACATCCGAGCCGGCTATGTCTACGTGATCTCTAACGCAGGCGCCTTTGGAGGTAACGTCGTCAAGATCGGCCTCACCCGGCGCCTCGAGCCACGGGAGCGCATCGTTGAGCTCGGCGGCGCATCAGTACCCTTTCGGTTCGACACTCACGCTCTCTTCTTCTCCGAGGACGCCGTCACTTTGGAAGCTGAACTTCATCGTCACTTCGCGGACCGGGCGCTCAACCGAGCCAATGCCCGGAAGGAGTTCTTCTTTGCGACCCCCGCCGAAGTACGCGACGTACTCCTGAAAAAGGTCGGCAACATCCTCGAGTTCAGCGAGGTCGCTGAAGCCACTGAGTATCGACAGTCCGTAGGGCTTTGGCCGAACTCCGCCGAACTGGACTGAGTTCTGCGCTCTCGGGTAGATGATCTCCACGAATCGGCGGTCGCCGCCAGTACTTGTAGCGATCAATCCTCGACGATGGTCGTGCTCATGACTCCGTCGAAGTCGATGGTGATTGGGATGAAAGCGCCTCCGATAAACAGTCCGGAGTCTCGGGGGACGACTGAGTCGCCGAGCGGAGTCGTGAGCACGCCCCGATAGCCGTGGACTCGATCGGCGAGCAGATCGTCGGGTGTGGGACGAAGATGGAGCGCTGGGCAGGGTGCGATCTTAGCTTCGCTGTCTCCGAAGTGCTGCTGCGCAGCGACGTGGAAGACGGCGGCATGAACCACAGCCATCATCCACGCTTCCGCGAGCACCCGCGGCGGATCAATCAACAGGGACGAAACTTCGAGGCCTTGAGCCTGGGGTGGGTAAGCGCGAGCCAGGTACGCCAAGGAAGGCCGATCGAAGATCGGCGTGCTGTCCTCTAGCGCGCTCAACGGGAGGCCGCCATTCTCGTCAAGCTCGGCTGCCTGAATGAAGTCCACACGAACGTCGTTACGCGTACTCACGGCGAGACCGTGCTTCACCTTGTTATCAGCTGCGTTCACAGTGAGGTCGTTGTCGGTCAACAGAAAGAGAGCTCGACGCACCCATACCCAGGCGGTTTGCAGCACAGTCCTCGTCTGTTCGCTGCCCTCGGCGCCCGGCATGAAGAACGCACGTGAGATCAGGTGCTCGTCAGCACTGAGGCGAGCCCGTAGGTCAGTCGCGACCGCGTGCAACGCGGTTGGGCCATCGGCGATCGCAGCCCACGTGGAAAACGGCGCTGTCGCGTCTCGAGGCGTGGTCACGGCGAGCAGAAGGCGGGCCAATGCCTCTGCGGCGTGATGCCTCACCGAGAATGAGTTGATGGCTACTTGGAGCTTGCGGTCGTTCTCGTCACTAACGGTGACAAGCGCTGAGGTTGGAGACAACCCCAGTGCTTCGAAGAACTCGCTGGTCGCGTGACTGGGCGCTCCGCCTGATTCGTGGCTCTCAAGCAGTGATCGCACTCGTGACGAGAAGTAGCCGAGTGGCCGGGATGAAAAGAACTCGTCATCGAGCTGCCCGCCTGTTCACGGGTGAGCGAGGGCCCGTCGTGTGGCTTTATGAGAAGCATGCGGACAACATACCGAGGTACTCCTCCCGACAGGCGGGTCGCAGCATATCGGTCGCCTATCCAGCCGACTCCCGCGCCCGATTGCCGGTCGCTGACTGGCCATGTCGATCCACGGGGTCGACGCCACCAACCCGCCCGCGCGCACGCGGAATGCGCTCCGCGTGCATTCGGGCGCAGGCACCGCCGTCACGCGGGCGGGCCCGCTCCTGCCCCGGATTCCCGCAAGCCTCGCCCGCGATACTTCCCGGTGAGGGTGCCTCAAACACCCCAACCCTGCGCGACAGCCCAGGCCGACGAGGCCCGCAGCTGCTCGAGCTGCCGACGCCTCGGACGCGCATCACGGCCCGCGATGCCCTAGCGCCTCGGATCGACGCGGTTGATAGACTGGGGGCACTCGCCCTCACCCGAAGGAACACAACGACGTGTCCGAACAGGCCCCCCTCTCCCGACTCGATCTCAACCTGCTCGTGTCGCTCGACGCGCTGCTCACCGAGCGCAGCGTCACCCGCGCCGCCGAACGGCTCCATCTGAGCCAACCGGCGCTCAGCGCGTCGCTCGCGCGGCTGCGAACCCACTTCAACGATCCGATCCTCGCCCGGACCGGCAACAGCTACGAGCTGACGCCGCTCGCGTCGCGTCTGTCCGAGCACACGGCTGCCGCGCTCGATGCCGCGCGACGCGTCTTCGAGAGCCAGGCGGAATGGGACCCGAGCCAGTCGACGCGCGAGTTCGCGATCTACGGCTCGGACTACAGCCTGGCCACCACCGGCCGGCGGCTGGCTTCGCTCGCAGCGGATCGGGCCCCCGGCGTGCGCTTCCGCTTCATGGTGCACAACCAGCAGATCGTCGAGGACGCCGTGAACCGGCTGCGCGGCGCCGACGGCCTCCTCATGCCGCACGGGTTCCTCACCGACCTGCCGTACACCGACCTGTTCACCGACACGTGGGTGATCATCGCCGCCGAGGACAACCCCACGATCGGCGACGCCATCACGCTCGAGGACATCGCCCGGCAGCCGTGGGTGTTCACGTACCAGTCGCGGTCGGCGTTCACGTCGGCCACCCGCCAGATCCAGCAGCTCGGCATCGAACCTCGCGTCGAGGCGGTGGTCGAGAGCTTCCTCGCCCTGCCGATGTTCATCGCGGGCACCGACCGGCTCGCGCTCGTGCAGGCGGGGCTGGCCGAGTACGCCCGCAACGTGGGCGGCGTCCGCGTGTACGAGCCGCCGTTCGACGCGACGCCCATCCACAACGCGATGTGGTGGCATCCGGTGCATCGTCGCGACCCCGAGCACGAATGGCTGCGCACCCTCGCCGCCGAGGCCGCGAGCAGCCTGAACGCCGAAGCGGCCTGAGCGATCCGCCGCTCGGGCTGAGCGGGTCAGCCGCGCTCGCGGGTGCGGGGTCGCGTCCGGGCCGGGAGGATGTCGGGCACGTGCCGCGCCGGGCCGACCACGTTGCGGATCTCGCCGATGCCCTCGACGCGCATGACGACCTCGTCGCCGGTGGCGAGCGGCGGAGGGGTGAGCTCGCCCGCCCGGCCCCAGAGCTCGGCGAGGCATCCGCCGTTGCCCGCGGTGCCCGACCCGAGCACGTCGCCGGGCAGGACGCGCGAGTCGCGTGACGCGTACGCGACGAGGTCGCCGAAGGGCCAGCCCATGTTCGACAGCAGGTCGTGGCCGACGCGCGAGCCGTTGACGAAGACCTCCATGCCGATCGGCAGGAACCCCTCGTCGTCGACCAGCGGGTCGAACTCGTCGGCCGTCACGATCCATGGGCCGAGCGTGGTCGCGAAGTCCTTGCCCTTGGCCGGACCGAGGCGCACCTTCATCTCGCGGGCCTGGACGTCGCGGGCCGACCAGTCGTTGAAGATCGTGTACCCGAAGATGTGGCCGGCGGCCTCGGCCGGTGCGAGGTCGCGCCCGTCGGAGCCCGCGACGCCGCCGATCACGGCGCCCACCTCGAGCTCGAAGTCGAGCCGCTCGCTCCTCGGCGGTCGCACCTCGGCGCCGGTCGCGATGATCGAGTGCGGGTTGGTGAAGTAGAACGTCGGGAATTCGTACCACTCGTCGACCACGTGGCTGGCGCCGTCGATCGACGCGGTCACCCCCTCGACGTGCTCCTCGAACGCCACGAAGTCGCGCACGCTCGCGGGCACGAGCGGCGCGAGCAGCTCCACCTCGGCGAGGGGCACGGATGCCGCGGCGTCGACCTCCGCGGCCAGCGCGGGCAGCTCCGCAAGGCCGGCGTCGAGCACCTCGGCCACGGTCAGCCCGCGTGGGAACGGCACGACGCCGTCGCCCATCACGAAGCCCTCTCCCGCGGTGCCGCCGTCGGTCCAGCGCGCGATCCTCACGCGACCGCCCGCCCGCGAAGCGCCGCCGCGAACAGCTCGGCGGCGTTGCCCGACAGGATGGCGCGCTCGTCGGCGTCGGGCAGCTGGGCCTCGCGGACGCGCTCGATGGGGTCGTCGACGCCCATGTCGAACGGGTAGTCCGTGCCGAGGAGCACCCGGTCGGCGCCCGCTGCGTCCACGAGTGCGCGGAGGGCGCCCGGCGTGTGCACGAGCGAGTCGAAGCGCAGGCGACGAAGGTACGACGACGGCAGGTCGCGGCATCCGTGGGCCTCTGGACGTACCGACCACGCGTGGTCGGAGCGACCAAGGAACGTCGGCAGGTAGCCGCCGCCGTGCGCCGCGACGAGTCGCAGGTTCGGATGCCGGTCGAGCACGCCCGAGAAGATCAGGTGCGACAGCGCGACGGCGTTCTCGACGGGCTGGCCGACGGTGTTCGAGAGGTAGTAGTGGTCGAGGCGCTCGTCGAGGCTGCAGCCGAACGGGTGCAGGAACACGATCGCGTCGAGCTCCTCGGCCCGGGCCCAGAACGGCTCGAGCCGCTCGTCACTGAGCTCCACGTCGCCCGCGAACGACGAGACCTCGACGCCCGCGAGGCCGCGCTCGACCACCGCGTCGTCGAGCGCGTCGACGATGAGCTGGGGATGCTGCAGCGGCACGAGGCCGAGGCCGAGCAGCCGGTCGGGCGAGCCTGCCACATGCTCGGCGATCGCGCGGTTCGCCTCGGCCGCGGCCCACACCGCGAGCTCTTCGCCCGCCCACGGATAGTAATGCGAGGGCGACGGCGACACGACCTGCACGTCGACGCCCTGCCGGTCCATCTCGGCGAGGCGCGCGTCGAGCGAGGTGAGCAGCGGCATCCGCTCGCCGATCATGCGACCCGAGGCGGCGAGGCTCTCGGGTCCGTTGCGGCGGGCCTCGAGGGCCTGGGCGGCGGCGAAGCCCTCGGCGTCGCGCGCGGCGACCGCCTGCTGCAGCGCGGGCAGCAGCAGGTGCGCGTGCACGTCGACGATCGGCTCGGTGCGCATGGTCTCGTCGCGCGTCGGCTCGACGCGGTCCGCGGCGCTCATGCCGGCTCGCTCACGAGCATCGCGATGCGGCGCATCAGACCCGGCACGTCGGCGTCCTGCACGTGGTCGATCTGCCACTGGCCGAGCTGCACGGATGCCTCGACGACCTCGGTCGCGCGCGGCAGGCGCCGGGCATGGAAGGCATCCCAGAGCGACTGGTCGACCGCGTCGCGCTCGAGCAGCAGCTCGGAGAGCACGAGCGCGTCCTCCGCCGCCTGCGCCGCGCCCTGCGCGATCGTGGGCGGGCAGCTGTGCGCGGCCTCGCCGATGAGCACGACGCGGCCGCGGTTCCACGCGTCGGGCACCACGTGCTTCGTGAACCACGTGTAGTTGACGCGGGACGCGTCGTCGAGCGACTCGCGGATCTCGTTCCACGGCCCGCCATAGGCCAGCGACAGCTCCTTCATCACCTCCACGCCCTCTTCGGGTGAGAGCAGGTGCCGGTCCTGGGCCGGCTCGACGAGGTAGGCGTACATCATCTCCTCGCTGGTCGGGCAATACCCCGCGATGTAGACGGGGCCGCCGTAGTAGAGGTCCGTCTGCGTGACGTCCTTCGGACGCGGCACGAAGGCGCGCCAGATGCCCATGCCGGTGCGTTCGGGCTCGACCTCGACGCCGAGCTGCTTCCGGATGTCGGAGTGCAGGCCGTCGGCGCCGATGAGCAGGTCGTAGCGCCCCGTCGACCCGTCGCTCAGCGTCACGTCGACGCCGTCGGCGTCCTGCGTGAAGGCCGCCACGGTGGTGCCGTAGTGGATGCGGGCGCCGAGCTCGGTGGCCCGGTCCGCGAGGATCCGCGCGAGGTCGGGGCGATACATGCCCTCGACCGCCGGGTACTCGGGGCCGCCGGTTCGCGCGTCGGGAATCTGGGCGATGACGGGCGCGTCGGGGCCGGGGGCGCGCAGGCCGGTCTGGTCGAAGGCGTAGCCGGCCTCCCGCACCTGGTCCCACACGCCGAGCCGGTCGAACACGCGCAGGGCGTTGCCCTGCAGGGTGATACCCGAGCCGAGCGCGGAGAGGTCGGGCTTCCGCTCGAAGACGTCGACGTCGACGCCTCCCTCGGCGAGCAGGATGGCGGCGGTGGCGCCGGCCACGCCGGAGCCGACGACGGCGACACGGGAGACTGCGGACATCGGGGGTCCCTTCGTTGGGGTTGGGTCTACTTCGTTCAGGTCTACTTCAGGGCGATGGGGTTCACCGGCGAACCCACGGCACCCGTGATCGGCAGCGGCGGCGCGACGAGCAGGAACTCGTAGCATCCGTCGGCGGCGCAGTCGGCGGCGAGGGCCTCGAGGTCCCACATCTCGCCGATCGTCAGCCCGAGGTTCGGGATGACGACCTGGTGCAGCGGCTGGAACGCGTCGTCGAACTCGTTGGGCCGCACCTCGAAGCCCCACGTGTCGGTCGCGATCGCGGCGATCTCGGTGCGGTGCAGCCAGCCGGCGGTCGTGAACGAGAGGCCCGCGCTGGGGCCGCCGGCGTAGCCGTTCCACCCCTCGCGGAGCGCCCGGGCGTAGCGGCCGGTGCGCACGAGCACGAGGTCGCCGCGGCCGACGGCGCTCGTGGCGCCCTGCGCCTCGATGCACGCCTCGAGCTCGGCGGTCGTGATGGCGTAGCCGTCGGGCAGCTCGCCGACGGCCCCGTCGTCGGCGTCGTCGTCGACGGGTTCGGGACGCAGGAACCGGCCCAGGTCGAGCAGCACGCCGCGGCCGACGATGGCGGATGCCGCGTGCTCGATGCCCGTGACGAGATCGCCGTCGCTCGTCACCACGGATCCGGCCGGGCGGCCGTTCCACGCCAGGCCGCGGTCGAAGATGTGGCCCAAGCCGTCCCATTGGGTCGAGCACTGCAGCGGCATCGCGACGACGTCGTCGGCGCCCCCGATGCCGTGGGGGAAGCCCTGGGTGCCGGCCGCGGCATCCGTACCCGTGTCGAGCATGGTGTGCACCGGGTTCGTGCGGCGGCGCCAGCCCTGCTGCGGGCCGTTCATGTCGAACGGCTGCGAGAGCGAGAAGCTCGCGCCGCGGCGCACGAGGGCGGCCGCGCGGACGCGCTCGTCGTCGCCGATGAAGTTCAGGGTGCCGAGGCGGTCGTCGTCGCCCCAGCGGCCCCAGTTGCGGAACGCCTCGGCGGACTCGGCGACGTGACGCGCGGGGTCGGTGCGGTCGAGCTCCTCGGGGCGCTCGGTCGGCGTGCGCCGGGTCCCGGATGCCGCGGCCGGCGTGGTGCTCATCGCGACGCCTCCTCGGCGATCGCCCGCACGGTCTGGCGGCCGAGCCCCTCGATGGCCCCGACCATCACGTCGCCGTCGCGGAGCATCCGGCCGTGCACGATGCCGTTGCCGGCGGGGCTGCCCGTGAGCAGCAGGTCGCCCGGCAGGAGCGGCATGTTCTGCGAGGCGCCCGCGATGAGCGCGGGGAGGTCGAAGAGCAGGTCGGAGGTCGTCGCATCCTGCATCGTCTCGCCATTGAGGGTGAGCTCGAGGTGCAGGTCCCCCGGGGTCGCGACGAACGGCGCGGGCACGAGGAACGGGCCGGTCGGCAGGAACCCCGGGGCGTTCTTGCCGCGGTACCAGTCGGTGCCGATCTCCTTCATGTCCTCGCGGAACACGAGGTCGCGCGTGGTGACGTCGTTCACGATCGTGTAGCCGGCGACGTGCTCCATGGCGTGCTCGCGGTCGACGCGGAAGGCCTCCTTGCCGATCACGACCGCCAGCTCGAGCTCCCAGTCGTGCTGGTCGCTGTAGCCCGGCAGCCTCAGCGGCACGTCGTCGCCCACGACCGCCGCGGGCAGCCCGATGAAGAAGTACGGCGTGCCCTCACGCGCCCGGCGGTCCATCATGTCGGCGGCCCAGGCGCGCAGCTCCTCGATGGGGCGCGGGTCGTTCTTCGCCCGGCCCGCGGCGACGAGGTCGATCACGTGCGTGCGGTAGTTCGCGCCGGTCTGCAGCACCTGGCGCGGCGTGACGGGCGCGGCGAGCGTGACATCGGCCAGCGGGAGCCAGGCGTCGTCGTCGCGCCCGGCGATCGCGGCGAGGCGATCCCACGCGGCCGGAGCCTCGGCGAGGAAGGCGTTGAGGTCGGGCGCGCCCAGCTCGTCGGGCCCGATCGGCCGAACCCGCTCCCCCGCCACGAGGCCGAGCGCCGGCTCGGCGTCGCCCGCGCGGAAGCGGACGAGGACGAAGGGGGCGGTCAGGCCGTCGGACGACGATGTCACGGTGGTTCTCCATTCGGGCGCGCGTCGTTGGGTGCGCTCCCTCAGTCAACCGCGCGCCGTGATATCAGTGAAGGCTCGATCGATGATGGAGTGCATCAGTCCTGTGGATGCGCCGAGCCCATCGCGCGGGCGATGGGGAGTCCGCCCCCGTGGCCGGTGAGGCCGCCGTCCACGGCGATCTCGGCGCCGGTCACGAACGACGCGGCCGGTGAGACGAGCTGCACGATGACGGCGGCCACCTCCTCGGCCCGGCCGGACCGCCCGAGCGGCGTCGACCGGAGGTTCACGGCACGGAATGCCTCGGGGGCGCTCGCGGTCATCGGCGTCTCGATGAAGCCCGGACTCACGAGGTTGACGCGGATGCCGCGCGGCCCGAGCTCCATCGCCGCCGTCTTCGTGATGCCCCGCAGCGCCCACTTGCTCGCGCCGTACGCGATGCCGTAGTGCGCCATGGCGCCGGCGGCCGACCCGACGTTCACGATCGCGCTGCCGTCGCCCAGGAGTGGGGCGAGGAAGCGGATGCCGAGGGCCGGCCCGGTGGCGTTGACGGCGAAGGCGGCCTCGAAGTCGGCGGCGGTGACGTCGTGGAGCCGCGCGCGACGCGTGATGCCCGCGGCGTTGACCAGGCCGTCGATGGCGCCCCCGGCGCCTGCCTGCTTGGTGGTGGAGAGCTGCCCCGCCAGTTCGGCCCAGTGCTCCTCGCGTCGCACGTCGAGCGTGGCGAGCTCGACGGCCTGACCGCCGGGCGACTCGTCCGCCCACCCGAGGTCGGCGGCGATCACGCGCGCACCCGCCGCGGCGAGCGCGGTCACGGTCGCGGCGCCGATGCCGGATGCCGCGCCGGTGACCACGATCGTCCGTCCGTCCATCCCGTGCATGTCGATCCCCTCGGACGCGGCACCGTCACCGGTCCGCACCCAGTCAATCGCCACCGGGACGCCGACTGCACATCATCCCGATCAATGCGTGGCATCAACAGGTTCAGCTTCCCTGATGAAGCGCGCTCGCCGAGAGTGGATGCAGTGCCGAACGCGGCACGCACCAACCCACGGCCGACGCGCCGCACCCCGAACACGAAGGATCGACGATGATCACCCTCCTGTCCCATCTCTCGCACGTCGAGATCGCGGCGCCCGACGTCGAGGCGTCGGTGGCCTTCTACGAGGAGCGCCTCGGCCTCCGCCAGGTCGGCCGCGACGGCGGCAAGGCCTACCTCCGCTCCTGGGGCGACTACACGCACCACAGCGTCGTCATCTCCGAGGGCCCCGAACCGGCGCTCGTCGAGATCGGCTGGCGCACCACGAGCGCCGAGGCGCTCGAGGAGGCGGCGCGTCGCGTCGAGGAGGCGGGCGTGACCGGCGAGTGGTCGGACTCCGGCCCGGGCCGCGGCCGCTCGTACGTGTTCACGGGTCCGTGGGGCCACACCATCCGCCTCGCGTGGGAGATCGAGCAGTACGAGGCCGATGACGAGCACGCGTCGATCTATCCCGACCGTCCCGAGCGCCGCTCGAGCGTCGCGGGCGCACCCCGGTTCCTCGACCACGTCACGATCGCGGCCTCCGACGTGAAGGCCTTCGCGAAGTGGCACCACGAGGTGCTCGGCTTCCGCATCATGGCGTACACCGAGCTCGACGAGGCACCGATCACGGTGTTCGCCGTCATCACGACGAACGAGAAGTCGCACGACCTCGGCGTCGTGCTCGACAGCTCCTCGCGGCCCGGCCGGATCAACCACTACGCGTTCTGGGTCGACACCCGCGAGGAGCTGCTCATCGCCGCCGACGTGCTGATGGAGAACGGCACCCACATCGAGTACGGCCCCTCGATCCACGGCATCGGCGAGCAGTCGTTCCTCTACTTCCGCGACCCGAGCGGCCTGCGCATCGAGGTCAACACGGGCGGCTACCGCAACTACGTGCCCGACTGGAACGCGAACACCTGGAAGCCGTCGACCGGCTCGAACAACCTCTACCGCAACAGCGCGATGCCCATGTCGATGACCGAGTCGTTCCCGCCCGACGAGGGCCGGCCGACGGCCACCGAGGAGGGCATCGTGCCGGGCACCGAGGAGGCGCTGCTCAACCCGTACGCCAAGCACGGCCAGGGCTGAGACGCGGGCCGAGGGGCCGGGTCGGACGGGGGTGAGTGCCCGTCCGCCCCGGCCCTTCGTCGTGCCCGCCGGGCGGGCGGTGCGCAGCGAGGGTCAGGCCCGGGCGAAGACCGCCGCGAGCGCCTGGCCGCCGCCGATGCACATGGTCTCGAGGGCGAGATCGCCGTCGAGGGCGGGCAGCTCGTGGGCGAGCGTCGCGAGCATGCGGATGCCGGTGGCGCCGATCGGGTGGCCGATCGAGATGCCGCTCCCCCGCGGGTTCAGCCGCGGGTCCTCGGCGTCGAGGCCCCAGTCCGCGAGGCACGCGAGCACCTGCACCGCGAACGCCTCGTTGAGCTCGATGAGGTCGAGGTCGGCGAAGCGGATGCCGGCGCGCTGGAGCGCGAGGTTCGCCGCGGGCACGGGCGCCACGCCGAAGCGCAGCGGGTCGTTGCCCGCCACCGCCCACGACACGAGCCGGAGCATCGGGGTCAGCCCGAGCTCGGCGGCCCGCTGCGGTGTGGTCGCGATGCACGCGGCCGCCGCGTCGTTCTGGCCGCTCGAGTTGCCGGCCGTGACCGTCGCGTCGGGATCGGTGCGCCCCAGGATCGGCCTGAGCCCTGCCAGCGCTTCGAGGGTCGTGTCGGCGCGCGGGTGCTCGTCGCGGTCGACGACGACGCTCCCGCGCCGCCCGGCCACCTCGACGGGCACGAGTTCGGCGTCGAACGCGCCCGACTCCTGGGCGGCGACGGCGCGCTGGTGCGAACGCAGCGCGAACGCGTCCTGCGCCTCGCGGGAGATGCCGTAGTCGGCGCGCAGCAGCTCGGCCGAGCCGACGTTGCCCTCGGGCGTCGGGAACCGCCGCCCACCCACCGTCTCGCGTCCGCGGGCGAGCGCGTCGTGCAGCAGCAGACCCGCACCTGTCACGCCACGGCGGCCCTCGACGGTGTACAGCGGCGCGTTCGACATCGACTCGACGCCGACCGCGACGACGGCCTCGCTGACGCCGGTCTGCACCTCCATCGCGGCGTTGAGCACGGCCTGCAGGCCCGAGCCGCACCGACGGTCGAGCTGGTATCCGCTGGTCTCGACGGGGAAGCCGGCGTCGAGTGCTGCGACCCGTCCGATCGCCGGGGCCTCCATGGTCGGGTAGCCCTGCGCGGCGATGACGCCGTCGATCGCGGCCGGGTCCACGCCGGTGCGCTCGAGCAGTGCCGTGAGCACGGTCGTCGCCAGTTCGAGCGCGGGCACGGTCGCGAGTGCGCCGCCCATTCGTCCGACCGGGGTGCGCAGCGGCGTGCAGACGACGACTTCGCGCAGCTCGGCCATCAGGCGGCCGCGCCGAGCGTCGGCGACACGGTGAACGGCGCGCCCGTGGCATCCGTCACCTGCTCGATGGTGACGTCGGGCGCGAGCTCGACGAGCACGAGCCCGTCGGCGGTGACGTCGAGGACGGCCAGGTCGGTGATGATGCGGTCCACGCAGGCCTTGCCGGTGAGCGGCAGGGTGCACTGCTCGACGATCTTCGCCGAGCCGTCCTTCGCGACATGCTCCATGACGACGATGACGTGCTCGGCCCCGTTCACGAGGTCCATCGCGCCGCCCATGCCCTTCACCATCTTGCCGGGCACCGCCCAGTTGGCGATGTCGCCGTGCATCGAGACCTGCATGGCCCCGAGCACCGCCGTCGTGATGCGGCCGCCGCGGATCATGCCGAAGCTCGCCGCCGAGTCGAAGTAGGCCGCCCCGGGCAGCACCGTCACCGTCTCCTTGCCGGCGTTGATGAGCTTCGGGTCCTCCTCCCCCTCCCACGGGTAGGGACCGACGCCGAGGATGCCGTTCTCGGAGTGCAGCACGACCTCGACGCCCTCGGGCAGGTGGTTCGGGATGAGCGTCGGCAGCCCGATGCCGAGGTTCACATAGGTGCCGTCCTCGAGCTCGCGGGCGGCGCGGGCGGCCATCTCGTCGCGGGTGAGCGGCATCAGCGGGCCTCCTCGGCCTGGTCGGGGGCGGTGGTGCCGGTTCCGGATGCCGCGGGCCGGGGCCGCACGGTGACCTTCTCGATCGGCAGGTCGGCCGACTGCTCGGCCGTGAGCACGATCACCCGGTCGACGTAGATGCCGGGCAGGTGGATGTCGTCGGGGCCGAGCACGCCCGGCTCGACGAGCTCGTCGACCTCGGCGATGGTGATGCGGCCCGCCATGCCGGCGAGCGGGTTGAAGTTGCGGGTCGACTTCTCGAACCGCAGGTTGCCGTGCCGGTCGCCGACCGCGGCGCGCACGAGCCCGAAGTCGGCGCGGATGGCCTGCTCGAGCACGTACTCGCGAGGGGCGCCGAATGTGTCGAACGGGCGCAGCTCCTTCGGCGCGCTCGTGACGGCGACGGTGCCGTCGGGCGCATAGCGCAGCGGCATCCCGCCCTCCGACACCGCGGTGCCGGCGCCCGTCGCCGTGTAGAACGCCGGGATGCCGACGCCGCCGGCACGCAGGCGCTCGGCCAGCGTGCCCTGCGGGGTCAGCTCGACCTCGACCTCGCCCGAGAGGTACTGCCGGGCGAACTCCCGGTTCTCCCCGATGTAGCTCGCGATGACCTTGCGGATGCGTCCGGCCGCCAGCAGCTCGCCGAGCCCCCACCCGTCGACGCCGCAGTTGTTCGAGACGACCTCGAGGTCGCCGACGCCGCGGGCGAGCAGCGCGCGGATGATCGTGATCGGCACGCCCGACAGGCCGAAGCCGCCGACGGCGAGCGACGCGCCCGCCGGGATGTCGGCGACGGCTTCGTCGGCGGTCGCGTAGGTCTTGTCCATGGATGCTCCGGGCTCAGTCGTTCGTCTCGGGGGTGGTCGTGGCGTCCTGCTGGGCGAACACGTCGCGCATGATCGCGAGCGCCTCGTTCGACGCCGGCAGCCCGGCGTAGAGCGCGGTGTGCAGCAGCACCTCGGCGATCTCGTTGCGGGCCAGGCCGTTGCGCAGCGCCGCGCGCACGTGCATCGCGATCTCGGTCGCATGGCCGCCGGTCGTGAGGCTGGCGAGCGTCGCGATCGATCGCTCGCGCCGCGAGAGCCCGGGCCGCGCCCAGATGTCGCCCCAGGCGGTGCGAGTCGCGAAGTCCTGGAACGCGGCCGTCTCGGGGGTCGTGCTCGCGATGGCGCGGTCGACGTGCGCGTCGCCGAGCACCGCACGACGCACGCGCATGCCGCGTTCCCGCGCGACCGATGCCGCGTCCACCCGCTCGACGGCGTCGAGGTGCTCGGCGATGAGCTCGGCGGCGCTCGCGGGCTCCTCGAGCACGGCGAGGTGCGAGGCGCCGTCGAGGGCGACGTGGCGCCCGCCGGGGATGTCATCGGCGAGGTCCTCCATCGAGGCCGGCGTCGTCACCGTGTCGTGCTCGCCGCTGATCGCGAGGGTCGGCGTGGCGAGCGCTCCGAGGTCGGCCGTGCGGTCGAAGCCGGCGAGCGCCTCGGTGCAGCACGCGTACGACTCGTCGTCGATGTCGACGAGCGCGGCGAGGGCACGGGCGCCCGAGCCGCCGGCGTCGCGCTCGAGGAATCCCGGCGCGAACCAGCGTGCGGCGCTCCCGGTCACGAGGGAGGCGGTGCCGCTCGCGCGCACGGATGCCGCGCGCTCGGCCCATCCGTCGGGCGTGCCGATGCGCGCGCCGCTGCAGCTGAGCACGAGGCTGAGCACCCGGTCGGGATGGGTGACCGCGAGTTCGAGGGCCGCAGCGCCACCGAGGGAGACACCGGCGACGTGGAAGGAACCACCGCCCGCCTCGTCGACGACCGCGAGCACCCCCTCGGCGAGGTCGCCGATGGTGAAGGGCTCGGCCGCGGCCGGGGTCGCACCGTGACCGGGCAGGTCGACACGCAGGATCCGGAGACCCGCGGTGCGCGAGTCGGCGCGGAGGGCGGCGACCACGCCGTCCCAGAGCGTGCTGGTGGTGCCGAGCGAGGGCAGCAGCACGAGCAGCGGATTCGTGGTCGCCGGAGCGGCGCCGGGCGCGAAGGAGCCCAGCAGGCGGGGAACGGTCATGGGCGGGTGCCCCCTTCGGCGAGTGCGGTGAAGCGCGCCACGGCGTGGTCGACGATGCGGTCGGATGCCGCGGCGAGCACGTCGCGGTCGGGCCGCTCACCCGCCGGGCGCGCGTCGGCGAGGATGGCCACCGCCCGGTCGCGCTCGAACTCGAGCCCGGCGGCGAGGTGAGATGCCGATGCCGAGGCCGAACGGGTGAGCCGCGCGAGCCGGCGGAGCGACGTCCACTCCGCGTGCCATCGCCCGGCGGATCGCTCGTCGCCGGCGATCGCCGCGCTCGCGACGACCTGGAGCAGGGCGGGCGCCTCGACGGCCGCCGCGGTGATGGCGACGGCGTCGACCGGATTGCGCTTGTGCGGCATCGCCGACGAGCCGCCGCCGCCCGAGAGCTGCACCTCGCCCAGCTCCTCGCGGGAGAGCAGGATCACGTCCCCCGCGATGCGGCCGAGCGCGGCGACGACGGTGGCGGCAACGGCCGCGATCGCGAGCACGGGCGTGCGTTCGGTGTGCCACGCTCGACCGGGGTCGGTGAGGCCGAGCCGGCCAGCGAGCTCGCCGCGCACCTCGTCGGCGGCCCCCGCACGCCCGGCCGTGGCATCCGCTGCCGTGCCGGTGCCCACCGCGCCCCCGAACTGTACCGGGAACACCGCGCTGTCGATCGCGGCGATCGCCGAGCCGACGCCGTCGAGCCAGCCCGCCGCGAGCACCCCCAGCGTGCTCGCCTCGGCGTGGCGAGCGAGCGAGCGCGCGATGCGCGGGCTCTGCCGCTCGGCGTCGGCGAGCACGGCGAGCGTGCGGCCGGACTCGACGAGCGAGCCGCGCGCGGCGGCGAGCGCATCACGCGAGACCAGCATGAGGGCGGTGTCGACGATGTCCTGGCTGGTGGCCCCGAGGTGCAGGCGGTCGGCGGTGAGTCCCGCGCCCTCGAGCTGGGCACGGAGGACGGGAACGAGGGCGACCACGGGCACCGCGTCGCGCGCCACGCCGTCGCGCAAGGCCTCACGGTCGAGGGCGGCCACGTCGAGCCGGTCGGCCTGCGGACCGAGGAACTCGTCGAGCACGCTCCCCCACGCGCGCAGCAGCGCGCGCTCGACGTCGACCATCGCGGCGAGCACCGCGTCGTCGTCGGTGCCCGTCGCGTCCGCGGCGCCCGGATCGATGAGTCCCCAGTCCGTCATGCGACCATCCTCGTCAGACCTCGGTGCCGTAGTCGAGGAACACGGTCTCGCCGTCGCCCTGCAGGCGCACGTCGAACCGGTAGGAGCCCGGGGCATCCACCGCCGCGACGAGCGTGTCGCGGCGGCTCGCGTCGACGCGGGCGAGCAACGGATCCGCGGCGTTCGCCTCGGCCTCGTCACCGAAGTACGCCCGGGTGAAGAGATGGTGCAGCACGCCGCGGGCGAACACCGCCACGAGCAGGTAGGGCGCCGAGCCCTGGCGCATGGTGCCCGGCTTGAGCGTCGTGAACGAGTAGTGCCCATCGCGGTCGACCGCCGCGCGACCGAAGCCGGCGAAGCCGTGCTGGTCGCGGTCGAACGCGCTGCGTTCGGTCGACGGGCGGCCCGCGGCATCCGCGCCCCAGATCTCGATGACGGCGTCGGGCACGGGGTCGCCCGCGCCGTCGAACACGGTGCCGTGCAGGCGGATCGCGTCGGGCTGCCACGCCGCCCGAACGTCGGGGCCGCCGTCGTAGGGCAGCGCGTAGCCGAAGAAGGGGCCGACGGTCTGCGAGGGGGTCTGGCCGAGCGTTCCGCGGTGGCCATCCGGGTGCTGCTCGGCGCCGGGCAGGTCGGTCGCGTCGAACGCCTCGGGCGAGGTCGGGTCAGGCATGGTCGGCGTCCTCCGGTTCCATCCAGGTCGACTTCGGGCCGGTGAGCACGACGTCCCAGCGGTAGCCGAGCGCCCACTCGGGCTCGGTCACGTCGTGGTCGTAGCGGGCCACGAGCCGCTCACGGGCCGCCGGGTCGACGATCGACTGGTAGATCGGGTCGAGCGCGAACAGCGGATCGCCCGGGAAGTACATCTGCGTGATGAGCCGCTGGGTGAACGCGCTGCCGAAGAACGAGAAGTGGATGTGGGCAGGCCGCCACGCGTTGCGGTGGTTCTTCCAGGGGTAGGCACCCGGCTTGATCGTCGTGAGCCGGTAACTGCCGTCCTCGCCCGTGATCACGCGGCCGACGCCGGTGAAGTTCGGGTCGAGCGGCGCCGGATGCTGGTCGCGCTTGTGGACGTAGCGGCCCGACGCGTTCGCCTGCCAGATCTCGATGAGCTGGTTCCGCACCGGCCGGCCGTCGCCGTCGAGCACGCGCCCGGTCACGATGATCCGCTCGCCGAGCGGCTCGCCGCGGTGCTGGATCGTGAGGTCGCCCTCCTCGGCCGACACGTCGGTGTGCCCGAACGCGGGCGACACGAGCTCGATCTCCTCGGGGTCGGCGCGCACGAGCTCATGGGTGGGATGCCGCAGCGTCGTCGAGCGGTAGGGCGCGAAGTCGCGGCGCGGATGGGCGGCGAGCGGCGTGCCGGCGGATGCCGCGGCGTCGCGCTCGTGGCGGTGGCGCTCGGTGATCTCGTCGCCGATGGCCTGCTGCGTCAGCTCGGGCTGGGGAACGGGTCGGTGCATGCTCACTCCGTGGTGAAGGGAAGGCCGGCGTACTGCTCGGCGAGGCTCTGGGAGGCGGCGCGGGAGCCGGTGACGTACTCGAGCTGGCCGACCTGGCTGCGGTAGCGGAAGGCGCGCGCCGAGGCATCCGGCACCTCGTGGTGCACGTGCAGCATCTCCGTCATCCACTGGGAGAAGTGCTGCACCTTCCACTGGCGGGCGAGCGCGCGGTCGCTGTAGCGGGCGAGGCCCGTGTCGTCGCCGGCGCGCCGGTCGAGGATGGCGCGGGCCAGCAGCGCCACATCGGCGATCGCCGAGTTGAGGCCCTTCGCGCCGGTCGGCGGCACGATGTGGCCGGCGTCGCCCGCGAGGAACATGCGGCCGTGCTGCATGGTCGACACGACGAAGCTGCGCATCGGCGTGATCGACTTCTCGGTGATCGGGCCCTCCTGCAGCTGCCAGCCCTCGACGCCGAGGCGTTGCTGCAGGGCGTCCCAGATGCGGGCGTCGCTCCAGTCGTCGATCGACTCGTCGGGGGCGACCTGCAGGTAGAGGCGCGAGACCTCGAGCGAGCGCATCGAGTGCATGCCGAAGCCGTCGCGGTGCAGGGCGTAGATGAGGTCGTCGGTCGACGGCGGCACGTCGGCGAGGATGCCGAGCCAGCCGAACGGGTACGAGCGCTCGAACACCTCGAGCCCGCCGCCGGGGATGCTGCGACGGCAGACGCCGTGGTAGCCGTCGGCGCCGACGACGAGGTCGCACTCGAGCTCCTCGGTCACGCCGTCCTTCGTGTAGATGACGGTGGGGCGCGCGCCGGTGACGCCCACGGGTTCGACATCGGATGCCTCGAAGACGACGTTCGAGCCGAGCCGATCGTGCTCGCCGAGAAGGTGCTTCACGAGCGCCTGCTGGCCGTACACGGTGACCGTGCGCCCGACGAGGTCGACGAAGTCGACGTGGTGCCGCTGTCCCTCGAACTGCAGGTAGATGCCGT
Source organism: Agromyces sp. 3263 (assembly GCF_031456545.1). Classification (NCBI taxonomy): domain Bacteria; kingdom Bacillati; phylum Actinomycetota; class Actinomycetes; order Micrococcales; family Microbacteriaceae; genus Agromyces; species Agromyces sp. 3263. The sequence goes on from NZ_JAVDUV010000002.1 coordinate 914,013, forward strand.
GGTGCGTGAGTCCGCGCGCGCGGAGGTCGGCGTCGAGGCCGTGCTCGGCGAGGAGGTCGACCGACCCCTGCTCGAGTACGCCGGCGCGGATGCGACCCAGCACATGCTCGCGCGTCTGGGCCTCGAGGATGACGAACGGCACGTCGGCCTGGGCCAGGAGGTGGCCGAGGAGCAGGCCGGCCGGGCCCGCGCCGATGATGGCCACGGAGGTGGACGTTCGCACTGGATGCCTCTCACGTCGTCGGGAAGAACATGACGAGCATGGATCGACCACGGGGCATCCGGAGCCCGACTTCCACTCAGTGGAAGAAGTCGCTCACTCGCCGTGGGTCCGGAAGCCGAGCGCCGACGAGATGCCGCGCGCCGCCATGCGCACGCCGAGCGCGAACTGCGGCTCCCCCAGCCGTTCGGCGTGCGCGATGATCGACACCGCCGCGACGACCTCACCGGTCGCGTCCCGCACCGGCGCCGCGACCGAGAACGCGCCCGCCGTGAGCTCCTCGACCGACGTGGAGAGGCCGAAGGAGCGGATCTCGGCCATGCGCCGCCGCAGCTCCCGCTCCTCGGTGAGCGTGTTCGGCATGAACTTGCGCCGATCCGACGCCAGCAGCTCGTCGAACACCTCGGTCGGCGCGTGGGCCAGCAGCACGAGGCCCACGCCCGTCGCGTGCAACGGGAGTCTCGAGCCCACATCCGAGATCGCCGAGACCGCGCCCGGGCCGGACAGGCGCTCGAGGTAGATCGCACCGAGTCCGTCGCGCACGGCGAGGTGCACGTGCTCGGTCGTCGCCTCGAGCAGATCCTCGAGGTAGGGCATCGCGATGCGCCGGAGCCGCATGGCGGTCGGCTGGCGCACGCCGAGCCGCCAGACCCGCATGCCCACCCGGTACCGCCCGTCGTCGCCGCGCACGAGGCCGCCCCACGCCACCCACTCGCCCACCAGGCGATGCGCCGTCGAGAGCGGCAGGTGCGCGCGGCTCGCGATCTCGCTCAGCGACAGGTCTTCCCGCCCCTGGAACGCGTCGCCGATCGCGAAGAGCTTCTCGGCGACCGAGCGGCCGTCGGCGGCGCGACCCGACATGCGCCAACTCTAGTGAGGGGCGGGCACCGTCGTCGCTGCCCACCGGGCTCAGATCGCCATCTTGACGTACTGGTCGACCCGCTTCGACCGGAGGTCGCCGGGCTGGTAGTCCTGCTGCCAGTCGGTGTTCTCCCACAGATTCTGGTAGTCGTGTGGCGCCGGTTGCCCGGGCTTCGGCTTCCGGTGCGAGGTCGCCTCGACGACGGACCGGTACTGGTAGTGCCCCCAGAGCCGGTTGAACTCGGTGAAGTAGATGTCGGCCACCCGCCGGTCACCGCGGATGAGCAGCATGTTCTCGTCGTTCTCGATCGTCGACGCCGAGCTGAAGTTCGCCGAGCCCGTCACCACGATCGGGTCGGGGCCGAGCGGGTCGTGGAGGATGAACTTCAGGTGGATGTAGGTGACGTGCAGGTTGAGCTTGATCGCCGCGTTGTTCGTCTCGGCCACCCAGCGCCCGAGCGTCGTGTGCAGCTCGGAGCCCTGGGCCTTGTAGGTGTTGTTCCGCGAGTTGAGCCGCACCACGGGTCCGGGGTTCGCCTTCGTCGGCCGCGGGTCGTCCTTCTCCTCGAGGAGGAGGAAGCACAGGGGGCCATCGACGCCGTTGGCGCTGATCGCCCGTCGGAAGTCCTGCGGGATGCCGAACGCGAACGTGCCGCACGACAGTCGCCTCGCCTTCGTGAGGAGCCGGACGTAGAGGTCGAGGGGAGCCGTGTCGCCCCGCGGGCTGAAGAGCGGTGTCGTCCCCCGCGGAATGGCGGCGATCGAGGTCGGCGTCGGGGTCAGGGCGCCGACCTCCTGCAGGAATCCGATGTTGATCGGGTCTTTCCTGGCATCCGTCGCGGCGCCCGGGTCCTGCGCGAGGATCGACCAGTACGCCAGGAACTGCGCGGCCACCGTCGCGTCGCGCACGAGGTGCCCGACGTTCGCCTGCCCGTAGATCCCGCCGTCGGTCACGTTCGTGGAGCCGGTCCACACGGCGACGGGCGTCCGCGCGGCGCCGCGCAGCAGCACCATGAACTTGTTGTGCTGGATGTCGTCGCGCCGCGCCACCCGAGGGATGATCGCCTCGTCGGGCAGGCCGGCCGCGGCGATCGCGGCGAGGTTCGCGACGCGGGGATTGCTCGGCTCGAACTTCGGCGTCTTCAGCCCGTTCCTCGGGGTGGGCTGGATCGTGCGCTCGTTGACCTTGAGGTCGACGATCACCCGCACGTCGACGCCGCGATCGATCGCGTCCTTCAGCGCGGCCAGCACCGACGGGAAGCGGAACTCGTAGAAGCATCCGCGGATCGCATCGCCAGGCCCAGCCGACGCGATGAAGCCGATGATCGCCTCATCGAGGTCGCGGCTCAGCCAGGCGAGCGCCTCCGCGCGCTTCTCGGGCGTCGGCTGCCGGTCGGGCGGCAGGTTGCCGAACCGGTTGGCATAGAACTGGCTCGAGGTGACCCCGCGATTGAAGACGATGTCATGGTCGCCGCCGCTCAGCGGCTCGGTGTCGACCGAGACGGCCACCGGCGGCGCGCTCCGGTCGAGCGCCGATGGCGTCCCCTTCAGCGGGTGGAAGACGTACTCGTAGGCGTGGCCGGGCTCGGCGACGAAGTCGTCCCAGACGAGGCTCTGGATCGGATGGTCGTACGTCGACACCTTCGTCGCGGGCGTCGGATCGGGGACGAGCGAGCGGAACACCTTGTAGCCGTCGACCCAGTGACGGGCGCCGGTCGCCCGGTCGACGCGTTCGATCGCGAATCCGAGGAGCCCCTTCCGGGCGGTGGCGGTGGCGCGGATGCCGAACGAGACCGTGTTCGTGCCCGCCACGGCGAACACCTGCACGCCCTTGACCGTCTCCGACTTGACTCGCATGGCCGCCGCCTCCCACTCAGACCCAGGGGTCGCGCCAACCGCCGTGGTCGGCGACGAGCGCGTCGGCCTCCGCCGGCCCCCACGAACCCGGCGCGTACGGATGCACCGGCGGGGGCGCGTCGAGCAGCGGCTGCATGATGCGCCACGCCTCCTCGACGGTGTCCTGCCGGTTGAAGCGCGGGCGCACCCCGCGGATCGCCGCGAGAAGCAGTACCTCGTAGGGCGTCGGGCCCTCACCGCCCGCGGTCGCGAACTCCATGTCGAGGTCGATCGAACGCGGCTTCGGGGCATCCGCCCGCTGCGCGTTGAGCACGAGTCGCAGGCCGGTCGACGGATCGAGCCGCATGACGAGCTGATCGGTCGTGCTCTCGCCGTCCCGCAGGCCGAACCCGAGGTTGGGCGACGGCTTGAACACGAGTCGCACCTCGGTGGCCGTCACCGGCAGGAGCTTGCCCGTGCGGATGAAGAACGGCACGCCCGCCCACCGCCAGTTCTCGATGCCGAGCTCGAGGGCGATGAAGGTCTCGGTCGTCGAACCCCCGGCGACTCCCGGGATGTCCAGGTAGCCGTCGAACTGACCGCGCACCGCCTTGGCCGGGTCAGCGCTCGACACCGACTTGAACAACGACGTCTGCATGTCCTTGATGGTCTCGGTGTCGCCGCGCGAGGGCGCCTCCATCGCGACGGCGGCGACGACCTGCAGGAGGTGGTTCACCACGACGTCGCGGAGCGCCCCGACCGGATCGTAGAAGTGGCCTCGATCGGCGACGCCGAAGTCCTCCGCCATCGTGATGTGCACGCTGTCGACGTAGTTGCGGTTCCACACCGGCTCGAGCATCGTGTTCCCGAACCGCAGGTAGAGGATCTCCTCGAGGCCCATCTTCCCGAGGTAGTGGTCGATGCGGAACAGCCGCGACTCGTCGACGTACCGGTGCAGCTCGTCGGCGAGCGCGCGGGCCGACGCCAGGTCGTGCCCGAACGGCTTCTCGACGACGACGCGGCCGTGCTCGGTCAGCCCGGCGCCGGCGAGGCCCTTCACGACGGTGGCGAAGAGGTTCGGCGGCACCTCGAGGTAGGAGACCGGGGTGGTCGCGTCGCCGACGGCGGCCGCGACGCGGGCGTAGGTCGCGGCATCCGCGAAGTCTCCGTGCACGTAGGTCAGGCGCCCGGCGAATCGCTGGAACACCGACTCGTCGAGGGTCTCACCGGTGGCGGCGATGGAGGTGCGGGCACGTTCGACGAGCTGGTCGATCGTCCAGTCCTCGAACGCGACGCCCACGATGGGGCACTGCAGCAGGCCGCGCTGCTCGAGCCGGTAGAGGGAGTGGAACGTCATCACCCGCGCCAGGTCGCCGGTGATGCCGAAGATGACGAGCACGTCGCCCTCGGGCTCCGTCGTGCCCTGAGCGCGGGCCGCGCCATCGTCGGTCGCTGCGGACCCGGTCGTGGCCATCGTCGCCTCCTAGCGGGTCCGGCGTCCGGACGTGAGCACCGGGTCGACGAAGCCCGAGCCGTGGTCGAGCTGATAGTCGAGGTTGACCGCCGCGTTGATCAGCGACAGATGGCTGAACGCCTGCGGGAAGTTGCCGAGCTGCTCGCCCGTGAGCCCGATCTCCTCGGCGTAGAGCCCGAGGTGGTTCGCGTAGGTGAGCATCTTCTCGAAGGTGAGCTGCGCCTCGTCGAGGAATCCGGATCGGGCGAGGGCGTCGACGTACCAGAACGAGCACAGCGTGAACGTGCCCTCCGAACCGCGCAGGCCGTCGGGCGAGGCGCTCGGGTTGTAGCGGTAGACGAGGCTGTCCGAGACGAGCTCGGTGTCCATGGCCGCGAGCGTCGACAGCCACATCGGGTCGCGCGGCGCGATGAAGCCCATGAGCGGCATCACGAGCAGCGACGCGTCGAGCACGTCGGTGTCCTGGTGCTGCACGAAGGCCTGGCGCTCCTCGTGCCACCCGGTCGTCATCACCTGCTCGTAGATGGCGTCGCGCTGCTCGCGCCAGCGGACGATGGGAGCGGGCCGGCCGTGCTCCTGCGCGAGCCGGATGCCGCGGTCGAGCGCGATCCAGCACATGAAGCGGCCGAAGGTGAACTTCTGCTGGCCGCCGCGCGTCTCCCAGACGCCCTCCTCGGGCTGGTCCCAGTTGTCGCAGACCCAGTCGAGCATGCTGCTGATCTGCGTCCAGCCGACATGCGGGAGCTGGAGCCCGTGGGAGTCGGCGAGGTGGATGGAGTCCATCGCCTCGCCGTAGATGTCGAGCTGCATCTGGTCGGCCGCGCCGTTGCCGATGCGCACGGGGAGCGAGCCGCGGTACCCGGCAAGGTGCTCGAGCGACTCCTCGACGAGGTCGGATGACCCGTCGACCCGGTACATGATCTTCAGTGGTCCCGAGCCCGTGCCGACGCTCTCCTTCACGCGGTCCATGAGCCAGGCCACGAAGGCCTCGGCCTCCTCCGTGTAGCCGAGGCCGAGCAGTGCGTAGACCGAGAACGACGCGTCGCGGATCCACGTGTAGCGGTAGTCCCAGTTGCGTTCGCCGCCGACCTGCTCGGGAAGCCCCGCGGTGGGTGCGGCGACGAGTGCGCCCGTGGGCGCATAGGTCATGAGCTTCAACGTCATCGCCGACCGGGCGACCATCTCGCGCCACCGGCCCCGGTAGGTCGACCGGCTGTTCCACTCGCGCCAGAAGGCCCGCGTCTCGGCGAACATGGCGCGCAGCTCGTCGGGTGAGACCTGCGCCGGGTCGGCGCCGCCGGTCTCCATGACGACGCCGGTGATCTCGCCGGCGTTGAGGGTGCCGGTGATCCGGATGCCGCCGTCGACGAGTTCGACGTGGCCGGCGCGCTCCGTGCCGTGCACGATCATGCCGCCCACGCGGTGCACGGTGAGCGATTGGTCGCCGGCGGTGAAGCGCACCCCGTGCCCCTGGACCGGCTCGATGGTGTGGGCCGCGCGGCCGTAGTCGAACCGGGGCTCGATGACGCCCTCGAAGGTCATGGTGCCCCGCACCACGCGGATCATGCGCGCGATGCGGTGCCGGTCGGTCGCCTCATGCCCGGCGATCGGCATGAAGTCGACGACCTCGCCGACGCCCGCCTCGGTCATGAACCGGGTCACGAGGATCGCCGTGTTCGGCAGGTACAGCTGCCGTGTCACGTAGTCGTCGGCGGTCGGGCGAACCCGACAGAAGCCACCCTGATCGGCATCGAGCAGGGAACCGAAGATGCTCGGCGAGTCGAACCGTGGGCTGCAGAACCAGTCGATGGTGCCGTCGGTGGACACGAGCGCGGCGGTCTGCAGGTCGCCGATCAGCCCGTGGTCCGCGATGTTCGGGTACTCCCCCATGGACGCCCCTTCCCCCCAGGGCCCATCGTGGCACGGGACGTGGTCGTGTGTCATGACCACTTCGGGGCGAATCGGTGCCATCCAGGTGACGTACCCTCAGGGCAGGAGGTCATCATGATCACGAACGCCCCCGCACTTCTCCGGCTCGGGGTGATGGCCACCTCTCGCAAGGTCGACGAGCAGCGCCTGCCGATCCATCCGTCGCACTTCGAGCGGATCGACGACGACCTCCGCGCGAACCTCATGCTCGAGACCGGGTACGGCGATCGCTTCGGCGTCTCCGATGCGCAGCTCGCCCCGTTCGTCGGCGCCATCGCCTCGCGCGAGGCGATCATCGCCGAGGCCGACGTCATCACGCTGCCGAAGCCGCTCGCCTCGGACCTCGCCGACTTCCGCGACGGCCAGGTGCTCTGGGGGTGGCCGCACTGCGTGCAGGACCGCGACATGACGCAGCTCGCGATCGACAAGCGCCTCACCCTCATCGCGTGGGAGGCCTTGAACCACTGGAAGTCCGACGGCGGGTTCGGCCTGCACGTGTTCCACAAGAACAACGAGCTGGCGGGGTACTGCTCGGTGCTGCACGCTCTCCAGCTGTGCGGGTCGACGGGCGACTACGGTCGACGGCTGAACGCGGTGGTGATCGGGTTCGGCGCCACCGCTCGCGGCGCCGTCACGGCCCTGAACGCGCACGGCATCCACGACGTGCGCGTGCTGACGAACCGCGACACCGCCGCAGTTGGGTCGCCGATCCCCTCCATCGACATCATCCAGTTCGAGCACGACCCCGACGCGCCGTACGCGAGCACCGTCAACACGGAGGACGGCCCGGTCCCCCTGGCGCCCTTCCTCGCCGCCCACGACATCGTGGTGAACTGCACCCTGCAGGATCCGAACGCCCCGCTGACCTACCTCCGCACCGAGGACCTCGGCGCCTTCCGCCCCGGGAGCCTCATCGTCGACGTGTCGATCGACGCGGGCATGGGGTTCGAGTGGGCCAGGCCCACCTCGTTCGGCGATCCGATGTTCACGGTCGGCGAGTCGACGAACTACTACGCGGTCGACCACAGTCCGTCGTACCTCTGGAACTCCGCCACCTGGGAGATCAGCGAGGCGCTCATGCCGTTCCTCCGCACCGTCATGGAGGGTCCAGAGGCATGGGCCGCCTCCGACACGATCAGGCGTGCGACCGAGATCGAGCACGGCCAGGTCCGCAACGAGGCGATCCTCCAGTTCCAGGGGCGCTCGCCGGAGTACCCGTACCCGCAGCATTCCTGAGTCGGCGGTCCGCCGGCCCCGGTGACGGATGCCGCGGAGCTACGGCCGCGGCGGTCCGGCGAGCACCCGCGCGCGCGAGTACGGTGCGACGCGCTCGGCGGGAACCCGCCAGTCGGCCTCGAGCCACCACGTGACCCCGGCGTCGGCCCACGGACGCACGACCGCGGCATCCGCGACCCGGTCGACGCCGCCGGTGGTGCCCTCCTGCACGATGTCGAACGGCCGGTCGCCGAGCCCCAGTCGCTGCCGTTCGCTGCGGATCCAGGCGATGGCCTCGGCGGCGATCTCGGGCGTGTAGGTGCGCTGCTGCTCGACCGGGTCGATGCCGTCGGCGCCGGGTGGCGCGTAGTTGGGAATCCAGCCGTCGTAGCGGGCGACGCGGCGCATGGACCTCATGCGGGGCCACACCCCGACGACCCACGTCGGAATGCGCGGCTCCTGCACGATCGCCGGCGGCAGCATTGCCTCGGTGCGCCTCGCTCGGTAGTGCTCGCCCTCGTACTCGAAGGGCTCCGCCTGCCAGAGCTGCTGCATGAGCTCGAGGCCCTCGTCGAGCAGTTCGGCGCGCACGCGACGGCCGGGATCGTCCTCGAAGATCCAGAACCGCTCCTCGACGTCGGCGGGGACGCCGAGGCCGGCGGAGAGGATCACGCGACCGTTCGAGAGGCGGTCGACGGTCATGGTCTGCCCCGCGAGCTCCCACGGCCGGCGCCTCGGCACCGGGCTGAGCATCGTGCCGAGCCGGATGCGCTCGGTGACCATGGCGGCCGCCGCGAGCGTCGACCACGGATCAGTGGCCCAGATGCCCTCCCAGACGAAGAACGCGTCCCACCCGGACTCCTCGGCGAGCGCCGCGAGCTCGACGGCGAACGCCGGATCGGACCCGGTGTAGATGAAGCCGTGCTGCATGCCGCCGACGCTATCGCCGACCGCCGACACGCCTCGGGCACCCCGTGCCGCGCGGGTCAGCTCGCGCGGCGATACCGGATGTGCGTGGCCAGCGGCGACTGCAGCACCTCGACGGGCTCGAACCCGAACGAGTCGACACCGTCGAAGATCCGCTCGCCGGAGCCGAGCAGCACCGGGGCGATGTCGAGGGTGAGCTCGTCGACGACCCCGGCCACGAGCGCCTGCCGAACCGTGGATGCGCCCCCCGCGATGTCGACGCCGCCGTCGCCGGCCGCCTCGATGGCCCGTGCGTACGCGGCGTCGAAGCCCTCGGTGACGAAGTGGAAGGTCGTTCCGCCCTCCATCGCGATCGGCTCGTGCGCGTGGTGGGTGAGCACGAACACCGGCGCGTGGTACGGCGGCTCGGCACCCCACCATCCACGCCAGTCCTCCTCGTCCCACTCGCCGCGGATGGGCCCGAACATGTTGCGGCCCATCACGTACGCACCGCGTGGACGCATGAGCCAGCCAGCTGCGATCTCGTCGGCCTCGTTCGCGCGGGGGTCGCCGATGTGCCACCCGTGCAGCTCGATCCCACGCCTGCCGAGGGGGTTCTCGCGGCTCTGGTCGGGACCGGCGACGAACCCGTCGAGCGAGATCGACATGTGGCAGGTGGTGTCCGTCATCGACGACCCTTCAGAGCGAGTAAGCGGCAGTGGCGGCAATCTACCCGACCTGCGGCCTCGCCCGCGATGGAGTAGCGTCCATGGATCCACTCCCTCGCGCGACGGCGACGATCCGAGGCCCTATGAGCGACGACGACGACCGCACGGTCGACCGCTACCTTGCTTCGCTCGACGAGCAGACCGCCCGCGACAGCGAGACGCTGATCGAGATGATGCAGCGGATCAGCGGGCACCCGCCGACGTTGTGGAATGTCGGCACCATCGGGTTCGGCACCTACCACTACCGATATGGCACCGGACGCGAGGGAGACGGGCACACGATCGGCTTCTATCCGAGGAAGGGCAAGCTCACCATCTACCTCATGGATGGCACAGCACGCCATGCCGAGCTGCTGGATGAGCTGGGCACGCACTCCTCCACCGGCTACTGCGTGCACCTCCGGCGGCTCGGCGATGTCGACCTCGGAGTGCTCGAACGACTCATCCGGGCATCGTTCGACTTCGTGGAGTCGAAGGCCCGAGAGGGGCCGATACGCGAGATCCTCTGGAAGGCCGAGGATTAGCGAGGCTCGCATCACCTACGCTGCATAGGCGTTCACCTAATGCTGTTAGGCTGGACGAATGCGAACCTCGGCACTGTCGACCTCAGCGGTCATCGAACGTGGCGCCTCCCTGGCCGATGCCAACGGCTTCGCCGCGCTCACGATCGCCGACGTCGCCCGCTCGCTGAACGTGCAGGCGCCGAGCCTCTACAGCCACGTACGCAACCTCCAGGCCCTGCGTGACGGCATCGCGATCCTGGCCCTCCAAGATCTGGCGGATCGCATCGTGGAGGCCATCATGGGGCGCGCGGCGAAGGCGGCCCTCACCGGCTTCGCGAACGCCCACCGTTCCTTCGCCCGCGAACGACCGGGATGCTGGGAGGCCCTGCAGACGTCGCAGGGCGATGACGTCGCCGCAGCACCGGCCGCCCGGCGGCTCGTTCAGGCGACGAGCACCGTGCTGTTGGGATACGGGATCGCGCCGGGTGAGCACGTCCATGCGACACGGATCGTCGGCAGCGCCATCAACGGATTCGTCACGCTCGAGCGGGTCGGCAACTTCGCTAACAGTGAGCCGCCCGCCGATTCGACGTGGCCTCGACTCATCGATGCCCTCGACTCGGTCCTGCAGGACTGGGCGACCAGGGCGACCACCCCGGCCGACCCGAACGATCCGAACGACCCGCACGACCCGCACGACCCGAACGAAGGCACACCATGATCACCACCCCGATCACCGCGGAGTTGATCCACGGAGCAATCGAACTCGAAGCGACGCCCCGCGGAATCAGGCCGCACCGGCTCCCCCGGGCCATCCGCGAGCGTGACGCCGACCAGCAGCTCTCGCTCATGGAGGCGCAGCCGTCCGGCGTGCGGCTCGAGATGGTGACGGCGGCCCGCTCGATCACGGTCGAGATGCACGCCACACGCGTGGCGTATCGCGGCGTGGACCGGATGCGGGGCGCGGTCGACGTCGTCGTCGACGGCGTCGACCACGGGTCTCACGTGCTCGCTCACGGCGACCGAGTCGAGCTCGACATGCAGACCGGCGAGTCGACGTTCGTGGCGGGTGACACCGACCGCATCGTCATCGACGGCCTCCCCGCCGGCGAGAAGTCGATCGAGGTGTGGCTTCCCCACAACGAGGCGGTCGAGCTCGTCTCCCTGCACTCCGACCTGCCCGTCGGGCCCGACGATCGGCGAAGGCCGGTCTGGGTCCACCACGGCAGCTCGATCAGCCAGGGCTCGAACTCGACGTCGCCGACCCGCACCTGGCCGGCGGTGGCGGCCCGACGCGCGGGCGTCGGCCTGCACAATCTCGGCTTCGGCGGAAGCGCGCTGGTCGACCCGTTCATGGCTCGTGTCATCCGCGACACCCCCGCGGACCTCATCAGCCTCAAGCTCGGCATCAACGTGGTGAATCACGACGCCATGCGTCTGCGGAGCTTCGTGCCGGCCGTGCATGGATTCCTCGACACGATCCGCGACGGGCATCCGACCACGCCGATCCTGCTGGTCTCGCCGATCTTCTGCGGAATCCACGAGGACACGCCCGGGCCGGGTGCGATCGATCCCACGTCGCTGGGCACGGGCGGCATGAGGTTCGTCGCGGCCGGCCGGCCGGGCGACACCGGCCAGGGCCGGTTGACCCTCCAGGTGATCCGCACTGCACTGGCGGGCGTCGTGGAGGCGCGCTCCGACGATTCCAACCTGAGCTACCTCGACGGGCTCGCCCTGTACGGCGAGACGGACGCCCGGGCGCATCCGCTCCCCGACTCGCTCCACCCCGACACCGCCACGCACGAGCTCATCGGCGAGCGGTTCGCCGCTGCGGCCCTCGTCATCCCCGGGGATGATTCCCGGCGCGAACCCAGTCGCGCGCGGCATCCGCTCGGTAGACTGCAACGACACCACGCCGCCTGCTGACCGGCATCCGCCGTGTCCGACGACTGGAGCCCCCTTCCATGGTCCACACCTCCCTGATTCCCTGGCTCGACCCCGAGACGATCATCTCCGCGGCCGGCCCGTGGGCCCTCGTCGTGGTGTGCGCCATCGTGTTCGCCGAGACGGGCTTGCTCGTCGGCTTCCTGCTCCCCGGCGACACGCTCCTCGTCATCTCGGGCCTGCTCACGAACACGTCGCTGGTGTTCGGCGTCGACATCTGGTGGGTGTGCCTCGCGATCGGCTTCGCGGCGTTCCTGGGCGGTGAGGTCGGCTACCTGATCGGCCACAAGTTCGGGCCGAGCGTCTTCGAACGCAAGGAGTCGGGGCTCTTCAGCGTGAAGAACGTCGAGCGCACCAACGCGTTCTTCGAGCGCTTCGGCGCCCTGGCGATCATCCTGGCGCGCTTCGTGCCGATCGTGCGCACGTTCGCGCCCGTCGCCGCCGGCGTCGGCCACATGAACTACCGCAAGTACACGCTCTACAACCTCATCGGCGCGTTCATCTGGGGCGTCGGGCTCACCTACTTCGGCTACCTCATCGGCTACATCCCGCCGGTGGCCGAGTTCGTGCAGGAGTACATCGACGTCATCCTCCTCGGCGCCGTGGTGATCACCCTCATCCCCACGCTGTGGCACTACTTCCAGTCGATGCGCAAGGCGAAGAAGGCGGCGGCGGCCGGCGAAGACGTGGTCACCGACCACGACGAGGCGCAGCACCTCGTGCTCGACCCCGAGGTCTTCGAGCGCGGCCCCGAGGAGCGCTAGCCCCTCCACGAGGTCGGCGCGTCGGGGCTACACTCGGCGGCATGAGCTTCCTCTACGAGGAGAAAGCCTCATCCTCCCGCTTCGTCGACGTGGTCTGGCGCACCGTCGACACGAGCGACGGCACCTACCTCGCTGCCGCCGACGCGTGCTGGGACCTCATCTTCACGCGCCACGCGACGGGCTCGCGGGTCCTCATCAGCGGTCCATCGTCCCGGCCGACCGTGGTGCCCTACCGCGCCGGCAACCGAAACGTGGGCGTGCGCTTCACGCGCGGCACGTACTTCACCCACGTGAAGCCGCACTCGATGTGCGATCGCACCGTGCCGCTCAGCGTGCCCGACCCCGGCCACTTCGAACTCGCGGGACGCACCTGGCCCATTCCCGACTACGCCTCGGTCGACCACCTCCTCGACGCCTTCGACCGGCGGGGCCTGCTCGCGCACGACGCCGTCATCGAGGCGGCCCTGCACGAGCGCGCCCCGGCGTCGGTGTCCCCGCGTACCGTCGAACGGCACTTCTCGCGCATCACCGGTTGCAGCCGGCGACAGGTGCGCCAGATCGACCGGGCTCGCGAGGCGGCCGCCCGGCTGCGCACGGGCGAGGCGATCGCGGATGTCGCGTACGAACTCGGCTACGCCGACCAGTCGCACCTGACCCGCGACGTCAAGCGCCTGACCGGATACACGCCGGCGCAATCGCAGCACCGCGACGAGCCGGTGTGAGCCGCGCCGCGAATCGGTGTCGTTCCGGTTCAAGACGGCGGCCGTGGCATCCGCTTCACTCGTCCCGTCGCGCCCCCTGCGCGACAGCATGAGGGAGGGAATCGCCATGGAAGTCACGCCGTACACGATCGCGATCTCGGACGCCGAGCTCGCCGACCTGCACTCGCGCCTGGAGCGGACCCGCTGGCCCGCAGCCCTCACCGAGGGCTGGGAACGCGGAACGCCCGTGCCGTACGCCCGCCGGCTCGCCGACCACTGGCGGACCGGCTACGACTGGCGGGACGCAGAGGCCCGCCTGAACCGCCTTCCCCAGTTCGTCGTCGAGGTCGACGGTCAGCCCATCCACGGCCTCCACGTGCGATCAGCGGATGACGCGGCCGTGCCACTGCTCCTCGTGCACGGCTACCCGTCGTCGTTCGTCGAGTTCGCCCGCATCGCGCCGGTGCTCGCCGAGCGACCGGACGTGACGGGGGGCGTCGGACCCGCGCCGGCGTTCCACGTCGTCGCGCCGTCGATCCCGGGCTTCGGGTTCTCCACGCCGCTCACCGGCCACGGCTGGGACATCGCCCGCACGGCGCGCGCGTTCGACGAGCTCATGCTGGCGCTCGGCTACGACCGGTACGCCGTGTTCGGCGAGGACGTCGGCGCCGGCATCGCCGAGCAGCTGTGCCTCGACGCCGGCGAGCACGTGCTCGGGCTGATCGCGGCGACCGATCCCGGCGCGATCGCGACCCAGTACACGCCGCCCACCGATCACCTCACCGCCGCGGAGCGCGAGCACCACGAGCGCCTGAAGGACGCGCGCTCCGAGGACTTCGGCTACCTGGCCCTGCAGACCACCCGGCCGCTCAGCGTCGCGTACGGGCTTACCGACTCGCCCATCGCCCAGGCGACGTGGATCGCGGAGAAGTTCCAGGAGTGGACCGACCCCGCACGCGACCTGCCCGAGGACGCCGTCGACCTCGACGACCTGCTCACGCTGATCAGCGTGGCCTGGTTCGGCCGGGGCGGCGACGGGGCCGCGAACCTGCTGTACGAGACCGCGCACGCACAGGTCGCGTGGGGGCGCAGCCACGACCGCCCGCAGGGCATCGCCGCGTTCGGCGACGAGCCGCTCATGCGGCGCATCCTCGACCCCGACGGGCATCTCGCGTTCTGGAACGAGCACCGGCACGGCGGGCACTTCCCGGCGATGGAGGCGCCCGATGACCTCGTCGGTGACATCCGGAGCTACTTCGCGCGGCTGGTCACGGTGTGAGGAGGGCCCCGAAGGTCACGGATGCCGCGTCGGCTCCTGCTCGGCGCGACCGGCGGGCTCGAGCTGGAACGTCGAGTGGGCCACGTCGAAGTGCTCCGAGAGGCATCCGCCGAGCTCGTCGAGCAGCGCACCCGCGCAACCCGACTCGAACACGTCGGCATCGACCTCGACATGGGCGCTGAACACCGGCGACCCCGAGGTGATCTGCCAGACGTGCACGTCGTGCACGGCCACCACACCCGGCGTGCCGAGCAGGTGCTCGCGGATCTCGGCGACGTCGGTGTCGGCGGGGGCCGACTCGAAGAGCACGTGCATGACGTCGCGCAGCAGCATGAGCGCGCGCGGCACGATGAGCACGGCGATCGCCATCGACGCGATCGGGTCGGCAGCGTCGAATCCGGTCGTGACGATGACGACGGCCGCGATGATCACCAGCCCCGAGCCGATGAGGTCGCCGAGCACCTCGAGGTAGGCGCCGCGCACGTTGATCGAGTCCTTCGCCCCCGCCCGCAGCACGAGCATGGCGGCGAGGTTCGCGAGCAGCCCGAGCACGGCGACGACGAGCATCACCCCGCCGCGCACCTCGTGCGCCTCCCCCTCGGCGCCCGACACGAGCCGCCCGACCGCCGAGACCAGCACGGTCACGGCCACGACGATGAGGATGACGCCGTTCACGAGGGCGCCGAGCACCTCGGCCCGACGGTATCCGTAGGTCTGCCGGTCGGTCGCGGGGCGCGCGGCGACCATCGCCGCCACGAGCGCGACCACGAGGCCGATGAGGTCGCTCGCCATGTGGCCCGCGTCGGCGAGCAGCGAGAGCGAGCCGCTGAGCACGCCGCCCACCACCTGCACGACGAGGAACGCGCCGATGATCGCGATCGCCACCAGCAGCCTGGTGCGGTTCGCGGTCGCCCCGTGGGCGTGCGCGTGCTCGTGGGAGTGTGCCATCACCTCAAGGGTAGGCGCGGATGCCGCGTGCGGCCCCTGATGGGAATGAGTCCCCTTCTCAGCCGAGCCCCGTTCTCACCCGAGGCCGGTGCGGAAGCCGTCCCGCCAGCTCGGGTAGCGCAGCTCCCAGCCGAGCTCGCGCTTCGCCTTCGCGTTCGACGAGCCGCGGATCTCGGTCATCATCGAGACGCCATGCTCGCCGATGAGCGCGCGAGCCACGAGCGCGGGCACGTGCATCGGCGGCTTGGCGCCGCTGATCCGGGCGAGCTCCGGCAACCACTCCGAGACCGGCGCCGGGTCATCGTCGACGACGTTGTAGACGCCGGGGGCGCCTCGCGTGACGGCCAGGGCGGTGGCGGATGCGGCGTCGTCGACGTGCACGAACGACCAGACACCGGTGCCGCCGCCGACGAGCGGCAGCTTGCGCGCCCGGACCATCGCCAGCATCGCGCCGCCCCGGCCGATGGCATTGCCCGGGCCGTACAGGTTGCCGTAGCGGAGCACGAGCCCCGCGGCATCCGTGGTCACCTGCTCGACGTGCCGGATCGCGGCGATCGACTGCCGTGACGCGGCGGTCGGCGCCGGGTCGAGCGGGTCCTCCTCGGTCTTGACCGGGCCGCCGGTCCGCTCGTTGGGCCAGCCGGTGTAGCTCTGCGCGATGAACCGCCCCACCGCTGCCTCGCGAGCGGCGGCGAGCAGGTGGTCGGTGCCGCGGGTGCGCAGCGCGTTGGTCGCGGCGAACTCCTCGTCGAAGTGCTTGACGTCGCCCTCCATGGCGCTGAGCCCGGTGAGCTCGTGCACGATCACGTCGGGCCGTGCGTCGAGCACGGCGGTGCGCACGGATGCCGCGTCGAGGCCGTCCATGACGACCCCCGTCGCCCCGGCCGCCTCGATCGCGCCGAGGCGTTCCGGCTTCCGCGAGGTGCCGACGACCTCGTGGCCCGCAGCCACGAGCAGCGGCACCAACCTGGATCCCACGGCGCCCGAGGCGCCGGCGATGAAGACTCGCATGTGTCGATTCCTTCCTGTCACCCCCTCCGACGGATCGGGCACCCGGTCTGTGACGGGCGGCGGCAGATCTGCTCGGAACCTCTCCGATCGGCATGTGCCAAGCTCGGACCATGCCCACCTCCACCGCGGAGCTCGGCGAGCTCCGGCCGCTCATGTTCTCGATCGCGTATCGCATGCTCGGCAGCGTGTCGGACGCCGAGGACGTCGTGCAGGAGGCATCCCTGCGCCTGCACGAGCGTTCGCGTTCGGGTGAGCCGATCGAGCGCCCCGAGGCGTTCGCGTCGACCGTCGCGACGCGGCTCGCGATCGACGCGCTGCGTTCCGCGCGCCGCCGTCACGAGGTGTACCTGGGAACCTGGCTGCCCGAGCCCCTGCCCGACGACGACCAGGATCCGGCGCACCGCGTCGAACGCGACGAGACCCTCTCGTTCGCATTCCTCGCGGTGCTCGAGCGGCTCGGACCTGTCGAGCGGGCCGTGTTCCTGCTCCGCGAGGTCTTCGTGATGGACTACGCCGAGATCGCCGCGATCGTCGAACGCGACGAAGCGGCCTGCCGCCAGATCCTGCACCGAGCCCGGGCGCGCATCGCCGACGGCCGGCCGCGCTCGAAGACCGATGCCGCCCGCGACGCCGCCCTCCTCGACACGTTCTTCGCGGCGCTCGACGTGGGCGACGTCGACGCGCTCGCGAGCGTGCTCGCCGACGACGTGGCGTTCTACGCCGATGGCGGCGGCAAGGCGCCGGCGGTGCGGCATCCGCTGCACGGCAACGTCACCGTGGCACGATTCCTGGCGGGCCTCGTGCGTCGCGGCGTGGGACTCCAGGTGCGCATGGAGCGCACCTGGATGAACGGCGACGCCGCACTGCGGGTGAGCAGCGCCGACGGCGCAACGCTGAGTCTGCTCATGGTGCACGTCGACGACGGCCGCATCTCGGTGATCGGCAACCAGCTCAACCCCGACAAGCTCCGCCACCTCGGACCGGTCGGCGACCTGAACGCCCTCGTCTCGGGGGATCACTGAGGCGGCGTCATCCCTCACCGGAGCAGCGGCTCTGGACGCGCTACCTTGGGGACACCGCAACAGAGAGGAGAGCCCGATGGGCAAGGTGGTCATGTACAGCTCGGTGTCGATCGACGGCTTCATCGCCGACGAGCACGACCAGCCGGGGCCCCTGTTCGACTGGTTGGTCAGCGGTGACGTGCCCTTGGACGAGGGCGGCGTGCTGAAGGTGTCGCAGGCGTCCTACCACTACACCCGGTCGTACTGGGACCAGATCGGGGTGACGGTCGCCGGCCGCCACGTCTTCGACCTGACGGACGGCTGGGACGGGACGCCTCCGAGCGGGATCGATCACGTGGTCGTCGTGACCCACCGGCCTCCGCCCGAGGGTTGGGACCCCGAGGCGCCGTTCCACTTCGTCGACGGCGTCGAAGCGGCCGTGGCCAGGGCGAAGGAGCTTGCGGGTGACCGCATGGTCGAGGTCGCCGCCGGCGAGCTCGGCGGCCAGGCTTTTGCCGCGGGCCTGGTCGACGAGGTGCGCATGGACGTCGTGCCCGTCGTGTTCGGGTCGGGCAAGCGTTACTTCGGGTCGGTCGACGCACAGCACCTCCTGGAGGATCCAGACGCCGTGATCCAGGGCGAGCGGGTGCTTCACCTGCGATTCCAGGTGCGTCGCTGACCGAGCGGAGACCCATGCCCGCCGCCCACCGTCCCGGCCTTCGGGTCGACTCGACCCTCACGATCCCCGAGTCCGAGCTGTCCTGGCGGTTCTCCAGGTCATCCGGCCCCGGCGGGCAGGGCGTGAACACGGCCGACTCCCGAGCCGAGCTCGTGTGGGATGTCGCGGGCTCGGCGACCCTCGCTCCGTACCAGAGGGAGCAGATCCTCGAGCGCCTGAGCGGCCGGATCGTCGAGGGCGTGCTGACAGTCACGGCCTCCGAACATCGCGCGCAATTGCGCAACCGGGAAGCCGCGCGCGCTCGACTCGCCGTCCTCGTGGCCGAGGCGCTGCGACCCCCGCCGCCGACGCGACGACCGACGAGGCCGAGCCGCGGTGCCGCGGAACGACGCTTGGACGCCAAGAAGCGGCGCACGGACGTCAAGCGACTTCGCCGCCCACCTCACGACTGACCGGCGAGGCGGCATCCCCCCGGTTGCGACCCGATCTGGGCGAGATTGTTGATCAATCTCCGCGAGCACCGTAGGGTCCTGAGTGACCGCAGGGGGACAACGTTGTCCCTCTCGTGGGAAAGCGCTCTCCTCTGACGGAAGGACCTCAGTGAAATCCAGAGTTCTCGCCATCGCCGGCTCGGTGGCCATCGCCGTACCCCTGGCACTCGGCACGGCGGGTGCCGCCAGCGCCGCCGCGGCCGACACTCCGCCAGTCACGCTCGTCGACAACACCACCGCCCCGATCTACGACTACGCCGACGCCATTCGCGAGACCGTGTGGGTCGATGCTCCCGACCTCGACGGCGACGGTGTCGACGAGCGGATCGCCACCGACATCATCCGGCCCCGGGAGCTGGACGGCAACGCCCGCATCCCGATCATCATGGACGCGAGCCCCTACTACCTGAGCTCCGGGCGAGGGAACGAGGCTGAGCGCAAGGAGTACGACGCGGCCGGCAACCTCGTCAAGTTCCCGCTGTACTACGACAACTACTTCGTGCCGCGCGGCTACGCCTACGTCGCCGTCGACATGGCCGGCACCGCCCGTTCGACCGGTTGCACCGACGAGGGAGGTCGTTCCGACATCGAGTCGGTCAAGGCCGTCGTGGAGTGGCTGGACGGCCAGGGCGTCGCGTACGACGCGAGCGGCACGGTCGTCGCGGCGGACTGGAGCAACGGCAGGACCGGCATGATCGGCAAGTCCTATGACGGGACCCTCGCCAACGGTGTCGCTGCCACCGGCGTCGACGGCTTGAAGACGATCGTGCCGATCAGCGCCATCAGCTCCTGGTACGACTACAACCGCTGGCAGGGCGCAGTGAAGTCCAACAACTACCCGAGCAGCCTGTCCCGGTCCGTCGCATCCAATCGCACCATCGAAACCGACTGCTCGGCTCGGCTGAACTGGATGAACGCCAACGACGGTGACGAGACCGGTGCCTACACCGACTTCTGGGCCGAGCGCGACTACCGGGATGGCACCTCCTACGACGTGTCCAAGGTCAAGGCCAGCGTGTTCATCGTGCACGGACTGCAGGACACGAACGTCAAGACGATGAACGCCTCGAAGTGGTGGGAGGACCTCGGCGAGCAGGGGGTCCTCCGCAAGATGTGGCTCACCCGCCTCGGGCACGTGGACCCCTTCGACTCCGAGCGCGCACTGTGGGTCGACACGCTCCACCGATGGTTCGACCACGAGCTCATGGACATCGACAACGGCATCGACCGTGAGCCCGCCGTCAGCGTCGAGACCGCGCCGAACCAGTGGGAGCAGTCGCCCACCTGGCCGATCTCCTCGGCCCGCACCCAGACGCTGAACCTGCACGCCGACGGCACGCTGATGCTGGGCAGGCAGGACCGTTCCACGGCCAGCTACATCAACTCCACGTCGCTGAGCGAGGCGAACGCGGTCAAGATCGGCGACAACGCCAACCGGCTGCAGTTCCTCACCGGCACGACCAAGCACGACGTCCGGATCTCGGGCACGCCGACCCTCGACCTCGACGTCACGCACGGCGCCCCGGTCGGGCAGGTGTCGGTCATGCTGGTCGACTACGGCGTGATGGACCGCGTCAGCGCCTCCGGCGACGGCGCGCAGACGCTGGGCACGGAGTCCTGCTGGGGACCGGCGACAGCAACCGACGACGCCTGCTACTTCGACGTCACCAAGCGCATCTCGAGCACCGAGCTGCAAGTGCTGGCCCGGGGCTGGGCTCGCCTGGATGGGGCCGGCAACCACAAGGTCACCGTCGAACTGGCTGCCAACGACGTCGTCGTCCCGGCAGGTCACCAGCTCGGCGTGGTGATCAGTGGCAGCCGCAACGGCGTCCTCGCGGTCGACACCGCAGCGACGACCTACACGGTCGACCTCAGCGGCTCGAAGCTCAATCTCCCCGTCTCGGGTCCGATGGCGGGCTTCGGCCCTGGTCACCTGACCGCGAAGGACACCGAGCACCTGAGCCCGGGAACGTTGGCCAACCTCGACGAAACGGTGTGGCCCGGCAACTGACCCGAGCCGGAGGCGCCGGCCACCACGGCGGTCGCCTCCGGCGGCGAGCTCAGCGGCATTCGGACGATTCCGGATGCCGCTGGGCTCGTGCTCCGACGATCACGCGGTCACCCGCCCGCCGACGGCTACCACGTGACCCTCCACGATCGCGCCTGATTCATCCCTCGCCGCCGACGGCGCGTCCTGGCTCGACGCAGGCGTCAGTCGTCGGTGTCGGTCCAGGACGCGATGTCCACGCCGTGGTTGTCGGGCGACGCGAGCGTCCACCACGAGGGGGCGTGCGAATCATCGACGAGTCGTCCGCCGGCGGCCAGCACGGCGTCCACCCGCGCTTCGGCCCGGTCGGCCGGCACGAAGACGTCGAAATGCGTGCGGCCTCTGCCGCGAGCGTCGCCGGTGATCGGGTTGAAGGCGAGCTGCGGTCCGCAGCGGAGCGGATCGACGGCATCCGTGTCTCCGAACTCCTCGTAGCCCAGCGCGGCGGTGAAGAACGGTCGGACGTCGACCTCGGACTGCTGGGCGACGTAGATGCCGATCGACTGCGCCATCGAGGGATCCGGCGTCAGCACCAGTTCGGCGGCAGCCCGGGACACGGCAGCAGCGAAATCCGCTGCGACCGCCGAGATTCCGTCCGGGCTGCGGTATGGGATGCGGACCACGATGCCCTCAGGGCGAAGGTCGACGTCCGGCTGCACGCCGAGTCGCTCGGCGGCGGCGACGACCGGGGCCACGAGGGCGGCCGCGTGGCTCAGGGAGCTCGCCCTGAAGACCGCCTGCGGACCGGTGCCCGTGACTCGCCAGTCGGAGACGCCCGGTGCTCGGTGGAACTCGGCGGCAGAGATCCAGTCGGCCCCGCCCGTCGCTGCAGCCATCTTGGACTCCATTCCCGAGCTGTCGAGGCTCGGCGGGCCTCAGCCGACCGCCTTGCGGACGAGCTGTGTGATCTGCTGCTCCACCGCCGGCGTCCACTTGCGGATCGCGAAGCCGATGGGCCACAGGTCGCCGTCGTCGAGTCGCGCGCGGTCCTCGAAACCGATGGTCGCGTAGCGGGTCTTGAACTTGGCCGCGGCCTGGATGAAGACGACGATCTTGCCCTCGGCGTTGGCGAACCCGGGCATGCCGTAGTAGGTCTTCGGCACGAGGTCGGGCGCGACCTCGGTCACCACCTTGTAGAGGCCCTCGGCGAGCACCTTGTCGTCGGGCTCCATCTCCGCGATCGCATCGCGCACGGCCTTGTCCCCCGCCTCGCGGTTCTTACCGGCCTTCTCCTGCTCGCGCAGCTCCTTGGCGCGCTGCTTGACCGCATCGCGCTCCTCGGCCGTCAGCCCTCCGGACGTGTCGCTCTTGGCCATCGTGGTGTTCCCTTCGCGGATCCTGCTCGTCTGCGACCCGGCATCGGGCCGTCGAGCTCAGGCTAGCGAGCCGCGATCTTCGGGCGCTTCTCCGAAACTGCTCCGATCCGGATGCCGCCGCGTGCACGCCGTGGGTCGCGCCAGGGCTCAGCCGTCGAGCCGAGCGGCGATGCGCTCGAGCTCCGGCAGCAGTTCGACGAACGCCAGCGCGCGGTGGCTCCGCGCGTCCTTCTCCGCGGGCTGCAGTTCGGCGGCGGTGACCTCGAGGCCCTCGGGCTCGAAGATCGGATCGTAGCCGAATCCGTGCGAGCCGCGCGGCTCGTAGGCCAGGCTGCCGCGCCAGGAGCCCTCGGCGACGAACTCGTGCCCGCCGGCCAACACCGAGTCGGGCACGACCAGCGCGATGGTGCAGTGGAACTCGGCGCCGCGGTTCGGTCGGCGCACGTCGGCGAGCTGCCCGAGCAGCAGCTGCACGTTGGCCTCGTCGCCGGCCGCCTCGCCGGCCCAGCGGGCAGAGAAGATGCCAGGGGCGCCGCCGAGCACGTCGACCATGATGCCCGAGTCGTCGGCGAGCGCGATCCGGCCGGTGTGCGCTGCAGCGGTGCGCGCCTTGATGAACGCATTGTCGGCGAAGGTCAGCCCGTCCTCGACAGGTGAGGGCCCGTCGTAGGGCAGTACGACCGCCTGCGGCATCCGCTCGCCGATGATCCGCTGGAACTCGCGGACCTTCTTCGCGTTGTGGGTCGCGAGCACGAACTCGAGGCTCATGCCCCGGCCGCCTCCGCGCCGGCGGCGAGCGCTGCAACCTGCAGCCGCGTGAGCTCCGCCGTGCCCGACAGGGCGAGGTCGAGCAGCGCGTCGAGCTCGCGACGGTCGAACGGCGCGCCCTCGGCGGTGCCCTGCACCTCGACGAAGAGGCCGCGGCCCGTGGCCACGACGTTCATGTCGGTCTCGGCCCGCACGTCCTCGACATAGGCGAGATCGAGCATGGGCGTGCCGTCGATGATGCCGACCGACACGGCCGAGACGGTGTCGATGAGCGGCTTCGCCTTCTGCCCGATGAACTTCTGCGTCCGTGCCCACTCGATGGCGTCGGCGAGCGCGAGGTAGGCGCCGGTGATGGCGGCCGTGCGCGTGCCGCCGTCGGCCTGCAGCACGTCGCAGTCGATCTGGATGGTGTTCTCGCCGAGGCCCTTGGTGTCGACGACGGCACGCAGGCTCCGGCCGATGAGCCGGCTGATCTCGTGGGTGCGCCCGCCGATGCGGCCCTTCACGGACTCACGGTCGTTGCGCGTGTTGGTCGCGCGCGGCAGCATGGCGTACTCGGCGGTGACCCAGCCGCGGCCCTTGCCGTTCATCCAGCGCGGCACGCCGTTCGTGAAGGACGCCGTGCAGAGTACCTTCGTCTCGCCGAACGACACCAGCGCGCTGCCCTCGGCGTGGGCGCTCCAGCCGCGTTCGAAGGTCACCTTCCGCAGCTCGTCGGCGGCACGGCCGTCGGCGCGAACCAGGTTCGCCTGGGGGTCGGATGCCTCGGTCATGCGTTCTCCTGTCGAAGCCATGCGGGGTGGGGAAGGGTGAGCGCGCCGGTCTCGACGAGCTCGACACTCGGGATCTCGGGGGCGATCAGTCGGTGGGCGAGGTCGAGGAACGCGCTCGTGGAGCCGCCCGTCGCCTCGTAGCGGTACGTGGGCGGCAGCGCGGATCGACGCTCCATGCCGTTCGACACGAGCACCCGGTAGACGTCGTTCGCCGTCTCGACGTCGCTCGAGACGAGGGCGACCTGCTCCCCCATCACGTACGAGATGGCGCCCTTCAGGAACGGGTAGTGGGTGCAGCCGAGCACGAGCGTGTCGACGTTCGCGTCGCGGAGGGGTGCGAGGTACTCCTCGGCGACGGCCAGCAGCTCGTCACCGCTCGTCACGCCCGCCTCGACGAACTCGACGAACCTGGGGCAGGCGGCGGAGAACAGCTCGAGGTGCGGGGCCGCGGCGAACGCGTCGTCGTACGCGCGCGACTGCACCGTGCCGACCGTGCCGATCACGCCCACGCGACCGTTGCGGGTGGTGGCCACCGCCCGGCGCACGGCCGGCTGGATCACCTCGACGACCGGAACGTCGTAGCGTTCGCGGGCATCCCGGAGCATGGCCGACGACGCGGTGTTGCAGGCGATCACGAGCATCTTCACGCCCTGCGCCACGAGGTCGTCGAGCACGGCGAGCGCATAGCCGCGCACGTCGGCGATCTTCTTCGGGCCGTACGGCGAGTGCTCGAGGTCGCCGATGTAGAGGATCGACTCGTGCGGCAGCTGGTCCTTCACGGCACGTGCGACCGTGAGACCGCCGACGCCGGAGTCGAAGATCCCGATCGGTGCATCCGTCACGGTCCTCAAGCTTAGGCGAGCGTCGCGGGACACCGACCCGCCCGCGGCCGACCAGTAGGCTGACCGTGTGACCGGGTCAGCTGCGCTCTTCACCGACCGTTACGAGCTCACGATGGTGGATGCCGCACTGCGAGACGGCACGGCGCACCGCGAGAGCCTGTTCGAGGCGTTCGCGCGCCGCCTGCCCGACGGACGCCGCTACGGCGTCGTCGCCGGCACGGGGCGGCTCCTGGAGCTCGTGCAGCGGTTCCGCTTCGAGGACGCCGAGCTCGAGTGGCTGCGGTCGAACGAGGTCGTTCGACCCGAGACGCTCGACTGGCTCGCCGACTACCGCTTCCGTGGCGACATCTGGGGCTATCGCGAGGGCGAGGCGTACTTCCCGGGTTCGCCCCTGCTGACCATCCAGGCGACGTTCGCCGAGGCCGTCATGCTCGAGACCGTGGTGCTGTCGACGCTGAACTACGACTCGTCGGTGGCCAGCGCCGCCGCGCGCATGGTCTCGGTCGCCCTCGGGCGGCCGATCGCCGAGATGGGCTCGCGCCGCACGAGCGAGCTGGCCGCGGTCGCCGCGGCCCGTGCCGCCTACATCGCGGGCTTCGACGCCACCTCCAACCTCGAGGCCGGTCGCACGTGGGGCCTGCCCACGATGGGCACCGCCGCCCACGCGTTCACGCTGCTGCACGACTCGGAGGAGGCGGCGTTCCGCGCACAGGTCGAGGCCTTCGGCCCCGACACGACCCTGCTCGTCGACACGTACGACATCGCGAGGGGCGTCGAGACGGCCGTGCGGGTCGCCGGCACCGGGCTCGGCGCCGTGCGCATCGACTCCGGCGACCTGCCCACGGTGGTCGCGGCCGTCCGCGAGCAGCTCGACTCGCTCGGCGCCGTCGACACGCGCATCACCGTGACGAGCGATCTCGACGAGTTCACGATCGCGGGCCTCTCGGGCGCGCCGGTCGACGCGTACGGCGTCGGCACGGCCGTCGTGACGGGATCGGGATTCCCCGCGGCGGGCATGGTCTACAAGCTCGTCGCCCGTCGTGACGACGCCGGCGAGTGGGTCGCGGTGGCGAAGGCGTCCACGCAGAAGGCGAGCGTCGGCGGCCGCAAGAACGCGGCACGGCGCCTCGACTCCACCCGCACCGCGCGGGAGGAGATCGTCTACGTCGGCGACGGACCCGACGGTGAGGCCGAGTTCGAACCCGGCAGCCAACTGCGACCGCTCATGGTGCACCTCATGCACGACGGCGTCGCCGACCCGGCGTTCCTCGGTGCCGCGGGCACTCGCGCGGCGCGCGAGCACCGGGCCGAGGTCATGCAGGAGCTGCCCATCGAGGCGTTCCGCCTCGGACGCGGCGAACCGGTGATCCCGACGACCTACCGCTGACGGTGGGCACCGCCCTGACGACGCACCGCCGGGAGGATTACGCCGACTTCATCCGCTCGTAGATCTCCTTGCAGGTGGGGCACACCGGGAACTTCTCGGGGTCGCGCCCCGGCGTCCACTTCTTGCCGCACAGCGCCTTGACGGGCTTGCCGGTGATCGCGGACTCGAGGATCTGGTCCTTCTTCACGTAGTGCGAGAACCGCTCGTGGTCGCCCGGCTCGATGGCCTCGTCCTGCAGGAGCTTCTCGAGCTCGCGGTCGAGCACGGAGGTGCCTCCACCGGGGGCGTCGGGGTCGGCGATGCTCGCGCGCGCAGGATCGATCATGTGCTCGATTCTACGCGCGGATGCCACGGTGCCGGCCTTCACACGATCCCGCAGCCGGGTCGTGCGATGCGGCGACGGGCTCAGGCGCGAAGCGCCGCGCCGAGGATCTCGGGGCCGCGCCGGTCGAACACGCGTCCGCCGGCCAGGATGCCGAGCACGAGCATCGCGATGCCGAGCCCGGTGCCCGCGGCGAACGCCGCCGCGTTCCACGTCGAGTCGCCGTCCAGGAAGCCGAGCGTCGCGAAGGCGAGTGCCGGGGCGGCCACGAGCAGTGATCCGAGCATGGTGATCGACTGCACGAGCGCCGTGATCGCGCCGGTCGACTGCGGCTGCTGGAAGGGGCTGTCGCCGGGCTTCACGGCCGGGTAGGGGAAGCGCGCCGACGTGATGGAGCCGACCCCGAGCCCGCCGAGGAGCAGGGCGGTGCTCACGCCGATGACCGACGGCAGCAGCCGCCAGTCGTCGATGACGAACACCGTCACGGAGCTGCCGAGACCGATCACGAGGATGCCGGCGATGAGCACGGGCACCAGGCGGCCTGCGCGATCGGACGCCCCGCGCACCCCCGAGGCGACGTGCAGCCACACCGCCGTGCTGTCGTAGGCGGTGTCGTTGTGCAGCGACCAGCCGAGCAGCAGGCACATGAGCGGCACCGGGATCAGGGCCGTGTAGGCGAGCGGGATGCCGGCGAGACCGAGGGGCACGATGACCAGCAGCGGCACGATCGGGATCATGATGAACGACACCCAGTAGCGGGCGTCGCGGAACCAGTAGGTGATGCTTCGCGCGGCCACCGCACCCGTCGCGGTGTGCGGCATCCGGTCGAACCAGCCGAGCCCGCGGTAGCTCTTCGCCGACGCCTCCCGTCCGGGAGTCACGAGCATGCGCGCCACGACGGCCTGCCAGGCGAGCCAGAGCGCACCGAGCGTGAGCGCGGCCACGAGGAACTTCAGGATGGCGATGCCCCAGTCGCCGGCCGCGGCGTCACCCGGTGCGGCGAAGGCCGCACCGAGCGGCGTCCAGCCGAGCACGCCCGCGAGCGACTCGAGCACGCCGAGGCCGGAGCTGGCCCAGTCGAGCGTCGCGAGCACCACGATGATCGGCGAGATCAGCACGATGAAGAGCACGCCGAGGACGCTGCTGACCTCTCGCGCGCGCCGCGTGGCGAGGAGCACGGAGGCGAGCGAGGTCGAGACGCGGGCGAGCAGCAGGCACGTGGCGAAGGCGAGCGCTGCGGCGAGCAGCGCGAGGATGGTCTCCCCCACTCCACGCGACCAGGTCACGACGGTCCCGGCGAGCACGATCGCGAGCACGAAGGCGGGGATCCCGATCATGGCGGCGATCGCGAGGCCGAACGCCAGGGTGCGGTCGGGCAGGCCGAACAGCGCGAATCGTCGTGGGTCCATGGTGTCGTCGACGCCGAACAGCAGCGGGAGCACCACGAAGCCGATCACCGTCGCCGAGCCCGCGACGATGAACACGTCGCGGATGAGCTCGACGTCACCGACGAAGCGCAGCCCGACGAGCGTCATGAACAGGAGCGCGGCGAGACCCAGTCCGTAGACGAGGCCGAGCACGATCCCCACGACCTGCCAGACGCTCCGCCGGAAGATGTTCCCGAGCAGGCGCAGCTTCAGTCGGAGAAACTGTGCAACCATTCCATGCCTTCCGCTGCCTTGCGTCCGCCGGCGAGCTCGACGAAACGGTCTTCGAGCGTCTCGCCGGCGCGCACCTCGTCGAGCGTTCCGGATGCCAGCACCCGGCCGCCCACGATGATCGCCGCCGAGTCGCAGACGCGCTCGATGAGGTCCATGCCGTGGCTGGAGAGCACCACCGTGCCGCCGCCGCCGACGTACCGCTCGAGGATCTCCGTGAGGTTGGCCGCGGAGACGGGATCGACCGACTCGAAGGGCTCGTCGAGCACGAGCAGGCGCGGAGCGTGGATCATGGCGCAGGCGAGCGCGATCTTCTTCGTCATGCCCGCGGAGTAGTCGGCGACGAGCCGGTCGACGGCGTCCTCGAGGCCGAAGGCGCCGATGAGCTCGGTGCTCCGTTCGCGCACGGTACGACTGTCGAGGCCGCGCAGGACCCCCGAGTAGTAGAGCAGCTGGGCACCGGTGAGGCGGTCGAAGAGCCGCAGCCGGTCGGGCAGCACGCCGGTGGCGCGCTTGGCCGCGCGCTGGTCGGCCCACGCGTCGATGCCGTTGATGCGCACCATGCCGGCGTCGGGTCGGAGCAGCCCGGTGACCATCGAGAGCGTCGTGGTCTTGCCCGCGCCGTTCGGACCGACGATGCCGTAGAACGAGCCGGCTCGCACGTCGAGGGTGATGCCGTCGACGGCGGTGTTGTCGCCGAACTTCTTCACGAGGCCCTCGATCAAGAGCACCGTGGGTGCGTCGGGCGATGGCGCCGGCCGCGCGACGCGGAGCGTGCGCTTCTTGCGGGCGGTGGCCTTGCGCGGCGCCGGGATGACCGCGACCGCCAGGTCGACGGTGGCATCGGATGCCTCGGGCTCGCGGTCGACCGTGGAGACGGGAGCCGCCTCGGCCGCCGGGACCGCGACGGTGACCGCGGACGGCGCCTCCGCGGGGGCCGTCGCCGCCGTCGCATCGTCCACGTCGGAGGCGTCGACGTCGACCTCGACGCCTGCCGCGTCGGAGAGCGCCTCCTCGAGCGTCATGGTGGCCGGCTCGGGGTCGACGGGGTCGCCGGCCGCGACGGCAGGGGCAGCGGATGCCGCGACGGCCGCCTTCGGCGGAGTCGTGGTGGTCTCGGGAGCCGAGTTGTCGGCACGCGACGACGGATCGGCGATCGCGTCGTCGGCGATCGCCGCGGCGGCGACGACCGCAGCGGCCCTGGCGGTGGACGAGCGTTCGGGTCGCTCACGCGTCGTCTCGTCGACCTCCGTCGGGGAGGCCGCGGCATCCGCGATCGCGGGCGCGGCGACGACCGGGACGGTCTCGACGACGGGCGCTGGAGGCGTTGCGGCCGCGCTCTCGACGACGGGCGCCGTGGGCGCGGCCTCGACGGGCGCCTCCGCCTCGGCGGGGGCCGGCTTGCGGCTCGTCCGCTCGGCAGTCGTCGTCTCGGTGGTGAGGGACGCGGCCGTGCGCTGCGCCTGGCGCTTGGAGGTCGCTGCGGAGGCGGCACGGCTGCGCGCGGCCGGGCTGGTCGTGCTCGACGCACGTGCGGCACGGGCCGATCTGGCCGCCTCGCCACGGACCGATGCCGCCTTCGCTGAGGCGGTGCTCGATGCGGCGGTGCGCTTGGACGGCGGGGTCTGCTCGGCATCGACGGCCGGCGCGTCCTCAGGGGGCTTCGGTGCCGCGCTCGTCGAGGCGGTCGACCTCGAGGCGGTGGACCCGCCGGCTGCGGTCTTCGCGGCGGTCGACTTCGCCGTGGTCGACTTCCCCGCGGTCGACTTCGCTGCGGCCGACTTGGCCGCAGTGGTCTTGGCCGCGGTGGTCTTGGCCGCGGACTTCGCCGCCGTCGACGTGGCGGCGGTGGACTTGGCCGCAGTCGAGCGCGTGGAGCGGGGCTTGACCGCCGGCTTCGACGGGCTGTCGGCGTCCGTGTCTGCGGCTGCGGCTGCGGCTGCCGCGGTACCGCGAGTCGCGGAGCGTGCGCTCGTCGTGCTCCGCGACGCCCGCGGCGCAGCCGACGACCCCCGATCGGCAGACACCCCGGTGCCGGTGCCTTCGGGTTGTTCGTCGTTCTGGTCGGAGCGCGAAACGGAAGTCACCACGCAAACCTACCAACCACCGCGCCGCGAACCCAGTCGTGACGTCACCCCCTTGACGCGAAGCGAACCTGTGCATCGCCTGTGCGCCCGATCACGATCCTGCTACGACCATGTCAAGGGGTCGGCACGGCCGCGCCGGAGCCGATATCCTGAGACCCGGCATAACGGCGTGTCCACATTCGAACTTCCGGATGAACGTGGGGGGAACACTCGGCAACGAGCGCCCGTGGCATCCGACCATTGAAGGAGATGCAGTGACCACCCAGATCGTGATTCTCGCGGCCGGCATGGGGAGCCGGCTCGGGCGTTCCCTCCCCAAGCCCCTCACCGAGCTCAGCGACGGCCGCACCATCATGCGGCAGCAGTTCGACAACATCGAGCACGCGTTCGGCGCAGGCGCCGCCGTGACGATCGTCGTCGGCTACAAGCTCGAGCACATCATCGAGGCCTTCCCGCAGGCGTCGTTCGTCTACAACGAGGAGTACGACCAGACGAACACCTCCAAGAGCCTCATGCGCGCCCTCTCCGCCTCGCACGCCGGCGGCGTGCTGTGGATGAACGGCGACGTGGTCTTCGACCCGCGCATCCTCGACCGCGCGCTGCCGTTCATCGCACGCGACCAGTCGTTCGTCACCGTCAACACCGCCAAGGTGTCCGACGAGGAGGTCAAGTACACGACCACCGCCGAGGGCTACATCAAGGAGCTCTCCAAGACGGTGCGCGGCGGCCTCGGCGAGGCGGTCGGCATCAACTACGTGTCGAGCCGCGACAAGGCCGCCCTGCTCGGGCACCTCGCCCGCGTCGGCGACCAGGACTACTTCGAGCGCGGCATCGAGCTCGCGATCGAGCAGAGCGGCATGCTCGTCGAGCCGATGGACATCTCCGACCTCTACGCGGTCGAGATCGACTTCGCCGAAGACCTGGAGCGTGCGAACCACTTCGTGTGATCTGCACCACAGCAGTGAAGAGCGGATGCCAGGCGGCATCCGCTCTTCGCATCTCAGCCGTCGACCGGTGAGACCGACTGGGCCACGCCCGCCTTCGCGAGCCGCGCCGCGATGACCCGGCCGACCCAGGTGAACAGCACCGGGCTCAACACCCACAGCGGCAGCGCGATCGCCCACGCCCACCACGCGTAGTGCTCGGCGCCGAGGCCGATGAACACGGCGATGGCGAGCACCAGTCCGGCGAACGCCGCCGACACGTAGAACATCCACGCGTCCCACCGCCGGTAGCGCGTGATGAGGAACGGCAATTCGATGAGCGCGCCCACGAGCAGGCCGGTGCCGAGGTACCGCCCGATCCACCACGGTGCGAAGGCGGTGCCGACGAGTCCCGCGACGACGCCGGCGAGCACAGCAGTGCCCGGGCGCTTCAGCAGCGCGAGCGCGACGACGCTCGGCAGGAAGTGTACTCCGACCGTCAGTCCGTAGAGCAGCGGGCCGAAGGCCGCGAACGCCGCCGCGAGGTAGCCGGATGCCCCGGCCACGAGGCCTCCGGCCACGCCGATCGCGGCGCAGCTCAAGAGGACGCGGGTACTGGTGCGGCGCACGGCGCTCCTTCCGGACGGGCGCGGCACGCGCCGTCGGCCCGGTTCAAACCTACCGCCGCACGGCATCTACGATGAGAGCGTGATGAGCTACGCCGACACGCATCCGCTGCAGCGGACGCCGATGGCGCGGTACCGGCACTCGCTCTGGCTGCTCACCACGCGAGACCTCAAGGTGCGCTACTCCACGTCGGCCCTCGGCTACGTCTGGTCGGTGCTCGACCCCCTGGTCATGGCCGGCATCTACTGGTTCGTGTTCACCCAGGTGTTCGAGCGACCCGTCGGCACCCAGCCCTACATCGTGTTCCTCCTCTCGGCACTCCTGCCGTGGATGTGGTTCAACGGCGCGGTGTCGGATTCGACGCGCGCGTTCCTGAAGGACGCGAAGCTCGTGCGCTCGACGATGATCCCCCGCACCATCTGGGTGAACCGCATCGTGCTCTCGAAGGGCATCGAGTTCCTGCTCGCGCTTCCGGTACTCGCCCTGTTCGCGATCGTGTTCGGCGCACAGGTGGGCTGGCAGCTCGTGCTGTTCCCCCTCGCGATCCTGCTCCAGGCGATCCTGACGGCGGGCGTGGCGCTCATCGTGGCGCCGCTCGTGGTGTTCTTCCGCGACCTCGAGCGCGCGGTCAAGCTCATCCTGCGCTTCCTCTTCTACGCGTCGCCCATCATCTACGGCGTCACGAACCTCCCGCCCGAGCTGCACGTGTGGGCCGCGTTCAATCCGCTCACGGGCATCTTCGGCCTCTACCGCTCGGGCTTCTTCCCCGACGAGCTCGACTGGTTCAACGTCGCGATCGCCGCGGTCATGTCCATCGCCATCCTCGCCGTCGGGCTCCTCGTCTTCCGGGGCAGCGTGCGCCAGGTGCTGAAGGAGATCTGATGACGGATGCCGCAGCGGCGGCGCTCGCCGCAACGGAGACGCACGCCATCCGCGTGCGCGGCCTCGGGGTCAGGTTCCGTCGCAACCGGCGGGGCCGGCGCAGCTTCAAGGACCTGTTCGCCGGACGCCGCCGGCGCACACGGCCCGGCGAGTTCTGGGCGCTCCGCGACGTGTCGATCGACGTGCGCCCCGGCGAGGCGATCGGCGTGGTCGGCCGCAACGGGCAGGGCAAGTCCACGCTGCTGAAGCTCGTGGCCGGCGTGATGATCGCCGACGAGGGCACTGTCGAGGTGACGGGCGGCGTGGCCCCGCTCATCGAGATCACGGGCGGCTTCGTCGACGACCTCACGGTGCGCGACAACGTCTACCTCACCGCCGGACTGCACGGCATGACGCGCGGGCAGATCGACGCGAAGTTCGACGAGATCATCGAGTTCGCCGACATCGGCGACTTCCTCGACACCCCCTACAAGCACCTGTCGAGCGGCATGAAGGTGCGCATCGCGTTCGCCGTGATCTCGCAGCTCGAGGAGCCGATCCTGCTCGTCGACGAGGTGCTCGCCGTCGGCGACAAGGCCTTCCGCGAGAAGTGCTACCGCCGCATCGAGGAGCTCCTCGACGGCGGTCGCACCCTGTTCTTCGTCTCGCACAACGAGCGCGACCTGCGCCGCTTCTGCACGCGCGGGCTCTACCTCGACAAGGGCGCGCTCGTGCTCGACGCCGGCATCGACGAGGTCCTCGACCGTTACAACGCCGAGCACGGCACCGCCTAGCGACATCCGCTCGCATACCGCATCGGCGAGACGCGCGCGAGCCCTCCCCGTTTCGGGCGACCTCCCCGCCGCCGCATCTAGGATCGGCGTCATGGCCGAACGCGTGCACAGGATCACCTCGTTGGGCGGGGACGCGCCCCGCGAAGGTCAGCCGTCCGACTCGCCGACCACGGGGCCGGGGGCCGGCACGTCCCAGTCCTCGGGCACGGGCGGACCCGGCGGCAGCGCCCCCGACGAGGGGCGTGCCCACGGCATGGAGCGCGGCATCGACACCGTGCTGTCGATCCAGCGACCGGTCGTCGTGGCGCACCTGCGCGGCATCCGCCGACGAGTGCCGAACGCCTCGCCCGAGCAGATGGTGCGCATCCTCGAGCGCCGCTACCTCACCGCCGTGACGACGGGCGGCGCCGCCGTCGGCGCGACGGCCGTCATCCCCGGCATCGGCACCGGCGTGACCCTCGTGCTCTCGGGCGTGGAGACGGCCGGGTTCCTCGAGGCCACCGCGCTGTTCGCCCAGTCGGTCGCCGAGGTGCACGGCATCGCCATCGAGAACCCCGAGCGGGCGCGAGCGTTGGTGATGACGCTGATGCTCGGGCGCGAGGGCGTCGACCTCGTGCGCCAGTTCGCAGGCCAGGCCGCCGGCGGCGGCATCGCCCGCAACGCCTACTGGGGCGAGCTCATCACGAACACCATGCCGAAGGCGGTCATGGGCACCGTCGTGGACCGGCTCCGTCACGTGTTCGTGCGGCAGTTCGCGGTGCGGGGCGGCGCCGGCATCATCGGCAAGGCCATCCCGTTCGGCATCGGCGCGGCCATCGGCGGCACGGGCAACCACATCCTCGGGCGCCGGGTGCTGCAGCAGTCGCGCCTCGCGTTCGGGACCGCGCCGGCGACGCTGCCGCTCGAGCTCGAACCACGGGAGGGCGA
Source organism: Agromyces sp. 3263 (assembly GCF_031456545.1). Classification (NCBI taxonomy): domain Bacteria; kingdom Bacillati; phylum Actinomycetota; class Actinomycetes; order Micrococcales; family Microbacteriaceae; genus Agromyces; species Agromyces sp. 3263. The sequence goes on from NZ_JAVDUV010000002.1 coordinate 947,835, forward strand.
CGGCATGCTCACGGCGGCGACCTCGCGGCTGACGCGTGCCGGGGCCGGCCTCGGCGGTTTCGCCCTGGAGACGAGTCGCGGCCTCCGTGCTGCGGCATCGCGCGCCGCACGCAGGAGCCGCCGGCGTCCGAAGCCGCCCGAGGTGGAGCGCTAGGCGCCGAGCGACTCGGCCTCGTCCTCGTCGTCCTCCTCGAACTCCTCGACGTCCTCGTCGTCGGCGTGCAGCGCGGCGAACCGCTCCCACTCCTGCATCAGGTGCTCGACGGCGGCGTGGAAGCGCTCCGTGGTGACCCCGGGCGTGGTGTCGCCGAAGTACCGCTGCACCCACACGCCGAGGCGTTCGAGGGCGTCGGCGTCATGGGCGACCTCGTCGACGCGTGCGACCATGGCCGCGGCATCCGACACCTCGAGCCACTCGCAGGCCTGAAGGTATCCGCCGGTGTCGATCTGCGCTTCGGGGTTCGCCGGCCGCGTGATGAGCAGCGGCTTGCCTGCCGCCAGGCGGTCGTAGACCATCGCCGAGATGTCGACGATCGCCACGTCGGCGGCGGCCAGCTGCCAGCCCAGCGACGGCCCGTCGTCGAAGACGTGCTGCGCCGTGGCGTCCGCGGCATTGGCCGCCGCGATCGCCGCGATGATCTCCCGGTTCGCCGCGCCGTAGGCGGGGTCGACGACGCCCGACCTCGGGTGCGGGCGGTAGATCACGCGATGGCGTCCGGTGGCGAGCAGCCCGCGCACCAACCCGACGCCGTGCGAGGCGATCGAGCCGTAGGCGGCGGCGCCGCGGTCGCCCTCCCACGTCGGCGCGTAGAGCACCACCTCGCGGTCGTCGGGCGTGTACGGCAGGGGTGAGCCGTCGAGGTAGTGGTCGGCCTGCGGGCGCCCGATCGGGATGGCCCGCTTGTCGAAGTCGTAGTCCCAGAGCACCTTCTCGAGCCGCGCCCTGGCCGCATCGCCCGCGATGAAGGCGTAGTCGTAGGCCTTGAACTGGTTCGTGGTCATGTACATCTTGTCGGACTCGCCGTGGTTGATGAACACGTGCCACCGTCGCCCGTACCGCATCATCTGGAAGTTCTTGGCGTTCTGGTTCACGTAGAACACCACGTGCAGGTCCTGGTCATGGATCACCTGCTCGAGATCCGCCACGCGGCGCACGTAGGCCACCGGCAGCGGCGACTCCGCGAGCAGTTCCAGCGCCGAGCCGGAGGCGCGGCTGAGGATGAGCACCGGATGCCGCTTCGACAGCTCGAGGAGCGGCTGGTACCACTGCCGGAGCTGGTAGAGGTTCACCCGACCGTCGGCGAAGTAGACGCCGATGCGGAAGCGGTGCGGCTCGAGTGGGGGCTGCTCGGCGAGCTTGGTGACCAGCTCGCGCTGGGCGCGCCGCGACCACATGATGTCCTTGGCCAGCTTGACGGCACGCCGCGTGTCATTCCGCAATCCCACCGTCCAAGGGTAGCGGGCGATGGCTGCGCCTCAGACGATCGGGGGGCGCCCGGCGAGGGTCATCCGCCAGACCGTGCGCCATCGCATCGGACGCCGCTCCCCCGGATGCTCCCGCCAGCCCGCGCGCCAGCCCGCGAACCAGGCCTTCAACGCCGCCGGCTGGCGCGCCCAGCGCAGCACCTGGATCGCCGTCCACGAACCCACGTAGAGCGGCACGAGCACGAGCGGCAGGTTGCGCCGGGCCAGCCATACGCGGTTCCTCGCGTTGAGGCGGTAGTAATAGGCGTGCCGCGCCGGGTCGATGACCGGATGACCCGCCTCGAGGTCGCCCGCATACCAGGCGACGTGGCCGGTGTCCCACACGCGCCACGCCAGCTCGATGCCCTCATGCGCGTAGAAGAACGGGTCGGCCCAGCCGCCCGTCGCGTCGAACACCGCCCGCGGCATCAGCACGGCCCCCTCCCAGCAGGAGAACACCCGGCTCGAGTCCGACGCGTCGCCCTTGCGGATGCGCGGGATCCACCGCCGCGGTGACACGCGACCGGTGGGGTCGACGACGCGGGGCTGGATGAGGCCGAGCTCGGGGCGCAGCGCCAGCATGCGGCATCCGGTGGCCAGGAATCCCGGGTCGGGCAGGAACGCGTCGTCGTCGAGGAAGAACAGCACGTCGCCGTCGACCTCGGGCACGCCGCGGTTGCGCCCGGCGGGGATGCCGAGGTTCTCGGGCAGGTGCAGCGTCTTCACGCCCGCGGGCAGGGCCGGCTGGGCCGTGGCCGGATCCCAGCCGTTGCCGACGCAGACGACGTCGACGACCACGTCGTGCTGGTCGAGGACGCTCCGGATGCCGCGGGCCAGGTCCTCGGGGCGCGTGCCCATGGTGAGCACCACCACGCCGACGCGCGGGCGGGCGGGGTGACGGCGCACGCCGCCCGGATCGCCCTGCGTGTCAGGAACGGACACGGCGCGACGCCATGATCGCCACGAAGTGGCCGACCAGGGAGAGGATCGCAAGCGGCAGCAGCAGGCCGACGACCCACCGGTCGACGACCGGCTGGCCGAGGAACAGGCCGACGAGCGCCGCGCCGAAGGCGATGAGCGTGAGCTCGACCGAGTGGTAGAGCCGGTGGAACGGCAGGAACCGGGCCGCCTTGCGCAGCTTCGCGACCAGGCCGCCGCGCGGTGCCGTCTCGCCGTGCGTGTCGGTGAGCTTCGGCAGGCCGGCGTTCGCCCGCGCGACGTGCACCATGTCGTTCAGCGCCTTGTTGAGCACGATCACGAGTGCGAGGAGGGCGCCGATCGTGGTCCAGAGGAAGTCGGCGGGGAACTCGAGCGGGTAGGCGGCGGCGCGGATGCCGAGCGCGAGCGGGATGAGCGCCTCGGTCGTGTAGTGGCCCACCTTGTCGAGGAAGACCCCGGCGGGCGACGACGTGCGCCGCCAGCGCGCCACCTCGCCGTCGCAGCAGTCGACGAGCATCTGCAGCTGGCCCAGCACGACCGCGAGGAGCGCGCCCCAGATGCCCGGGATCAGCAGCGCGGCTGCCGTCGACCAACCGACGAGGATCATGAGGCCGGTGACGCCGTTCGCCGAGATCGACGTCTTCAGCAGCCACCAGGTGAGGTAGGGCGAGAGGTTGCGGAGGTAGAGCGAGGCCGTCCAGTGCTCGGCGTTGCGGCGGCCGCGCACCTCGGGCGGCTGGGCGACGGCGCGGAGCTCGGCGATGCTCGTGGGCCGGGCGTGAGCCTGGCCGGCGGCTTGTGACATCCGCGTCACCTTCCCGTGTGCTTGGCGATGTTGCTCGTCAACGAGAGGAAGCCGAGCACGAAGCCCACACCCCACGAGACGTGTATGCAGGGCAAGACTACGAGAAAGCGACCCGCCACCGCCGCACCGCGGTGCCGCGCGTACACGAGCGTCGCGGCGACGACGAACAGCAGGTACACGACCGGCACGAGGAATCCGAGCAGCAGCCACGGCGTCGCGCCGACGGCGGCCTGCACGATGCCCGCGATGCCGAGCAGGAGCCCGACGGCCACGCCCACCACCATGACGGGAGGGATGAAGTAGCGGATGCCGTTCGCCGACGGGAACCGGCGTGCGAGCTCACCGCGCCAGAGCCCGGTCGAGAACATCTGCCGGGCGAGCCGCTCGATCGTGGAGCGCGGACGGTAGGTGACGGCGAGCGCCGGCGTGAACCACACCGTGCCGCCCGTCTCGCGGAGGCGGCGGTTGAGCTCCCAGTCCTGCCCGCGCTTGATCGTCTCGTCGAAGAGCCCCACCCGCTCGAGCGAGGTGCGGCGGAAGACGCCGAGGTACACCGTGTCGGCGGGACCCTCGTGGCCGCCGACGTGGAAGGCCGAGCCGCCGAGGCCGACCTTCGTCGTGTAGGCCAGGGCCACCGCCTGCTCGAAGGGGGTCTCGCCCCGGGCGTCCATGATGCCGCCCACGTTGTCGGCGCCGGTGCGCTCGAGCACCTCGACCGCCACGCGGGCGTAGTCGACGGGGAGCATCGAGTGCGAGTCGACGCGCACGACGACGGGGTAGCGCGCCGCGCGGATGCCGATGTTGAGACCGGCCGGCGTCGACCCGACCTCGTTCTCGAGCACGCGCACACGGGCGTCGCGGGCGGCGAGGTCGGCCACCAGTTCACCCGTGCCGTCGATCGAGGGACCGAGCGCGATGAGCACCTCGACGGGGCCGTCGTAGTCCTGGGCGAGGATGGACTCGACCGCGGCGCGCACGTGCGAGGCGTCGTTGAGCACGGGCATGACATACGAGACGCCGACGAGCGACGACGGGGTCGTCGGTTGGGGCAGCTCGGGCATGTTCCTCACTCGCTCGGAAGTCGATCGAGCCTAGCAGCCGGGCCCCGGGAGGCCCGTGCGAGCACACCGGCGGCGGGGCCGGATCGATGTCGATCCGGCCCCGCCGTCGTGGTCGTGCCGAGGCGTCAGCCCTCGAACGTGCCGAGCGTCACGGTGACCGTCTTGGAGTCGCCGTCGCGGGTGAAGGTGACCTGCGCCTTCTCGCCGCCGGGCAGCGCACGCACCTGGGCGGTGAGGTCGGTCTGGTCGGTGATCGGCACGCCGTTGAACTCGGTCACGACGTCGCCCGACTGCAGGCCGGCCTGCTCGGCCGCCCCGCCGGCGCTCACCTCGGAGATGAGGGCGCCGACCGTGTCGCTCGCCTCGTCCGACTCGGCCGAGGTGACCGTCGCGCCGAGGAGGCCGTGCGTGGCCGCCCCGTTGTCGATGATCTCCTTGGCGATGCGCTCGGCCAGGTTCGACGGGACCGCGAAGCCCACGCCGATGTTGCCGGCCTCGCCGCTCGAGCCGCCGGCCGAGAGGATGGCGACGTTGACGCCGATGAGCTCGCCCTCGGAGTTCAGGAGCGCGCCACCGGAGTTGCCGGGGTTGATCGCGGCATCCGTCTGGATGACCGGGAGCGACACCTGGCCCGACGCCTGTGCCTGCGGCGCCTCGGGCTGCGAGCCGTCGGGGTTCGGCAGGTCGAAGAAGAAGTCGAACGGGCTCTGCTCGGAGCCGTCACCGCTGTCGCCCTGGCCGCTGTCGCCCTGGCCGCCGTCGCCCTCGGTCGAGTCGTCGGGCGTCGCCGGCGCGGCCGAGGACGCGACGTCGATCGAGCGGTTCAGCGCGCTCACGATGCCGTTGGTGACGGTGCCCGACAGGCCGAGCGGCGCGCCGATCGCGATGGCGGTGTCGCCGACGTTGAGCTTGTCGGAGTCCGCGAAGTCGAGCGGCGTGAGGCCCGAGGCATCCACCAGCTTGATGACCGCGAGGTCGGAGAGCGGGTCGGTGCCCACGAGCTCGGCGTCGTAGAGGTGACCGTCGTTCGTCTTCACCTGGATGGTCGGGTCGCCGGTCGCACCGTCGAGCGTCACCACGTGGGTGTTGGTGAGCACGTAGCCGTCCTCGGAGAGGATGATGCCCGATCCGGTGCCGCCGGCCTGGCCGCCGGTGACCGAGATGGTCACGACGCTCGGGCTCGCCTTCGCGGCGACCGCGGTGATCTGGTTCACCGAGTCGGTGTCGTTCACGACGATGTTCTGGGCGCTGCCCGCGCTCTCGGATGACGCGGGCGCGTCATTGCCCGCGATGAGCGCGTTGATGCCGGCGCCCGAGGCGCCCCCGATCAGGGCGGCGGCGACGATCGCCGCGGCCACGCCCAGGCCGACCCGGCGCTGCTTCGGCGCGGGCTGGCCGGCGACGGCCGGCTGGCCGGGCGGCGTGCCGTACGGCGGAACGCCGGCCACCGGGGTCGTGGGCTGGGTCTCGCCGGGGCGGGGGCCGCCGAAGGCCGGCGGGACCTGGCCCGAGACGGGCTGCGTCGGCGCGGTCGGCTGCGTGGCGGCGGCCGCCACCGGAGCTGCTACGGCCGCGGGAGCCGCGGCGGGGGCTGCGGCCGGAGCCGGCGCCGCGGCGGCGGGTGCCGCGGCGGGAGCCCGATAGGGCTGCGGGGCCTGGCCGGGCTCGTACACGGTGCCGGTCGCGGCGGGGGCGGCATCGGCGGGCGCCTGCGCGGCGGCTGCGGTCGCGCCCTCGGTGGTCGGAGCCGGAGCGGCCGTGGCGGCGGGCTCGGTGGAGGTCGCGGGGGCGGTCTGGGCCGCCGGGTTCGCGGCGGTCTCGTTGGTGGCCGTCGTCGCCGCGACGTCGCCGTCGCGGGCCTCGCCCGAGGTGCCGTCAGTGATGTCGGTCATGGTGTGCTCCTTCCAAAGCGATGCCAGCATCCCGCTCCAAGCTGTGCACGGCATCGGCGAAGTCTATGAACCGGCTATCCGGTGGCGGTGATTCGTCCGAATGCGAATCGCACCGTCGTGGTCGCCGTGCGCCAGCGTAGCGGCCCCACCCTGACGTACGGTGAGAGCGTGAGCGACTTCTCCCCCTCGCCGGCCCTGCGGCCGTGGCAGCGCACCGCCGCAGGCGCCGGCCTGCTGGCGTCCGACGGCAGCATCGCCGCCACGATCTTCGCCGAGATGAGCGCGCTCGCGGCGCGCACCGGCGCGATCAACCTCGGTCAGGGGTTCCCCGACGAGGACGGACCGGCCGAGGTGCTCGAGGCCGCGCGCCGGGCCATCTCCGAGGGCGTGAACCAGTACCCGCCGGGGATCGGCATGCCCGTGCTGCGGGAGGCCATCGCCGAGCACCAACGTCGGTTCTACGCGCTCGAGGTCGACGCGGCATCCGAGGTGCTCGTGACGGCCGGCGCCACCGAGGCGCTCGCGGCCACCATCCTGGCGTTCGTCGACGAGGGCGATGAGGTCGTGACGTTCGAGCCGTACTACGACGCCTACGCGGCCCTCATCGCGCGGGCGGGGGGCGTGCACCGCACCGTGCCGCTCCGGTTTCCCGACTGGCGGCCCGACCACTCGGAGCTCCAGTCGGCCGTCACCGACCGCACGCGCCTCATCCTGGTGAACTCGCCCCACAACCCGACCGGCGCCGTGCTCGACGCCGACACCCTCGCGCTGGTCGTGCGCCTCGCCGAGCGGCACGACGCGATCATCGTCACCGACGAGGTGTACGAGCACCTCACGTTCGGCGTGCCGCACACGCCGATCGCGACGCTGCCCGGCGCTCGCGAACGCACCGTGTCGATCTCGTCGGGCGGCAAGACGTTCAGCACCACCGGCTGGAAGATCGGCTGGCTCACCGCACCCGCCGCGCTCGTCACGAGCGTGCTGGCGGTGAAGCAGTACCTCACGTTCGTGAACGGCGCACCGTTCCAGCCGGCCATCGCCACCGGCCTCGGGCTGCCCGATGCGGTGTTCACGGATGCCGCGACCGAGCTCCGCGCGAAGCGCGACCTGCTCGCGGACGGCCTCACCGCCGCCGGCTTCTCCGTGTCGCTGCCCGGCGCCGGGTACTTCATCGTCGCGGACGCCCGCCCGCTCGGCTACGACGACGGCGCGGCGCTCTGCCGCCGCCTGCCCGACCTCGCGGGCGTGGTGGGGGTTCCGGTCTCGGCGTTCGTGCACCCCGACCGCCAGGACGCGTACCGCAGCCTCGTGCGGTTCGCGTTCTGCAAGCGCCGCGAGGTGCTGGAGGAGGCATCCGCTCGGCTCTCGGCGCTCAGCGCTGGCGCGGACTGATCCGCTCGGTCACGTCGAAGCGGCGCAGCGCGAGCGCCGGATTGATCCGGCGCACGGCGTCGATGCGCTCATGCGAGACCCAGGCCACCGCGACATCCGTCGCCTCGCCGATCGTCGCGATCTCGACGCCCATGGGATCGACGATCATGCTGTTGCCCGCGCCCACCGGAGGCGCGTGGTCGGCCGCGACGACGTACATGGTGTTCTCGAGGGCGCGTGCGGTGGTCAGCACCCGCCAGTGCGCCTCCTTGAGCGGGCCTCGCACCCATTCGGCGGGCATGCACACCACGTCGGCGCCGGCGTCGACGATGCGGCGGGTCACCTCGGGGAAGCGGGCGTCGTAGCAGGTCTGCAGGCCGAAGCGGATGCCGCCGGCCTCGAACAGCTCGGGCGGCGCGATGTCTCCCGGCGCCACCCATTCGGACTCGCGCTGCCCGAACGCGTCGTACAGGTGCAGCTTGCGGTACCGCGCCACGACCCCGTCGTGGGGGGCGATCGCCACGACCGTGTTGCCGACGCGGCGCTCGTCGCCGCCGAGTCGCTCGATCATGCCCGCGACGAGGTGCACGTCGAGGCGCGTCGCGATGGCGCCGAGCGCCTCGGTGAACCGGCCCCCGATCGCCTCCGCGGCCCCCTGCCAGTCCCAGCCGGGCTCGGGCGTGAAGTAGCTCGAGTACTCGGGGAACACCACGAGGCGCGCACCGCGGGTCGCGGCGAGCGCCGCGAGCCGCTCGATCTCGACCAGGTTCGCGGCACGGTCGGCACCGGGCGCGAATTGTGCGACGGCGACGGCGAGAGCCCTTCCGGCGTGATCGGACATGCCGCCAGCGTAGCCCGCAGGTCGCTCTCCTGACGGGCTTCCAGCGGCTCCCCGCACCGTGGGGAGCGCTTCCCGGACGGTTCCGAGCCTCGGGCGCAAGCCCTTTTGCGCTCGAATTCCGCGTGCTGTACTGACTCGGTTACACCGGGGACCGCGACCACGCGGCCCCCATACGACGGCCCTGCGGGGAGGCTGATCGTCTCCTCGGGGCCATGACAAGAGGGAGACAACGTCGTGCTCCGAGTTCCAACCCGCGTGATCGGCGCCGCGGTGACGGGTGTCGTCGCCGTCGCGATGATCGCGACATCCGCAGGGCCGGCCAACGCCGCGCCCGACAACCTGCCCGGTGAACCCACGCTCACCCTGCCGATCAACGACAGTGAGGCGGGCGGCACCTACGAACAGGAGTTCGTGCGGGCCTATGCCGGGACCACCCCCGACGGCACGCCCGTCTACATCTACGTGCCCGCGGGCACACCCCTCGACGGCTCGGCGCCCACCGGCGTCGCGAGCCTCGACCCCGCCTTCGATCCCAATCCCGCTGACGAGTTCGAGCCGTGCGCGGACGCCAGCGCCGAGGACTACACGCTCACGCAGGCCCAGATCGACTACCTGGGCGACGAGCTCTCGAGCCAGATCGTCGCGGTCGACGAGGAGCACTACGGCCCGATGGATGCCGCGGATCCCAGTGAGCCCGCGAGCGACTCGCTCGTCATGCTCGTCTACAACGTGCAGGACGCGAACTACTACGACTGCGCGGAGACGACCTACACCGCCGGGTACTTCGCACCCGAGTACATCGACTCGTCGGGCATGAACGCGATCGTCGTGGACGCCTTCGACTGGGCGAACCGCGTCGGACCCGCGGACTCGGAGTGGAACGACGACGACCCCGACAACGACCAGCCCACGCTGTACGAGGGCGTGATCGCCCACGAGCTGGAGCACCTGCTGCACAACTACAGCGACCCGGGCGAGCTGTCGTGGGTGGATGAGGGCCTCGCGGACTTCGCGGTGTTCCTCAACGGCTACGACGTCGGCGGATCGCACCTGACGTACCACCAGGTGTTCTACGCCGACACGTCGCTCACGCGCTGGGCGGGCGGGCTGCAGAACTACGGCGCCGCCTACACGTTCTTCCAGTACCTCTGGGAGCAGGCGGGCGGCAACGGCGACGGCACCTACGCGCCCGACCTGCAGTACGACGGCGCCGGCGGCGACCTGCTGATCAAGCTCATCTTCGAGAACCAGGCCGACGGCATGGAGGGCGTCCAGGCCGCGATCGACCAGTTCAACGCGCAGACGGGTGCCGGGCTGCGCTCGGCGAAGGTGCTGTACCAGGACTGGGCCGTGGCCGTGTACCTCGACGACGAGGCATCCGACCGCTTCGACATCAAGGCCGTCGACTTCGGCGACCCCGCCTCGACGTCGTGGACGATCGACATCGCCGACGACCAGTTCTGGGAGGGCCGCGGTTCGAGCCAGGGCGCCCAGCCCGAGTCGAAGTGGCTTCGCCGCACGAACGCGCAGAGCCCGACCGCCGTGCCGTACGGCCTGCAGGTCGAGCGGTTCCGCAACCCGGGACCGAACGTCACCATCTCGCTCGACGGCGAGGACACCACGCAGGTGGCGCCGCACTCGGGTGACACGCACTGGTACGCCGGCTACGAGAGCCAGTCCGACAACATCCTCGACGTGGATGTCGCCGGCGCGGTGACGTCGCTCGACTTCTGGACCTGGCACTTCATCGAGGAGGGCTGGGACTACGGCTTCGTCGAGGCGCTCGTGAACGGCGAGTGGGTCACGGTTCCCGTGGTCGACGACTCGGGCGCGACCGTCACGACGAACGACGACCCGCATGGCGGCAACACCGAGGGCAACGGCATCACCGGCACGTCGGGCGGCGAGTACTTCGTCGACGACCCGGTGTACGTGCACTACACGGCGCAACTGCCCGACGGAACCACGGACGTGCGCTTCCGGTACTCGACGGACGCCGCCTACCTCGACACCGGATGGTTCGTGGACGACGTGATGGTGAACGGCGCGGCCGCCACCCTCTCGTCGCCCGAGGGCGAGTGGTTCGAGACGAACGGCCTGCAGGACAACAACTGGACCCTGCAGGTGGTCGCGAGCTGCGACCTCACGCCCGGGGTGGACTCGCCGTACGAGATCGCCGACGGTGCCGGCAACTACGTGTACCGGCTCGAGGGCGATGCCATCTCGCAGGGCGGCTTCAACACGAAGTGCGCGAACGGCAAGAACCGCGACTTCGCGACGCTCGTGTCGAACCTGCCGACGGGCGACCTGACGTACCTCGACGCGGGGTACGTGCTCTCGGTCACCAACAGCGGCAACGGTAAGAAGGGCTAGCTCCCGGATGCCGCGGGGCGGCGGCCTGCACCACGGTGCGGGCCGCCGCTCCTCGTCCTGCTGCGACGTCGGCCGCCGACCTGCGTCTCCGTCAGGGGAGGTGACGAACGAAGAACCGTGCGGCGCTCTCGACCTCGAACCGGGGAACGCCGGCGTGCGGCCCCGGATTGGCGTGCAGCGTCTTCTCCGCGGAGGCGAGGGCGTCGAAGAGGTCGAGCGCGGCCTGCCTCGGCACGAGTTCGTCATCCCACTGCACGAGGAACTCGACCGGGATGGTGATGCGCGACGCCCTGACCGGGACGAGGTCGCCGCCGACGAGGCCGACCACGGCGGCCCGGATCCGGGAATCGGCGGCGAAGAACGGCAGGCCGATCGCGGCGCCGAGCGACAGGCCCCAGTAGCCCACGCGCCCCTCCCCCAGGTCCTCCTGCAGGGCGTCGAGCACCGACTTCCACTCGCCCACTGCCTGCTCGGCGACCGCGGCGTGATACTCCCCGACGTGGGCCGCGACCGGTTCGCCCGCCGACATCCGCTCGGCCATGCCGGCCGAGAATCGCCGCTCGCGATCCGATCGCGGCCGGTCGCCGTGGCCGGGAGCGTCGATCGCCGCGACCGCGAAGCCGGCGGCCGCGAATCGTCGCGCGCGAGCGACGAGGGCAGGGGCGGCCTTGTGCTGGCCGCCGCCGTGGCCGAGGAGGATGAGCCGTCGCGGGTCGTGGTCGCCGGCCGGCGTCCACAGGATGCCCGGCACGTCGCCGACGGTGAAACGACGTTCGATGAGCCCGTCGTCGACGGACTCTGAGGTGAACTGCATGGTGCTGCCTTTCGGATGCGTCAGGGACGCTCCGCGGCTGCCGATGCGGCTAGGCCGTCTCTCGAGGGAGCGCCCACGTGGTCTGAACGTTGATGGGTCTCACCTCCTCGGTATGGTCGTCCTGCAGCATATCGCGCTCGCGGCCCGAGGCGATCAGCTGCCCTAGACTGACCACCGCGAGCCACGCTCGCACCCAGCCCGCATCGGAGCGGCGGGAGTCCGGGCGGTCGGCTTCAGGCAAGGGGACGTGGATGGCGGGGTTCGCGGCGTGGCTCTTCGGCCTTCGCGTGCAGCAACCCCGTGAGTACCGACGGCTCATGCGCATCCGTCGCAGCGTGTACACCCCCGTCGCGCGACTCGATGCCGAGATCATCCGGTCGGCGGAGCCGATCCCGTTCGAGGAGCTCGACCGGGCCGGCTTCGTTCCGCTGCGGCCCGGCACCCGCTGGGGCAAGGTGTTCGACTGCGCCTGGCTGCGCATCACGGGCGACGTGCCGACGGGAATCGAGGACCCCGTCGTCATGCTCGGCATCCGGGGCGAGGGCCTCGTGCACTCGGCCGACGGCGAGCTCCTCGACTCCGTCAGCACCGTCTTCCAGCAGGGCGACCTCCCGCAGAGCGGCGGCGGGCGCTACCGCCCCGTCCAGCACGTCGACACGTCGACCGGCACGGTCGAGTTCTTCGCCGATGTCACCTACAACGGCTGGATCCTCTACGAGGTGGGCCGCGCGACCTATCGCGGCGCGCACCTGGCCACCCGCGACGACGAGGCGTACGCGCTCTTCTACGACTACCTCACGCTCCTCGTGTTGGCCGGGGCCACCGAGGATGCCGCACTCGAGGTCGACGTGCGGCGCGCGCTGAACGCCGCCTACACCGCCTTCACCGCCGGCGAGGTCGTCGGCGCGCGTGCCATCCTCGCCGAGCAGCTCTCGGCGCCGTCCGCGAGCGAGTTCGTCTACAGCGCCGTCGGGCACGGCCACCTCGACATGGCCTGGCTGTGGCCGCTGCGCGAGACCCGCCGCAAGGCCGCGCGCACCTACGTCCGCGCCCTCAACGCGATCGACCGGCGCGCCGACTACGTCTACGGCACGTCACAACCGCAGCAGATGGCGTGGATGAAGCAGCGGCATCCGGCCCTCTACGACCGGATGCGGCGCGCCGTCGCCGACGGCCGCATGGAACTGCAGGGATCGTTCTGGGTCGAACCCGACACGAACCTTCCTTCGGGTGAATCGCTCGTCCGGCAGGCGCTCGTGGGCCGCCGGTTCCTCCAGGAGGAGTTCGGGCTCGGCGACGACCAGCTGCGTCTCTGCTGGCTGCCCGACACCTTCGGCTACAACGGCAACCTGCCGCAGATCCTCCGGGGCACCGGGATGGACTGGTTCCAGACCATCAAGCTCGCCTGGAACAAGGTCAACGACTTCCCGCACCGCACCTTCCACTGGCAGGGCATCGACGGGTCCACCGTCCTCGTGCACATGCCACCCGAGGGCGACTACAACAGCCGCGCGGCGGCCGACAACCTGCTCACCGGCCTGAAGCAGTACCCCGAGATCGCGTTGAACACGGCGCTCCTGGTGTACGGCTCAGGCGACGGCGGCGGCGGTCCGAACGAGATCCACCACGAGGTCACCGCTCGGGAACGGAACCTGCGCGGCCTTCCCAAGGTCGAGTACTCCTCGGCGGGCGACTTCTTCCGTTCGCTCGAGCAACGTGACATCCCCCACACCCATGTCGGCGAGCTCTACCTCGAGACGCACCAGGGCACGTACACGACGCAGGGGCGGGTCAAGCGGCACAACCGCCTCGTCGAGCGCAAGCTGCACGAGGTCGAGGCCCTGGCGGTGCTCGCGGGCGACGACAGCAGGCCCGTGCTCGAACAGCATTGGCGCGACGTGCTGCTGCACCAGTTCCACGACATCCTGCCCGGCTCGTCGATCGCCCGCGTCAACCGCGAGGCGATCGAGGCCTACGAGCGCATCGAGGCGGCACTCGACGGGTACGCCGACGGGCTCGTCGACCGGCTGCCGCGCCAGCCGGGAACGCCCACCGCCGTGAACCTGACGGGCTTCTCCCGGAGCGAGTTCCTGAAGACCGACGAGGGCTGGGTCCACGCCGAGGTCCCGCCCTACGCAGCGGCTCCGCTGGCACCGGCCGGAGCGCAGCCGGGGCTCGTCTCCTCGGAGGATGCGCTCGGGAACGGCATCCTCACGCTGCGGTTCGACGCCACCAGCGGCGAGATCGTCTCGTGCCGGGATCGCGAGGGCGCCGAGCATGCCGCCGGCGGGCTCAATCGGCTCGTGGTGCACACGGACCCCTACGTGTGGCCGTTCAACGCGTGGGACATCAAGGCCGACTACGTCGGGAAGACGCCGCGCACGCTGCGGGTCAGCCGCGTCGAGACCACGGTCGACGGCGCGTCGGCCGTTCGTCGCCAGGTGCTCCGTGGACGCGGCGTCACGATCGACCAGCGCGTCGTGCTCGACGCCGGCAGCGACGTCGTGCGGTTCGAGACCGAGGTCGACTGGCACACGCGGCACCGGATGCTGCGTGCGGAGTTCCGGCCGGTCCACTCCGGCGAGACGGTGCGGTGCGAGATCCAGTTCGGGCACATCGAACGGGTGACCACCGAGCGCGACTCGATCGAGAAGGCGCAGTTCGAGGTCTGCGCGCACAAGTGGATCGCCACGGAGGATGCCGGCGGCGGGTTCGCCCTGCTCAACGACGGCAAGTACGGGCACCGGGCCAAGAACGGGCTGCTGAGCCTCAACCTGCTGCGCTCCCCGACGTTCCCCGACAAGACGGCCGACCGCGGCATCCACCACTTCACGTATGCGTTCTGCCCGTTCGAACGCGGCGATCTGGGCAAGGTGGTGCGCGAGGGCTACCGGCTGAACAACCCGCTTCGGATCACCGACGGTGTGGCGTTCGACAGCCTGGTCGATGTCGACGACCCAGGCGTCATCGTGGAGACCGTGAAGCGGGCCGAGCACGGCGACGGCATCGTGCTCCGGCTGTACGAGAGCCTCGGGCGTCCGACCACGGTCTCGCTGCGGGTCGACCGGGCGTATCGCGCGGCGCACGAGACCGACCTGCTCGAACGGCCCCGGGGAGCCGCCGACCTCGGTCGGATCGCCTTCGGGCCGTTCGAGATCAAGACGATCCTGCTGGAGGACTGAGCGGTGACGGCGACGGCGAACCAGGACGCGACCGAAGGCGTCGTCCCTCCGAGACGGCAGCGGATCGCCGTGGTCACGGCGGGATTCGGCCAGAACATCGTGCTCACCACGGTGTCGACGTTCATCCTCGTGTACCTGCTGCAGTATGCGGGGATCAGCACCGCGGGGCTCGCGGTGGTCACGATCATCATCACCGTCTCGAAGGTCGTCGACGCGATCCTCGACCCCGTCATGGGCAGCATCATCGACATGACCCGCACCCGGTGGGGCAAGCTCCGGCCGTACATCCTGTTCTCCGCCGCGCCCGTCGCGTTGCTCTCGGGGCTCCTCTTCACCGTGCCCGACACGGCCGAGCCGCTCAAGCTCGTGTACTTCGGGGTCTGCTACGTGCTGTGGAGCCTCGCGTACACGGTGTGCGACGTGCCGTTCTGGGGTCTCATCGGCTCCGCCTTCGCCGACCCGGCGGAGCGCACGCGAGTGATCGGGAACGTCCGCGCCTTCGGAGCCATCGCGCTCGGAGTCGCGACGCTCGGAATGCCGTGGGTGGCGCGCCTGCTGAGCTTCGGGCCCGAGACGACGAGCAGCGGATGGTCGCTGGCCGTGTTCATCACGTCGTTCCTCGGCATGGGCGTCTTCCTGCTCGCCTTCTTCTTCACCCGGGAGCGACGGACCTCGGCCGCCTCGACGGGGCTCTCCCTGCGTCAGCTCGTCACCGCGCTGTTCCGGAACACGCCGCTGCTCATGGTGCTGCTCGGTTCCGTACTCGGCTTCGGACGGTTCATCGTCCAGGCGGGCGGTGCGGTCTTCGTGGTGATCGCGTACGGGAACGAGGGCACCTTCACCCTCGTCGGAGCCGCGATCATCGCGGGCATGGTCGTCTCGTCCTTCGCGACGCCGCTGCTGCTCCGCCGCCTCTCCGGGCGCACGCTCATCGTGGGCAGTTCCCTCGTGGCCGCCGTGCTGTACGTCGCCATGTACCTCGTCGGATTCGCGAACCTCGCCGCCATCCTGGTGTTCATCTTCCTCACCGGACTCACCCTCGGCATCTTCCTCGTCACGCAGGCGACGATGATCGCCGACTCCGTCGACGACACGGAGCGCCGTCTCGGGGTTCGCAACGACGGCATCTCCTTCGCCAGCCTCACCTTCGCCACGAAGATCATGAACGCGCTGGCCGTGCTCGTGTTCGGGGCCTTCGTGGTGATGGCCGGGTACGAGGCCGGCGTGACGGTCACGCCCGAGATGCAGCAGACGGTCTTCGCGGCGATCACCCTCGTGCCCGCGGCCAGCTGCCTGCTCTCGGCGATCCCCTTCCTGTTCTATCGGCTGGGTGCGCCGGCACCCGGCCGCACGGATGCCGCGGCCGGCTGACCCGGCTCCCCCCTCTGGTCGCGCGGGCGCCCATGACGCGCTGGAAATGCAGAAGATCCCGGCCTCTGTTCGAGACCGGGATCTTCTGTTTCGGTTGCGGGGGCAGGATTTGAACCTACGACCTCTGGGTTATGAGCCCAGCGAGCTACCGAACTGCTCCACCCCGCGACGCTGACTCCCGTGCGGCAGTCACTCCTCGCGATATCACCGATCAGATCGACATCTCTCGAGCGAGCCGATCGCGATGATGTGGCCAGTCTACGACAACTCTCGACCCCGCTCGACCGTCGACCTCGCTCGACCACGCATGGGGCGTCCCTCCGCGGGCCGCTATCGCACGCCGATGTTGACGGAGTAGGTCTGCCCGTCGTCCAGACGAACGCCGATGCGATAGTAGTTGCCGCCCGACGGGGTCTTCCAGTTGTAGCCGTACTGGGAGCCCTCCAATCGATACGTGCTGCCGCTGTCGGCGGCCACCGAGTAGAGCGACTCGTCGACGGGCAGGTTCATGGAGGCGCCCTTGGCCGGGGCCAGCCATGCCGGTGCGACATTCGTCGGTACGACCGTCCCGCTCGCGTTCTTGAGCTGGAGCTTGACCGGGATCGTGCTCCCGCCCTTGAAGACGCTCGTCGAGGTGCCGACCTGGTGTGCGGTGTCGTTGATCGGCTGCAGGAATCCGTCGAACCGGTAGATCACCCGGAAGCTCCCCGTCGTCGTTGCCGTGTTCCCGGCCGTGTCCGTCGCCCTCGCGGTGTAGGTGAAGGTGCCGACCCCGTTGGGAGTTCCTCCGGAGATCGTGACCACGCACGATCCCGCAAGGCCGGAGAAGCCATCGCCGGCCGTGCAGCTTGCCGGAGGTACGGCGCCGAGCGTGTAGGTGCCGCCGGCAACGTTGACCACGGCGATGGTGGGCGCCTCGGTGTCGATGTTGATGCCGGATACCGCGGTGACTGCCGTGTTGCCGGCCTTGTCGGTCGCGGTGCCGCTCGCAGAGTTCGCACCGTTGGCGGTGAGGATCACATCATCGGGGCAGGTGGCCACTCCGGAGCGGCCGTCGGAGCAGGTGAAGTGAACCGTGACCGGCCCCACATACCAACCGTTGCCACCCTGCGTGCCACTGACGACCGCACCGCTGATGGTCGGCGCCGTCTTGTCGAGTCTGATGGTCACCGCGTCGGTTCCCACGTTGCCCGCGGTATCCGTCGCCGATCCGACCAAGACCTGCCCGTCGGTCTCGGTGGAGACCGTCACGGGGGCGGTCACGTCGGCGACGCCGGATCCGGCATCGTCGTCCTTGGCACCGAAGGTGACCGTGACGTCGCTCCTGTTCCAGTCGTTCGCGTTGGGCACGGGTGACAGCGTGTGGGTGACCATCGGGGCGATGTTGTCCCACTTGAGTGCGACGGCGTTCGAGGCCTCGGTGTTGCCCGCGATATCGACTGCCCAGTAGTGCACGGTGCCGATACCGCTTCCGTCGAGCGGGACACTGATCGTCTTGGCTGCACCTGCTGCCACCTGCTCGGCGCCGCCGTCGATCCTGTAGTGGATCTCCTTGACCCCCGACAGACCGGCCTGGTCGGTGGCCGCCAGCACGACATTCGCCGTCGCACCCGTGCACCAGCCGTTGGTCTTGGTGCACTGGTTGTTGGCTGTCGTGCTCGGGGCTGATCCGTCGATGTTGATGCCGCCGATGGTCTTTCCGGCACTGAGGTTGCCCGCCTTGTCGCCGGCCGGGTCGCTGGTGATGGCCTGGCCGGCTCCGTCGCCGGAGATCACCGCGCTGGTCGGGCAGGATGCCACCCCTGACAGTGCATCCGTGCAGGTGAAGTCCACCACCACCTGGTCGCGGTACCAGCCGGCGGCATTCGGAGTCGTCGTCGGACCGCCGTCGATGTGCGGCGCGGTGCGGTCGATGTTGATTCCGTTCACCGATGCCGTCGCCGTGTTCCCCGCCTTGTCGAGGATGCTGGCTGAGGCGCCCAGGTCGTTGCCCTCGCCGCTGATCGTGCTGTCGGCCGGTTGCGTCGACGGGTCGATGCCCGAGAGCGCGTCGTTCCCCGTCCACTCGATCGTGACATCGCCGTTGTACCAGCCGGCGCCATTGGCATCGACCGTCGCGGCGCCGACGAGCGTCGGCGCGGTCTTGTCGATGTTGATGTGGTCGACGATCGTCGAATTGACGTTGCCGGCGACGTCCTGGGTGTCGCCCTGGACCTGCTGGTCGGCGCCCTCGCTGGTGAGCGTTCCATCGGGACCGCAACCGGCGACTCCGGACTCGGCGTCGGTGCACGTGAAGGTCACGCCGACGTCCGTGTTGTTCCAGCCGAAACCGTTCGCCGCCGGAGACGCCACGCCGACGATGGATGGGGCGACATCGTCGACGTTCACGATCGTCGTCCGCTTCGCCTCCGCGTTGCCGGCGAGGTCGACGCTCCAGTAGGTGATTGAGTGGCTCCCTGTGGCGAGCTCCGCGGTGAACGGCACGCCGTACGTCTGGGCTCCGCCACCGTCGATCTCGTAGTAGGTCGCCGAAATGCCCGACTCGGCATCGTCAGCGTCGAATGCGACCGGGATGCCGCTCATGACGAACCAGCCGCTGGCCGGCGAGATCGGGTTGATCACCGTCGTGACCGGCGGCACGTCGTCGATCTTGAGCGTGACGCTGTTGACGGTCGCATCTTCGCTGTTGCCCGCGACATCCGTGCTCCAGAACGCGATGGTGTGCGTGCCCTTCTGGGTGTATGGGAAGGCGCCGGTGTAGGGCTGGGCCGCGGCCCCGTCGATGCTGAAATACGTCGCCGCCACGCCGGAGAGTGTGTCGTGTCCGATCAACGCGACCGGGACTGCGTCGGCATACCAACCGCTCGGGAGCGGGTCGGGAATTGTCGCGGTGGTGGTCGGTGCGGTGCGGTCGATCTGGATGCCGTCCACCGTCGTGCTTGCGGTGTTCCCGGCGACGTCCGTGCATGTGGCCGACGACGCCAGGTTGCCGCCCTCCCCCGTGACCGTGTCATCCACCGGCTCGGCTGCAACCCCGGACAGCGCATCCGTGCACGACCAGAGCACCGTCACGTCATCGGCATGCCAACCAGGCGAGAACACCGCAGTGACGACCGGCGCCGTCGTGTCGACGTTGATCCCCGACACCCCTGCGCTCGCGCTGTTCCCAGCCGCATCCGTCGCGGTGCCAGTCACCGACTGGTTCGCACCCTCGCCCAGGATCTGGGCACCCGACGCGGAGGCCAGACCCGAGAGCGCATCGTTCGCGGAGAAGCTCACCGTCACGGCATCCCGATACCAACCGGCGCCGTTGGGCGCCCGATCAGCCGAAGCCGAGATCGTCGGCGCGGTCTTGTCGATGCTCACCACGGCCGTATCCGACGCGGAGTTCCCCGCATTGTCGGTCGCGGTGCCCGTCACCTGCTGGGAAAGACCCTCAGACGACTGCGTCACGGGTGCCGTGCACGACGCAACACCGGAACCGGCGTCAGCACACGTGAACGTGACCGTCACGCCCTGGTTCGACCACGCACCCTCCGAGTACGTCAGCGGCGTGAACGAGTGACCGATCGTCGGGGCCGTCTTGTCGATCTTCACGTGGGCCGTTTGCGCGGCCTCGACGTTGCCGGCCCGATCGGTGCTGAAGAATGAGATCGAGTGATCGCCCTCGCTCGACAGGATCACGCTCGTCCCGCTCTGCACCGCTCCGCCATCGATCGCGTACGACGTCGACCCGATGCCCGACAGATTGTCGGATGGCGACAGCACCAACGTCACACTGCCGCTCGTCCAGGTGTTCGAGGACCCGCTCACTCCCGTCACCGGAGCCGTCCGGTCGACATTCACCGGCACGCTCGACGCCGTCCTCGTGTTCCCGGCCCGGTCCGCGATCGACGCGCTTGCGGTCAACGCGCTGCCCTCACCGGTGATGAGGCCATTCGCGGGCTGCGTCGACGGGTTGATCCCCGACAGCGCGTCGACCCCGGACCAGCCGATCGCGACATCGCCCTTGTACCAGCCGTTGCCGTTGGCCGAGGTGGTCGGTGTGCCGGTGAGGGTCGGCGCCGTCTTGTCGATGCTGATGCCTGAGACACCCGCACTCGCAGCGTTGTCTGCATTGTCCACTGCGGTTCCGGACACCGACTGGTTCGCTGCCTCGGTCGAGAGCACCACCGTGCCGCCACCGGTGCAGGACTTGATCCCGGAGAGCGCGTCCGCGCAGGTGAGCGAGACCGTGACATCGGAGTTGTTCCACCCGGCCGCGTTCGCGGCCGGAGCGGCGCTTCCGGTGATGGTCGGGTTCATCTTGTCGAGCTTGACGACCACCGCGCCGGTGCCGCTGTTGCCCAGTCGGTCGCTTGCCGTGGCGTTCTTCGTGACACCCGCAGTGTTCGAGTTCACGCTCTCCGTGGCGGGGGTGGGCCCGGTGCCGATCCCCGAACCGGCATCCGTTGCCGACCAGGTGATACCGACGTTGGCCTTGTTCCACCCGGCTGCGTTGGCGGCAGGTGCCAGGGACGCGTTCAACACCGGCCCCGTGTTGTCGAGGGTGAACGATGCCTGCAGCGAATTGGTTTGGCCCGTGCATTTCCCCTGCGCGTTCACGTTGGGCGAGGCGAACACGGTCACGGCCTGGGCGCCGTCGCCCGCACCGGCCGTCGTCGTGAAGGTCCAGTTCGTCTTGGCCCCGGCAGATTGGTCGTGTGCGGTGAACGCGCCGGCGACATCCACGCACCTGGTGTCACTGCTCGTGATGGCCGTGAGCGTCAGCGCCCCGCCCTGCTTCGCATACAGCGTGCCGCCCGACGAGACGGTGCCGGCACCCCCGGTGAACGTCGCGGTCGTGACGGTCGAAGCGAAGGCCGGCATGCCACTGAGCATGGCCGCGACCACCGCCCCCGATGCGATCACGGCAAGCCAGCCGCGCATCCGGCCCTCCGGAACACGAACTCGTCTCGTCGAAATGCCGCTGGAAGCGCGCATGAGAACCTCCGGGAATAGCGGCGCTCGGGTACGCCACCAAGGCCCAAAGTCTGTTGCGCCCAAATGATCGGGTCAATCCCCCGTTCATGGGGTGTTCGCGGGCCGAGACCTGCGCGACCTCGACATGTTCCGTCGCTGGGTCGACACGCCCAACCTCGTCGTCGTCGACCAGCGGACATTCAGCTTCTGCAGACTATTGTGCAGTAACTGCACTTAACTGTTTCATGGACTGAAGGGAACTTCGATGACCAACCCTCCGGCACCACCGGTGCTGCGAGCCGTCGACCTGACGCGGAGTTACGGCAGGGGCCAAGCGCGATTCGACGCGCTCCGAGGCGTCTCGCTCGAGGTCCGCCGCGGCGAGTCGCTCGCGATCGTCGGCAAGAGCGGCTCGGGCAAGTCCACGCTCATGCACCTGCTCGCGCTGCTCGACCGGCCCGACTCCGGTCGGGTCGAGATCGACGGCCAGGACGTCGGCGCTGCTCCGGCGGCCGTGGTGAACCGCCTTCGGAACGAGCGGTTCGGTTTCGTCTTCCAGCAGTTCTTCCTCACCGCCGGCCAGACCGTGCTCGAGAACGTGAGCCTGCCGCTCGTCGTGGCGGGGGTCGCGCCGCGCGAACGGCGACGTCGCGCGCTCGCGTCGCTCGACGCACTCGGGCTCGCCGACAAGGCCGGCAACAGGGCCAACGACCTGTCGGGCGGCCAGAAGCAGCGCGTCGTGATCGCCCGCGCCCTCGTCAACGAACCCGACCTGATCTTCGCCGACGAACCTACCGGCAACCTCGACACCGCCACCGGACACCAGGTGGACGACCTGCTCTTCGGCCTCCAGCGCGAGCGCGGCATCACCCTCGTGGTCGTGACGCACGACGAGGAGCTCGCCGCGCGCTGCGATCGCCGCATCACCATCGCCGACGGGCTCATCGTCGGCGAATCGGATGCCGCGGCATCCGTCATCGCGGAAGGAGCGGGTCGATGAGGGCCGCCGATGTCATCACGAGCGCCACGCGGAACGCGTTCCGCTCGAAGCTCCGCACGACGCTCACCGTGCTCTCGCTGTTCGTCGGTGCATTCACCCTGACGCTCACCACGGCGCTCGGCGCGGGGGTCAGCGACTACGTCACGAAGCAGGTCGCCTCGCTCTCCACCGGGGACGTGCTGCTCGTGAGCCCCGCGACCACGACCGACACCACCGACGGTCCGGCGGAGTACGACCCCGACGGCCGCCAGCAGTCGTCTCAGGCCAACCCGCTCGGCGGTGGCACGCTCATGAGCGACGATGACCTCGACGCGATCGCCGCGATCTATGGCGTGGACCGGGTGGAACCCATCCGCTCGATCTCCGTCGACTGGGTCGCGGCATCCGACACGTCCACCGACACGAGGTTCGAGCTCGACGTGAACCCCACCTCGTCCATCGGACGCAGTGACCTCGTCGCCGGAGCGCAGCTCGACCAGGAGGCCGACGAGGCGCAGGTCATCCTGCCCGAGGACTACGTCGACACGCTCGGGTACGACGATGCCGACGACGCGATCGGTCGCACGGTGGAACTCGGGTACACCGTGGCCGATGGCGGCGAGCAGAGCACCGAGGCCACGATCGTCGGCGTCGCGCGCACCAGCCTGCTCGCCTCGGGGGCCGGGGCCAACCAGGCCCTCACCACCGAGGTCGCCGACGCGCAGGCCGTGCCGGGGCAGCCCGACGCGTACGCCGTCGCGGTCGCGTACCTCACCGGGTCGGGCGCCGACGGCGCCGTCACCGACGACGACGTGACCGAGGTGAAGCTCGCGCTCGCGGATGCGGACCTCGCCGGGCAGACGGTCGAGGACCAGCTCGGCGTCGTGCAGACGATCATCAACGGCATCATCGGCGTGCTCAGCGCGTTCGCGATCGTGGCCCTCATCGCCGCGTCGTTCGGCATCATCAACACGCTGCTGATGAGCGTCCAGGAGCGCACCAGGGAGATCGGGCTCATGAAGGCGATGGGCATGTCGAACGGGCGCGTGTTCGGGCTGTTCAGCCTTGAAGCCGTCGTCATCGGATTCCTCGGGAGCGCGCTCGGCGCCCTGGCGGCCATCGGGGTCGGTACCGCGATCTCGTCCGTCGCGTCGGCCGGCCCCCTTGCCGCCCTGCCCGGGCTCACGCTCCTGCTGTTCGACCCGCTGAGCGTCGCCCTCGTGATCGCGGCGATCATGCTCATCGCCTTCCTCTCGGGTGTACTGCCCGCCCGCCGCGCTGCCCGACAGGATCCGATCGAGTCGCTACGGTACGAGTAGCGGAGGGAGCAGAGAACATGTCGACCGCACCGGGTGCCGGGCCGCGTCGTCGCGGAGCCGCCGAGACGACCGCCGCCATCGAGCGCGCCGCCGTCGAGCTCGTGCTCGAGCACGGCTACGACCTGGTGACGGTCGACATGATCTGCGAGGCGGCCGGCGTCTCCCAGCGCACCTTCTTCAACCACTTCAGGACGAAGGATGCCGCGCTGCTCGGCGTGGACCTGCCCACCATCGATGAGCGCGCGGCGCGCGCGTTCATCGTGTCCGACGGGCCGCTCCTCGCCGAGGCCGTCGGCCTCATCCGGATCGACCCGTCGAAGCTGCCCGGCGACCCCGCCGTCATGGCTGAGCGATTCCAGGCCATCTCGACCCATCCGGCGCTGCTCGCCCGGCAGATGGAACGGCTGGCCGCGATCGAGGGCGAGCTTCGCGAGATCATCGCCCTCCGCCTCCGCCAGCAGTCGGGCAGGGATGGCACGGATGCCGCGTCCGACGCCGAGCTCGACGCGCAGGCCGAGCTCATCACCCACATGCTGGCCGGAGTCATGCGCTACGTCGGCGTGGAATGGGCTCGACGGATGCGTGACGGCGCAGCCCCGCAACCGCCCGACGGGCCCGAGTTCCGCGCCACCCTCGCGGCGGCACTGCGCCGGCTCGGCTGAGCGAGCGCGGCACGCCGAGCGCGCACCACAGCGTGTGGTCCGGCGGTGGTCACACCAGCCCGAGTGCGTGCGCGTCGCGTTCGGTGTGGCGCATCCGCTCGGTCGCCGACTCGCCGAGCCGCTCGAAGCACGAGGCGATCACCGCTTCGACGAGGGCCATCGCCGGCGTCATCGCATCGAACGGCGACGACGAGTCCGTGGCGCTCGGGAGCACCACCGTCGCCACGGAGGCGATGGGCGACATCCAGGTGTCGGTGAAGAGCACCACCCGCGTCCGCTTCGCGGCGGCGAACTCGGCCAGCGCCCGGGTCGGCTCCTCATACCGCCGGAAGTCGAAGAGCACGAGCACGTCGCGGCGGGTCAGGGTGCCCATCTCCGCCGCCCGGCTGCTGGTCTCGTCGGGAAGCATCGCGGCGCCGGGGCGCATCGAGCGCAGGTGCAGCTCGAGGAACCGAGCGAGGAGCTGGCTGTAGCGGCCGCCGGCGAGCCGGATCTGCGCTCGCGGATCCGCGAGCGCCTCCGCGCACGCCTCGATGTCGTGGGGCGGCACCGTGGCGAACGTGCGCTCCACGGAGGACACGGCGATGGCGGCGGGATCGGCCGGCTCCGCCGGCGAGGGGTGCTCGACCCCGCGGTCGTAGATCGCGAGCGGCGAGGCCGAACGCTGGTCGAGGTCGTCCCTGAGCGCCTGCTGGAACTCGGGGAATCCCCGGTAGCCGAGCCTCGTCGCGAATCGCACCACCGTGGGCCCGCTCACCCCCGCCCGGGAGGCCAGCCGCGCCACCGTCTCGAACCCGGCGGACGGGTAGCCGTTGAGCAGCGCCCGCCCGACCTTGCGCTCGGCGGGCGAGAGCTCGCCCATGCGCGAACGGATCGCCTCGGCCACGGACGTGACCGGCGCCGGTTCACTCGCCATCGTCGGCTCCCCTCACGAGATCACGTCACAGCGTAGTGGCCGGCGGTGCGCGAGGTCGGCGATGAGCGCGGCGAGGAGCGCGACCCGCTCGGGCACGCTGTCGAGGTCGAGCCATTCCGTCGCAGCGTGGTCGTCGCCGCCGATCGGCCCGAGCCCGTCGAGGGTCGGCACGCCCACGGCAGCCACGAAGTTGGCATCGGACGCGCCGCCGGTCGGACCGGCCTGGACGCGGAAGCCCAGGCGGTCCGCGACATCCGCCGCCGCGGCGACGACCGGGGCGGTCGACGCGGCCTCCAACGGCGGGCAGACGTCCTGCCGGACGGCGAAGACGCTGGTGCCCGCCACCTTGACGGCCGACGCCCGCTCGTCGATGGCGTCGAGCACCGCCTCGAGGTCGTCAAGGGTCCGCGCGCGGACCTCGACGAGGAGCTCGGCCGCGTCGGGGACGATGTTCGGGCGGCTCCCGGCCGAGACGTTGCCGACGTTCACCGTGACGCCGGGGCGGCTGGCGTTGAGGGCGAGCAGGTCGAGCACCAGGTGCGCGGCCTCCGCCGCTGCGTTCGCGCCGCGCTCGGGCTCGATGCCGGAGTGCGCCGCTCGGCCCCTGACCTCCAGGCGCACGTCGGCGATGCCCTTCCTCGCCGACACGAGGTCGCCGTTCTCCCTCGCGCACTCCAGGGACAGGGCGACATCCGCCTCGCCGGCCAACGTCGCGAGCTGCGCGCGGCTCGCGGGCGACCCGACCTCCTCATCGGGGGTGAGCGCGATGATGAGCTCGCCGTAGCCGCGCCATCCGCTGGCTTCGAGGGCCCGGGCCGCGGCGAGACCGGCCAGGAGCCCGCCCTTGTCGTCGCTGACTCCCGGTCCGTACGCCCGCCCGTCCGACTCCCGATACGGCCGGCGTGCCGCCTCGCCGGTGGGGAAGACCGTGTCCATGTGCCCGAAGAGGAGCACCGTGGCCGTGCCGGTCCCACGCCGACGGGCCACGACGACATCGCCGCGGCGGACACCACCGACGGGGTCGGTGGCCGTGCGGGCGACGGTGAGCCCGTCGGCAGCGAGGCGGCCCGCGCACCAGTCGGCGACGCGATTCACGCCGTCGACGTCGGCGCTGCCGGAGTCGATCGAGACGAGTTCGGCGAGGTCAGTGCGGTAGCCGGCGACCGCGCCCTCGACGGCGGCACGGAGGGACGCGAGCCAGGTCGGCGATTCGGACGGGAGGGTGGTGCGAAGCCCGACCGGTCGCGAAAGATCGAGCGGCACTCAGAGCACCTTCGACAGGAACGACCGCGTGCGCTCCTCGGCCGGCTCGACGAGCACCTGCCGCGGATCGCCCTGCTCGACGACGACCCCGCCGTCCATGAAGACCGCCACGTCGGCGACCTCCCGCGCGAACCCGATCTCGTGGGTCACCACGATCATGGTCATGCCCCGCTCCGCGAGCCCGCGCATGACGTCGAGCACGTCGCCGACGAGCTCGGGGTCCAGCGCAGACGTCGGCTCGTCGAACAGCATGACCTGGGGGTCCATGGCGAGCGCTCGCGCGATGGCCACCCGCTGCTGCTGGCCGCCCGAGAGTTGCGCCGGATACGTCCCCGCCTTGTCGCCGAGCCCGACCTGTTCGAGCAGGCGAATGCCGTCGTCACGCGACTGGGCCCTCGAACGCCCGAGCACCTGGGTCGGCGCCTCCATCACGTTCTCGAGGGCGGTCATGTGGGGGAACAGGTTGAACCGCTGGAACACCATGCCGACCTTGCGGCGTTGGGTGGCGACCTCCTTCTCGCGCAGTTCGAAGAGTCGGCCGTCCTTCTCCCGGTAGCCGACCGTCTCACCGGCGACGCGGATCACGCCCGAGTCGATCTGCTCGAGGTGGTTGATGCACCGGAGGAACGTGGACTTCCCCGACCCCGAGGGGCCGAGCAGGCACACGACCTGGCCACGCTCGACGGACATCGTGATGCCCTGCAGCACCTCGAGGCTGCCGAAGCGCTTGTGCACCTCGACGGCCTCGACCATGGGGCCGGCGGTGGGGCCGGTGGGGTCGGCAGGAGGGGCGGCCTGTGGGGCGGCGGCGGTCATGAGGCGGACTCCTTCTTCGAGGCACGCGCGGGCAGGGTGAGGCTCTGGGTGAACGTGGAGACCCGCGACCCCAGCGTGGGGCGCACGCCGGTGAAGCCGCGGCCGTAGCGGCGCTCCAGCCACATCTGCGGAATCGAGAGGATCGAGGTCAGCGCCAGGTACCAGATCGCCGCGACGATGAGCAGCGGGATGATCTTGTAGTTCTGGGTGTACGCCTCGCGGATGTTCGACATCAGGTCGTCACCGGCGACGATGGCGACGAGCGAGGTGCTCTTGAGCATCGTGATCGTCTCGTTGCCCATGGGCGGGATGATCACGCGCATCGCCTGCGGGAGCACGATCCGCCGCAGGGTCTTCATCGGGGACATGCCCAGCGAGTGGGCGGCTTCCGTCTGGCCGGGATCCACGGACTGGATCCCCGCGCGCACGATCTCCGCGGCGTACGCCATCTCGTTGAGCCCGAGCGCGAGCAGCGCGGCCACGGTGGCCGGGATGAGGTCGCTCGTCGTGAACGACCAGAACTCCACCGAGGTGAACGGCACGCCGATGACGACCTTCGGGATGAAGGCGCCGATGAAGCCCCAGAAGATGAGCTGCAGCAGCAGCGGCGTGCCGCGGAAGACCCAGATGAAGAGGGCCGCGGCGATCGAGAGCACCGGGTTCGGCGAGAGGCGCATGACGGCGACCACGATGCCGCCGATGACGCCCACCACCATGGATGCCGCGGTGAGCCAGAGGGTGATGACGACGCCGCTGAGCGTCAGGGGCTTGAAGAGGTACTCCCCCACCGTCGGGAGGTCGAGGTTCGGGTTCTGGAGGATCGACGACAGGGTCGCGATGCCGATCACGAGGACGAGCACTGCGGCGATCCAGCGGCCCGGATGCCGCACGGGCACCGCCTCCACGGGTCGGGGGCGGGCGGCGCCCGAGGAGCCGCGCGGTCCCTCGGGCGCCGTCAGGGCTGACGGCTTCGTTGCGGTCATGGGTGGTGCTTTCGGTTCGGTCGCGACCGGATGGTCACGAGGAGGCGGCGCCGTTGATGGTGGCTTCGTCGATGCCGATGCCGGTGACACCGTACTGGTCGAGGATGGCTTCGTAGGTGCCGTCGTCCATGAGCGACTGGAGCGCGGCCTGGATCGCCTCGGCGAACGCCGGGTCGTCCTTGAGCACGCCGATGCCGTTCAGCGTGGCGTCGTAGCCGTTCGGGGCCTCAGGATCCTCGACGACCTCGAACGTCTTGCCGTCGTTGGTCGTCTTCGCCACGTATCCGGCGCTCGGCTTGGTGAGCAGCGAGGCGATCGCCTTGCCGCTCGTGATCGCGAGCTGGGCATCCGCGTCGGACGGGAACTCCGACAGCGCGATGGGCTCCAGTCCGTTCGCCTCGCATTCGCCCTGCCAGACGTCGTTGACCAGGTCCACCTGGCTCGTCGCCGCCTGCACGGCGACGTCGGCGCCGCAGAGGTCGAGGAAGCCCTCGATGCCCTCGGGGTTGCCGGCCGCGGTCAGGATGCCGGTGCCCGACGCGGAGTAGTCGACGAAGGTGAGCACCTCCATCCGCTCGACGCTCGAGGTCATGGCGGTGATGGTCGCGTCGAAGTTGCCGGCCTGCAGTGCCGGGATGATGCCGTCGAACGCCTGCTGCTCGAACTCGAAGTCGACGCCGAGCTTGGCGCCGATCGCACGGCCGAGGTCGACGTCGACCCCGGTCAGCTCATCGGACCCCTCCTCGGTGAACATCTCGAAGGGCGCGTACGGGGCGTCGGTCGCGACCTTGACCGAGCCGGCGTCCGCGATCTCGGGCGGCAGCAGTGCCGCGGCGTCCTCATCGACGGTGATCTCGATACCGGCGATCTTCACCGGCTCGGATGCCGCGGGCTCACCCTCGGCGGATGCGGCGGTGCATCCCGTGGCGAGCAGCGCCGTTGCGGAGACCAGCGTGAGGGCCGCGGTGAGGCGACCAGCGGAGGGAAGTGGGGAACGCGACATGACATGCCCTTCGTGCGGTTCGTGGGGTGGGGTGTGCTTGCGGTCGAGTATGTAACATCCGTTACAGAAATGCTAGTGATTTCTGTTTCTGTAATGTAGCGTCGCGGCCATCCCCGCATCCGGCGGGCACGAAGGAGTGACATGAATCGCATGCTTGCCCCCATTCTCGCCTCGACGTTGGCCATCGGCCTCGTCGCCGTCGCGGCGCCGGCGCACGCCGCTCCCGGCGGACCGCGCGCACACGGCGCCGACCCGCGCGCCGGCTCGCTCGTGCTGATCGGAGGGAACCTCTCGGAGGACGCGGCCATCCTCTCCAAGATCGTGGAACTCGCCGATCCCGACGGCGGCGGGCCCGAAGCCGCCCGCATCGCGATCATCACGGCGGCGGCGGCCCCCGCGGAGAGCGCTGCGGAGGGATCCGATTCCGCCGAGAACAACGCCCAGGCCAACGGCCT
The DNA here is from genome assembly GCF_031456545.1 of Agromyces sp. 3263. Classification (NCBI taxonomy): domain Bacteria; kingdom Bacillati; phylum Actinomycetota; class Actinomycetes; order Micrococcales; family Microbacteriaceae; genus Agromyces; species Agromyces sp. 3263. The sequence goes on from NZ_JAVDUV010000002.1 coordinate 977,306, forward strand.
CTACTACGCCGAGCTGTTCGGGCGCTATGGAGCCGAGACCTACGTGGTGCCCATCGACGAGGCGGTGGACTTCGACGGAGACTCGTACGTGCCGAGCAATGCCGACCGTGCCGACGTCGCCGACCAGGTCCGGCAGTCGACGGGCGTGTTCCTCGGCGGGGGCGACCAGATGCGGTACGTCCGCACCCTGCTCGACTGCTCGGGAGCACCGGTCGACGAGGCCTACCGCCGGTGCGCCGACACGCCCGTGCTCGGCGCGGTCCGCGACGTGCTCGACGCCGACGGCGTCGTCGCCGGGGTCAGCGCCGGCCTGACGATCCAGCAGGGCGCCGACATGGTGACCGGCGGAGAGTCCTACCAGGCGTGGCGGGACGGCGGCTCGCCGGGATACCTCGACGACCCGACGGCGCTCGCATCGCTGCCGTTCGGCGGCTTCGGCTTCTTCCAGGAGGCCCTGCTCGACAGCCACTTCGGCACGTGGGGCCGACAGGCCCGCATGATCCGGCTCGCGGACGACACCCACCACCGCCGGATCCTCGGCGTCGACGAGACCACCGCCCTCGCCTATGACCGCTCCACGCGCATCGGAGAGGTGATCGGCGAAGCCGGCGCATCCGTGATCGACGTCGAACCGCGCGACGTGCGCGGACAGACCGCACGCGACGTGCGCTGGACGCGGCTCGTCGCCGGCGACGCGTTCGACTTCGCGCGCGGCACGGCCATCCCCGGCGCGGAGCGGATCACGGCGCCGGCAACCGGTGCCGGACCGGCGGAGGCCGCCGACGTCTGGGACTCGATCGACGGGCCGGGCAACTCGGGCTCCCTCAGCGACCTGGCCACCGCCCTGGTCGCCTCCTCGGCGACGACGGCCTCGGGCACGAGCTTCGAGACCGCGCCGCAGTTCCGCACGACCCTCACGCGTGACCGCGCGACGAGCTGGTGGTCGACCGGCGGGTTCGAGCAGCTGCGGGTCGACATCGGCGCCGAGTGAGCGCCCGCCGTTCGCCACGACGGCCCCGGGGCCGATGCTCAGGTCGTCGCGGCGAACGGCACGCTCCCCGCGCTGCAGTACGAGCCGGGGCTGTGCACGAGGTGCGCGATGCGGAGCTCCTCGTCGTGATCGTCGCCCACCGCGGGCGCGAGCTCGGGGGCGACATTCCACGTGAACTGCGGCGCATCCGGATTCGCTCGTTCGTGCTCCCCCAGCGCGACGGGCAGCAGCCGCAGTCGCCGGTCGACCCACTCGGCGTCCCACGGACCCTCGTCCGCGATCTGCTCGGCGGCGCGGAACTCGTAGTAGATCGTACGGCGGAGCCGATTGCCGGTCACCGCTTCCGACCCGTGCACGACCATCACGTCATGCACGAGGACATCCCCCGGTTCCAGCTCCACCTGGATCACGCCCGGCGCATCCCACCCGTACTCCTCCTGGAGCTGGCAGACGTCGACCGGGGCGAGGTGCGAGCCGGGTGCCACGCGCAGCGCGCCCTCGCCCGCACGGGACGCGTCGAGGTAGACGTCGACGTTGAAGATGCGGTGGGTGCGCGGGTGGACGGCGTCCTGATGCCAGTCGATGGCGGCGCCGTCGCCCTCGTCCTTGAAGACGAGCGACTCGTAGGTGGGCACGAGGTTCGGCCCGGCCAGGCTCTCGGCGATGCCGAGCACGGCCGGGCTCCCGAGCAGTTCGAGCGAGGCGGCGCGTCCCTTGCCGTGCAGGTAGTCGACGCGGAACATGCGGCGTTCCCCGCCCCGCGTGGCCCATTGGTAGTCGGATGCCGCGGGGTCCTGCTCATCGAGCGCGCGACCGTCGGCGATCCACCCGTCGGCCGCGGCTCGCAGGCGTTCGAGCAGCGGTGCGGGGATGCGGCCGCGCAGCACGAGGTATCCCTGCGCATCGAACTGCGCGATCTCCTCGGGCGTGAGGTGGTACGCGCCTGGCGCGACGAGTCCGGCCTGCGGCGGGCGGGCGTGGACGGTCTGGCTCATGAGCGGTCTCCTTCGTCGAAGTGGAGTGGTCGACATCGACGCTAGATCGGAGGATCGCGCGGTTCTTCCGGTCTGAGGTGCGAGAATTCCGGAATGCTCAGGTCTTCCTTCGGGCTCGCATGCTGGCAGGGCGAGGCGGGTCCGATGACGGTGGCCCATCGCCACGACGACGTCGAGTTCAACCTCGCCACCGTGGACCTCGAGTACCTCGTCGACGGCCGGCCGTTCTCGATCCCGGCCGGGCGGCTCGCGGTGTTCTGGGCGGCCAGGCCGCATCAGCTCGTGAGCGCGGCCGGCAGCCAGGTGGTCACCTGGCTCACGGTCCCGCTCGACCGCGTGCTGGGATGGGGGCTCTCCCGCCGCTTCGTCGAGCGGATGCTCGCCGGTGAGTTCGCGCTCCTCGACCACGACGGGGCGCTCGGCCTCGGCGACCGCGTCCCGGGGTGGCAGGCGGAACTGGCGGGCGACGACGACGAGCACCGCACGGCCGTCCTCGAGATCGAGGCGTTCGCCCGGCGCGTGGCGCGAGCGTCGTCGGCGGATGCCGCTGCGAATGCCGCGGCATCCGGATCAGGCATCCGCCCCCAGGCCGCGGCAATGGCCGCGTGGATCTCGGAGCACGCGCACGAGGAGGTGCGCGTGCCGGAGGTCGCACGCCAGGTGCACCTGCATCCGCAGTACGCGATGGCCGTCTTCCGCGACGCCCTCGGCATCACGATCGGCGAGTACCTCACGCAGTGCCGCATCGCCCGCGCACAGCACCTGCTGCTCGCGACGAGGATGCCGGTGCCCGAGGTGGGATTCGCGTCGGGCTTCCGCTCGCAGAGCCAGTTCTACGCCCGCTTCCGCGAGCGATGCGGTGAGCCGCCGGCCGCGTATCGACGCCGATTGGGCAGCGCGGTCGACTGACCCGCGTCAGGCCGAGTCCCGCCAGACGATCTCGGTGTCGAGCAGGAGGCCGCTCGTGTCGACGTCGCCGCGGAGGCGATCGAGCACGAGGGCGGCCGCGCGGCTGCCGAGCACGGCGGCGGGCTGCCGCACGGTCGAGAGCGCGGGCTGGGTGCGTGTGGCCCACGCGCTGTCGTCGAAGCCGACGACGCCCGTGTCGAGGGGCACGCTCCGCCCCGTCGAGCGCAGCGCCTCCATCGCGCCGGCCGCGACGGCGTCGGATGCCGCGAACACGCCGTCGATCGCCGGATCCCGTTCGAGGAGCGAGAGCATCGCGGCCCGCCCCTCGGAGTACGAGTAGAACGGGATCGGCTCCACGATCCGCTCGTCGAACCGGTCGCCGAGCGCGTCGGTGAACCCGGCGAGTCGGTCGGCCCCGGAGTCCCGGTCGAGGGCGGCGGCGATCATCGCGATGCGACGGCGGCCGGTGCCCATGAGCCGTTCGGTGATGGCGCGCGCCGCACCCCGGTTGTCGATCCCGATGTAGGCACCGGAGACGAGCCCCGGCGGGTGCCCCACGTACACCGCGGGCAGGGCGAGCCGCTCCACGACCCGGGTGATCGGGTCGTTCTCGCGAGCCGAGACGATGATCACGCCGTCGACGAAGCCGCCGCCGAGGTAGCGGGCGACGCGGTCGGTGTCGCGGTCGGAGTCGACGATCAGGCACACCATCTGGTGGTCCGCCTCTGACAGCGTCGTGTTGGCGCCGAGCAGGATCGAGCCGATGTTGGGGTCCTCGACGAACAGCGAGTGGGGTTCGTGCACGATGAACCCGATGGCCTGCGTGCGCTGCATGACGAGGTTGCGCGCGGCCGTGTTCGGCGTGTACCCGACCTTGCGGATCGCCGCTTCGATGGCCTCTCGCGCGTGCGCGGAGACGTACCGCTCGCCGTTCACGTACCGGCTGACCGTGCCGCGTGAGACGCCGGCCTCCGTGGCGACGTCGTGCACGGTGGCGCGCCTCGGGGAGTGCGACGGGGTGGACACGAGACTCACTGTATCGCCCTCGAAGAGTTGACATCCGGGCGACACGATGCAAATGTGTGTACGTTCACAGACATTCGCCGGGGAGTTGTCGCCGTCGGATCTGTGCACGTTCACAGATGCACGAGCACGATCGACGGAGCGCACATGTACCACCTCGCCACGATGGCGCCGCAGCCCACCGCCGACGCGTCGCGTCCCCGCTTCCAGCACCAGGGCGTCGCCTTCGGCTGCGACTACAACCCCGAGCAGTGGGACCCCTCGGTCTGGCGCGAGGACGTCGCGCTCATGCAGGAGGCCGGCGTCGACCTGGTGGCCGTGAACATCTTCGGCTGGTCCCGCCTGCAGGGTCCCGACGGCTCGTTCGACTTCACCGACCTCGACACCGTGATCGAGCTCCTCCACGAGGCGGGCGTCCGGGTGAACCTCGGCACCGGTACCGCATCGCCCCCGCCATGGCTGACCGCACGCCACCCCGAGATCCTCCCGGTGATGGCCGACGGCACCACGCGGCATCCGGGCGGCCGGCAGGCCTGGTGCCCCAGCTCCCCCGTCTTCCGGGCCTCCGCCCTCGCGCTCGTCGATGCGGTGGCCGAACGATACGGCGAGCACCCCGCCGTCGCGCTCTGGCACGTGTCGAACGAGCTCGGATGCCACAACGCCCTCTGCCACTGCGATGCGAGCACCCGCGCGTTCCGCGACTGGCTCGAGCGGCGCTACGGCACCATCGCCGAGCTCAATCGGGCTTGGGGCACGAGCTTCTGGAGCCAGCGCTACACCGACTGGAACGAGATCGGCACCCCGCGCCTCACGGTCTCCACGCGCAACCCCGGCCAGGTGCTCGACTTCCACCGGTTCTCCTCCGACGAGCTGCTCGGGTACTACCGCTCGGAGGCCGCGATCATCCGCAGCCGCAGCGAGCGGCCGATCACCACGAACTTCATGGTCACCGCGCACATCCGGAACCTCGACTACTGGACCTGGGCGCCCGAGATGGACGTGGTCGCGAACGACCATTACCTCGACCACCGCCTCGACGATCCCCGCGCCGAACTCGCCTTCGCCGCCGACCTCACGCGCGGTCTCGCCGGCGGCGAGCCGTGGCTCCTGATGGAGCACTCGACCGGATCGGTCAACTGGCAGCCCGTCAACGCCGCCAAGGAACCCGGACAGATGCTGCGCGACTCCCTGACGCACGTCGCCCGCGGCGCCGACGCCGTCTGCTTCTTCCAGTGGCGCGCCTCCCTGCAGGGATCCGAGAAGTTCCACTCGGCGCTGCTGCCGCACGCGGGCACGACGTCCGCGCTGTGGCGCGAGGCCGTCGAGCTCGGCTCGATCATCGGTCGACTCGACCAGGTCGCGGGCGCCCGTGTGGTCGCCGACGTCGCCCTGCTCTTCAGTTGGGAGTCGTGGTGGGCGAGCGACGCCGAGAACCGCCCGACCCACGAGATCGAGTACCTCGACCAGGTGCACGCCCTCTACGGCGCACTGCGCGACCTGGGCGTCACGGTCGACATCGTGCGGCCCGGTGCCGACCTCACCGCGTACCGTCTCGTCGTCGTTCCCGGCCTCTACTCGGTGCGTGACGCCGAGGCCGCCACCCTCGACGACGCCGTCGCCGCCGGCGCCCACGTGCTCGTCACCTTCTACAGCGGCATCGTCGACGAATCCGATCGGGTCCGTCCCGGCGGCTACCCCGGCGTGTGGCGCGACCTGCTCGGCATTCGGGTCGAGGAGTTCGCCCCGCTGCTGCCCGGTACGCCGCTGACCCTCGAGTCCGGTGCCTCCGCGTCGCTCTGGAGCGAACGCATCGAGGTGACGGATGCCGCGGTCGTCGACCGGTTCGCCGACGGCCCCGCCGCCGGGCGCCCCGCGATCACACGCCGCGCCGCGGCATCCGGAACCGACGGCGGTGACGCCTGGTACCTCGGCACGCTGCTCGAGCAGGGCGCCCTGCGCGACCTCGTCGGCCGCGTGCTCGAAGGTGCCGGCGTCGAGGCCGACCCCGCGGCATCCGCCTCGGTCGAGGTCGTGCGCCGGGTCGGCGCCGAGCACTCGTACCGATTCATCATCAACCACGGCACGGACGACATCGACGTCGTCGCCCGCGGAACGGAACTCGTGACCGGCGACGCCATCGCCGGATCGTGCCCCGTTCCCGCCGGAGCCGTGCGCGTCGTCAGAGAGGAAGGAGCGGCATGACCGCCCCCGTCACCACCACCGGCGCCCCCGCGGCCCCCGGGATCGACGCCGGTCCCTCCCCCGCGCCGCGGCCACGCCGACGCGTGCAGCACCCCGGAGCCATCGTCGCGTTCGTCGCCCCGTTCGGACTGCTCTACCTGCTGTTCTACGTCGTGCCCATCGGGTACGCGATCTACCAGTCGCTGCTCGTCGTCGAGCGAGAAGGCACGTTCGGCGAGGCCACTGAGGTGTTCGGCGGGCTCACCCAGTACGCGCTCGTCTTCCAGAACGAGCCGTTCTGGACCTCCGTCGGCCGGGTCCTCGCGTTCGGCGTCGTCCAGGTGCCCATCATGCTCGGCCTCGCACTCCTCTTCGCCCTGCTGCTCGACTCGCCGCTGCTGCGCGGCAAGAAGTTCTTCCGCCTCGCGTTCTTCGTGCCCTACGCGGTGCCGGGCGTCATCGCCGCGATCATGTGGGGCTTCCTGTTCTCCCCCAACCTCTCCCCGTTCCAGGAGCTGACCCGCAACGTCGACTTCCTCGGCGCCGACCTGGTGCTGTGGTCGATCGCGAACGTCGTGACGTGGGTGTTCGTCGGTTACAACATGCTCATCATCTACTCGTCGCTGCTCGCGATCCCGGCCGAGATCTACGAGGCGGCGGTGCTCGACGGCGCCGGCCAGGGGCGCATCGCCTGGTCGATCAAGATCCCGCTCGTCCGTCCCGCGCTCATCCTCACCGCCATCTTCTCGATCATCGGCACCCTCCAGCTCCTCGCCGAGCCGCAGGTGTTCCGATCGTTCAGCTCGGCGGTCACGAGCACGTACACGCCCAACATGACGATCTACGCGACGTCCTCGATCCCGAACGTCAACCTCGCGGCGGCCTTCTCGGTCGTGCTCGCACTGGCCACGTTCATCCTCTCGTTCACGTTCCTGCGCATCACCCGGAAGAAGGCCGAAGCATGAGCGCCGCGATCGACACGGATGCCGCGCACGGCAGCATCGGCTCGGAAGCTCCCACCGGACGCACCCAGCGCGGTGGTTTCCCCGCAGGACGCGGGCCGCGGGAGCGGTTCGTCCCGCGTGCCGGAGCCATGCTCGTCATGGGCGTGTTCACGCTCTACTTCCTCATCCCGATCTGGTGGCTTGTCGTCGCGTCGACGAAGGACCGCGCCGACTTCCTCGGCACCAACCCGCTGTGGTTCGCCGACGTCGCGTTCTTCGACAACGTGGCCGCGCTCTTCGCCTACCGCGACGGCGTCTACCTCAGGTGGATGCTCAACAGCGTGCTCTACGCCGGCCTTGGCGCGCTCGTGGCGACGCTCCTTGCGGCCATGTGCGGCTATGCGCTGGCGAAGTACCGGTTCCCGGGCCGCGAGACGATCTTCAACGTCGTCCTCGGCGGCGTGCTCGTGCCCGCCACCGCCCTCGCCCTGCCGCTGTTCCTGCTGTTCAGCCGCGTCGAGCTGACCAACACCTTCTGGGCGGTCTTCCTCCCGAGCATCGTCAGCCCCTTCGGCGTGTACCTCACGCGGGTGTTCGCCGAGGCATCCGTGCCCGACGAACTGCTCGAGGCCAGCCGCCTCGACGGCGCAGGCGAGGTGCGCACCTTCTTCACCGTCTCGATCCGCCTCATGTTCCCGGCGCTCGTCACCGTGTACCTCTTCCAGTTCGTGGCGATCTGGAACAACTTCTTCCTGCCGCTCATCATGCTGCGCAGCGAGGAGCTGTTCCCGGTGACCTTCGGCCTCTACGCGTGGAACTCGTCGATCAACCAGTTCCCCGAGCTCCGCAGCTTCGTGCTCGTCGGAGCGCTCCTCTCGATCATCCCCCTGATCGTCACCTTCCTCCTGCTCCAGCGGTACTGGCGCACCGGCCTCGGCACGGGCGCGTTGAAGTAGGACCGCGTCCCGACGGCGGGACGCCACCACCCAGCACCATCCCCACTCAGCACCACCACACCGAGCACCACCACACCGAGAAAAGGAACACCATGCGTCACACGAAACGAGCGGTCGCCGCAGCCCTGCTCACCACCGTCGCGATCGCGATGGTCGGATGCTCCGCCGGAGGAAGCGGCAGCGACGCCGCCTCCTGCGAGCCCGCGGACGGCGACGTCAACCTCACCTTCACCTCCTGGATCCCCGGCATCGAGGACGCCGTGGCGATCTGGAACGCGGACAACCCCGACATCCAGGTCGAGGTGCAGACGGGCCCCTCCGGCAACGCCGGCACCTACCAGAACTTCTTCAACCAGCTCGAGGCCGGCAACGCGCCCGACCTCGGCCAGATCGAATACGACGCCCTGCCCAACTTCCGCGTGCAGGACGGCCTCGAGAACCTGGCCGCGTGCGAGGACATCGTCGCGGCCGAGGACCAGTTCCTCCCATGGACGTGGAGTCAGGCCAGCCTCGGCACCGACGACGAGCTCTACGGCGTGCCGCAGGACCAGGGACCGATGGGCCTCTTCTACCGCAGCGACCTGTTCGAGCAGAACGGCATCCCGGTGCCCACCACGTGGGAGGAGTACAAGGCGGCAGCGGAGCAGATCCGCGCGCTCGGCGGGTACATCACCAACTTCTCGCAGACCGACATCAACCAGTTCGCCGGATTCGTGTGGCAGGCGGGCGGCCAGTGGTTCCAGAACGACGGCGACGAGTGGACCGTCGACCTGACGAGCGAGGAGTCGACCAAGGTCGCCGAGTACTGGCAGGACCTCATCGCGAACGACCTCGTCTCGACCTACCCCGCCTGGACCGACGAGTGGAACAACGCGTACAACTCCGGTGAGGTCTGGACCTGGAACTCCGCCGTCTGGGGCGCCAACTCGATCCTGAGCGGCGCACCCGACACCGCCGGTCACTGGTCGGTCGCGCTCGCCCCGCAGTGGGAGGCCGGCGGCGAGGCCGCGGGCAACTGGGGCGGTTCGTCGGTCGCGGTCTTCAAGGGCACCGAGCACCTCTACGAGGCCGCCAAGTTCGCGCTGTGGCTGAACACCTCGGAGGAGGCGCTCACCTCGCTCAACCAGACGGCCCAGATCTACCCGGCCACCACGGCCGGCCTCGAGCTTCCCGTCCTCAAGGAGGGCGTCGACTTCTACGGCGGCCAGAAGATCTACGACGTGTTCGCCGAGGCGGCCACGCAGGTGAGCCCGGACTTCACGTGGGGTCCGACCATGACGCAGACGTACGCCGACGTCTCCGACGGCTTCAAGGCCGCCGCGAGCGGTGACGGCACGCTCGTCGACGCGCTCACCAAGGGGCAGGCCACGACCATCTCCACGCTCGAGGCCCAGTCCATCCCGGTCGCGGAGTAACCTCACCCCGTGATCCATTACCTCCGTGCCGCGGGCGTCAGCGTCGTCGTCGACGCCCGCGGCACGGGCGTGCCCGCCGTGCTGCACTGGGGCGCCGACCTCGGAGCACTCGACGAGGCCGCCCTCGATGCCCTCGCCCTCGCCACGGTGCCCTCGGTGCCGCCCTCTTCGATCGACCAGCCCCTCCGGCTGAGCCTGATGCCCACGTTCGGCGAGGGCTGGAGCGGCCGACCGGGCCTCCAGGTGTTCCGGGATGCCGCAGGGGCAGACGGTCCCGCCGCGGCTCGCGCGCTCGCAGCGCCCCGGCTGGAGCTCGCCCATGGCGTCCTCCACGAACTCGATGCGCCGTCGACCCTCACCTGGGAGCTCGTCGACGCCGGGGCATCCGTTGCCGTCATCACCGAGCTCGACCTCAGTGACACGGGCGTCCTCCGGCTGCGGCACCGCGTGGAGAACCGCGGGCAGGGTTCGCTCGGCATCGGCCGCGCGGCCGTCGTGCTGCCGGTGCCGGCGCGCGCCACCGAGCTCCTCGACTTCAGCGGACTGTGGAGCCGCGAGCGACGGCCGATCCGCCGCACCCTCGAGCACGGCGTCCACAGCCGCGAGGGGCGCCACGGCCGAGGCGGCCACGACGACGCGTTTCTCCTGGCCGCCGGCACCCCCGGGTTTCGATTCCGCAGCGGCGAGGTGTGGGCGACCCACGTCGCCTGGAGCGGTGACACCGAGGCGTGGGCCGAGCGGTCGGCCCTCGGACCCGCGACACTCGGCGGCGGCGAACTCCTCGCGCCGGGCGAGCTCACGCTCCCGGCCGGAGCCGCCTACACCTCGCCGTGGGTCATCGCCGTGTACTCGAACGCCGGGCTCGACGGCATCTCCGACCGGCTGCATCCGTGGATCAGGTCGTGGTCGACCATCCGGCGGGAGCGGCCGCTCGTGCTCAACACCTGGGAGGCCGTCTACTTCGATCAGTCCCTCGAACGACTGGAGCCGCTCATCGACGCGGCGGCCCGTGTGGGCGTCGAGCGGTTCGTGCTCGACGACGGCTGGTTCCGCGGCCGGCACGACGATCGGCATGCGCTCGGCGACTGGACTGTGGACTCCGCGAACTGGCCCGATGGCCTCGGCCCGCTCATCGCCCGCGTGCACGGGGCGGGCATGGAATTCGGACTGTGGGTCGAACCCGAGATGGTCAACCTCGACTCCGACCTCGCGCGGGCGCATCCCGAGTGGGTGCTCGGCCGACCTGGCGACCTCGCGTGGCGGCACCAGCACGTGCTCGACCTCACCGCCCCCGGTGCGAGCGACCATGTCTTCGCGCGCCTCGACGACCTGCTCGCCAACCACGACATCGCCTACCTCAAGTGGGACCACAACCGCGACCTGCTGGGCGGTTCGGCCCACGCGCAGACCCTCGCCGCCTACGCGCTCATCGACCGGCTCCGCGCCGCGCATCCGGCCGTGGAGATCGAGTCGTGTGCCTCGGGCGGCGCGCGCATCGACCTCGGCATCCTCGAGCGCACCGACCGGGTGTGGCCGAGCGACACCAACGACCCGCTCGAGCGGCAGGGCATCCACCGGTACACGAGCCTCCTCGTGCCGCCCGAGTACCTCGGTGCACACCTGGGAGCCGCCCGTGCGCACACGACCAGGCGCCGGTCCGAGCTCTCCTTCCGGTTCGCGACCGCTCTCTTCGGGAGCGCCGGCATCGAGTGGAACCTCGCCGAGGCGAGTGACGCCGAGCTCGATCACATCGCGGCGTGGGCGAGCGAGTACCGCCGTCTCCGTCCCCTGCTGCACAGCGGGCGCGTCGTGCGGGCCGACCCCGACGATCCGGCCCGGATCGTGCACGGCGTCGTCTCCGCGGACCGGACGCACGGGATCTTCTCGATGGCGATGCTCGGCACCGCACGTGCGGCCCTGCCCCCGGCGATCCGGATGCCGGGACTCGATGCCGACCGCGTCTACCGGGTCCGGCGCCTCGAGCTCGGCCCGGCACCGCGCACCGTGCAGGATGCCGCTCCCCCATGGTTCGAGGCGGGAACGATCGAGCTCACCGGGCGAGTGTTGGCGGAGGTCGGCCTCGCCGTGCCGCTGCTCGCGCCCGAGAATGCCGTGCCCTTCGAACTCTCGGCGGTGTGAGGGCAGACGAAGAATCCGGCGCAGCGTGGCGCTGCGCCGGATTCGTGCCAAGCCAGTTGCCTCGAGTGATGTCGAGAAACCGAAACTGACCGGGACTTCTTGGTTGCGGGGGCAGGATTTGAACCTACGACCTCTGGGTTATGAGCCCAGCGAGCTACCGAACTGCTCCACCCCGCGGCACAAGAGACAACACTAGCATGCGTCTGAAACGTCGTCCAATCGAGGGCGACGGCCACGCGGCATCCGCTCGGGCGATGCTCACACCGCCATGGCCACGAGGACCAGCGCCGGCACGAGCACCATCGGCGCCACCAGCCGCCAGTACCGGAGGTCGCCGAACAAGATGGCCAGCGCACGGATGATGGTGGCGATGCTCACGAAGATGACGAGCGTGCGCCCGACCTCGGGGAACCCGAGGTTCACGGCCACCACGCCGGCGAGCGCCCCGGTGCCCCACGCGAGGTTCGAGAAGCCGTAGGAGATGGCCCACGGGCGCACGATCTCCTGGTTCTCGGGTTCGATGAGGAAGACGCCGCGCATCCTGGGGCTGCGGAAGAAGAATGCGGAGAGGATCCCGAGGAACGCGACGCCGAGCCCTTCGACGATCGCGAGGATCTGGGCGACCACGCTCATGGGCACAGTGTCCTCGCCGCCGAGGAGCAGGACAAGACCCCAGATCGGATGTCACTCGGCCGAACCGCGCATCGATGGAGTGGGCGTCAGGACGAGGGGGCCTGCGCGACCAGCTCGTACGAGAGCGGCAGCCACTGCTCGGTCGGCCAGCCGAACATGCCCTCGCCCTGCGGCACCGTCATCGGGAAGATCCGCCACGGCACCTGGAAGCGCTCGGCCAGCTCGTCGACCACCAGTCCGGCGGCGCGGACGGCGCCCACGACCTCACCGATCGGATGCATCCACTCCCACGTGCGGGCGTGCGCGATCATCGCGTCGGGGTCGGCGTAGTCGGACGGGTCATCGAGCACGTCGGGCTCGCCTCCGCCGTACGCGTACTGGAAGGTCGGCAGGCCGCCCGGGCCCCCGTCGCCGTCGAACACGAAGGCCGCCGGATGCCCGTCCGCGAAGTAGAGACGGCCGCCCGGCTTCAGGAACCACGCGACGATGCGCGCCCACTCCGCGACATCCGGAAGCCACCCGATGGTGCCCCAGGTCGTGAACACCAGGTCGAACGACCCGGGCTCGGGCAGCACGTGGCGGGCGTCGTAGAGGTTCGCCTCGACGAATCGCGCGCGATCGCCGAGCCCGAGCTCGGCGGCCATGCGTCGCGCCTCCTCGACGGCGGGACGCGAGAAGTCGAGTCCGACGACCGTCGCGCCGCGGTTCGCGAGCGAGAGCGTGTCCGAGCCGAAGTGGCACTGCAGGTGCAGCACCCGCAGTCCGTCGAGACCGTCGGGGTGCAGTCGCTCGACGCCGGCCCGGGAGATCGGGTCGAGCACGATGTCGCCGCGACGGAGCGGCTCCTGGTCGTAGAAGTCCGACGCCAGGTGCACCGGCACCCGTTCGTCCCAGTTGGCGCGGTTGTCGTCGAGCCAATCGCCGTGGCGGAGGTCGACGACCACGTCACTGGTCCTGGGTGATCGCGAGCAGCTGGGCGATGATCTCCGCGAGCTGGGCGTCGGCGGCGCCGTACGCCGCCCAGTCACCCTCGGAGAGCGCGGCCTGCTTGTTCTTCAGGGCCTGCGACGCCTGGTTCAGGAGCGCCTGCACCTCGTCGCTCGGCTGGGGCGCCACCGTGGTGCCGTCGTCGGGCGGCGTCGTGGGCGTCGCGTTGGGATCCACCTCGTTGTCGCCCGCCTCAGCGCCGGAGTCGCCGCCGAAGAGCACGTCGAGCGCCGCATCCAGGGTGTCCTGGAACGCGATCTGGTCGCCGAAGGCGACGAGCACCTTCTGCAGCAGCGGATAGCTCGTATTGCCGGTCGACTTCACGTAGACGGGCTGCACGTAGAGCAGGCCGCCACCCACGGGCACCGTCAGCAGGTTGCCGTTGATGACCTCGGACTGACCCTGTTTCAGCAGGTTGAGCGACTGCGACACCGTGGGATCGCCGTTGAACGTGTTCTGCACCTGGCCCGGGCCGGGCACGTTGTCATCCTCTGGCAGCGTCAGCAACCTCAGCTTGCCGTAGCCGTCGGATCGCTCGCCGTCGCTCGCCCCCGCGTCGGAATCGACGGCGAGGTAGCCGCGCAGCACGTTGCGGCTCTGGTCGCCTCGAGCCTCGGGGATGAACGTCGAGTAGAGCGAGTATGCGGGCTCCTCCTGCCCGGGCATCTGCATCGTCAGGTAGTACGGCGGCTGCAGCAGCGTGGAGTTCGCTCCGGCCGTCGGGTCGTTGGGCGTCGTCCACGCGTCCTCACGCGAGTAGAACGAGGAGGGGTCGGTGACGTGGTACCGGCCGAGCACCGCGCGCTGCATCTTGAACAGGTCGGCGGGGTAGCGAACGTGGCTCATGAGCGCGCCCGACATCTCGCTCATCGGCTTCAGCGAGTTCGGGAAGATCTTCTGCCAGGTCTGCAGGATCGGGTCCTCGTCGTCCCAGGCGTACAGGGTCACCGAACCGTCGTACGCGTCGACCGTGGCCTTCACCGAGTTGCGGATGTAGTTGACCTCGTCGAAGGGCAGCGACTGGGGCAGGCCCTCGCTGTCGGCGATGGCCTCGCTCATGCTGACCTTGTTGGAGTACGGGTACTGGTCGGTGAGGGTGTAGCCGTCGACGATCCAGACGATCCGTCCGTCGACGACCGACGGATAGGTGTCGGAATCGATCGTGAGGTACGGGGCGACCTTCTTCACTCGATCGATCGGGTCGCGGTCGTAGAGGATCTGCGACTCGTCGTTGACCGCCTCGGAGAGGAAGATCTGCTCCGACTGGAACTTCAGCGCGTACACGAGCTTCGTGAAGACGTTGTCGAGCTTCGGCCCGCCATCGCCCTCGAACGTGGTCTGCGTCTGCTGGTCGCTCTCGCCTCCGGCGGGGTAGTCGAGCTCGACGGGGTCCTCGCCCTCGGGGGCGCCGACGATCGAGTACGCCGGGGACTCCTCGCCGAAGTAGACGCGCGGCTCGAAGTCGCCGAGGGTGCCCGTCGACGGGATGCCCGACTGCAGGAACACGGGCTGCCCGTCGACCGAGCGCTGGTTGCCTGCGGCGGCCACCAGGCCGTAGCCGTGCGTGTAGACGACGTGCGAGTTGAACCAGGTCTCGGCATCGCCGAGGCCCGAGAGCGCGAGGTCTCGCACCGCGACCACGGTGTCCTGGGTGGTGCCGTCGATGTCGTACCGGTCCACGTCGAGCGCGTCGGGGAACTGGTAGTACTGGCGGAACTGCTCGAGCTGCTGGAACGCCGGGCTGATCACGAGCGGGTCCATCAGTCGGATGTTCGCCGTCGTCGCGGCATCCGATCGCAGCGCGCCGGGCTCGGCGTCGGTCTTCGCCTCGAATGGGATCGTCTCGATGTCGGCGACGCCGTAGGCCTCACGGGTGAGGTCGATGGAGCGTTCGATGTACGGCGCCTCCAGCGAGCGGGCGCTCGGGTCGACCTGGAACCGCTGGATGATCCAGGGGTAGAGGGAACCGATGATCAGGCTCGAGACGACGAGGAGCGCGACGCCCACGAGCGGCAGCCGCCAGCGGCCGATGAGCGCGGTGACGAAGAAGAGGATCGCGACGCCGACCGCCGCCGCCGCGAGGATCTGTCGACCGGGGATCACGGCGTTGACGTCGGTGTATCCCGCACCGGTGATGAGGGTGCTGTTCTCCGTGACGGTCGCGTACTGGTCGAACCAGATGCTGACGCCCTGGAGCAGCAGGTAGAGGCCAGCCGTCACCGCGATCTGGATGCGAGCCGACTTCGAGATGACGACCTCGCGGCCGCTCACGCGGATGGACCCGTAGAGGTAGTTCGTCGCGATGACGAGGAGCAGCGAGAGCAGCACCACGGCCGACGCGAAGCCGACGATCGAGCGGTAGAACGGCAGCTCGAAGACGAAGAAGCCGATGTCGAAGCCGAACTGCGGATCATTCGTGCCGAACGGGGTGCGGTTCAGCCAGGTGAGGGTGAGTTCCCACCGGCTCGACGTCGAGACGCCCGCGAAGATGCCGAGCACGACGGGGATGCCGTACATCGCGAGGCGGCGGAGTGGCTCGAACACCTCCTGATAGCGGTCGAGCTGCGAGTTCAGCTTCGCGTAGACGGGACGCGTGCGGTAGGCGATCTGGATGGAGGCCCAGACGGGCACGGCCATCGCGAGGAAGCCGATCAGGAAGAGGACGAGGCGCGCCACCCACTCGGTCGTGAGCACGTCGACGAAGCCGAGCTGGTCGTACCAGAGCACGTCGGCGTAGAGGCCCACGAACACGAAGAACGCGATGAGGAGCAGGGCCACCACCCCGATCGTGATCGCGATCGGCGCGCGACGGCGCGGCATCCTCGGTTCGTGCGGCTGTGCAGACACTCTTCGCCTCTTGTTCGGTCGCTGTGGGATCGAGACTCCATCCTAGAGTCGCGTTCCTTTGAAACTGCTGTTCAGGCGGCGGGGCAGGAGGCGAAGGCCGAGGTGTCCTCGCCGTCGCCGATCGCCTCGACCACCGAGCGCGCCTCGTCGAGGGTCTTCACGGCGAAGACTCGCATGCCGTCTGGGACATGTCCGGTGACCTCGTCGCAGTTCGAGGCCGGGGCGAGGAACCAGTCGGCGCCCGCCTCCTCGGCCCCCCAGAGCTTCTGGCGGATGCCGCCGATGGGCCCGACCTGGCCCGACGAGTCGATCGTGCCGGTGCCGGCCAAGACCTCGCCGCCCGTCATCTCGTCGGGCGTGAGCTTGTCGATGATGCCCAGGGCGAACATCATGCCGGCGCTGGGGCCGCCGACGTTGTCGAGCTGCAGCACGACGTCGATGGGGAACTCGTAGTGCATGCGCACGCCCACGCCGAGCACCACGGTGCCGTCGCGGTCGACGGGGGTGACCTCGAGCGTCTGCTCGGCGCCGTCGCGCACCACGAGGAGGCTGGCGGAGGTGTCGGCGCCGTTCTCGCGCACGGCGGAACGGAGTTCGTCGATGGAGTTCACGGCGGTGCCGTTGACGGAGACGATGACGTCGCCCTCCTCGAGCACGCCCGCGGCGGGCGAGTCGTCGACGACGCCGGCCACGGTCACCTCGCGCGGGAAGTCATAGCCCAGCTCGACGAGCGCGGCGGCGATCGCGTCCTGCTGGGAGTCCACCATGGCCGCCTCGTTCTGGGCGTCGCGATCGGTGTCGCTCACGCCCGGAGGGAAGACCGCCTCGACCGGCACGGCCGACCGCGTGCGGTCGAACCAGGCGGCGACCACCTCGAGCCAGTTGGGGGTCTGTCCCGGCCGGCCGCGCACGGTGACCGTGAGCAGGTTGAGTTCCCCGTCCGTGGGGAAGGTCTCGGCATCGGGGATCTCGATGAGCGGCACCTCCTCGCCGTCGTGCTCGGCGGTGCCCAGCGTGTCGAAGACGGGGCCGGGCTGCTCGATCACGTACGGAGAAGGAAGCAGGGCGAAGAGGATGCCGATGGCCACGGCGACGGCGAGCGCCGTCCACCCGACGCGCTCCCGACGCGAACGGCGGCCCTGCGGGCGCGGCGACGGGTCGTCGTCGAAGAGGGCCATCCGTGGTTCCTTCCGGGCGATCGAATCGCCGAGTGCGAGCGCCGGGGCCGGCGTTGTTCGCGAAGGGCGGACACCCGGAACGCCCAGCCTAGGCCATTTCCCAGACACGCGCCCGAGGCCCGGGACTACGGTGGAAACAGACGCGACTGGAGGTGGCTCACGTGGCCGATCGGGACGACGAGCCTGGCGACAAGAACCCCGAAGACGAGTTCCGCGACATGCTGCGGGAGCTCCTCTCGGGCTCCGGCGGCATCGATCCGTCGCGGCTCGCGGGAGCGGCCGGACTGCCGAACGACCCGGCGAGCCTCGCCGCGCTCTTCGGGCAGCTGCAGGCGGCCATGAACCAGAGCGGCGACGACATCGACTGGAGTGTGGCGGTGCGCCAGGGCGAGGAGCGCGCGGCATCCGGACAGCTGCAGATCACCGCGGAGGAGCGCGCTCGACTCGACCAGGCCCTGCAGGTCGCGTCGTTGTGGCTCGACCCGGTCGTCGACTTCTCGGCCCTCCCCGACACTCCCGAGCTGCTCACCCGGCGCGCGTGGGTCGCCGCCACCATGCCGGTCTGGTCGCAGCTGGCCGAGCCGGTCGCGCTCAGCATCTCCGACTCGCTGACGCGCGTGATGAGCGAGCAGGCGCCCGAGGAGCTCCGCTCGATGATCCAGGGTGCCAGCCGCATGATGCGGGGCATCGGCGGCGCGCTCTTCGCCATGCAGCTCGGACAGGTCGTCGGGCAGCTCGCCACCGAGGTCGTCTCGGGCGGCGACATCGGCATCCCGCTGCAGAGCGACGGCCGCGCCGTGCTCGTGCCGCAGAACGTCGCCGAGTTCGGCAACGGCCTCGACATCCCCACCGACCAGGTCGAGCTGTACCTCGCGGTGCGCGAGATCGCACACGCCCGGCTGTTCCGCCACGCGCGCTGGCTGCGCCTGCACCTGATCAGCGCCATCACCGCCTTCGCCCGCGGCATCGACATCGACACCGACCGCCTCGAGCAGCTCGCCGAGGGCTTCGATCCGTCGAACACCGAGGAGCTCCGCGACGCCGTCGTGAACGGCGCGCTCATCCGCCCGAAGAGCGAGGCGCAGGATGCCGCGCTGGGACGTCTCGAGACGATGCTCGCCCTCGTCGAGGGCTGGGTCGACGCGGTCACGGCCGACGCCACCGGCCGCCTGCCCCGATCCGACGCGATCGCCGAGTCGATCCGCCGTCGACGCGCCTCCGGCGGGCCGGCCGAGTCGGCGTTCGCCACGCTCGTGGGGCTCGAGCTGCGTCCGCGCCGCCTGCGCGAGGCCGCGGCGATGTGGCGCGCGGTCACCGAGGCCGTCGGCGTCGAGGGCCGTGACGCCCTCTGGTCGCACCCCGACCTGCTGCCGACGAGCGCCGACCTCGATGACCCGACCGCCCTGATCGCCCGGCTGACCGGAGTCGAGACCGCCGATTCGGCTGCCGACGATGAGTTCGACCAGGCGCTCGAGCAGCTGCTGCGCGGCGAGACGCCGGCGGCCCCCGGCGAGGACGGCGAGGACCCGAAGGCCTGAGGCCGGATCCCTGTGGACGGATGCCGCGGCCGACCGCGCGCGTGGGGCATGCTCTCGGCATGTCACCGCGCATCGATCCGGCCCTCCCCGTCGTGTGGCGCACGCCCCTCGACCTCCAGCTCGGCGCGTCGCCGCGCGTCGTGGTGCGCGGCGCGGGCGACCTCGAGACGGGGCTGATCGCAGCGCTCCGGCACGGCGCGAGCATCGAGACGCTGTGCACGATCGGCAGCGGGCTCGGTGGCGAGCGCGACGAGGTGCTCGAGTTGGTGGCAGCGCTGGAGCCGGCATTCGAGGCCGTGCCGCCGTCGGCCGCACGCGCGCGAGGAGGTGCCGCGCCGGTGGTCGTGGTCGACGGCGACGACCTCGTGGCCGGCCGGCTCGGCGGCGACCTCCTGTCGCTCGGCTACCGGGTGCTGCGTCCCCAACCCGGTGGTGTGCTCATCGAGTGCGTCGCGGTGGCGGGTGGCGCGGGCGGGAGTGAGCCCGACGGCGCCGGAGCCGCGACCGACCTCGCCGACGCGACCGACCTTGCCGACGCGACCGACCTCGTCGACGCGACCGATCTCGCCGACGCGGTCGACCTCGTCGTGATCGTCGCGTCGTGGGTGGTGCCGCCGGCGCGGCACCTCCCCTGGCTCCGCCGCGACATCCCGCACCTCGCCGTCGTGTTCGACGACACCGGGGCGCGCATCGGCCCGCTCGTGGAGCCCGGCTCCGGGCCGTGCCTGCGCTGCGTCGACCTCGACCGCCGCGATGACGACGCGGCGTGGCCGGTGATCGCGGCGCAGCTCGCCGGTCGACCGGCCGCGACGGCGACGACCCTCGCCGTCATCGAGGCGACCGCCCTGTCGGTGGGCGTCATCGACGACCGGCTGCGATGCGGTTCGAAGGCCCTGGCGTCGACATCGCTCCTGCTCAGCCGCGAACGACCGGCCGCGCTCCCCCGCCGGCGCCGGCACGAGCCGCATCCCGAGTGCGGGTGCCGAGCTCCTGGAGGAATCGCGACGGCTCCCGTTCGCCTCGATGCGCACCGCCGGCCCGGGCCCACGACAGCGTCAGCCGCTTCCGTGCCCGCGTGATGCCCACGTAGAGCAGCCGGCGCTCCTCGTCGATCGCGTCGAAGCCCTTCGCGTACGCGATCGGGAGCATGCCCTCGGTGAGGCCGACGATGTGCACCTCGTCCCACTCGAGCCCCTTCGCCGAGTGCAGCGTCGCGAGGGTCACGGCCGACACCGTCGGCTCGTGCTGCGCCTCCGCGCGTGCCCGGAGCTCGTCGGCGAACTCGCGGAAGGTCGTTCCGACGGGGGCGTCGTCGACGAGGCGGGCGAGCGCGTTCAGCGACTCCCACCTGGCTCGGACGGCGCCCGGACCCTCGGGCGGCTGCACCGTCCAGCCCATCGAGCGCAGCACGTCGCTGACCGACTTGAACAGGGGCTCCCCCGCGATGGTGAGCGCGGCCGCGCGCAGCGCGTGAACCGCCTCGCGCACCTCGGGCCGGTCGAAGAACCGCGCCGATCCCCGCACCCTCGAGCCGACGCCGACCTCGTCGAGCGCGCGTTCGAGGATGGCCGACTGGGAGTTCACGCGCATGAGCACCGCCACATGCTCGGGTCGGACGCCCGCGTCGATCCGGTCGCGGATCCGGGTGGCCACTCCCCTCGCCTCGGCGAGCTCGTCGGCGAACTCCAGCACGAGCGGCTCCGGCGACGTGCCGGCCGAGGACGGCGTGGACCTCGCGGCATCCGCCGGGCTCGCGGCATCCGCCGGGCTCGCGGCATCCGTGGAGCCCGCGCTCGTCGTGTCGACCGCGTGCAGCTGCAGCGCACCCGCCCGGCCGCGCATCAACCGGTTGGCGGCGTCCACGACCTCGGGCGTCGAGCGGTAGTTGCGCTCGAGCCGCACGAGCGTCGCGTCCTCGTAGCGGCGCTCGAACCCGAGCAAGTACTCGGGAGTCGCGCCGGCGAACGTGTAGATGGTCTGGCTGGCGTCGCCGACCACGCACACGTCGCGGCGACCGCCGAGCCACAGGTCGAGGAGTTGCTGTTGCGCCGGGGAGACGTCCTGGTACTCGTCGACGACGAAGTGGCGATAGCTCTCGCGCACGTGCATCGCCACCGACGGCTCCGACTCGATCATGCCCGCGACGGCGAGCAGCACGTCCTCGAAGTCGAGCATGCGCCGCTCGTCCTTCAGCTGCTCGTAGCCGGCCACGAGCGCGAGCATCTGGTCTCCGGTCAGCGTGCCCGGTGCGCCCCGGGAGGCGAGCCGCTGCTCGTAGGCGTCCATGCCGACGGCGCTGACCTTGCGCCACTCGATCTCGGCGGCGACGTCGCGCAGCGTCGGCACGTCGACGCGCAGGCGCAGTCGCTCGGCCGCCTCGCCGAGGACCCGCCCCTTGTAGTCCAGCACCCTCGGCGCCGAGCCGCCGACCACGAGCGGCCAGAAGTGGTTCAGCTGAGCGAGCGCGGCCGCGTGGAAGGTGCGTGCCGCCACGCCCTCGGCGCCGAGCGCGCGCAGTCGCGCGCGCAGTTCGGCGGCGGCCCGCGAGGTGAAGGTCAGCGCCATCACGCGGGCCGGGTCGTAGGCACCGGATGCCACGCCGTAGGCGATGCGGTGGGTGATCGCGCGCGTCTTCCCGGTGCCCGCGCCGGCGAGCACGCAGACCGGGCCGATGAGCGCCTCCGCCACCACCCGCTGGTCGTCGTCGAGCGCGGCGAGCAGCGGGTCGGATGCCGCGTTCACGTCGTCGTCCACGGGCGCGACTCGGGCACGGGGCCGCCGTACCACCGCTCGAGCAGCCAGCGGGCGATCGAGGTGCCGCCCGGCAGCGCGACCTCCTGCGCGGCGGCCGCGAGCTCGTCGCGGGAGAACCACCGCAGCGCGAGGATCTCGACCCCATCGGGCGTCGCCGTCGACGGCGTGGAGCCGTCGGCCACCCGGGCAGTGAACCCGAGCATCAGGCTGGCCGGCAGCGGCCACGGCTGGGAGGCGCCGTACTCGACGCGGTCGACGCGCAGTCCCGCCTCCTCGCCCACCTCGCGGATGACGGCGGCCTCGAGCGATTCGCCGGGCTCGACGAATCCGGCGAGGAGCGAGAACCGGTTCTGCTCCCAGAGGGCGTTGGAGCCGAGCAGCACCCGGTCGTCGTCGTCGGTGACGAGCACGATCACGGCGGGGTCGGTGCGCGGGAACAGGAGCTTCCCCTCGCGGTCGCACCGGCGCGCCCATCCGGCCTGCACCACGGTCGTGGTGGATCCGCATCGCGGGCAGAAGGGCGCGGCCGCATGCCAGTTCGCGAGCGCGAGGGCCTCGGTGAAGAGCCCGGCGTCGCGATCGCCGAGCACCGGAGCCGCCGCCCGCAGATTCGCCCATCGCGCCTCCTCGGGTTCGAGGTCTGCGGCGACCACGTCGTCGAGCACGCGGAGCTCGATGGCCGTGCCGGCCGGAAGGTCGTCGCTCGCGGCGATCGACACGTCCGCCGACCCCTCGTCGGCGCTGTCGACCGGCGCCGTGGTCGGGATGGTGCGGCCGAGGTAGGCCCGCAGCGTCGAGTCGGGCACCGCTGCCGGCTCGAGGAACTGCAGGCGCGGCGCAGACCCCTCGACGCGCTCGGCGAGCAGCGCGCGTCCTCGGTGCAGGACCATGACCCGCGACGCCGGGTCGGCATCGAAGCGCTCGGCGAACCCGTCGACGCCGCGGGCCTCGCCGTCGCGGTCGAGGGCGGCGCGCGCGAGGGGCGGGGATGTCGATTCGGGCACTGGCCACCTCTCTGCGCTTCAGGGCGGAGTCGGCGGGAAGGCGTGGCGGTCGCCCGGGAGTCGGATTCGCCTGCTTAAGCTGTGTGCCATGGCCAGACCCCCACTCACTCTAGCCGCGTTGGCCACGGCGGCGGTGCCCGGGCTCGAGGTCCGGGCAGCCAGGGCCCACACCCGCCGCAGTCATGGCGCCTACGACGCGGTCGAGCTCCACTCCGTCGACGGCCGACGCCTCGTCATCCGCGCTCCGCGGTCGCAGAACGCCGAGACCGAGCAGTCCGCCGATCTCGTCGCGATCCGCGCGATGACCGCGGGCATCCGTGCCCGCCTGCCCTTCGCCGTGCCCGATTTCGTCGGACAGGCGCCGATCGACGGCACGCGGGCCATCGTCACCGAGTTCCTCCCCGGTGCCGTGCGCACCGCCGACGAACTCACCGAGCTGCCCGGGCTCGCGTTCTCGGTCGGCTCGGCCGTCGCAGCCGTGCACAGCCTGCCGAGCGGCTTCGTCGGCGACGCGGGCCTGCCTCGCGAGTCCGCCGACGAGTCGCGTGACGGCGTGATCGACTTGATCGGCCGCGCCGCCGACACCGGACACCTTCCCGCGGCCATCCTGCGTCGCTGGGAGCAGGCCACGGACGACGATGCCCTCTGGCGTTTCCGCCCGACGGTCGTCAACGGAGCGCTCTCGGCCGACTCGTTCCTCGTCGAGGGCGACACCGTGACCGCGGTGGTCGGCTGGTCCTCGCTCGCCGTCGGAGACCCCGCGCGCGACCTGCACTGGCTGCTCACGTCGCGCGGGGCCTCCGCGGAGGCTGCGCTCGACGCGTACATCACCGGGCGCAACGGCGGCGCCGACGCGCACCTGCCGCAGCGGGCACTGCTGTACGGCGAGCTGGAGCTCGCACGGTGGCTGCTGCACGGCGTGGAGCAGCGCGACGACGCGATCATCGCCGACGCCGTGTCACTGCTCGACGGGCTGGCGGCCAGCGTCCATGACCGGTCGAGCGAACCGCTGTCGCCCGAGACGGGTCCGATCCTCACGGTCGGGGACGTCGAGCGGCTGCTCGACGACACCCCTCGAGATCACGCTTCTCGCGAGGGCGCGGCGACGATGCTCACCGACAGCTACGACTTCTCGGAGCTCGAACGCCGCGAGGCCGGCGAGCGCGAGCCGATCTCGATGGATGCCACCGCCCCCATCCCCCTCGACCTCAGCGACTGGGGCGACGCGACCCCGTCATCGGATACGCAGGATCAACCGGCGACCGGCACCGACGGGACCGGCGCGGTGACCGACGCCCAGGCCCGCCGCAACGCCGCCTCGTCGTAGAGCCGCTCGGGCCGGATGACCCGGTCGTCCTCGACGAAGTAGAACACCGCGTCGACGGCGTCGGGGTCGAGGCCGGCCCACTTCGCATAGGCGAGCCGGTAGAGGGCGAGCTGGGTCTGCTTGAGCTCGAGGTCGTGCGCGTCCTTCGGCGCCTTGCCGGTCTTCCAGTCGACGACCTGGTGCCGGATGCCGCGTGCGGCGAGCTCCCCGCCCTCGGGCACCTCGTAGACGGCGTCGAGCTTGCAGACGAACACGTGCTCCTCGATGGGCAGGTGCAGCTCGAGCTCCACGGCGATGGGCTTGCGGTGACCCCACTCGGACGCCTCGAAGGTCGCCTGCAGCGTGCGCAGCCGTTCGTCGGTGCTATCGGGGATGACACCGTCGGAGGTCTCGGCAGGCGCGTCGGCCAGATCGAACCACGCATCGTCGACGGCGGCGGCCTCGCCTTCGCCGGTGGAGCGGTGCTCGACCCAGGCGTGGAACAGCGTGCCCAGGCGGGTAGCCCGGAACGGCCGCTGTGGCATCGGCCGACGGAGCTGCTCGGCGACGGCGGCGGGGTCGTCCACGTAGTCCTTGAATCGTGAGGCCGGCACGCGGGCCGGGATCGGCGGCGCGGCCGGGCCCTCGATGCGGCGCCGTCGGTCTTCGAGGAGCAGCCGCAGCTCCTCGCTGAGCCGCGGGCCGATGCCGCTGCCGCTCGGTTGCTCTGCGGCCGCCCGCACGGCGTCGGCCGCGGCGTGCACGGCGTCGTGGCGGGAGCCGAGCGGGTCGAGCGGCCACCGCTGGCGAACGGTGTCGCCGCCGCGCGGGTTCTCATCGTCGGCGGGGGTGACGGGAAGGGCGCCGACCTCGAGGATGCCGGCGCGCACGAGCTCGTGCAGGAACACGCTCGGCTTGCGGGGCGACTTCTGCGAGGCCCACCAGGAGCCCGTGAGCAGGAGTTCCGACCGAGTGCGCGTGAGGCCCACGTAGGCCAGGCGCCGCTCCTCGTCGGCGTGCCGCTGCCGGTTCTCGTCGGCGAAACCGCGCACCGCCTCGTCGAACTCCGCTTGACTCTGCACTCCCCTCCACTGGAGTTCGGGCAGCTCGGCGCGATCGCCCTTGAAGTCGTTCGGCAGTTCGCCGAAGGCCAGCCAGCCCTTCGTGGTGCGGGGTTTCGACGGCAGTTCCTCGTCGACCATGCGCGGGATCGCCACGACATCCCATTCGAGGCCTTTCGACCCATGGATCGACAGCACCTGCACCGCGCCGGGCTCGGGTTCGTCCTGGCGAGGTGCGAGTCGGTCGCGCTGCTCCGCCTCGGTGAGCCATCCGAGGAACGCGCCGAGCGTGGGGTGCTCGGCGACGTCGGCGAATCCCGCGAGCAGCTCGTCGAACGCCTCGAGGCTCGGAGCGCCGAGTGGCTGCTCCGCGTTCGCGGCGACCTCGATGTCGAGGAGCAGCTCCTGCTGCACGAGATGGACGAAGTCGACCAGTCCGAGACCGGCGCGACGTCGCAGCGCCTGCAGCTGCGCGCCGGCTCGACGCATGCGGCCCAGCCCGGTCTCGCTGAAGGCCCGCAGCGCCGAGTGGCTGTCGGGGGCGGTCAGGAGGAAGTCGAGCGCGTCGACGATCGACGGGGACTCGTCGGCGGCGATGGACGCCCGGAGCCCCTGTCGGACTCCGTCGTCGAGGCGGTGGCTGCCCAGATCGCGGTCGGCCAGCCACCTGGCGAGTCCGTTGAGTGCCGCGAGGTCGGCCGGGCCGACGCGCCACCGTGCCCCACCGAGGACCCGGACGAGCTCGGAGCCCGCAGTCGGGTCGTGCAGCACGCGGAGGACGCACACGAGGTCGGCGATGACCGGTTGGTCGAGCAGGCCCGCGATGCCGAGCACGTGCGTCGGGACGCCGTGGTTTCGGAGGGCCGTGGTGAAGACGCCCACGTTCGCGAACGTGCGGCACAGCAGGGCGCCACTCCGGGCTGCCCCCGTGCCGGGCCGGCCCAGCCGGGCGGCGAACCACTGGGCGACCAGGTCGGCCTCGTCCTCGATGGTCTCGGCCCACCGCACGCCGACCTCGCCGGGCCCCGCGAACGGCGACGGCGCCAGCGGCGCCTTGGGGATTCCGGCGTCGAGCGGCTCGATGAGGGCGTTCGCCGCGTCGAGCACGATGCCGGGGTTGCGCCAACTCGTGGAGAGGTCGAAGACGCCCGCCTTCGACTCGGGGGCGAAGTCGTTCGAGAACCTGGCGAGGTTGGCGGCGCTGGCGCCGCGCCAGCCGTAGATCGACTGGTCGGGGTCGCCGACGGCCATCACCGAGTGACCGCCGAACAGGGTCGCGAGGAGCCGTGTCTGCACCACGCTCGTGTCCTGGTACTCGTCGAGCAGCACGGTGCGCGCGCGTTCGCGATGCGCGGCGACGACCTCGGGGTTGCGCTCGCAGATCGCCAGCGCGAGGGCGACCTGGTCGGAGAACTCGACGTAGCCGCGCTCGCGCTTCGCCGCCGCGTAGGCGTCGGCCAAGTCGAGCAGCGGCGGCAGCGCTCCGACGACCCCGAGCGCGCTCGTGAACGTCTCGAAGTCGGTGCGCTTGCGCGGAGCCTCGATGGGGAGGCCGTCCATCGCGAGGAAGTCGCGGGCGAATGCCTGCACGTCTCGGCTGTCGACGACGTTCTCGGCGAGCGCGCGGCTGAGCGACAGCACCGCACCGGTGACCCGGTCGAGGGAGGCGTCGAGCTCCACGAGGCGCGGGTCGGTCGAGGCGCTCACGACCGACCTGGCGAGCAGCCACGCGGATGCCTCCCCGAGCACCGCCGCGTCGGGCTCCCGTCCGATGAGCATCGCGTGCTCGCGGTAGATCGAGCTCGCGAAGGCGTTGTACGTGCCGACCGCGGCCGACTCGAGGGGGTCGAGCTCCACCTCGGCGATGCCCTCGCGCACGAGCTGGCCGACGCGCTCGCGGATGCGCTCGGCCAGTTCGCCGGCGGCCTTCCGCGTGAACGTGAGACCGAGCACCTCCGGCACGGCGACGAACCCATTGGCCAGCAGCCACACGACCCGGTTGGCCATCGTCTCGGTCTTGCCGCTGCCGGCTCCGGCCACGACGATGCTCGCCCCGTGCGGCGAAGCCTCGATCACCGACCGCTGCTCGGCCGTCGGCGGGTGCAGCCCGAGCCGGGCGGCGATCATCTCTGCACCGATGCGCGCGCTCACGCCGACACCGCCGGCACGAGGTGCACCCGGTAGAGCCAGGCGCCGAATCGGGAGCGGAAGCCCAGCTCGCCGGGACCTTCGAATTCGCTGCCGGCCATCGTGCGCGCGACGGCGGCGAGCCGGTCGCGGAAGGCGGCGTCATCGTCGTCGTCGAACGGCTGCTGGGCCCGTTCTGTGAAGGCCATGCCGCGCACGGGCTTGGCGAGGTACACCAGCTTCGCGCCGCCGGCGCGCCCGGCGTCGGGAACGGCGCCTGCCCGTGCGGCGAGCTGGTAGGCGGCCAGCTGCGGATGCTTCGCCGTCTGCTCCGCCGTGGGCGGGGTGCGTCCGGTCTTGAGGTCGACGATGACCGTCGTGCCGTCTGGTGAGGCCTCGACGCGGTCGATCGTGCCCGTGATGCGCACCCGGTCGACGACGAGGGTGAACCGGCCCTCGGCACCGAGCAGCACCTTGCCGTCGTCGGCGAAGGCGGTGAGGTAGTCGGCGGCCCCCTCGGCCATGCGTCGCGCTCCCCGCCGCTCGCGTTCGGCGACCCATCCGGCCTCGAAGCGGAGTTCCCGCCAGCGTTCCTCGACCGCGGCCCACAGCGTCTCGATGCTGGTGTCGCCGTCGGCGCGCGCGCCCGCCTCCTCGACGACCGCGTGCACCAGGGTGCCGATCGACGCGGCGAGTCCCGAGGGCGGCGACGCGACGTGATCGATGAACCAGCCGAGCGGCGACTCCTCCGCACGGTCGATCTGCGACGGCGACACGGGCACGACGGCCTCGGGATCGGCGTCGAGGTCGACGAGCGGGGCCGTCGTCGACGGTGCCGCCAGGCCGTACCAATCGTCGGGGTGCGCGCCCGGCACGCCCTGCTCCGCGAGGAGCGCCAGCGCAGCGGCGGCCTCGGGGTCGCGCGTTGCGGACGCCTCGCGCCGCAACGCGCCCACGAGGCCGCGGAGGTGCAGCGGTCGTCGTCGGGGTCGCACCCGCTCGGGGGCGTAGGCCATCAGCATCGACGGTTGCTCGTCGTCGTTGGAGGTGCAGCTGAGCACGAGCTGACGCCGGGCGCGCGACGCGGCGAGCGCGAACAGCCGCAGCTCGTCGCCCCGCACCGAGACCCTCGCCTCGGACACCGACTCGGGGGCCGGCAGCGGCGCCCCGGCGCGTGCGGCCTGCACCACTCGCGGCAGGAGTCCGGCATGCAGCAGCGTGCCCCGCGGCCGGAGGTTGGGCCAGACGCCGTCCTGGAGGCCGGCGACCACCACGACGTCGAACTCCCGGCCGATGAGGGCCGGCGGCGTGGTGACCAGCACCGTCTCGGCGGTTCGCCGGGGCGCCAGGGAGTCTTCGGGCAGCTCGCTCGCGAGCACCTCGTCGACGAACCGCACGGCGGGAGCGCCGGGTTCGCGCTCGACGTAGCGGGTCGCGGCGGCGAAGAGCGCCACGGCCGCATCGAGGGCGCGGTTGGCCTCTTCGGCGAGCACGCCGGTGCCGCGCGCCTGCGCGCCCCATTCGGTGGCGAGCCCGCTGCCCTCCCAGAGCGACCAGAGCACCTCTTCGATCGTGCCGCCCGACGCGGCCACGCCTGCCGCGGCATCGAGGAGCTTCGCGAGGCGCGCGGCGCGCCGGGCGGGCGCTGCGTCGATGGTCTCGAAGCCGCCGGGGGCGCCGAGCGCCTCGACCAGCAGTTCGTCGCCCGAGCGGTTGTCCCCTGCCGCGAGCTCCTCGTGTCGCAGTGCCAGCCGCAGTCGCCGGAGTCCGACCCCGTCGAGCCGGCCGAGGGGACCGGTGAGCAGCTCGACCGCCAGGGCCGAGGTGAGCGATTCACGACCCAGCACGAGGGACGCCGCGGCGAGCAGGGCCGCAGCGGCCGGCGCGTCGCGCAAGGCGGTGCGCGCGGCGTCGCCCGCGGTCGGAACGTCGGCGAGCGCGAGGCCGCGCTCGAATGCGGGGACGTCGGCACCCGACCGCAACACGACCGCCATCGATGACCAGGGGACGCCGCCCAGCAGGTGGCGTTCGCGCAGGAGGCCGGCCACCGCCTGGCATTCCGCGGCGTGCGATGCGGCCTCGATGCCGAGCACCGGCGCGAGCGGGTCGGGGTCGACCGGCAGCTCGTCGACGTCGCCGAGCGCCGCGAGTCGCGCCTGCCGGTGCCTGCCGCCGAGCGCGGTGCCGATGTGCGCCGTCACGGCGTGCACCACCTCGCGGATCTCGGCGCGCCCACGGTGGATCTCGTCGAGGTCGATCCGCCGCACGGCCGCGCCTCCGAGCACCGACCCGAGGGACCCGAGCAGCTCGGGCCGACCACCCCGGAACCCGTTGCTGGCCACGTCGGGATCGCCGACCGCCACCACCGCGACGCCGCGTGCCGCGAACGCCCCGAGGAGCGCGGCCGTCGCCTCGGTGGCCTCCTGCGCGTCGTCGACGATGAGCAGCCGCAGGCCGGCCAGCGTGCCGAGGGCGGCGGATGCCGCGGGGTCGACCGTGCTGCGCCGCACCACCGCCGCGGCGAACGCGCCGAGCTCGGCCGAGTCGAACTGCGTGGGCCGGAGCTGCTCCTTCACCTCGGCGTACTCGGTGAGGAACTCGCCCGCGGCGAGCCACTCGGGACGCATGGCGAGCCGCCCGAGCCGCGACAGCGCCTCGCCGTCGACGCCGTGCTCGACGGCGCGCATCATGAGGTCGCGCAGCTCGGACCGGAACCCGCGCAGGCCGCGCACCTCGGGGGTGAGCGGGTCGGGCCACTCGGGCCCGAAGCCGTCGTCGACGCCGCCCTCGAGCAGCTCCCCCACGATCTGGTCGTGCTCGGCGCCGGTAAGCAGGGTGACGGGCTGCCCGGTCTGGGCGCGCACGAGCTGGAACGCCAGCGAGTTCGCCGTGCGGGCGACCGGACCCCGCGTGGTGACGCCGAGGCGCACCGCGACCTCGTCGCGCAACGCCGTGGCCGACGCCCGCGTCGCGCACAGCACGAGCACCTCGTCGGTGCCGTAGCCGAGCCGCTGCACCCGGTCGGCGACGAGGTCGACGACGAGCCTCGTCTTGCCGCTGCCCGGGGCTCCGAAGACCGCCGCGTGCTCGCCGTCGACGAGGGTCGCGACGGGGTGCAGGAGGGTCGCGGTGCCGGGCATGCCTGAACGGTAACGCGTTCCGCCGACAGTGAACGCGACCGGCCCGGCGCGGCCCGTGTCATAGTGTGTGAGCACAAGCAGAAAGGCGCATCGTGGACGTTCGCATCGGCATCCAGAACTCCCCCCGTGAGATCAGCTTCGAGACCTCGCAGTCGGCGGCGGAGGTGGAGCAGGCCGTCGCGGCGGCCCTCGCCGGGCAGTCCGCGCTCCTGAAGCTCTCCGACAAGAAGGGCGCCGTCTACGTGGTGCCCGCTGCCGCACTCGCCTATGTCGAGATCGGCTCGGAGGAGTCGCGCCACGTCGGATTCGTGGCCTGACGTGGAGCTGCTCTTCGCGGTCCTCGGCGGCGCGATCCTCGGGCTCGCGGCGCGCTACGCGCTGCCCCGTCGGCACACGTACGGCAGCGCCCTGGCGCCGGCGGTCGGCGCCGGCGTGGCGGCGGTCGTGTGGGTCGCCTTGACGTGGCTCGGCTGGGCATGGGACGGCGGCTGGATCTGGGTCGCGACCCTCGTCGTCGCCGGCCTCGCCTCCGTGGCAGCCGTCTGGCTCATCGGCCCGCGCCGTGAGCGGCAGGACGCCGAGCTGTTCGAGCGGCTCGCCCGCCCGGGTGCGGGCAGCCGCACCGCCTGACGCCAGGCCCCCAGACGGCACCGGATGCCGCGACGGCACCGACGCCTGACGCTCAGGCCGTGAGTCCCAACGCGTCCATGCGCCGCGTGTGATCGGCGATGAGCTCGGTGAAGACCGGCTCGACCTGGTCGGCACGGGCCGAACCCGGCGCCTCCGACGCACGCAGCGCCGACCGAGCGATCAGCAGGGTGTCGCCGACGAGGCTGCGCCCCCAGAGCGCGAGCCGATCGGCCAGCTGCGAGTCGGCGGCGATGGCGTCGCGCAACTCGGACTCGAGTACGACCGAGGCGCCCTCCTCGTCGAGGATCGCCCGCACGCGCGCCCCGAGCTCGGCGGGCAGCCCGGCAGCGAGGCGCGAGAAGTAGCCGTCGAGCATGCCCGCGGTGACATGGATGCCGAGGAGGAGCTCGTACCAGTCGGCACCGGAGCTGATCTGCTGGAAGCGATCGGTCGCCGGTGCGAACGGCGCCATCACATCATCGGGCTCCACGCCGAGGCGGCGGATCTCGGCGATGAGCGCGTGGTGCTTGCGCAGGGCGACGCCCGCCGCGGCGCTCAGCCCCTCCTTCGCGGGGAGCGTGGGCGCGGTCGCGACGGCTCGCGCGAGGTTCTCGAAGAACTCGAGCTGGATGTAGGCGGCCTGGCCGAGGAAGGGCACCGGCTCGGGCACCAGCTCGGTGAAATCGACCTTCGCCAGCTCGGTCGGCGTGACACGGGGACGCAGTCGCGGCGCCTCGGGCCGGAGGCCGCGCCGATTCGTCCTGAACACCACGCGACACAGCCTATCCGAGGCTCTCAGGCACTCTCGGATAGGCTGGGGGTGCACACGGGCGATGGACCCGTGGCCGTGCGCCTCAGGTCGAAGCAGGGCGCACCTCGTTTCCCGCAAGACCGACAGGCAGAATATTGACCACTTTCAGTGACCTCGGCGTCGCGTCCGACATCGTCGACGCCCTCGCCGGGAAGGGCATCATCGATGCCTTCCCCATCCAGGAACAGACCATCCCCCTCGCCCTCGCGGGCCAGGACATCATCGGCCAGGCGAAGACCGGCACGGGCAAGACCTTCGGGTTCGGCCTGCCGATCATCCAGCGCCTCGGCGACGACCCCGAGGGCGGCGTGAAGGCGCTCGTCGTCGTGCCCACGCGCGAGCTGTGCGTGCAGGTGACCGAGGACCTCGAGCTCGCGACCTCCAACCGGCCGACCAAGATCGTCTCGATCTACGGCGGCAAGGCGTACGAGGGCCAGATCGAGCAGCTCAAGGCCGGCGCGCAGATCGTCGTCGGCACCCCCGGTCGCCTCCTCGACCTCGCGTCGCAGCGTCTCCTCTCGTTGAAGAACGTGCAGGAGATGGTGCTCGACGAGGCCGACAAGATGCTCGACCTCGGCTTCCTCGCCGACATCGAGAAGCTCATGGCCCAGACGCCGGCCACCCGTCACACGATGCTCTTCTCGGCCACGATGCCCGGGCCGATCGTCGCACTCGCACGCCGCTTCATGCTGCGTCCGATCCACATCCGCGCGACCGACCCCGACGAGGGGCTCACCCAGGCGAACATCAAGCACCTCGTCTACCGGGCGCACTCGCTCGACAAGGACGAGGTCATCTCGCGCATCCTCCAGGCCGACGGCCGCGGCAAGACCGTGATCTTCACCCGCACGAAGCGCGCGGCGGCCAAGCTCGTCGAAGAGCTGAACGACCGCGGCTTCAACGCGGCGGCCGTGCACGGCGACCTCAACCAGGACCAGCGCGAGCGCGCCATGGCGGCGTTCAAGGCCGGTAAGAAGGATGTGCTGATCGCCACGGATGTCGCGGCCCGCGGCATCGACGTCGACGACGTGACCCACGTGATCAACCACACCATCCCCGACGACGACAAGGCCTACCTGCACCGCGTCGGCCGCACGGGCCGCGCGGGCAAGACGGGCATCGCCGTGACGTTCGTCGACTGGGACGATCTGCACAAGTGGGCGCTCATCAACCGCGCCCTCGAGTTCGGGCAGCCCGAGCCGACCGAGACCTACTCGTCGAGCCCGCACCTCTACAGCGACCTCGACATCCCGGCGGGCACGAAGGGCCGCCTGAAGCCGGCCGCCACGGTCGCGCCGACGCGCTCCAGCACCGCCGGTCGCAGCGAGGGGCGCGCCGAGGCCGAGGCCGAGCGGGCTCCCCGCTCGCGCTCGCGGCGACGCACGCGCAACGGCCAGCCCTCCGGCGAGGCGGGCGCGGCGGGCGAGACCGCGGAGCCCGCGGCGGCGGCGGCGGCACCGAAGGAGCCGGGCACGGGCACCCACGACGGCAAGGGCCACGAGCATCACGACGGCAACGCGGCCCCGCGCCGTCGCCGCCGTCGGCGCGGGCCGGGCACGGGCGGCGCAGCACCGCAGGCGTGAGCCCGCGGCATCCGCTCGCGACCATTCACCGGTGAGCGAGCGGATGCCCCTACGGGAGCACCGGCGTCGAGCCGCGACCCTCGGCGATGAGACGTTCGACGACCGCTGACGGCGTGGTGCACTCGGCCAGCCGATTGGGCTTGCCCGCGCCGTGGTAGTCGCTCGACCCGGTGATCTCGAGGCCGTACTGCTGCGCCAGGGCCCTCAGCCGGGGCTTCGCGTCGGCGCGGTTCTCGGGATGGTCGACCTCGAGCCCGAACAGGCCGGCCTCGGCGAGGCGGGCGAGGCGGTCGGGCGGGATGACGCGCTCGGCACCACGGGTGCCGGGGTGCGCGAGCACCGGCACGCCGCCCGCGGCGCGGATGAGCCGCACGCCGGTGAGCGGGTCGGGTGCGTAGTGCGGCTCGGCGTAGCCGGCACGCGGATGCAGGATGCCCGCGAACGCGGCCGATCGCGTCGACACGTGACCCCTGGCGACCAGGGCGTCGGCGATGTGCGGCCGGCCGATCGTGGTGCCCTCGACGGTCTGGGCGAGCACGTCGTCCCAGCTGAGGTCGTAGTCGCGACCGATGCGACGCACGATCTCCTCGGCGCGGGTCACGCGCGACTCGCGGATGCGCGTGGTCTCCGCGAGCAGCCGCTCGTCGGACGGGTCGATGAGGTAGGCGAGCATGTGCACGCTCATGAACCCCTCGCGCGTCGACAGCTCCATGCCGGGGATGAGGGCCACCCCGGTCGCCGGCACCGCGGCGGCGGCCTCGGCCCACCCGGCCGTGGAGTCGTGATCGGTGAGCGCGATGCCCCAGAGCCCTGCGGCGGCGGCCTGCGCCATGAGGACGGCGGGCGCCTCCGTGCCGTCGGACACCGTCGAGTGCGTGTGCAGGTCGGCGTCGCCGATGACGGCGGGGGCTTCGGACATCCCCTCATGCTAGCCGCGGCCCCGGACGCGGCATCCGAGGGATGCCCCACCGGACACCGCGCCGGAACCTCACCGGGGACTCCCAGCCGACGGGCGGCGGCGCCCCGGTTCCGACGCCGCCCACTCGCCTAGGGTGGATGGAATGCTCCCCCGCATCCTCGGCTGGGCCGTCGTGCTCGGCACCGCCGCCGTCGCCGTCGTGCTGCTGTGGCCGCAGGCGTTCGGGCTGCAGAACCAGTGGGTCGCCGCGCATGTGGTCGCGCTCCGCGGCACCGCCGCTGCGTGCGCCGTCATCGCGGCGCTCGGGCTCGCCCTGCTCGCCATCCCTCGCGCCACCCGCACGTTCGGCATCGCGATGGCCGTGGTGCTCGCGTCGTACGCGGTGGGCAACGTCGCGGTGCTGGGGGCGCGCGGCTTCGGCGGGTCGGATGTCGCGGGCGAGGAGGCATCCGTCACCGTGCTCAGCTGGAACACCCTCGGCGAGGTGCCGGATGCCACGACCATCGCCGGACTCGCCCTCGACGAGGGCGCCGACGTCGTCGTGCTGCCCGAGACCACCGAGCCGCTCGGCGAGGAGGTGGCCGTCGCCATGCGCGACGGCGGCAGTCCGATTTGGGTGCACACGGTCGCGTTCGACGAGGTCGCGAAGGCCCGCTCGACGACCATCCTCATCTCCCCCGACCTCGGCGAGTACGAGGTCATGTCGGCGCTCGTGCCCGGGCCGCCCGGCAACACGAACACCGTGCCGTCGATCGTCGCGGAGCCCGTGGGCGGCGACGGGCCGCGCATCGTGGCCGTGCACGCCGTGGCCCCCATCCGGTGGGAGCTGCGCAACTGGCGCAGCGACCTCGACTGGCTCGCGGCGCAGTGCTCCGGCGAGAACGTGATCATGGCCGGCGACTTCAACGCGACCGTCGACCACTTCGCCGGCCGCGGCGTCGACGGGGGCGACCTCGGGCGGTGCCGGGATGCCGCGGTGGCCGGCGGTGCCGGCGGCCTCGGCACGTGGCCGACCGACGTGCCCGAGTTCCTCGGCAGCCCGATCGACCACGTGCTCGCGACGCCCGGCTGGCAGGTCGACGCGTTCCGGGTGATCGGCGAGATCGACGGCTCGGGCAGCGACCACCGCCCGGTCGTCGCCACGCTCTCACCCGCCTCGTGAGCGGTGCGAGAATGGACGACATGGCCAACACGAGCGACACCAGCACCACGACCGCGCCCCCCGCCTCCGAGGAGTCCGGTCGCAACGCGAATCGCTCGACCACGCCGGGCTCCGAGGGCTTCAAGGAGTTCATCGGCAGCGGCTGGGCCGACCGCGACGAGACGCTGCCGCCCGCACGCGAGCAGGCCGCCTTCGCCGCCGCGCGACGGGCGACCGTGTCGGCCGCCTTCACCGGCGTGCGGCTCATCGTGCCCGCCGGCGACATGAAGCAGCGGGCCAACGACACCGACTATCCGTTCCGGGCGCATACGGCCTTCGCGCACCTGACGGGCTGGGGGTCCGACTCGGAGCCCGGCGCCGTGCTCGTCTTCGAGCCGAACGGCGAGGGCCACACCGCCACCGTGTACTTCCGGGAACGCGCGGGGCGCGACTCCGAGGAGTTCTACGCCAACCCCGCCATCGGCGAGTTCTGGATCGGCCCTCGCCCCTCGCTCGCGCATGTCGCCGCCGACCTCGCGACCGAGACGCGCGGTCTCGACGAATTCGACCGGGTGCTCTCCTCGGTCGACACGTCGACGCTCGTGCTCCGCGAGGCCGACACGGCCATCACCGAGCGGGTCGACCACGCGCGCATCCGCTTCGCGGCCGAGGAGGCCCTCTCGACGAACGCGTCCGACGCGCCGTTCTCGATCGAGGTGAACGGCGACCACGACCCCGACGCCGAGCTCGCCCGCGTGCTCTCCGAGCTCCGCCTGGTGAAGGACGAGTTCGAGGTCGCCGAGATGCGCGCCGCGATCGACGCGACGCAGCGGGGCTTCACCGAGGTGCTCGAGGAACTCCCCCGCATCACGGCCGAGGTGCGGGGCGAACGCGTGATCGAGGGCGTCTTCGCCACCCGCGCGCGGCTCGACGGCAACGACGTCGGCTACGGCTCGATCGCCGCGGCCGGACCGCACGCCACCATCCTGCACTGGACCCGCAACGACGGTCCCGTCGTGCCCGGCGACCTGGTGCTCCTCGACGCCGGCGTCGAGCGCGACACCTACTACACGGCCGACATCACGCGCACCTTCCCCGTGAACGGCACGTTCTCGCCGGTACAGCGCCAGGTGTACGAGGCCGTGCTCGAGGCAGCGGATGCCGCGTTCGCGGTCGTGCGTCCGGGTGCGATCTTCCGCGACGTGCACGCCGCCGCGATGCAGGTCATCGCCCGGAAGACCGCCGAGTGGGGCTTCCTCCCGGTCTCGGCCGAGGAGTCGCTGCAGCCCGAGAACCAGTTCCACCGCCGCTACATGGTGCACGGCACGAGCCACCACCTGGGCCTCGACGTGCACGACTGCGCGCAGGCTCGGCGGTCCATGTACATGGACGGCGTGCTCGAGGCCGGCATGGTCTTCACGATCGAGCCCGGCCTGTACTTCCAGTCCGACGACCTCACGGTGCCCGAGGAGTTCCGCGGCATCGGCGTG
This sequence comes from Agromyces sp. 3263, assembly GCF_031456545.1. Taxonomy (NCBI): domain Bacteria; kingdom Bacillati; phylum Actinomycetota; class Actinomycetes; order Micrococcales; family Microbacteriaceae; genus Agromyces; species Agromyces sp. 3263. The sequence continues at coordinate 1,014,008 of NZ_JAVDUV010000002.1, forward strand.
CGCATCGAGGACGACATCCTCGTCACGGCCGACGGCGCCGAGAACCTCTCGGCGGGAATACCGCGCACGGCCGACGAGGTCGAGGCCTGGGTTCGCGGCGGTCTGGGTCGCTAGCGGCGGTCAGCCGGCGAGGGCTAGCCTGAGCGCACCCCGTCGATCGCTGGAGGACCCATGCCGTCACGTCGCCGCCGTACCGCACTCCTCGTCGTGATCGCCGCGGTCGCGGCATCCGCCGTCGTGGCTGCGCCATCCGTGGCCGTCGCCGCGCCACCGGTCTACACCCCGGGAGCCGACGGCGCCGGCGACCCGTACTTCCCGTTCGCGGGCAACGGCGGCATCGACGTGCTCCACTACGACCTCGACCTCGACTACGCGCCACCCGCTCCCGAGCCCGCTCCCCTCACCGGGCACCTGAGCGGTGTCGCGACCATCGACCTCGTGCCCACGCAGGACCTGAGCAGGTTCAACCTCGATCTCCGCGGCCTCACCGCGACGGCGGTGACCGTGGCACGCAAGGCCGCGACCTTCGCGCAGGTGGGCGACGAACTCGTGATCACTCCCACGAAGAAGCTCAAGGAGGGCAAGCGGGCGCAGGTCGTCGTCACCTACGGCGGCCCCACGACACGGCCGACCGACATCGAGGGCGCGCTCTACGGCTGGGTCACCACGCGCGACGGCGCAATGGTCGTGAACGAGCCCGACGGCGCCTCCACCTGGTTCCCGGTCAACGACCACCCCGTCGACAAGGCCACCTACACGTTCGAGATCAGCGTTCCCGAGGGGCTCGTCGCCGTCGCCAACGGCCTGCCCACCGGTCCGCCGGTGACGGCGGGCGGGACGACGACGTGGAACTGGGACGCGCCCGACCCGATGGCCGCATACCTCGCCACCGCGAGCGTGGGCGACTACGTCGTCAACCAGTACACCGCGGCCGACGGCACGCCGATCTTCGACGCCGTCGACCCGACCCGCCTCGGCGCCCCGAGCGCCGACCTCGCGCTCACGAGCGACATGATCGTCTTCTTCGCGGGACTCTACGGCGCCTATCCGTTCAACTCGTACGGCGCGATCGTCGACGACGACTCCGTCGGTTACGCGCTCGAGACGCAGACCCGATCGGTCTTCTCGCGCAGTGCCCGCGAGGGCACCATCGCGCACGAGCTGGCGCACCAGTGGATGGGCGACGAGGTGAGCCCCTTCCGCTGGGCGGACATCTGGCTCAATGAGGGTTGGGCGACGTACTCGCAGTGGATGTGGACGGAGCACCGGGGCGGCGCCACGGCCCAGCAGTCGTTCGACGAGGTGATGGCGATTGCCGCGGACGATCCCGACGAGTTCTGGCAGGTCGTGGTCGCCGATCCGGGGGCCCTCGGGCTCTTCGTCGACCCCATCTACGATCGTGGGGCCGCCACGCTGCACGCGCTCCGCGTGAAGATCGGCGACGACGCGTTCTTCGAGCTCGCCAAGGCCTGGGTCGATCGGTTCGGCGGCGCCACGGCGTCGACGGCCGAGTTCACCGCATTGGCCGAGGAGGTCTCGGGCGAGGACCTGGACGCCTTCTTCGAGGCCTGGCTGTACGCACCCGAGAAGCCGACGGAGTGGTAGCAGCTCAGCGCTCGGAGGAGGACGGGGTGTCCGCGTCGTCGTCGACGGCGGGCGGGGCGGATGCCGCGGCATCCTTCGTGGAGGCATCTCCGTCAGCGTCGCCCGTCGGCGCGTACTCGCCGTACCGAGGACGCTCGCGGGCCACCGGGCCGGCCGCACGGGCCGTCTCGGCCGCAGCCGCCCGGCGCGCGGCATCCGTCGCCTCGCCGTAGCTCATCGGACGCCCGCTCGTCGGCGAGGAGGCCGGCACCACGGGCGGCCGAGACGGGATGGTGCTCGGCGCGTCCACGCCGAGGACGGATCGTGCCCGTTCGACATGGGCGGACTCGGCGACGATCGCGTAGCGCGTGGCGAGCACCTGGTTGACGGAGGTGAAGTCGCGTCGTCGGCGATTGACCGAGTACGACACGACGCTGAAGATCATGCCGAAGCCCGCACCGATGAGCACCGCTGATCCGAGGATGCCGAGCGTGGCGCCCGAGGGCGCGAAGATGAAGAACAGCAGGCCCAGGAACGTACCGAACCATGCGCCCGAGATGGCGCCCGCGCCCGCAGCGCGACCCCAGCTCAGCGTGCCGGTGATGCGCTCGACGCTCGTGAGGTCGGTGCCCACGATCGCGAGCTCCTTCACCGGGAACTCCGCCTTCGCCAGCTGGTCCACCGCCGCCTGCGCCTCGGGATACGTCTCGAAGGTCGCGACGGTCTCGCCCTTGGGAAGGGTCGGGAACGTGCGCGCCGTGCGGCCGCCGAACGGGGAAGGTGAGCTCACCCCGTCATTCTCCCACGCGCCCGCGCGCCGCCGCCGGGCGGCCGGCGGGAGGGCCGGGTTCCCGGTTCCGGGGGCTAAGTTGGTACCGTGAGCGCCACGAGAGTCTTCGTCGCCCGACTCGCCGGGTGCGCCGTCTTCGACCCCGCCGGGGATCGGGTCGGAAAGGTGCGCGACGTGCTGGTCGTGTACCGCAAGAGCGACCCTCCGCGCGTGGTCGGCCTCATCGTCGAGATCCCCGGCAAGCGTCGCGTGTTCGTCTCGATCGGGCGGGTCACGTCGATCGGCGGCGGCCAGATCATCACCACCGGGCTCATCAACCTGCGTCGCTTCGAGCAGCGCGGCGGCGAGGTGCGCGTCATCGCCGAGATGCTCGGCCGCAAGGTCGTCTTCAACGACGGCTCCGGCGAGGCCACGATCGAGGATGTCGCGATCCAGGAGAAGGAGCCGGGCGAATGGGAGGTCGACCAGCTCTTCGTGCGGCGTCCCAAGGGCGCGTCGCCCTTCTCCAAGGGCCAGTCGGCCTACGTCACGTGGCGCGAGGTCCGTGAGCTGAACGCGAGCGGCGAGGCGCAGTCGGCCGAGCAGCTCATCGCCACGTACTCCGAGCTGAAGCCCGCCGACCTCGCCAACACGCTGCTCGACCTGCCCGTGCAACGACGGCAGGAGGTCGCCGAGGAGCTCTCCGACGACCGCCTCGCCGATGTGCTCGAGGAGATGCCCGAGTCCGACCAGGTCGAGATCCTCTCGGGCCTGGGCGACGACCGCGCCGCCGACGTGCTCGATCACATGCAGCCCGACGACGCCGCCGACCTCATCGCACAGCTCCCCGAAGAGCGCGGCGAGCACCTGCTCGAGCTCATGGAGCCCGAGGAGGCCGACGACGTGCGGTTCCTCCTCTCCTACGGTCCCGACACCGCCGGCGGCCTCATGACGACCGAGCCGATCATCGTGTCGGCCGACGCCACCGTGGCCGAGGGCCTCGCGCTCATCCGGCGCCACGACCTGCCGCCGGCGCTCGGCGCGGCGGTCTGCGTCACGCTGCCGCCGTACGAGCCGCCGACGGGCCGGTTCCTCGGCGTCGTGCACTTCCAGCGGATGCTCCGCTACCCGCCGCACGAGCGCCTCGGCACACTCATCGACCAGGGGCTCGAGCCCGTCCGCGCCGACACCTCCGCCGCCGAGGTCAGCCGCATCCTCGCGAGCTACGACCTCGTCTCGGTGCCGGTGGTCGACGAGAAACACCGACTCGTCGGGGTGGTGACGATTGACGACGTACTCGACTACCTCCTGCCCGATGACTGGCGAAGTCACCCCGACGACGAGACCGATGTGGGGCGACGGGCCGCGGCTCGCTCCCAGCTGACCACGGGCAGCATCCCGATCCCGAACGGAAGGAGGGCAGGAGATGGCACGCGTTGACGTCGAGGACCGCCGGTTCGACACCCCGAAAGGCACGCGCCGATCCGTGCCCTTCCGCGGGTCGGGCGACAGCGACCGGTTCGGCCGCTTCACCGAGTGGGTGGCCCGAGGCATGGGCACGCCCGGCTTCCTGCTCGGCCTCTCGGTCTTCGCGATCTCCTGGATGGCGTGGAACACGTTCGCGCCCGAGCCGCTGCGCTTCGACTCGATCGCGATCGGGTTCACCGCGCTCACCCTCGTGCTCAGCCTGCAGGCGTCGTATGCCGCCCCCCTGATCCTGCTCGCCCAGAACCGCCAGGACGACCGCGACCGCGTGCAGATCGAGCAGGACCGCCAACGCGCGGAGCGCAACCTCGCCGACACCGAGTACCTCGCCCGGGAGGTCGTCGCGCTGCGCCTGGCGATGCGCGACGTGGCGACGAAGGACTTCATCCGCTCCGAGCTGCGCGCCATGCTCGAGGAGCTCGACCGCAAGGACGAGGAGGAACGGGAGCATGCCGCGTCCTGAGGGCGACGGCGGTACGGCCGCCGGCATGGCGTCGGGCTCTCCCGCGGATGGGCTCGTCGCATCGGTCCTTGCCGCCCTCGCCTCGGTGATCGACCCCGAGATCCGGCGCCCGATCACCGAGCTCGACATGGTCGAGTCCGTGCGAGCCGGCGACGACGGGCGCGTGCAGGTCGTCATCCGGCTGACGATCGTCGGATGCCCCGCGGCCGATCGCATCGAACGCGACGTGCTGCAGGCGGCTGAGGCGGTCGCCGGCCCCGGCCGCGCCGACGTGACCCTCTCGGTGATGACGCCCGAGCAGCGCGCCGCGCTCACCGAACGGCTGCGCGGCGGCCGGGCGGCCCGCACCAACCCGTTCGGACCGGGCAGCCTCACCCGGGTGATCGCCATCACGAGCGGCAAGGGCGGCGTCGGCAAGTCCACGATCACCGCGAACCTCGCCGTGGCACTCGCGGCGCGTGGGCTCTCGGTGGGGCTCGTCGACGCCGACGTGCACGGCTTCTCCATCCCGGGCCTGCTGGGCCTCGTCGACGAGCACGGCAACGCCGCCCGTCCGACCCGGGTCGACGAGATGATCCTGCCGCCCGTCGCGCACGGCGTGAAGGTCATCTCGATCGGCATGTTCGTCGAGCCGACGGAGCCCGGCGGCCGGGCGTCGTCGGTCGCCGTGGCCTGGCGCGGCCCGATGCTGCACCGCACGCTCAACCAGTTCCTCACCGATGTCTACTTCGGCGACCTCGACGTCCTCCTCGTCGACCTGCCACCGGGGACCGGTGACGTCGCCATCTCGCTCGGGCAGCTGTTGCCGAACGCCGAGGTCGTGGTCGTCACGACGCCGCAGCCCGCCGCTGCCGATGTCGCCGAGCGGTCGGGCGTGGTGGCCCGCCAGACGGGTCAGCGACTCGTCGGCGTGGTCGAGAACATGGCCGGCTTCGCCGGGCCCGATGGCCTGGTGGAGCTCTTCGGCTCGGGCGGCGGCGTGCTCGTCGCCGATCGCCTGTCCGAGGGACAGGATCACCCCGTCCCGCTGCTCGCGAGCGTGCCCCTCAGCATCGCACTGCGACAGGGCGGCGATGCCGGCACCCCCGTCGTCATGTCGGCGCCCGACGACCCCGCCGCCCGGGCGATCGAGCAGGTCGCCGCACAGCTCGCCGCGCTGCCCCGCTCCCTCGGGGGCCGTCGCCTCGACGTCTCGGTGCGGTGAGCCCGACGTGGGTCGGATGCCGCGCCGCCGCCTCGCTCGGTTGAGCGCGCTCGTCGCCATCGCCATCTCGCTTCCGCTCGCGATCGCGTCGTGCGCGCCGGGGTCGTTGCGACCGACCCCGACGGCGCCCGACGGGCTCTCCGTGTCGATCAAGCAGGGGCGGCTCGATGTCGTCGGCCACCGGCTCGTGGTGCGGTTCGAGAACGACGCCGGCCACGAGGTGACCGTCGACGGGTTCGTCGTGAACACGCCCACCCTCGACGACGGCCTGATCCGCACCAAGCCGTTCGAAGTCGGCGCCGGGAGCGCGATCGACATCCGCCTCGACCTGCCCGCCAGCCGCTGCGACGCGGAGCCCGGCCCGGTGGAGGTGACGTTCGACTGGCGCACGACCGCTGAGGACGACGCGTCGGCGGACTCCGACTCGGTCCCGGGCACGTTGACCGCCGACGACCCGTTCGACACCGTCGCACGGGTGAACGGCGCGGACTGCCTCGCGGAATCCGTCGCCGACGTCGCGAAGATCGTGATGCCCGAGCACCTCCGCTCGACGGGCGCCGGCCCCGATCGCCGGGCATTCATCGACGTGGTCGTCGAGCCCGTGGCATCCGGAGACGCCACCATGCGCATCGAGCGGATCTACGGGACGACCCTGCTGAACGCCGAGGACGGCATCGACTGGACGCTCGGCATCGACGTCGCCGCCGGCGACGCCCCGACGACCCTCAGCCTGCCCGTGCGCCCGGCTCGGTGCGACGCGCACGCCATCGCCGACGACAAGCGCGGCACCATCCTGCCGTTCGAGATCACCGCCGGCGACGGTCGGGCGGGCCGACTCGACGTGCCGTCGAGCGACGGCCTCAAGGCCGAGCTGTACGCGTACTACGCGGAGCGCTGCGGGCTCCAGTGACGCGGAGGGTCGACCTTCCCTCCGCGTTTCACCGGCGAGTACCATTCGTCGCATGGAACCCGAGACCCACGAGACCGGGCCCACCACCGCCGAGCCACAGCAACGCGGATGGTTCATGCGCCTGCCGCTCTGGCTCCGCATCGCCGGACCCGCCGTCCTCGTGATCCTGCTCGTCGGCGGCATCACCGCGGTCGTCGTATCGTCCCAGCGACGCGATCCCGTCGACGTCGCGCGGTCCGTGTGCTTGTCGGGCGTCAGCTCGGATCTCGCGGCCCATGACCGCGACTCGCTCGAGATGCCGCTGTTCCGCGACGTCAAGGACGTGGGCGACGGCAGCTATCGCACGCAGGGCGTGGTCCGGTTCACCGACTCCGACGGGGAGGAGCGCTCGGTCACCGTGCGCTGCATCGCCCGGCTCGAGAACGGTGCGATGCGGGTGGCCAGCATCCGATTCAGCCCCTGAGCGCCGCCCTCCCCAGCTGGCACCGCCCTCCCGTGGATCAGCCGCGCGGCTCGACCACCCGCGCGAGCAGCTCGACGAGCAATCGCTCGGTGAGCGGGCCCGGCAGCGCCTCGACGAGCGCGAGCACCGGTGCCAGGCGGTCGGGCAGCGCACCGCCGGCGCCATCGCCGCCCAGCAGTCCGAACGCGCCGAGCAGCGAGGCCGCCGCATCGGAGTCGAGCCCGTCGGATGCCGCGGCGAGGGCATCGAGGCCGCCGGGCAGCTGCGCCGCCAGCCCGGCGAGCAGCGCACCGCCGTCGACCGGTGGCTCGCCGCGCACGGCGTCCGCTGCGGCGACGAGCGCCGCGGCGAGCTCGGGCACCGCGCCCTCGGTCACGGGGGTCACCGTGAGGTGGGTGGTGTGCGGCAGTCGGGTGCCGTCGGCCTGGACCATGCCGGGCTGCAGCTGGAGGAACCAGCCCGAGCCTCGCGCCGCGTCGGCCCAGTGGTGCGGGTCGACCCGGCGCTCGGGCGCCACGGCGTCGTCGGTCGCCACGGCGAACAGGGGGCCGGTGGGGTCGCCGACCACGCGGAGCCCCTCGATGCCCTCGACCACCGTGCGCAGCGCCTCGGTCGCATGCGCGGCACGGGCGGTGAGGTCGGCGAATCCGGCTTCGCCGAGCGCTTCGGCGATCGACCACGCCGCGGCCAGCGGGCCGGCCGGCTTGGACCCCGCCATGGTCGGATTGACGACGGGGTATCCCGGCCAGCCCGTGGTCGCGAAGTACTGGTGGCGCTGCCGGTCGCGGCCGCGGGTGAGCAGCACCGACACGCCCTTCGGCGCGTAGCCGTACTTGTGCAGGTCGGCAGAGAGGCTGGTGACACCCGGGACGGCGAGGTCCCAGGCCGGCAGGTCATGGGGCCAGAACGCGAGCGCGAAGCCGCCGATGCACGCGTCGACGTGCAGGGCGATGCCGCGCGCGCCGCAGATCGCCGCGACGTCGGACACGGGATCGAGGCTCGCGAAGGGGTAGGACGGGGCGCTCATCACCACGAGGGCGACATCATCGCCGAGCCGCTCCTCGATCGCGGCCGGCATGAGCGTGCCCGTGTCCGGATCGACGGGGACGAGGTCGAGGGCGAGCCCGAAGTACTCGGCCGCCTTGTGGAACGCGGCGTGCACCGTGACGGGGGCGACGAGCCGCGGCGTGCGCGGGGTCCCCGCGCGCGCCGAGCGCCACACGTCGCGGGCCGACTTCACCGCGAGCAGGCAGCTCTCGGTGCCGCCCGACGTCACCGACCCGACGACCACGCCACCGGCCTCGTCCTCGCCGTGGAAGACGCGACGCGCGAAGCCGACGAGGCCCGACTCCATGGCGGCGACCGACGTGAACGTGGTCGGATCCAACCCGTTCACGGGCTGCACGAGCCGCGCGGCAGCGGCGGCGAGCTCGTCGAGCTCGGGCATGCCGGAGTCGTAGACGTACGACAGCACGCGACCGCCGTGCGTGGGCGCGTCGCCGGCGCGGAGCGTCTCGAGCTCGGCGAGGATGTCGGCCGGAGCCCGGCGGAAGGCGGTCATCGCACGACCGCCTGGGCCGCGGCATCCGCTTGCACATCCGCCCTGCGGAGCGGATAGCGGCGGAGCGCGACGAGGCTCAGCCCCACGAGGGCGGCGGGGAGCACGCTGAAGCTCAGCACGATGCCGGCGACCGCCTCCGGCGGCTGCTCGACGACCGCCGACCCGACGGACTCGACGTAGCCCGTCAGCGCGAGCGTGAGGGTGAGCAGCGTGGCACCGAGTGCCATGCCCGCCGTCTCCCCCGCGGTCCACACTCCGCCGAAGCTGCCGGCACGACCCTCACCGTGTTCACGGGCGTCGTGCGAGATCACGTCGGGCAGCATCGCCATCGGCAGGGACTGCATGCCCGCGTACGCCGCGCCGGCGACTGCGACGGGCAGGTACACCCAGGCTCCCGGTGCCCACAGCATGCCGACGAGCCCGAGCGCGGCGACCGCGAACACCACGCTGGCGTACGCGAACCCGCGCTCCTTGCCGACGCGGCGGGCGACGCGCTCCCACACCGGGGCGAACACGACCGCGGGCGCGATGAGCGCCACGAACAGGAACGTCACCGCGCGCGGGTCGTGCAGCACCCATGTCGCGACGAACTGCGCGCCCGCCAGCATGAGGCCCGTGGCGAGCCCCTGCAGCACGAACGCCGACAGCAGCGTGCGGAACCCGGCGCTGCGTCGAAGCGCGGCGAGCCCCTCGGCGTACCCGGCCCGAAGCGACCGGCGCGGCGCGGCATTCGGCGCCGGACGGCCGCGGGGGGCCGTCGTCGTGGCCACGAGCATGCCGATGCCGATGGCGAGCCCGGCGACGATCGCCATCACGAGGTAGCCCACGTACTCGTCGGCGAACGCCGAACGCACCTCTGGACCGCCTGCACCGAACAGCAGGATCGCGATCGTGAGCACGACGACCCGCCACGTGAGCAGGCGCGTGCGTCCGTCGTAGTCCGGCGTGAGCTCGGCGGGCAGCGCGATGTAGGGCACCTGGAACAGGCTGAACGCCGTGGCGGTGGCGAGGAACGCCAGGAAGACCCAGGCGCCGGATGCCGCGGGCGCGAGCCCGGCCGGAACCGCGAAGGTCAGCACGAACCCGACGGGCAGCGCGCAGGCGCCGACGACCATCCACACTCGGCGGGTGCCGGTCGCAGCCAGCGCCCGGTCGCTGCGCTCGCCGATCCACGGGTCGATGAGGACGTCCCACACCTTGGCGGCGGTCACGACGAGTCCCGCCACGAGAGCGGTGACGCCGAGGGTGTCCGTGAGGTAGAACACGAGCACGAGGCCGGGCAGCGTCGCGAAACCTCCGGTGCCGATCGAGCCGATCGCGTAGCGGGTCACGACGCCGCGGGACAGGGATCGCTCCGGTGCGGTCATGGAGGCAGTGTACCCATCCGGCGGCGAAGTGGGTCAATTGACCTAGACTGTGGCTCATGCGCGCCACCACGGCTGACCCGAAGCTGTACGCGAGCCTGACCGACGACGTCGTCGCCTCGGGTTCCGAGACCATCGGCGTCCCCACGCCATCCACCGGCGAGACCCTCCACGAGCTGCCCCGCTCGAGCGCCGACGACGTGCGCGACGCGGTCGCCCGCGCGCGGCTCGCCCAGCTCGCGTGGGCACGGGCCGGCTTCGCCGAGCGCCGGCGCGTCCTGCTGCGCGCCCACGACCTGCTGCTCGAGCGCGGCGACCTGCTGCTCGACCTGGCCCAGCTCGAGAGCGGCAAGACGCGCGGCCAGGCCCTCGAGGAGCTGTACCAGGCGGCATCCGTGACCCGGTACAACGCGCTCACCGCGCACCGTGTGCTTCGCGGCCGCACGCGCCGCGCCGGCGTTCCGCTCGCCTCCACGACCCGGGTGCGCTACCGGGCCAAGGGCGTCGTGGGCGTCATCACGCCGTGGAACTACGCGCTCAGCCTCGCCGCGATGGACGTGGTGCCCGCACTCGCGGCCGGGTGCGCCGTCGTGCAGAAGGCCGACGACCAAGGGGCACTCACGATCCTCGCGCTGCGGCGCGCGTTCATCGACGCCGGCGTGCCCGAGTCGCTCTGGGCCGTGGTCACGGGTCCGGCCGCCGAGGTGGGCGAGGCGCTCACCGACCAGGTCGACTACATCTGCTTCACCGGTTCCACCGCCACGGGGCGCCGCATCGCAGAGAAGGCGGGCCGTCGCCTCGTCGGCGCGTCGCTCGAGCTCGGCGGCAAGAACCCCATGATCGTGCTCGACGACGTCGACCCCGAGCAGGCCGCAGCGGATGCCGCGTACGCGTGCTTCTCCGCGATGGGCCAGCTCTGCGTGTCGATCGAGCGCATCTACGTGCACCGTCGGGTCGCGGGTCCCTTCACCGCAGCACTCGTCGATCGGCTGCGCTCCGCCAGCCTCGGATCCTCGCTCGACTTCTCCTCCGACTACGGCTCACTGGCCAGCGCCGCACAGCTCGAACGCATCCGGGGCCACCTCGACGACGCGCTCGCCAAGGGAGCGACCGTGCTCGTCGGCGGGAGCCCGCGGCCGGACATCGGGCCGTGGTTCTTCGAGCCGACCGTGCTCACCGGAGTGACGCCCGAGATGCGCGTGTACGCGGAGGAGACCTTCGGCGCCGTCGCGTCGCTGTACCTCATCGACTCCGAGGAGGAGGCCATCCTCGCGGCGAACGGGAGCGAGTACGGCCTGAACGCCTCGGTGCTCACCGGCTCACGCCGACGGGGCCAGCGGGTCGCCGACGCGCTCGAGGCCGGCAGCGTGAACATCAACGAGGGCTACCGCGGCACGTTCGGCTCGGTCGACGCGCCCATGGGCGGCATCAAGGCATCGGGCCTGGGGCGTCGGAACGGACCGGAGGGGCTGCTGCGGTTCGTCGAGCCCGTCACGATCTCGGCGGCGACGGGCCTGCTCACGCTGCCGCGCACGGGTCGCGACTTCGATGTCCTCGCAGCCCCGTTCCTGCTGCTCGCGCGGGTCCTCCGCGCCGCGCGTCGGCGCTGACCCCCGGAAGCGGAACGACCTACGTCGCCTCGGAGTCGTAGGGCGCCGCTTCGTCCGCCCCTAGTGCCTCGCGCTTGCGCTTGCGCTGCAGGTACGCGGAGTTCTCGTTGACCGCTGCGGCGGAGCGTGCGACGACCGGTTTCGCGGGTTCCGCGAACGGGTCGACGTCGGTCAGCGCCTCCCGGATGATACGGCGCGGGTCGTACTGGCGCGGGTCGAGCTTCTTCCAGTCGACGTCGTCGAAGTCGGGGCCCATCTCGTCGCGCACGCGGTTCTTCGCGCCGTCGGCCATGTCGCGGAGCGAGCGCACGAGACGACCGAGCTGCGCGGCGTAGTGCGGGAGGCGTTCGGGCCCGAGCAGGAAGACGGCGATCACCCCGATGATGAGGAGCTTCTCGAACGTCAGACCGAACATCACTACAGGATAGTCGGCGGCGAGGCGCGCGAACGCCGTACGCCCGTGGCCCCTAGGCTTGGGGGTCGAGACCTTTCACCGGGAGCCGCACGTGTCCGATCGAGACCTGAACTGGAAGTACGTCGACGACTCGGTCGTCGAGACCGATGCCGTCGCCAGGGCACGCCAGCAGTCCCTCGAACTCGGCATCGAGCCGGTCTCACCCGCCATGGGTGCACAGCTCGCGGTGATCGCCGCTGCGGCACGCGCCGAGTCGATCATCGAGGTCGGCACCGGCGTGGGCGTGTCGGGGCTCTGGATGCTGCAGACGGTGCGCGGCGCGATGCTCACCTCGATCGACACCGAGAACGAGTACCAGCAGCAGGCGCGCGAGCACTTCGCGGACGCCGGCATCGCGCCTGCCCGGGTGCGCCTCATCGCCGGCCGCGCGAGCGAGGTGCTGCCGCGCATGAACGAGAGCTCCTACGACGTCGTCTTCGTCGACGCGGACGCCCCGTCGGTGATCGAGTACGTCGAGCACGGGCTGCGGCTGGCCAAGCCAGGCGGCAGTGTGCTGGTCGCGCGGGCGCTCTGGAAGGGGCGGGTGGCCGATCCTGCTCGTCGCGACGATGCGGCCACCGCCTTCCGCGAGCTCATCGCCGAGCTCGCGGCCTCCTCCGCCGTAGCAACGGCCGTCTCCCCTGCGGGAGACGGCCTGTTGCAGATCGTGAAGCTGGGCGCCTGACTCAGGCGGGGTTCACGACGCCGCCGAGGACGTCGTAGAGCTCCTTGGCCTCAGCGTCGTTCACCGAGACGACGAGACGACCGCCACCCTCGAGTGGAACTCGAACGATGATGAGTCGACCCTCCTTCACAGCCTCCATAGGCCCGTCTCCGGTGCGTGGCTTCATGGCCGCCATTGAGCTACCCCTTTCGTGGCTGACCTTCCTATTATCGGCCATCCCAAGCGGTGCTGGGAAATCGCAGGGAGACTGTGGAGAACGCTTGCTGCCCCGATGCCTCGGCGCAGCGGCATCCGTCGACGCCGATTCGCACGCTCATCAGGCCGACCAGCACCGATCACGGCGGCGTCCAGTCGCGCCCGTCCACTCCCCAGCAGATGAGGAGCCACCCCACCTGCAGGACGAGCAAGAGCACCACGAGGCTCCAGCGGTACCAGCGGGCCCTCGGGAGCGCCAGTGCGCCGAGCAGCGGGAAGAGCGGTGCGAGGATGCGGAACGTGCTCGATTGCGGGAAGAACACCGCGAGCAGATAGACGGCGTACGCGATGGACCAGAACCGGATGTCAGCGCCGAGGCGCCCGACCGCGGGTGACGCGAGGAACAGGCTGAACCCCACGATGAGCGCGACCACCGCGATCGTGCCGAGCGGCTGGCCCAGCCACCAGTCCCCCGACTGGAACCACGCCGTGAACGGCACGAGCTCGCGGTAGCCGATGTACGCCGAGCGCCACGCCAACTCGGTGTCGGTGTAGGCGTGCAGGTCGCCGGTCGCCCACCACGCGACGCCGATCCATGCGAGCCCCGACAGGCCGGCGAAGACCGCAGCGGATGCCGCGAGCACGCGGTCGCGCACGGGGAACGGATCCCTGCCGCGCCGGATCCAGCGCCACGCCCAGTGCAGTACGAGCGCGAGGGCGAAGGCGAGCGCCCCCGGCCGGGTGAACGACCAGGCGAGCACGACCGGGAACAACCAGGCGTAGCGCCGCTCGACGAGCAGCAGGAGCGCCAGCGCGAGCCAGAGGAATCCGAGGGACTCCGCGTATCCGAACTGCATGATCGGCGAGACCGGCGCGACGCAGAAGAGCACCACGGCGAAGAGCGCCCGGTCGGGCTCGAGGAACCGCGACATGAGCCGGTGGAACACGAGCGCCGCGCCGAGCCCGGCGGCGACGGCGATGACCACCGAGGCGACGTTCCACGGGATCGAGAGCCACGTGAGCACCCCGGCGAGCCCCGGGTACAGGGGCAGGAACGCCCAGGCGTTCTCGCCGACGTGGACGCCGTCGGGATACGGCAGCTCGCGCGGGTACCCGCCGAGCGCGACGATCTGGTACCAGCGCGCATCCCAGAGGTTGGCGTACTCGAAGTACCCGGGCCGCGCCCCCGTCCAGGAGTTCGGGCCCTGCTCGTTCGCGAGGAGGAGCACGAACACCGTCGTCACGGCCCGGGCCGCGGCGTAGACGAGCACGACCTTCGCCCACCAGGGCAGCAACCGCCACCGGACCCTCGGCGACGCGCGCGTCACCCGGAACGGATCGAGCTCGCGCTCGCGCCTCGCCGGCGCGGACGCCGCCGTGCCCTGCGTCTCAGGCTCCACCGGTGAGCCATGCGCGCAGGGCGCGCTCGCAGGAGAGGATCTGGTCGGTCGGGACGCGCTCATCGTCGGCATGCGCCTTGAGCGGATCGCCGGGGCCGAAGTTCACCGCGGGGATGCCGAGCGCGCTGAAGCGCGCGACATCCGTCCACCCGTACTTCGGCCGCGCCTCGCCGCCGACCGCGCGAACGAACTGCTGTGCGAGCGGGTCGTCGAGTCCGGGGCGCGCGCCCTCGGCCTCGTCGACGACGGTGAGCTCGTACTCCGGGAAGAGCCCCCGCACGAGCTCGATCGCCTCGGCGACCGAACGGCTCGGCGCGAATCGGTAGTTCACGTGCAGCATCGCCTCGTCGGGGATCACGTTGCCCGCGACCCCGCCCGTCACGCCCACCGCGTTGAGGCCCTCGCGGTACTCGAGGCCGTCGACCTCGACGGTCGCGGCCTCGTACGCCGCGAGGCGATCGAGCGCGGGGGCGAGCTTGTGGATCGCGTTCTCCCCCACCCAGCTGCGCGCCGAGTGGGCCCGCCGGCCGTACGCGCGCAGCTCGACACGGAGGTTGCCGTTGCATCCGCCCTCGACCCGCGCGTTCGACGGCTCGCCGAGGATCGCGAAGTCACCGGCGAAGAGCTCGGGGCGGTGACGCGCGAGCCGGCCCAGGCCGTTCAGTTCGGCCGAGACCTCCTCGTGGTCGTACCACATCCACGTGAGGTCGACGACGGGGTCCACGAGCTCGAGCGCGAGCTTCAGCTGCACGGCGACGCCCGCCTTCATGTCCACCGTGCCGCGGCCCCAGAGGTACTGCTGGCCGTCGATGGTCTCGAAGCGGGTCGGCAGGTTGGCGTTGATCGGCACGGTGTCGAGATGGCCGGCGATGACGACGCGGCGCTCGCGGCCGAGGTTCGTGCGCGCCACCACGGTGTCACCGTCGCGGATGAGCTCCAGGTGCGCGGCGCCCGCCAGGGCCTCGACCACGAGGTCGGCGAGGCGGGTCTCATCGCCCGACACGCTCGGCACATCGCAGATCGCCCGCGTGATGGCGATGGAGTTGGCGGTCAGGTCGAGCGCGGGCTGGGCCGGGGCGGGAGTCGACATGCCACGAGTCTACGGATGGCGGCGCCCGCGACCGGGCGTCGGCCGGTCCGAGGCGTGCCTCGCCGCGGCGTCCCCGGTCGCCATCGCACGTCACGGATGCCGCGTGACGGGAGCCCGCCGGTACGCTGGACGCATGCCCGCCAGCACCGACACCGCCTCATCGCCTGCCCGCTTCGCATGGGGCCACGGCCTCGCGACGGTCGCCGCCGACGGCACCGTGCTCGACACCTGGTACCCGTCGCCGGCGCTGGGCGCCGCCGACGGCTCGGCCCTGCCGGTCGAGCTCCGCCCGCTCACCGGACCCGACGACCGCCGCGCCGTCGCCGTCGAGGCCGTCACGGTGCAGGTGGACCTCGACGCACCGCCGACGGGCACGTCCGACGCCTACCTCCGCCTCCACGTGCTGTCGCACCTGCTGGCACGACCGAACGAGGTGAACCTCGACGGCATCTTCGCGCACCTCCCCGCCGTGGTGTGGACGAACGCGGGCCCGGTGCATCCGGCCGACTTCGACCGCCTGCGGCCGACGCTGCAGCGCGCCGGCATCCAGGCGACCGGGCTCGACAAGTTCCCGCGGCTGCTCGACTACGTCACTCCCGAGCGCGTGCGCATCGCGGATGCCTCGCGCGTGCGCCTCGGCGCCCACCTCGCTCCCGGTACCACGGTCATGCACGAGGGGTTCGTCAACTTCAACGCCGGCACGCTCGGCACGTCCATGGTCGAGGGCCGGGTGTCGCAGGGCGTCGTCGTCGGCGACGGCAGCGACATCGGCGGGGGCGCCTCCGTCATGGGCACCCTCTCGGGCGGCGGCACGCAGCGCGTGGCCATCGGCGAGCGCGCCCTGCTCGGGGCGAACTCGGGCATCGGCATCTCCATCGGCGACGACTCGGTCGTGGAGGCCGGGCTCTACGTCACGGCCGGCTCGAAGGTGGTGCTGGTGGGCCGCGCGGGTGAGGCGGGGCGCACCGTGAAGGCCGTCGAACTGTCGGGCGTCCCGAACCTGCTGTTCCGCAGGAACTCGCTCAACGGACAGGTCGAGGTGCTCTCCCGTACCGGCGAGGGCGTCGCCCTCAACGCGGCGCTGCACGCCTGAGACGCGGGCACCCCGGGTCGACTACAGTGGGGTGCTCAGGCCGCCGCTGGGCGGCCGTCGTCATGCGCATCACGAAGGAGTGACGTGGGCACCGACGCACCGCGCACCCGCAGGCACCGCGGTCTCACCGTGCTGGTCGTCGTCCTCATCGCGGTGCTGGTCGTCGGCGGCGCGACGGCCGGGTTCGGCTGGTGGACGGTGCAGCGCTCCTTCCCCACCACGAGCGGAGAGGTCGACGTCGCCGGCCTCGACGCGACGGTGATCGTGTACCGCGACGACGCGGGGATCCCGCAGCTGGTGGCCGAGACCGACCACGACCTCTTCTTCGCGCAGGGCTACGTGCACGCGCAGGACCGGTTCTGGGAGATGGACTTCCGACGGCACGTGACCGCCGGGCGCGTCGCCGAGCTCTTCGGCGAGTCGCAGGTGTCGACGGACGCCTTCATCCGCACGCTCGACTGGCGGGGCGTGGCCGAGCAGGAGTACGCGCTGCTCGACCCGGTGTCGCGGGCGTACTACGACGCCTACGCCGAGGGCGTGAACGCCTACCTCGGCGAACGCGACGGCGCCGGGCTCTCGCTCGAGTACGCGGTGCTCGGGCTGCAGAACCCCGGCTACGAGCCCGAGTCGTGGACGGCCGTCGACTCGATCGCCTGGCTGAAGGCGATGGCCTGGGACCTGCGCTCGAACCTCGAGGACGAGGTCGATCGCGCACTGCTCGCGGCGGCGTTGCCACCCGAGGAGGTCGCCCGGCTCCACCCGGCGTTCCCCTTCGGGCAGATGCCGACGATCATGGAGGGCCCCGTCGCCGCGGCACCTGCCGCGACGGACGTCGTGCCCCTGCCCGACGACGGTGCTGTCGCCCAGAACGCCCCGGATGCCGCGACCCTCGACGCCTACGCTGCGCCCGTCGCGCGGCTCAGAACCCTGCTCGACGGCATCCCCGAGCTGCTGGGGCCGGAGGGCGGCGACCTCGGCTCGAACTCGTGGGTGGTCTCGGGCGCGCACTCGGAGTCGGGGCTCCCGCTGCTTGCGAACGACCCGCACCTCGGGCCCGCCATGCCCTCCATCTGGACGCAGATGGGCCTGCACTGCGCCGAGGTCGGCGAGGCGTGCGGCTTCGACGTGGCCGGGTACACGTTCTCCGGTCTTCCCGGCGTGATCATCGGGCACAACGAGCGCATCGCCTGGGGGTTCACCAACCTCGGTCCCGACGTCGCCGACCTCTACCTCGAACGCGTCGACGGGGACGCCTACGAATACGACGGAGCGTCGCTTCCCCTCACGCTCCGCGAGGAGACGATCGAGGTCGCCGGCGGGGATCCCGTCGCCATCACGGTGCGGTCCACCGCGAGGGGACCGCTCGTCACCGACATCGACGCGGACTTCGCCCAGGTCGCCCGGGGGTACCCCGCGGCATCCGGCCAGCCCGACGGCGAGTACGCGCTGTCACTGCAGTGGACCGCGCTCACGCCCGGCCGCACGCCCGCCTCGATCTTCGCGATGAACCGCGCCCAGGACTGGAATGCCTTCCGGTCCGCGGCCGCGCTGTTCGACGTGCCCGCCCAGAACCTCGTCTACGCCGACGTGGACGGGAACATCGGATACCAGGCACCCGGGGCCATCCCCGTCCGGCTCACGGGCGACGGCACCGTGCCACTGCCCGGGTGGACGAGCGCGAACGGCTGGTCGGGCACGGTCCCCTTCGACCAGTTGCCGTCCGTGCTCAACCCCGAGCGCGGCTACCTCGTGACCGCCAACAACGCGGTGAGCTCGTCGGGCCCGATGCTCACGAAGGACTGGGATCTCGGCTACCGGGCCTCGGGCATCGAGCGCATGCTGCAGGAACGCATCGCCTCGGGCGAGAAGATCACCGCCGCAGACCTCGCGACGATGCAGCTCGACACCGCCGACGCGAACGCCGCTGCCCTCCTTCCCGTCATCGCCGAGCTCGACCTCGACGGCGACGCGGCGCGCGGCGCGGAACTGCTCGACGGGTGGAACACCCGAGCCGACGTGGACAGTGCCGAGGCCGCCTACTTCGCCGTGTTCTGGCGCACCCTGCTCGACGACATGTTCGGCGGCCTTCCCGAGCAGACCCGTCCCGTCGGCGGCGACCGGTGGTTCAGCGTCGTGGGCACCCTCCTCGGCGAGCCCGATGCGGTGTGGTGGACCAACGAGCACGAGGGCGTCGCCGGCCGCGACGCGATGATCGCCCACGCGCTCGACGAGGCGTGGACCGAGGCATCCGACCGCATGGGGAGCGACCCCGACGGCTGGCGCTGGGGCCGGCTGCACACGCTCACCCTCGCCAACCAGAGCTTCGGCGAATCGGGCATCGCCCCCATCGAGTGGCTGTTCAACCGAGGCCCCTACGAGCTCGGCGGCGGTTCGGCGATCGTCAACGCGATCGGCTGGGACGCCCGGGGCGACTACGGCGTCGACTGGGTGCCGTCGCTGCGCATGGTCGTCGACCTCGACAGCCTCGACGACTCCCGGTGGATCAACCTCACCGGCGCATCCGGCCACGCGTTCGACCCGCACTACGCCGACCAGGCGCCGCTCTGGCAGCGTGGCGAGACCAGGGCATGGCCCTTCACCCTCGCGGCGGTGCAGGATGCGGCGGCGCAGACCCTGCGTCTCAGCCCCGCGAAGGGCTGATCGCCCGGCCGCTCAGGCCGAGGGGTAGTTGCGCTCGGGCTCGCCCACGTACAGCTGCTGCGGGCGACCGATCTTGGTCTGCGGGTCGAGGTTCATCTCGCGCCAGTGCGCCATCCACCCGGGCAGGCGCCCGATCGCGAACAGCACGGTGAACATGCGGGTGGGGAAGCCCATCGCCTTGTAAATCACGCCGGTGTAGAAGTCGACGTTCGGGTAGAGGCGACGCTCCTTGAAGTAGTCGTCCTCGAGGGCGATCTGCTCGAGCTCCTTCGCGAGGTCGAGCAGCGGGTCGTTCACGCCGAGGCCCGCGAGCACCTCGTCGGCCGACTCCTTGACGAGCTTCGCCCGCGGGTCGTAGTTCTTGTAGACGCGGTGCCCGAAGCCCATGAGCTTCACCCCGTCCTCCTTGCGCTTCACGCGCTCGACGAACTTCGCGACGCCCTCGCCCGAGTCCTGGATGCGGGCCAGCATCTGCAGCACGGCCTCGTTGGCCCCGCCGTGGAGCGGCCCCGAGAGGGCTTGGATGCCCGCGGAGATCGAGGCGTAGAGGTTGGCGCCGGTGGAGCCGACGAGGCGCACGGTCGACGTGGACGCGTTCTGCTCGTGGTCCTCGTGGAGGATGAGCAGGCGATCGAGCGCCTTCGAGAGCACCGGGTCGATCTCGTACGGCTCGGCCATGTTGCCGAAGTTCAGGCGCAGGAAGTTGTCGACGAAGCTCAGCGAGTTGTCGGGGTACAGGAACGCCTGCCCGATGCTCTTCTTGTGCGCGTACGCCGCGATGACGGGGAGCTTCGCGAGCAGCCGGACCATCGTGAGCTCGACGTGGTCGAGATCGTGCGGGTCCGAGGAGTCCTCGTAGTACGTCGAGAGCGCCGACACGGCGCTCGACAGCACCGACATGGGGTGCGCGGTGTGGGGCAGCGCGGAGAAGAACCGCTTCAGGTCCTCGTGGAGGAGCGTGTGACGGCGGATCTTCTCGTCGAACTCGCCCAGTTCGTCGGCGGTGGGCAGCTGCCCGTAGATGAGCAGCCAGGCCACTTCGAGGTAGGTGGAGCCCTTGGCGAGCTGCTCGATCGGGTAGCCGCGGTAACGGAGGATGCCCTGCTCGCCATCGATGTAGGTGATCGCCGACCGCGTCGAGGCGGTGTTCACGAAGCCGTAGTCGAGCGCGGTGAGGCCGGTCTGCCGGGTGAGCGTCGACACGTCGATGCTCGAGTGGCCGTCGATCGCCGGCTGGATCGGGAACTCCGCGACGCCGCCCGGGAACGAGAGGCTCGCCGTGGCGGGGGTCTTCCCGTCGGCCTGGTTCACGACGTCGCTCACGGCGCCTCCTGTGATCGTCACTTGCGCGGTCACCTGCTTTCCGGACAGGGGCCGAGTCGGCCGAGGTCCGAATACAGCCTAGACGTGCTCCGGGCACACTGTCGCATCCCCCAAGACATCGGGCCTTCCGTTGGCGGTTGGCACAGTGGGCGCGCTCAGGCCTCCGCCGACGCGCGAAGACGGGCGGATGCCGCGGCGACGCGCTCGTCGTCGGCGGTGAGGGAGAGCCGCACGTGCTCGGGGTAGTGCACCCCGTAGAAGTGCCCCGGTCCGGCGAGGATGCCGAGGTCCGCGAGCCGTGCAATGGACTCCCACGCGTCGCGGCCCTCGGTGGCCCAGAGGTAGAGGCCGCCCTCGCTGCGGTCGATGCGGAAGCCGGCTGCCTCGAGCGCCGGCCTGAGGAGGTCACGACGTGCGCGGTATCGCTCCTTCTGCTCGGCGACATGCTGCTCGTCGGCGAGCGCGGCGACCATGGCCGCCTGCAGCGGCGCCGGAAGCATGAGGCCGGCGTGCTTGCGCACGTTGGTCAGCCGGGCGATCGACTCGCGGCATCCGGCGATGAAGGCGGCCCGGTAGCCCGCCATGTTCGACTGCTTCGAGAGCGAGTAGATGGCGAGCACATGGCGGGTGTCACTGTCGGTGACGCGCTGGTCGAGCAGGCTCGGCACGGGCTGCTCGTCCCACGGTGCATCCCATCCGAGCTCGGCGTAGCACTCATCGCTGACGATCACGGCGCCGAGCTCGCGCGCCCGCTCACGGGCGGCCCGCAGTTCGTCGACCGAGAGCACCCGACCGTCTGGGTTGCCCGGGGTGTTGAGCCAGATGAGCCGGGTCGCAGCGGGCCATTCCTCGGGGTCGTCGGACGCGAGCGCCCGCGCGCCGGCGAAGAGGGCGCCCATCTCGTAGGTGGGGTACGCCGCGCGGGGATGCACGACCACGTCGCCCTCGCCGACGCCGAGCATGAACGGCAGCAGCGCCACGAGCTCCTTCGAGCCGATGGTGGGCAGCACGGATGCCGCGTCGAGCCCCTCGACGCCGCGTCGGCGTGCGAACCACTCGACGATCGCGGTGCGCAGCGCGGGGGTGCCCACCGTCTGCGGGTAGGCGTGCGCGTCGGTCGCGCCGGCGAGCGCCTCACGCACGACCTCGGGCGTCGGGTCGACGGGCGAGCCGATGGACAGGTCAACGACCCCGTCGGGGTGCGCGGCCGCGCGCTCCGCATAGGGAGCCATGAGGTCCCAGGGATAGTCGGGCAGCGCTCCGAGCGCCATCGTCAGTGGGCCTGCGGCGGCAGTGCGGCGATGATCGGGTGGTCCTTCGGGATCACGCCCACCTTGGCGGCGCCGCCGGGCGAGCCGACCTCGTCGAAGAACTCGACGTTGGCCTTGTAGTAGTCGGCCCACTCCTCGGGGAGGTCGTCCTCGTAGTAGATCGCCTCGACGGGGCACACGGGCTCGCAGGCTCCGCAGTCGACGCACTCGTCGGGGTGGATGTAGAGCGAGCGTTCACCCTCGTAGATGCAGTCGACGGGGCACTCGTCGATACAGGCGCGGTCCTTGACGTCGACACACGGCAGGGCGATGACATAGGTCACAGTGGCTCGCTGTCCTCTCGAAGGCTGGAACTCAAGTCTATGCGTCGGCGGCCGACGTGGCGCGCCGCTGCGGCAGCTCCGGCCACGCCACGACGAGCACGGCGATGAGCGCGGGGCCGACCGCCCACACCGTGCCGACGATGTCGCCGGCGACGAGCACCGATCCGCCCGGACCGGGCAGCGTGAGCAGCGCGACCATGCCGATCACTCCCGCGGCGGCCGCAGCGGCGACCCACCGTCCGCCGGCGACGAGGCGGATGCCGACGAGCAGCGCCAGCACGCCCGCCAGGGCGAGCACGAGTCCCCACGGCACGACGACGTCGCCGACGGTCACCGACTGACGATGGCCGATCGTCGCGACCGCCCCGTAGATGGCCCCGAGCAGCGCGGCGAGCACGTACATGCCCGCCCGCGCCAACGGCGAGGGCTTCACGTCGTCGTTCACTGCTGGTTCGTGTTGGGGGTGACGGTGTACGTCAGCGTCTCGCCCTCGCCGGCCACGAGCACGAAGTACTCGGGGTTCGTGAAGATCCGGGCGCCCGCCTCGCCGCCCGTCATCGTGGTGTCCTCGGTGAAGCCGGCGCCCTCGAGCGCGGCTGCCGCGTCACCGACTGGATCAGCCGCAGAGGACGTGAGGGCGACGATCCAGCCCTGTCCATCGGCATCACCCGCGCCGCCGGCGAACGTCACGTCGCCGTCGACGAGCGGGATCGACGTCGGGAAGTCGGCGGGCAGCTCGCCGCCGAGGCTGACGTCGCCGCCGGTCGCGCCCTCGATCGCGTCCTCGACGCCCTTGTTGACGAGGTCGGCGGGGTTGCCGAAGCATCCGGTGAGCAGCGACGCGGTGAGGCCCGCGATCGCCACGGCGGTGGCGGCGCGGGTCGTGGTCGTCAGGGTCGTCATGGCGAACTCCTCGCTGGCGTGGACGGGCCCGGGAAGATCGCGCGGCCCGGCGGTGCCCCCGGCATCCGCTCGCGTCGGAGTCTACCGCCCGGCGACCGGCGCCGCCGATGCCGTAGCGTGGTGGGCGTCGCGGGGCCGCCCGCCGGGAAGGATCGATGACGATGTCGGATGCCGCAGCGACGAGCCACGGCGACGAGCGGGCGGTGCGCGTCGAACGCGACGGCCGCGTCGCCACCGTCGTCATCGACCGCCCGAAGTCGCTCAACGCCCTCTCCCCCGAGGTGCTCGGCGCGCTGGCGGCCGTGTTCGACGGCCTGTCCGACGACCCGGGCGACCTCGCCGGAGTGCTGCTCGTCGGCGCGGGCGGGCGGGCGTTCGTCGCCGGTGCCGACATCCGGGCACTGTCGCGGTCCACCCCGGCCGAGGGGGCGGAGACCGCACGACTCGGTCACCGCGTGGCCGCCACGATCGAGGCGCTCCCCCTTCCGGTCATCGCCTGCGTCGACGGGTTCGCGCTCGGCGGCGGGCTCGAGCTCGCGCTGGCGTGCGACTTCATCTACGCGACGGATGCCTCGCGCTTCGGCCAGCCCGAGGTGAAGCTCGGCCTCATCCCCGGGTTCGGCGGCACCGTGCGGCTGCCCCGAGTGGTGGGGCCGGCACGCGCGCGCGAGCTGATCTACACCGGGCGCCAGATCGGGATCGAGGAGGCGGTGGCCGCGGGGCTCGTGCTGCGGCGGTTCGAGGACCGCGAGGCGCTCCTGGCCGGAGCACGGGAGACCGTGGAGCTCATGGCGACCGGCTCGGCGTCGGCGGTGGGCCTCGCCAAGCGTGTGCTCGTCGCGGCATCCGGCCAGGCCACCGACACCGCCACCGAGCTCGAGATCGCCGGGTTCGAGGACGCGTTCCGCACCGGCGACAAGGCCGAGGGCGTGGCCGCCTTCCTCGAGAAGCGCGAGCCGCGGTTCGCCGACGGCGCCGGCGCCGGCGCCGGCACCACGCCCGCCTGACCGGGAGCGACCGACCCGGTTCGCGCCCGGGCGGCCCTGCTCAGGCGATGTGGTCGTCGAGCCAGGCGAAGCCGTCGAAGCGCACGCCGTCGGCGCCGAACATCTCGAGGTGCATGTGCGGGCCGGTGGACTGGCCGGTTGTGCCGACGGCACCGAGCTGCTGGCCCGCGCTCACGCGCTGGCCCTCGACGACCTGCAGCGAGCCGAACTGCATGTGCGCGTACGAGCTCGTGACGAGCTCGCCGTCGATGTTGTGCTGCACCTCGACGTTCACGCCGAGCCCGCCGCCGTTCTCGGTGGCCAGCACCACGACTCCATCGGCGATCGACATCACCGGCGAGCCGTTGCCCGGGTTGAAGTCGACGCCGTCGTGGCTCGTCGAGCAGCCGGCGCAGGGCGCGTTCCGGGGGCCGAACCCGTCCGAGCGCTTCTGCGGCGTCAGCACCGGCCAGACGACGAGGTCGGCCTTGATGATCGAGACGCTGCCGAGGCCGGCGACCTGCGAGAGGAGGGGCGGCGGCGCGGCCTCGACCGCATAGCCCTCGACCGCCATGGGCTTCAGCTCGGCCTCGTGCGCGACCTCGATGGCCTGGGGGGCGAGCGTGATCGAGTCCTCGACCGGAGCGTACACGGAGGCGCGCGGCTCGGCGTCGGTCGCGGTGATCGCCAGGGCCGGCACGCTCGTCGCGACGAGCATGCCCGAGGCGAACGTCATCGCGATCACCGAGAACGCGGGCCGCAGCGATCGGCTGCGAGCGGTGCGGTCAGGGCTCGTGCGGGCGGCGCGGGGGCCGGCACCGAAGGCGCGGGCGCGGGAGGAGGCAGGGGGCTTCGGGGCGGCGCGGCGGCCGTGAGTGGGGGAATTCATGCAGGTGCGTTACGTATCCGGGTCAGAAGTCTCGAGGCGATCCCGGCTACCGTACGCACCGAATCTGGGAGATTCATCCGTTACCCGACCGTTACCTCGTCGGATCGGCATCCGTTTTCCGTTGCGCAGCGCGCAATGAACTGAGCGGATGCCCCGAGCTCGCGCTCGGGACATCCGCTCATCGGACGCTGAATCTGTGAATCAGCCCTGCTTCTTCAGGCGCGATGTCGCACGGGCGCGCGCGGTCTGGTCGAGCTCGACCTTGCGGATGCGCACCTTCTCGGGCGTGACCTCGACGCACTCGTCCTCGCGGGCGAACTCGAGGCACTCCTCCAGCGTGAGCTGGCGCGACGGCGTCATCGACTCGAAGGTGTCGGAGGTCGACTGACGCATGTTGGTCAGCTTCTTCTCCTTGGTGATGTTCACGTCCATGTCGTCGTTGCGCGAGTTCTCGCCGATGACCATGCCCTCGTAGACCTCTTCGGTCGGGTTCACGAAGAACGTCATGCGCTCCTGCAGGGCGATGATCGCGAACGGGGTGACGACGCCCGCGCGGTCGGCGACGATCGAGCCGTTGTTGCGCGTGACGATCTGACCGGCCCACTCGTCGTACCCGTGCGAGATCGCGTTCGCGATGCCCGTACCGCGCGTCGTCGTGAGGAACTCGGTGCGGAACCCGATGAGGCCGCGGCTCGGCACGATGAACTCCATGCGCACCCAGCCCGTGCCGTGGTTCGACATGTTGTCCATGCGGCCCTTGCGCGAGGCCAGGAGCTGCGTGATCGCACCGAGGTACTCCTCGGGCGCATCGATCGTGAGGTGCTCGTAGGGCTCGTGCGTCTTGCCGTTCACCTGCTTCGTGACCACCTGGGGCTTGCCCACCGTGAGCTCGTAGCCCTCGCGGCGCATCTGCTCGACGAGGATCGCGAGCGCGAGCTCGCCACGGCCCTGCACCTCCCACGCGTCGGGACGGCCGATGTCGAGCACCTTGAGCGACACGTTGCCGACGAGCTCGCGGTCGAGGCGGTCCTTGACCATGCGCGCCGTGAGCTTGTGGCCCTTCACCTTGCCGACGATCGGCGAGGTGTTCGTGCCGATGGTCATCGAGATCGCGGGGTCATCGACGTGGATCGCGGGCAGGGGGCGCACGTCATCGGGATCCGCGAGCGTCTCGCCGATCGTGATGTCCTCGAAGCCCGCGACGGCGATGATGTCGCCGGGCCCGGCCTCCTCAGCGGGGAAGCGCTCGAGGGCCTTCGTCTTCAGGAGCTCGGTCACGCGCACGTTCGAGTGCGAGCCGTCGTGACGCACCCACGCCACGGTCTGGCCCTTCCTGATACGGCCGTTGAAGACGCGCAGCAACGCGAGTCGGCCGAGGAACGGCGAGGCGTCGAGGTTCGTGACCCACGCCTGCAGCGGTGCCTCGTCGTCGTAGCTCGGCGCCGGGATGTGCTCGATGATCGCGCCGAAGAGCGGCTCGAGGTCGTCTTCGGCCGGGAGCGAGCCATCGGCAGGACGGGTGAGCGACGCGCGACCGGCCTTGCCCGACGCGTAGACGACCGGCACGTCGAGCAGCGCGTCGACGTCGAGGTCGGGCACGTCGTCGACGAGGTCGCTCGCAAGTCCGAGCAGCAGGTCGTGGCTCTCCTCCTCGACCTCGGCGATGCGAGCGTCGGGACGGTCGGTCTTGTTCACGAGGAGGATGACCGGCAGCCGGGCCTCGAGCGCCTTGCGGAGCACGAACCGGGTCTGGGGCAGCGGACCCTCCGATGCGTCGACCAGGAGCACGACGCCGTCGACCATTGAGAGGCCGCGCTCGACCTCGCCGCCGAAGTCGGCGTGGCCCGGGGTGTCGATCACGTTGATCGTCACGGGACCGTCGGGCGCGTGGACGCCCTCATAGCTGATCGCCGTGTTCTTGGCGAGGATCGTGATGCCCTTCTCACGCTCGAGCTCGTTCGAGTCCATGGCGCGCTCGTCGACGTGGGCGTGGTCGGCGAACGAGTGGGTCTGCTTGAGCATGGCGTCGACGAGCGTCGTCTTGCCGTGGTCGACGTGGGCGACGATCGCGACGTTGCGCAGGTCGTTGCGGGTGGCGTTGGCCATGGTTGGTCCTCAGTGATGCGTGTCGTCACGTGGCACCGACGCGGCCCTCGCGGGCGGCGCGGCGGCAGCGCGGAAGCGCTGGGTGTGAAGGTCTGTGGGATTGCGCGAAGCCGAGTCCACGGCGCGCACCCGACAAGCCTACCGTGCGAGGCGTGGGTTCGGCTGGGAACGCCGAACGCCCGGCATCCGGGTGAGCGGATGCCGGGCGTTCGGATGGTGCTTCGGGCTACGCCCCGAGCTCGATGCCGGCCCCGGGGATCGCCGCGAGCAGGTCGCGGGTGTACTGCTCCTTGGGGTTGTCGAACACCTCGTCGGTGGTCGCCGACTCGACGATCCGGCCGCGCTGCATCACCGACACGTGGTCGGCGATGACGCGCACGACGGCCAGGTCGTGGGTGATGAACAGGTAGGTGAGCCCCAGCTCGGCCTGCAGATCGGCGAGCAGGCGCAGGATCTGGGCCTGCACCAGCACGTCGAGGGCGGAGACCGCCTCGTCGAGCACGAGGATCTCGGGCTTCAGCGCGAGCGCCCGCGCGATCGCGATGCGCTGGCGCTGGCCGCCCGAGAGCTCGTTCGGGTAGCGGCTCACCAGCGTGCGCGGCAGCGACACCTGGTCGAGCAGCTCGAGCACCCGCGCGCGGCGGGTCGCCTTGGTGCCGACCTTGTGCGTGTGCAACGGCTCCGCGATGGTGTTGCCGATGTTGCGCAGCGGGTTCAGCGAGCCGTACGGGTCCTGGAACACCGGCTGCATGCGGCTGCGGAGGTTGAAGAGCTCCTTGCCGGTGACGCTCGCCAGGTCGTTGCCGCCGACCACGATCTTGCCGCTCGTCGCGTCCTCCAGCTTGAGGAGCATCTTCGCGACCGTCGACTTGCCCGAACCCGACTCGCCGACGAGCGCCATCGTGGTGCCCTTGGGAATCTGGAACGACACGTTGTCGACCGCCGTGAACTCGCCGGAGCCGCGGATCTTGAAGACCTTGGTGAGGTCCTCCACCACGATCGCAGGCGGGGCGGATGCCACGGCCGCGAGCGCCTCGGCGCGGGCCTCGGCCGTGGCGATGAGGTCGATCGTGTCACCGGCGGCGTCCGACGCGTCGGACGCCATGGACGACTCCGCCGCGGCGATGCTGCCGCTGGCCTGGATGCGGCGCGAGGCGAGGCTCGGCGCCGCGGCGACCAGCCGCTGCGTGTACGGGTGCTGCGGGTTCTGCAGGATCTGCGCCGACGGGCCCGACTCGACGACCTTGCCCTTGTACATGACCACGAGCTGCTCGGCGCGCTCCGCGGCGAGGCCGAGGTCGTGCGTGATGAACAGCAGGGTCGTGCCGAGCTCGCGGGTGAGCGACTCGAGGTGGTCGAGGATGACGCGCTGCACGGTGACGTCGAGCGCCGAGGTGGGCTCGTCGGCGATGAGCAGCTGCGGGTCGGCAGCGAGGCCCATGCCGATGAGCACGCGCTGGCGCATGCCGCCCGAGAACTGGTGCGGGAACTGCTTCAGGCGCCGGTCGGCGTCCTGCAGGCCGGCCTGCTTCAGCACCTCGATGGCGCGCTGCTTGACCTCCTTGCGGCCCGTCGCGATGCCGTTGGCCTTGATGGCCTCCTCGACCTGGAAGCCGATCGACCACACGGGGTTGAGGTTCGACATCGGGTCCTGGGGCACGAAGCCGATCTTCCGACCGCGGATGCCCTCCATCTCCTTGGGCGAGGCCTTGGTCAGGTCCTGCCCGTCGAGGAGGATCTGGCCGCCCGACACGTGACCCGTGCCGGGCAGGAGGTTGATGATCGCGTGCGCGGTCGTGGACTTGCCGGAACCGGACTCCCCCACGATCGCGAGGCTCTGCCCGCGGTAGAGGGTGATGTTCACCCCGTCGACGGCCTTGACCAGGCCGTCCTGGGTGGTGAATCCGACCTGGAGGTCCTTGATCTCGAGGAGCGGGCGCTCCCCGACATCGACCGCGGTGCGCTGCTGCACGTTGCTTCCGTTCACGATCTCGGTCATCGCTGGGCCCTCGCCTTCGGGTCGAGCGCGTCACGGATGACCTCGCCCAGCATGATGAAGCTCAGCACGGTGATCGACAGCGCGATCGACGGCAGGATCAGCACCTGCGGCGCCGTGCGGAGGTCGGTCTGGGCGGCGCTGATGTCATTGCCCCACGACATGGTGCTCGAGGGCAGGCCGACGCCGAGGAACGACAGCGTCGCCTCGGCGACGATCGCCGCGGCGAGCGAGATCGTCGTGATGACGATGACGGGAGCGATCGAGTTCGGGAGCACGTGACGGACCAGGATGCGGAACCGCGAGACGCCGAGGGCGGTCGCAGCCATCACGAAGTCGGCGTTCTTCACCCTGAGGATCTCGGCCCTGAGCACGCGCGCCGTCGCCGGCCACGCGAATATGCCGATGGCGAGTGAGATCACCCACACGTTCGCGTACTGCGAGAACACCGACATGATGACCACGGCCGCGAGGATGTAGGGGATGGAGAAGAAGATGTCGCCGAGGCGCGAGAGGACCGAGTCGATCCAGCCGCCGTAGAAGCCCGCGAAGGCGCCGAAGACGATGCCGAGCACGAACACCAGCACGGTCACGATGATGCCCACCGACAGCGAGGTCGACGTGCCGTGGATGATGCGCGAGTAGATGTCGCACCCCTGCTTGGTGAAGCCGAGCGGGTGGCCGTCGGCGGGCCCGCCATTGCTGTTGGACAGCTGGCAGTCGTTGTTCGGGGCAACCTGCGTGAACAGGCCCGGGAACAGCGCGACGACGACGACGAGCACGATGAGGACCGACGAGATCCAGAACATCGGGCGCTTGCGCACGTCGTTCCACGCGTCGATCCAGAGGTTGGTGGGCTTGCCCTCGGTCTTGACCTTGTCGATCGCGACGAGCGGCGTCTCCTCCAGCGGAGCGACGAAGTGCTGCTGGTCTGGTCGGGTGATGTTACTTGGCATAGCGGATCCTCGGGTCGAGAACGGCGTACAGCAGATCCACCAGCAGGTTCACCACGAGGTAGATCAGCACCATGACGGTCACGAAGGAGACGACGGTGGGTCCCTCTCCGCGGATGATCGCCTGGTAGAGGGTGCGGCCGACGCCGGGCACGTTGAAGATGCCCTCGGTGACCGTCGCGCCGACCATCAGCACGCCGAAGTCGACGGCGAGATAGGTGACGACGGGGATGAGCGAGTTGCGCAGGATGTGCACGGGGATGATGCGGGTGCGGGACAGGCCCTTGCTCGCGGCGGTGCGAACGAAGTCCTGCGTGCCCGTGTCGATGACTGACGCCCTCGTCAGTCGCACGATCTGGGCGAAGCTGATCGTCGCCAGCACCAGCGCCGGCAATATCAGGTCTTGCGTTGGAGCTCCCGGACCGACGGTGGTGCGGAACCATCCCAACTGGATGCCGAAGATGTACTGGGCCACGAAGGCGACCACGAAGATCGGCAGCGAGATGAGGATGAGGCTCACCACCAGCGCGCTCGCGTCGAAGATGCCGCCCTTGCGCAGGCCCGAGATGAGGCCGACCGAGATGCCGAAGACCATCTCGAAGAAGACCGCGATGACGGCGAGGCGGAGGGTGACGGGGAACGTCGTCGCGAGGATCTCGGAGACGGGCTGACCCGAGAACGAGGTGCCGAGATCACCGCGGAAGATGTTGCCGAGGAAGATCAGGTACTGGACGATGAACGGCTGGTCCAGGTGGTAGCGCTCGCGGAGCTGGTCGAGGACCTGCGGGGGCGGCGTCTTGTCGCCGAAGAGGGCGACGATCGGGTCTCCGGGCATTGCGAAGACCATGTAGTAGATCAGAAAGGTGGTGCCGAGCAGGACAGGGATCGCCTGAAGCAGTCGGCGCACGATGTAGCCGGCCATGGATCAGGCCCCGCTGTTCGTGATTGTTGACATGTTGAAGAAACCTCACCGTTTGCGAGTCGTCCACTCGATGCTACGCCGATCGGGGCGGCATCGGGGATACGTGGGAGTGGGGCGGCAGCCGAATGGCTGCCGCCCCACGGGCGCCTCAGAGTCTAACCCCGAGTGCCCCTGAACGAGAATTACTCGCTCTTGGTGACCTGGTAGTACAGCGGAACCGAGTTCCAGCCGAACTCCACGTTGTCGACCGACTCGCTCCACGCGCCGTTGACCGTGGAGTACCACAGCGGGATCGCGGGGAGGTCCTTGAAGAGGATCTCCTGCGCCTGCTGGAACTTCTCGTTCGCGGCGTCGAGGTCGGTGAGCGCGAGGCCCTCCTTGAGCAGGGCGTCGAACTCGGGGTTCGAGTAGTCACCGTCGTTCGAGCCGGCACCCGTCGCGTAGATCGGTCCGAGGAAGTTGAACAGGGCGGGGTAGTCGGCCTGCCAACCGGTGCGGAACGCGGTCTGGATGGTGCGGTCGGTGATCGCGGTGCGGACCTCGGCGAAGGTCGGGTACGGAGCGCCCGACGCGTCGATGCCGAGGTTGTTCTTCAGCTGGTTCGCCACAGCGTCGACCCAGGCCTGGTGGCCGCCGTCGGCGTTGTAGGCGATCTGGAAGGAGCCCTCCCACGGGGAGATCGCGTCGGCCTCGGCCCACAGCTTCTTCGCCTCGTCGGCGTCGAAGTCGAGCACCTCGGATCCGGGGATGTCCTCGGAGTAGCCGTCGATGACCGGCGAGGTGAAGTCGTGCGCCGGGGTGCGGGTGCCGGAGAAGATCACGTCGGTGATCTCCTCGCGGTCGATCGCCTTCGAGATGGCGGCGCGACGGAGCTTGCCCTCCTCGCCACCGAAGTGGGCGAGACGGTCGGGGACGGTGAAGGACTGGAAGATCGCCGCGGCCTGCGTGACCGAGCGGTCGCCGAACTCGTCCTGGAAGGTCGACAGCGCGCCGTCGGGGATGGCGTCGAGCACGTCGAGGTTGCCGCCCTGGAGGTCGGCGTAGGCCGCTTCCTGCGTGGCGTAGAAGACGATGTCGAGCCCGCCGTTGGCCGCCTTGCGGGGGCCGTCGTAGTCGGGGTTCACGACGAGGTCGATCTTCTCGTTGTGCTTCCAGGCGCCTTCGCCGTCGAGCATGTACGGGCCGTTGCCGACCGGGTTCTCACCGAAGGCTTCCATGTCCTCGAAGGCCGACTCGGGCAGCGGGTAGAACGCCGAGTAGCCGAGGCGCAGCGGGAAGTCCGACTCGGGCTGCTTGAGCTTGACCGTGAAGGTCGTGTCGTCGACGACCTCGAGGCCCGTGAGCTCCGAGTCCTCGTCGTAGCTGAAGCCCTCGATCGACTCGAAGAAGTAGCTCGAGAGCTGCTCGTTCGAGAGGAGTGCGCCGTAGTTCCAGGCGTCGACGAACGAGTTGGCCGTGACCGGCTCGCCGTTCGAGAACTTCTGGTCGGCCTTGAGCTTGATGGTGTAGTTCTGCGCGTCGTCGGTCTCGATCGACTCGGCGACGTCGTTGACGGGAGCGCCCTTGGCGTCGTAGTAGATCAGGCCCGCGAAGATCGCGTCGAGGATCTTGCCACCACCGGTCTCGTTGGTGTTCGTCGGGACCAGCGGGTTCTGGGGCTCAGAACCGTTCGTGGTGACCACGGCGCTGGAGTCGCCGGCGCCGGCCGACGACGAGGCGTCACCGCTGGTGCAGCCCGAGAGCGTGAGCGCTCCCGCGGCCGCAAGAGCAATGGCGACAACGCCAAATCTCTTGATCTTCAATGTTCCTCCTGGTGAGATGTGCGTCGACAGCACGACTTCTGGTCGCACTGGAGCGCTAGTAGATCGAGACTATGAAGCGGCTTGCACGGAAGCAAACCCAGAGGGAAACCGTTACCGACGCGCAATGTAGCGGGTGACACGAAGCCGTAAAACCGCGCGTGGGCGCATGATTCTTGCGTGCACGAGGCGCGTGCGAGGATTACCGCATGTCCACTGCATGGCGCCTGCGGATCGAGGTCGTGATCGTCCTCGGGCTCTCGCTCGGTGCGTCCGCCGTCTACTCGATCGTGTCGCTCATCGCGAAGCTCACCGAGGAGCGCGCGCTCGGCGACCAGAGCGTCGCGCTCAACCCTTCGCGGTCCACGCGGGAGTGGCTCGACTTCACCTACCAGTTCCTCGACGTCTTCTTCGGGCTCTTCGCGGTGGCGCTCGTGCTCTACCTGCTGTGGCAGCCCGGCCGCAGCCCGTTCCGCCGCATCGGCCTCGACTTCACCCAGCCCGGCCGCGACGCGGCCTCCGGCGTGCTGCTGGTACTCGTGATCGGCGTGCCCGGGCTGGCGCTGTACGCGCTCGGGCGGGCGCTCGGCCTCACCGTCGCGGTGCAGGCGTCACCGGCCGACTGGCTCTGGTGGACGGTGCCCATCCTCGTGTTCCGCGCGCTCGAGGCGGCGCTGACCGAGGAGGTCATCGTCGTCGGCTACCTCTTCACGCGCTTCGCGGAGCTCGGCGTGGGACGGTGGGCGACCATCCTCTCGAGCGCGGTGCTGCGCGGGAGCTACCACCTCTACCAGGGCTTCGGCCCGTTCGTGGGCAACGTCGCGATGGGCATCGTGTTCGGCTGGTGCTACGCACGGTGGGGTCGCACGATGCCGCTCGTGATCGCGCACTGGATCATCGACATCGTGTCGTTCGTGGGCTATCCCCTGGCCGTCGGCTGGTGGCCGGGGCTCTTCGCCGCCGCCTGAGCCCTGACCGGCGCGTCGGTCGACGGATGCCGCGTGCGCGGCGCCTGCGGCACGTGCTCGCTGCGGGCGAGGGCGACGACGGTGGCCGGCATCGGCGGGAGCGTCTCCTCGGGGACCTCGACGCGGAGGTCGGAGTCGGTCGCCCGCACCCGGGCCATGTCGTGCCAGCTCTTCCGGCTCGGCGTGCACACGGCGCCGAAGCCCTCGTCGCCGAAGACCGTGCCGCTGGCGAAGTCGGTGATCGACTGCGCACGGCGGAGCGCGGCCGCCGTGCCCGGATCTCGGCGTTCGAGGAGCCCCGCGCGTTGCTCGAGCCCGAGCCCGCGCCCGGCGAGGACCGACGTGCCGACGAACAGGCCGATGAAGCCGGCCGTGGCGAGCACTGCGAGGAGATCGGCGGAGACCATGCGCACCCCCTAGACGAGAGAACCTCAGTGTACTCCCGGGGTGCGACATCGGGACCGCCCGGATCCGGCGGATCGAGGCCGCCGGGACCATGGGTTCGTCGCGGTCGATCGACGATCGCGCGGATGGGAACGGGACGATGAGCCTCGCACACGCGTTCGCCACGGCGGGCCTCGCCGCACGCCGCACCGATCGGCGCACCGCCGCCACGGAGGCGGAGGTACGAGCGGCCGAGCGGCGCGTGATCGAGCGCCGCACGGGCCTCGTCGCGGCATCCGCGGGCCGGACGTACGCGCAGCGCGGGCGTCACGCCGCACCGCGCCCCGCGTAGCCGCGACCGCAGTACGCGGTCGCGAGCCGTCCGCCATGACCCGCGTCGCGCGCTTCGCGCACGAGGTGCGGCGGCGAACGGTCACCCCTCGCCGGGCTCCGCCGTGAGGAGCACGCGCGCGCTCTCGACGCCGCGGATCTCGAGCGACGAGATGTCCTCGACGTCGACCGCCGTGGCCGCCTGGAGCCGCGCGGTGGCGCCGGGCATCGCGCGCCAGCTCGACACCTGGGTGCGATTGCCGTCGCGGTCCACCACCACGAGGGCGTACGGCCATCCGCCCTCGGGCGCGTCCGCGGCCTCCGACCCATCGGTCTCGTAGGTGCAGTCGAGGGCGATGCGCGTGCCCCACTCGACCGGGGTGAGCACCGCGGTCGCGGTCACCGGCACGTCGGCGACGGCGTCGAACGCGACCGTCTGCCCGCCGGGCGCCGGGCGGCTGAAGGCGAGCGGGACGAACAGCGCGGCCAGCACCACGACGGCGGCGACGGCGACGGTCGCGACAGCCCAGCCACGGCGACGGCGACGGATGCCGCGGCGGCGCGCTTCGAGCCGAACGGCGTCGAGCAGCTCGGGCTTGGGCGCGGCCGCGGGCGGCGCCTCGGCGTCGAGCAGTGCCGTCGCACGCTCGGGCGTCAGTCGGGAGAGGAGACCGGGCATGGGTGCGAGCTCGGCGACCGACCGCAGGCATGCGTCGCACGACTCGAGGTGACCCTCGTACTCGCGGCGCTCGGCCGGCGACAGCGCGCCCAGCACGTACGCCGCATCCCAGTCGGCGTAGCGCTCGTGTTCGGCGTTCATCGCGTCACCCCCTTCTCCTGGAGCGCCAGGCGGAGCGCACGCAGCCCGTAGTGCAGCCGCGACTTCACGGTCCCCTCGGGGATCGAGAGCCGCCTCGCCACCTCGGCGATGCTGCATCCGCCGTAGTAGGCGTGCACGATGACCGCGCGGTGCTCGAGGTCGAGGCCCGCGAGCGCCTCCTCGACCAGCAGGCTCTCGAACAGCGCGTCGGTGCCGTCGCCGAGCCCGCGCTCGGGCGTCTCGGCGACGCCGACCTCATGCCGCCTCCGGGCGCTGCGCGCCTCGTCGATCACGAGGTTGCGGGCGACGGTGAACATCCACGCCCGCGTCGAGGCGGGCTCCTGCGCGAGGATGCGCGGGCTCCGCCACGCCCGCAGCAGGGTCTCCTGCACGATGTCGTCGGCTCCGGCGGCGTCGCCCGTGAGGTGCACCACGTAGCGCCAGATCGACGGCGCGTGGGCGTCGTAGAGCGCGACCAGCCTGCGGTCGTCCTCCAGCGGCATCCGTCACCTCCTGCCGTGACCACGAGACCGCGGCGGGTTCGGTTCACTCGCGCGGGCAGGTGACCGATGCTATGCGAACGCCTCCACCGGCGGGCAGGCGCACACGAGGTTCCGGTCGCCGTAGGCCTGGTCGATGCGGCGCACGGGCGCCCAGTACTTGTTGCGCACGAGCGAGTGCACGGGGTACACCGCCTGCTCGCGGGTGTACGGGTGCGTCCACTCGCCCGCGATGACCGACTCGGCCGTGTGGGGCGCGTTGCGGAGCGGGTTGTCGTCGACCGGCCACTCGCCACGGCCGACGGCGTCGGCCTCGGCCTTGATCGCGATCATCGCCTCGACGAAGCGGTCGAGCTCGGCGAGGTCCTCGGACTCGGTCGGCTCGACCATGAGGGTGCCCGCGACCGGGAACGACATGGTCGGCGCGTGGAAGCCGTAGTCGATGAGCCGCTTCGCGACGTCGTCGACGGTGACCCCGGTGGCCGCGGTGAGCGGGCGAAGGTCGAGGATGCACTCGTGGGCGACGAGGTGGTTGTCGCCCGTGTAGAGCACCGGGAAGTGGTCGCGCAGGCGCGCGGCGACGTAGTTCGCCGCGAGGACCGCGGTGGCGGTGGCCTGCTTGAGCCCCTCCGACCCCATCATGCGCACGTAGGCCCACGAGATCGGCAGGATCGACGGGCTGCCGTACGGCGCCGCCGACACCGGGCCGCCGTCGTGCGTGACGCCGCCCGAGTGGTCGGCGCGCTGCGCGAGCGGGTGGCCGGGCAGGTACGGGGCGAGGTGCGCCTTCGCCGCGACCGGGCCGACGCCGGGGCCGCCGCCGCCGTGCGGGATGCAGAACGTCTTGTGCAGGTTGAGGTGCGAGACATCGCCGCCGAAGTCGCCGAACCGGGCGAAGCCGAGCAGCGCGTTGAGGTTCGCGCCGTCGACGTAGACCTGGCCGCCGGCGTCGTGCACGGCCTGCGTGATCTGCTTCACCTCGTGCTCGTAGACGCCGTGCGTCGACGGGTACGTGATCATGAGCGCCGCGATTCGGTCGGCGTGCTCGTCGATCTTCGCGCGCAGGTCGTCGAGGTCGACGTTGCCGAGCTCGTCGCACGCCACGACGACGACGCGCATGCCGGCGAGCACGGCGGAGGCCGCATTGGTGCCGTGCGCGCTCGAGGGGATGAGGCACAGGTCGCGATCCAGGTCGCCGTTGGCCCGGTGGTAGCCGCGGATCGCGAGGAGGCCCGCGAGCTCGCCCTGGCTGCCGGCGTTCGGCTGCAGCGACACGGTGTCGTAGCCGGTGACCTCGGCGAGCCAGTTCTCGAGCTGCTCGATGAGCCCGAGCGTGCCCTCGACGTCGGCCTCGGGCGCGAACGGGTGCAGGTTCGCGAACTCGGGCCACGTGACGGACTGCATCTCGGTGGCGGCGTTGAGCTTCATCGTGCACGAGCCGAGCGGGATCATGCCGCGGTCGAGCGCGTAGTCGCGGTCGGCGAGCTGCTTGAGGTACCGCATCATCTGCGTCTCGGACTGGTGCGTGTTGAACACGGGGTGCTCGAGGTACGAGCTCGTGCGGCGCAGCGACGCGGGCAGGCTCGCGGGCAGCTCGTGCAGCGACACCGGCACTGCGATGCGGGCGTCGAAGCCGAACGCCTCGACGACCCGCGAGAGCTCGTCGGCGGTCGTCGTCTCGTCGACGGCGACGTGCACGGTGGCCTCGTCGGCCTCCCAGAGGTTCAGGCCGAGTTCGCGGCCGCGCGCGACCACGTTCTTCGCCAGCCCCGGCACGTGCACGCGGATGGTGTCGAAGTAGGCGTCGCTCGCCAGGGTCAGGTCGTAGGACGCGAGCACGTCGGCGAGCGCCTTCGCCTTCGCCGCGGTCGTCAGGGCGATGTGACGGATGCCGCGGGGCCCGTGGTACACGGCGTACATCGAGGCCATGACGGCGAGCAGCACCTGTGCGGTGCAGATGTTCGAGGTCGCCTTCTCGCGGCGGATGTGCTGCTCGCGCGCCTGGAGGCTGAGCCGGTAGGCGGGGTGCCCCGAGGCATCCTGCGACACCCCGACGAGGCGGCCGGGAAGCTGCCGCTCGAGGCCCTTGCGCACCGCCATGAAGCCGGCGTGCGGACCGCCGAAGCCCATCGGCACGCCGAAGCGCTGCGACGTGCCCACCGCGACGTCGGCGCCGAGCTCGCCCGGGCTCGTGAGGAGCGCCATCGCGAGCAGGTCGGCCGCGGCGACGACGAGTGCGCCCTGCGCCTTCGACGCGGCGATGAGGGATGCCGGGTTCCACACGCGACCCGAGGCGCCCGGGTACTGCACGAAGAGGCCGAAGTGCTCGCCGAGGGCGGCGACATCCGTGCCCTCGCCGAGGTCGGCGACGACGAGCTCGATGCCCACGGCCTCGGCGCGAGACGCGAGCAGCGCGTGCGTCTGCGGCAGCGCGTCGGCATCGACGACGAAGCGGTTCGAGGCCGACTTCGACGCCCGACGGGCGAGCAGCATGCCCTCGACGACCGCGGTGCCCTCGTCGAGCATCGACGCGTTGGCGGTGTCGAGGCCCGTGAGATCGGAGACCATCGTCTGGAAGTTGATGAGCGCCTCGAGCCGGCCCTGGGAGATCTCGGGCTGGTAGGGCGTGTACGCGGTGTACCAGCTGGGGTTCTCGAGCACGTTGCGCTGGATCACCGACGGGGTGATCGTGCCGAAGTAGCCGAGGCCGATCATCGAGGTGCGCACCGCGTTCTGCTCCGCCAGCGCGGCCAGTTCGGCGAGCGCCTCGCGCTCCGTGGCGGCCGGCGGGATCACCGAGTCGACCACCTCCCCCATGCGGATCGCCGTGGGCACCGCGGCCGTCATGAGCGCGTCGAGGGAGTCGTAGCCGAGGGCGGCGAGCATCCACTCGTGGTCGTGCGGGGTGGTGCCGATGTGGCGGCGGCCGAACGCGTCGGCGTCGTAGGCGGAGGAGGTGTTCATCGCTGGGTGGATCCTTACTCGCCGACGAGGGCGCGGTACTCGGCGTGGCTGAGGAGCTTGGGGAGGGTGCCGGCGGTGACCTTGATGAGCCACCCCTCGCCGAACGGGTCGCTGTTCACGAGCTCGGGCGCGTCGATGACGGCCTGGTTCGCCTCGACGACCTCGCCGTCGACGGGGGCGAACAGCTCGCCGACCGACTTCGTCGACTCGATCTCGCCGACGACCTTGCCGGAGGTGATCGCGGTGCCCGCGGCCGGCAGGTCGACGTAGACGACGTCGCCCAGCTTCTCGGCGGCGTAGTCGGTGATGCCGATCGTGAGCGTGTCGCCCTCGACGAGCACCCACTCGTGCTCTTCGGTGTACTGGAGTTCGGTCTGGTCGGTCATGGGATTCTCCTCGCGGTGGCGGTGCGGTGGCGGTGCGGCTGGTGCTGGTGGTCGGGGGCGCGGCGTCGGTCGGCGGCCGCTCAGGCCTGGCGCTTGTAGAAGGGCAGGGCGACGACGGATGCCGCGACCCGCGTTCCGCGCACATCGACGAAGAGCTCGCGGCCGGGCTCGGCGGCCTCGGGCGCGACGAACGCCATGGCGACGGGGTGGCCGAGCGTCGGCGACAGGGCGCCGCTCGTCACGACGCCGACGCGCGTGGCCTCCTCGCCCGCACCGTCGTAGACCTCGTAGTCGGCGCGGGCCGCACGGCGGCCTTCGGCGGCCAGGCCGACCAGCACGGGGGCATCCGTCGCCGGGCCCTGCTCGATGGCGGTGCGACCGACGAAGTCGCCCTCCTTCGTGAGCGCGACCACGCGGCCGAGGCCGGCCTGCACCGGCAGGATGTCGCGGCCGAGCTCGTGGCCGTAGAGCGGCATGCCCGCCTCGAGGCGCAGGGTGTCGCGGCTCGCGAGTCCGCACGGCACCACGCGGGGGCCGCCGGTCTCGCGGAGGGCGTCCCAGAGGCGTGCGGCCACGTCGGGGGCGACGTACAGCTCGAAGCCGTCCTCGCCGGTGTAACCGGTGCGTGCGACGAGCACCGGCTGGCCCTCGTACTCGGCGGCGATCGCCCGGTAGTACTTGAGGTTCGCGAGCGCGGTGACGAAGTCCTCCTCGTCGTTGCCGGGACCCTGCATGCCGAAGCCCGGCGTCTGCTGCAGCACCTCGAGCGCGTCGGGACCCTGCAGGGCGATGAGCGCGATGTCGTCGCTCTCGTCGAACACCTCGGTGTCGAACGGCGAGGTGCGGTCGCGCAGCTCCTCGGCGACGACCTCGCGATTCGACGCGTTCGCGACCACCATGTAGCGGTCCTCGCCGGTGCGGTAGACGACGAGGTCGTCGATGACGCCCCCGTCGCGGTCGAGCAGGAGGGAGTACTTCGCCTGGCCCAGCGCGATCGCCGAGAGCTTGCCGGCGAGGGCGTAGTCGAGCGACTCGGCGGCCTCGGGGCCGACCACGATGATCTCGCCCATGTGCGACAGGTCGAAGAGGCCGGCATGCTCGCGCACGGCGTGGTGCTCGGCGAGGTCGCTGGAGTAGCGCACCGGCATCTGCCACCCGGCGAAGTCGGTGAAGCTCGCGCCCGCGGCGCGGTGCACCTCGTCGAGGGGGCTCCGGCGTTCGGTGGCACCGGTGTCGGTGGTGCCGGTGTCGGTCGTTCCGGGGTCGGTCACGAGTTCTCCAGAGTCGCGTGGGCGGTCGGCGGATGCCGCTTGAGAACTCCCCCTCTGTCATGGGCCTGAGAGCTTCGCGTCGCACCCGTGGGGCGCTCGGCTTTCACCGTCGGCGGGAGGCCGCGGTCGCGGCATCCACTTTTCAGAGCGGCCTTGTCATCGCGGTATGTGCGACCTGAGAGATTGGCGGGGAGGCTTGCTCCTTCGGTGCCGGTCAGTGCTGGTGGGCGCTGCCCGGCTCTCCCGCGATGCGTCGATGGCCCGGTGTGAGGTTGTACGCCGATCCTAACCCACCAGCTCGCCGATGCCGGTCTCCCGACGTCACGCGATTGGCGTTCGTGTCATCGTGACTGTAAGCTGATCCCAGCACTTCGGGTCACACTGACTCTAAGGCGTCCGATCGAGAGGGGGCAGCGGATGTCGCAGCAGCACGATCGCGGCGCGCAGGCACGGCTCGCCGTCTCGACGGTCATCTTCGCCCTGAGCCCCGACGCCGGCGCGGCCTCGCCGAGCCTCCGCATCCCGCTCGTGCGACGCCTCCGCGAACCCGGTGCGGGTCGCTGGGCGCTCCCCGGCGGCTGGCTCCCCGTCGACGAGGCGCTCGACGAGGCGGCCGCGCGCACGCTCGGCGAGACCACCGGGCTGGCCCCGCGCTACCTCGAGCAGCTGTACACGTTCGGCGCGCCCGACCGCTCCCCCGACGAGCGGGTGGTGTCGGTCGTGTACTGGGCGCTCGTGCACTCCGACGAGGTCGAGCGCGCCGTCTCCGACGAGAACGTGCAGTGGTTCGACGAGGACGCGCTGCCCGACCTCGCGTTCGATCACCGCCAGATCATCGACTACGCGCTCTGGCGGCTGCGCACCAAGCTGCAGTACTCCCGCATCGCGCACGCGCTGCTCGGCGACACCTTCACCATGGCCGAGTTGCGGGGCGTGCACGAGGCCGTGCTGCGCCGCCGACTCGACCCGGCGAACTTCCGCCGCACCATGGAGGCCTCAGGCACGCTCGTGGACACGGGCCGACGCCTCGCGGGCACGCCGCATCGCCCGCCCGCTTTGTACCGCTTCGACACGGGCGCCGGCCCCGCGGCATCCGTCCCCCCGGCCATCACCGCACCACCCGCACTGCAGAGGACGAACCCATGACCATCGCACCTCCTCCCCCCGTCCGCGACGCGGGCGCGACGCGCGCGGCGGCATCCGTCGATCGCACCATCCGGCTCATCACGACCGGCGCGACCTCGGGCGCCGCCTGCGCGCCCGAGCTGGCGAAGGGCCCGTGGGAGTTCGACGCCGG
The DNA here is from genome assembly GCF_031456545.1 of Agromyces sp. 3263. Taxonomy (NCBI): domain Bacteria; kingdom Bacillati; phylum Actinomycetota; class Actinomycetes; order Micrococcales; family Microbacteriaceae; genus Agromyces; species Agromyces sp. 3263. The sequence continues at coordinate 1,055,390 of NZ_JAVDUV010000002.1, forward strand.
CCCCGCCGGCTACGGACCCGGCTCGTCGATGGGCGATGTCATCCCCACCGGGTCGCCGCGCCAGGGCCGACTCCCGGCCGAGTACCGCGAGGCGAGCGACGCCGAGCTGCACGACCGCATCCGCGCCGCGAAGGCGACGCTCGGCGACCGCGTCGTCGTGCTCGGCCACTTCTACCAGCGCGACGAGGTGATCGAGCACGCCGACTTCGTGGGCGACTCGTTCCAGCTCGCCAACGCGGCGCTCACCCGGCCCGACGCCGAGGCGATCGTGTTCTGCGGCGTGCACTTCATGGCCGAGACCGCCGACCTGCTCTCCACCCCCGAGCAGGCCGTGATCCTACCGAACCTCGCCGCCGGGTGCTCGATGGCCGACATGGCCGACGAGTCGAGCGTCGAGGAGTGCTGGGAGCAGCTCGCCGACCTGTACGGCGACCTCGACGCGGCCGACGCCGACGGTCGCGTCCCGGTGATCCCGGTCACCTACATGAACTCCTCGGCGGCGCTGAAGGGCTTCGTGGGCCGCCACGGCGGCATCGTCTGCACCTCGTCGAACGCGCGCACGGTGCTCGAGTGGGCGTTCGAGCGCGGGCAGCGGGTGCTCTTCTTCCCCGACCAGCACCTCGGCCGCAACACCGCCAAGGCCATGGGCGTGCCGCTCGAGCAGATGCCCATGTGGAACCCGCGCAAGGCGCTCGGCGGCAACACGGCGAGCGAACTCGAGGACGCCCGGGTCATCCTCTGGCACGGCTTCTGCTCGGTGCACAAGCGCTTCACGGTCGACCAGATCGCCACCGCGCGCGAGACGCACCCCGGCGTACAGGTCATCGTGCACCCCGAGTGCCCGATGGCGGTCGTCGACGCCGCGGATGCCGCGGGCTCGACGGACTTCATCGTGAAGGCCATCCAGGCCGCCCCGGCGGGCTCGATCTTCGCCATCGGTACCGAGATCAACCTGGTGCAGCGGCTCGCGGCGGAATACCCGCAGCACGAGATCTTCTGCCTCGACCCGGTGGTCTGCCCCTGCTCGACGATGTACCGCATCCACCCCGGCTACCTCGCCTGGGTGCTCGAGGAACTCGTGGCGGGCCGCGTGGTGAACCGCATCACGGTGCCCGAGGCGGTCGCCGACCCGGCCCGACTCGCGCTCGAGCGGATGCTCGCCGCGAAGCCGCCGGCCCCAGCGGTGACGGGAGCCTGACCATGGCGCACGTGCTGGTCGTCGGCGGCGGCATCGCGGGCCTCTGGACCGCGGTGAAAGCCGCCGACGCCGGGCACACGGTCGAGCTCGTCACGAAGGCCGAGCTGGCCGACGGCAACACCCGGCACGCGCAGGGCGGGATCGCCGCGGCCCTGTTCCCCGACGACTCGGCCGAGCGTCACTACGACGACACCATCGCCGCGGGCGCCGGCCTCTCCGACCCCGCCGCGGTGCGGGTGCTCTGCGACGAGGGGCCGGCTCGCGTGCGCGACCTCATCCGATTCGGGGTGGCGTTCGATCGCGGCGAGTCGGGCCTCGAACGCGGGCTCGAGGCGGCGCACTCCCGCGCGCGCATCCTGCACGCCGGCGGTGACGCGACCGGGGCGGCGATCGAGTCGGCGCTCGTCGCCACCGTCCGGCGCCGCGCCGTGCGGGTGCACGAGGGCACGATGCTCGCCGACCTGCTGGTGCGCGACGGGCGCGTCGTCGGGGCCCGCGTGCTCGCGGCATCCGGAGCCGTGGTCGACCTCGCTGCCGACGCGGTGGTGCTCGCGACCGGCGGCAGTGGATGCCTCTACCGGTATACGACGAACCCCGACGTGGCCACGGGCGACGGCGTGGCCGCCGCCTGGCGCGCGGGCGCCGCGGTGGCAGACCTCGAATTCGTGCAGTTCCACCCCACCGCGCTCGCGGCGCCCGGCACTCCGCTCATCTCCGAGGCCGTGCGCGGTGAGGGCGCGGTGCTCCGCGACCGCGACGGCGAACGGTTCATGCTCGAGGTGGATCCCCGCGGCGAGCTCGCGCCGCGCGACGTGGTCGCGCGGGCGGTGTGGCGGCGCCTGGCCGCGCAGGACGGCGAGCCCGTGCTGCTCGACGCCACGGCGCTCGGCGCGGAGTTCCTCGCGCGTCGGTTCCCGAGCCTCGACGCCGCCTGCCGCGCGGCCGGCTTCGAGTGGGGACGCGAGCCCGTGCCGGTGACCCCCGCCGCGCACTACGCCATGGGCGGCGTGGCGACCGACCTCGACGGCCGCACCGGCCTGGCGGGGCTGTGGGCCGTCGGCGAGACCGCACGCACCGGTGTGCACGGCGCCAACCGGCTCGCGTCGAACTCGCTGCTCGAGGCGGCGGTGTTCGCCGACCGGGCCGCGCGTTCGCTCGATGACGCCTGGCCGGACGCGGCGACCGCCTCCCCGACCGCCTCCATTGCGTCAGGGGCGCCGTCTCGGCTCCCATCAGCAGGAACTCCGGCGCGGCACACCGGCGGCCCGGCTGTCGGTCGCGGCGTGTCGGCGGATCCTTCCTCCATTTCGGCCCAGGAGGTCGTGGATCGGGCGGAACTCCAGGCCCTCATGTGGGAGCACGCCGGACTCGAGCGCGACGCGGCGGGCCTGGCCGCGGCATCCGCTCGGCTCGACAGGTGGCGCGCACCCGACGGGCTCGACCGCCGCTCGGCCGAGGACCGCAACCTGCTCGACCTCGCGCGGCTCACCGTGGCCGCGGCGCTGGCCCGTGCCGAGAGCGTCGGCGCGCACTTCCGCACGGATGACCCGGCGACCGCCGCGGATGCCGCCGGCATCGGCGCCACGTCGGCTCGCGATTCCCACTCGACGGCTCACGCCGCCGCGCGCACCGCCTTCGAGGAGGCCGCCTGATGACCGACCACCGCGAGATCGACCGCATCGTCACGGCCGCGCTCGACGAGGACGCGCCCTGGGGCGACCTCACGAGCGAGACCCTGATCCCAGCGGATGCCACGGCCACGGCCGAGCTCGTCGCCCGTGAGCCCGGAGTGCTCAGCGGCATCGACGTGTTCGCGGCGGCGTTCCGGCTGGTCGACGCGCGCATCGCCGTCGAGGCGCTCGCCGCCGACGGCGACGCGTTCGACACGGGAGCGGTGCTCGCCCGCGTGCAGGGGCCGGCCCGCGGCATCCTCACCGCGGAGCGCGTCGGCCTCAACCTGGTGCAGCGCATGTCGGGCGTCGCGGGCCTCACGGCACGCTACGTCGCCGCCGTCGCGGGCACGGGCGCGCGCATCGTGGACACCCGGAAGACCACGCCCGGGCTGCGCAGCCTCGAGCGCCAGGCCGTGCGCGATGGCGGCGGCCGCAACCACCGTCGTTCGCTCTCGGACGCGATCATGGCGAAGGACAACCATCTCGCGGTGCTCACCGCCGGGGGCCGCGACCTCGCGACGGCGCTGCGCGAGGCGCGCGAGCGGATGCCGCACACCGCCCATCTGGAGGTCGAGGTCGACCGGCTCGACCAGCTCGACGCCGTGCTCGACGGGGGCGCCGACACGATCATGCTCGACAACTTCTCGCTCGACGACCTGGGCACGGGCGTGCAGCGGATCGCCGGGCGGGCGGTCGTCGAGGCATCCGGCGGGGTCTCGCTCGACACGGTCGCGGCGATCGCGGCGACCGGCGTCGACGTCATCTCGGTGGGCGCGCTCACGCACTCGGCGCGAGCCCTCGACCTCGGGCTCGACGTGGTGATCTCAGCCGGCCCGGGTGCCTCGGGGGCGGCACCGTGATCTTCCTCGACCACGCCGCGACGACGCCCGTGCGCCGGGAGGCGCTCGAGGCGATGTGGCCGTACCTCACGGGGTCGTTCGGCAATCCGTCGAGCCGGCACGGGCTCGGCGACGAGGCCGCGCGTGCGCTCGCGGCGGCCCGTGCGGAGGTGGCCGCCGTGGTCGGCGTCCGCCCGGGGGACGTCGTCTTCACGGGCGGCGGCACCGAGGCCGACAACCTCGCGGTGAAGGGCATGGCGCTCGCGAACCCCCGCGGCCGGCACGTGCTCGTGTCCCCGATCGAGCACGAGGCGGTGCTCGAGTCGGCCGCCTACCTGGCCCGCGTGCACGGCTTCACCGTGGAGATGCTCGAGGTCGACGAGCACGGCATCGTGCATCCCGAGGCGCTCGCCCGACGTATCCGCGAGGACACGACGCTGGTCTCCGTGCAGCTCGCGAACAACGAGATCGGCACCGTGCAGCCCGTCGCCGAGCTCGCCGCGGTCGCCCATGCCGCCGGTGCGCTCATGCACACGGATGCGGTGCAGGCGGCCGGCTGGCTTCCCCTCGGGCTCGACGGGCTGGGCGCCGACGCCCTCTCGCTCGCCGGGCACAAGGTCGGCGCGCCCAAGGGCACGGGCGCGCTCGTCGTGCGCGGGCGGATCCCGCTCGAGCCGGTGCTGCACGGCGGCGGACAGGAGCGCGGACGTCGCTCGGGCACCGAGAACGTGGCGGGCGCCGTCGCGTTCGCCACCGCGCTGCGGCTCGCCGAGGCCGAGCGGGCGGATGCCGCGACCCGCGTCGGCGCGCTGGGCGCCGACCTCGCCGCACGCGTCGTCGCGGCGGTGCCGGGCGCCGTGCTGACCGGCGACCCCGTGCGGCGACTGCCCGGGACGGTGTCGTTCGTCTTCCCGGGCACCAGCGGCGAAGCGGTGCTGCTCGAGCTCGAGCGCGACGGCGTGGTCTGCTCCAGCGGGTCGGCGTGTGCCGCGGGGAGCGACGAGCCGTCGCACGTGCTCACGGCGATCGGCATCCCGGCCGACCTCGCGCAGACGGCGGTGCGGTTCACGCTGGGCGCCGAGACGACGGCCGAGGAGATCACGGATGCCGCGGCAGCGGTCGCCCGCGCAGTGTCGGCGGTCCGCAATATCGTGGAGTCATGACCGATCCCACTGCCATTCCCGCCGACGACGACGCCGACCTCGAGGTCGGCGAGAAGCGGGTCGAAGACGAGGTCGCTCCCGAAGAGGAGCAGCTCGAGGGCTGGCTTCCCGAGCCCACCCCGACCGACGGTCCCTCGCCCGCACCGTAGCCCTCCCCGCCGCGCGATCCATACGTTCCGATCCATCTCGCCGATCGGGAATAGTGCGTCGTCCGACGCGGGTTGACTCACACATTCGACGCAACTCCCCCGGCGCCGCTCTGCGCCGAGATCGATTGGATGCCTTTCCGTGACCGAACGCGCCGTTCCAGACCTGACCGCGCCCGAGGCCGCACGCCTCGACGCGGCCGCCACTCACCCGCACACCGACTCCGATGTCGAGGCGCTCCACGGGGCGCGCAACAACCGCGTCATCTGGCTGCTCCTGGCCTCCGCCTTCGTCGTCATCCTCAACGAGACGATCATGGGCGTGGCGATCCCCCACCTGGTCACCGACCTGGGCATCACCATCTCGCAGGCGCAGTGGCTGACCACCGCCTTCATGCTGACGATGGCGGTCGTCATCCCCATCACCGGCTTCCTGCTGCAGCGATTCGCGACGAGGCCGATCTTCATCGCCGCGATGTCGCTCTTCTCGACCGGCACGCTGATCGCGGCCCTGGCGCCGGGCTTCGAGGTGCTCCTCCTCGCCCGCGTGGTGCAGGCGAGCGGCACGGCCATCATGATGCCGCTGCTCATGACGACGCTCATGACACTCGTGGCGGCCGCCGATCGAGGCCGGTTCATGGGCCGGGTGTCGATCGTCATGTCGGTCGCGCCCGCCATCGGCCCGACGATCTCCGGGCTGATTCTGAGCTTCCTCTCGTGGCGGTTCATGTTCTGGCTGGTGCTGCCGATCGCCCTGACGATGCTCGTCATCGGCATCCGGCGCGTCGAGAACGTCAGCGAGCCGCGCGCCATCCCCATCGACGTCTTCTCGGTCATCCTCTCGGCGTTCGGCTTCGGCGGCCTCGTCTACGGCCTGAGCCTCGTCGGCGGCGTCGTCAGCGGCATCGAGCACCCGGCCGCGATGGTCGTCTCCCTCGTGGTGGGCGTCCTCGGCATCGGGGGATTCATCTGGCGCCAGCTGCTCCTCCAGCGACGCGAGCGGGCGCTGCTCGACCTGCGCACCTTCCGCTCGGGCAACTTCTCGATCTCGGTCGGGCTCATGGTCGTGATGATGGCGGCGCTGTTCGGCACCATCATCCTGCTCCCCATCTACATGCAGGACGTGCTGCACCTCACGCCGCTGGCGACCGGCCTGCTGCTGCTTCCCGGTGGCCTGATCATGGGGCTCTTCGGCCCCACGGTCGGCCGGCTGTTCGACCGCTACGGGCCGACGCCGCTGCTCGTGCCCGGCAGCATCGTGGTGAGCGGCGTGCTCTGGTCGCTCACGATGGTGACCGACCACACCTCGCCCTGGCTGGTACTCGCCGCGCACGTCGCGCTGTCGACGGGTCTCGCCTTCATGTTCACGCCGCTGTTCACGTCGGCCCTCGGCTCGGTCGAACCGCGCCTCTATTCGCACGGCTCCGCGATCGTGGGCACCGTGCAGCAGGTAGCCGGGGCGGCGGGCACCGCGCTCTTCGTGACGGTGATGACCGCGGGCACCGTCGCCGTCGCCGCGACGGGCGCATCCGCCGAGGTGGCCCAGACCGCCGGCATCCGCTCGGCCTTCCTGGTCGGCGCGATCCTGTCGATCCTCGCCATCGTCGGCTCGTTCTTCGTGCGCAAGCCCGCCGACATGATGACGCACGCGCGTGAGGATGCCGTGTTCGAGGAGCCCGCCGAGGCGTGATGCTCGCAGGCGCATGACGAAGGGCCCGGTTCGCGAACCGGGCCCTTCGTCATGCTCGGCGGCCTTCCGGCCGACCTCCCGAGCTCAGCCGCAGTTCGGGCGGCAGGTGCGCTGCGACAGCGCATCCACGAGCACCGTGCTGAGGTCTTCGGGCCGCGATGCGGAGTAGGCCGCGCCCTTCGTCGCCTGGGCGATGCGCTGCATCGCCGCCAGGTCGGTGTCGGGGCCGAAGCCGATCATGATCACCGGCACCGGCTTGGCCGGATCGTCCATCTTCGCGAGCTCGGCGAGCAGCGTGTCGAGGTCGATGCCGTTCTCGTCCTCGTTCTTGCCGTCGGTGATGAGCAGCACCGAGTTGACCTTCTCGGGGTCGTACGTCTCGCGCACCCGCTTCATCGCCGCGAGGGTCGTGTCGTACAAGCCGGTGGCGCCGCCGAGTCGGGCCGGCAGCGACTGGATGATCCCGGCGATCTCCTGCTTGTGCGCGAGATCGGCCAGCGGTGCGATCGGGCTGAGGTCCTCGTAGTCGAGATCGCCGTTGCGCGCGGTCGAGAAGACCCACACGCCCATCTCGACCTCGCCCGAGAACTTCTCCATGGCGCCGATGGCGGCCTGCTGGAAGATGTCGATGCGGCGCAGGCCGTTCTCGGCCGGCTCCTCCATGGAGCCCGAGACGTCGATGACGGCGAGCATGCGCGACCGCAGGGTGAGCACCGCCCAGGCGCGGAGGATCTCGAGCTGCGCGGCCGGGTCGAGCTGCGCGGCCGCAGCGGCCGGGCCGTCGACGGCCAGTCCGGGGATGTCGAGCGTGCCCGATCCGTCGCCGGCGCGGAACCCGGCGGCGGCGAGCCGCTCGGTGTCGGCCCGGGCCGCGTCCGCGAACGCCGTGAGCAGTTCCGTGCGCGCCTCCGCGGCAGCCGCGGTGCTGTCGGCCGACGCCGTCCCCTCGGGGTCGACCGCGGCGGGCAGCTGCACGAACGGGTAGTCGAGGAGCACCGTGCCATCGGCGGGATACGCCGCCACGAGCGTCTCCGCCGGCTCGTCGAGGTTGTAGTCGGCGACCTGCGCCTCGGTCGTGAGCACCACGCTCGGCTGCTGGCTGGCCGCGAGCGCGCCGAACGCGGCGCTCGTCGAGGCGGGAATGGTCTTGCCGAGCTCGATCATGGCCCCGGCGAACTGCCGCGGGTCGTCGGGCGAGGAGTGGCCGCGCAGCGCCATGAGGCCGGCGAGGCTCGCCGAGGAGGCTTCGGGATCGGGGAGGATCGTCGGCAGGCCGCCGCCCAGCACCCTCGTCCAGGTCACCGGCTCGCTCGCGACCTCGGCCGCCGTCGTGGCCGCGGCGGCCAGCACCACGGGCGTGGAGGCGATCGGCTCGCCCACCTCGACCTCGGGGGCCGTCTGGCCGAGCGACGCCGCGGTCGCGGCCATGCGGTCGACCCAGACGCTCGACTCGGGAACCCACGCGTCGGCATCGGCGCCGCCCGACGCGATGACTGCGGCGGTGTCGGCCGAGTCCTGCGACTTGATCACGGTCTCGACGCACGCGTCGGACGACGCGTCGTAGTCCTTCGCGAGTTCGGTGAGCGCCGGCGCGATGGACGTGTCGGCGACGACCACGATCTGCTCGGTCTCGGCGCAGCCGCTCTCGGCGGCCGCGAAGAGCGGGGAGAGGTGGCCGCCGACCCACAGGTAGACCCCGGATGCGACGATGCCGACGATGGCCACGGCGGCGATGATGGAAAAGACGAGCGCGCGCCCCGGCTTCCTTGCCGGGGCCTTGACACTGTGACGCCCCACGGACACTCCAAGCCCGACGGCGTCGAGTCGCCGTCGAATCCCTGTGCTGAACGGGTTCCCCCGTTCGTGGGGGAGGGTTCACTCAGCATAGGCGACGGGGCCTGATACGCGAACTTCACTCGGAAACGGTGAGAACGCGGGTCGGATGACCCCCAGTCATCCGACCCGCTCCCCCGCCCTGCGCGTCGACCCCTCAGTCGTCGCTCAGGCGTTCCGGTGTTCTCACCGGCCGCGCGATGCGCGTTCGACGAGTCGCCTCGTCGGTGTCCGGTGCCACGTCATCAACGCTAGGCGGCGCCCTTCCGAGGTGACAGGGCTTGACGCGCCGAACAGCGCACGCTAGGCCTGAGGTGCACACGGTCGCGAGTGCCGGCGAGTGCCAGGGGGTGCGATGACCATCATCAGGGCGGTCCCCGAGGACGAGGCCCCCGAGGGCGTGGAGCGCTACTACGCCGAGGATCGCGCGGCGTTCGGTCATGTCGCGACGCACACGACGGCGATGGCGGTGAACCCGGCGGCGTACGCGGCCTTCCGGGCACTCACGGCCTCGACGATCGAGTCACTGGGCTTCCGGGGATTCGAGCTCGTGACGCTCGCCGCGGCGCTCGGCACGGGCTCGCGTCACTGCCGTCTGGCCCACGGCCAGAAGTCGCTGAAGGTGTTCGACGAGTCCCAGCTCGAGCGCATCGCCCTCGACTACACCGATGCCGGCCTCACCGACGCCGAGGTGGAGATGATGCGCTTCGCGGAGCAGCTGGCCCGCGACTCGGCCGGCATGACCGACGCCGACAGCCTGCGTCTTCGAGAGGCCGGGTTCAGCGACCGCCAGATCGTCGACATCACCGTGGCCGCCGCGGCCCGCGTCTACTACGGGCGGGCCCTGCAGGCGCTCGCCGTCGAGGTGGACGTGCCACCGTCGCTCAGCGAGCCGCTCCGGAACGCCCTCCTCGACGGGATCTGACGCGGCCGGCCGGCCGGCTGAGCCGAGGCGCGAGTGGGTGGGGCGTGCGATGTCCAGTGAGCGCTTCACCGACCGGCGCGACGCGGGTCGCCGCCTGGCGGGCGTCCTCGCCGAGCGCCCGCTCGTTCGCGCCCTCGTCGACCCGGTCGTGCTCGGCCTGCCGCGTGGCGGGGTGCCCGTCGCCGCCGAGGTCGCCCTGGCGCTGGACGCGCCGCTCGACGTGCTCGTCGTGCGCAAGCTGGGCCTGCCGCGCCAGCCCGAGCTCGCGATGGGGGCCATCGGCGAGCGCGGTGCGCGCGTGCTCAACCACGACGTGCTCGTGCAGGGCCGCGTCTCGACCGAGGAGCTCGCCGCCGTCGAGCGGCGCGAGCGCGCCGAGCTCGAGGCACGGCTGCTGCGGTTCCGCGGGGATGCGCCGCCGATCGACCTCGCCGGCCGCACGGCCGTGATCGTCGACGACGGCGTGGCGACGGGTGCGACCGCCCGCGTGGCGAGCCTCGTCGCGCGAGAACTGGGCGCGGCATCCGTGGTGCTCGCGATGCCCGTCGGCGCTCCCGAGAGCGTCGCCGAGCTCGCGGCCATGCCCGAGGTCGACGAGGTGGTCTGCCTCAATACGCCGCACGGCTTCATGTCCGTCGGCATGCACTACCTGGACTTCCGGCAGACGACGGATGCCGCGGTGCAGGCCATCCTGGCCGACGCGCATCATGATCGCCACGGCGGCCGACCGGGTGCCGACCGCTGACCGGGCGCAACCGCGCGCGACCGCCGACCTCCGCCCGGAGCTCAGTCGTTCGGCGCGCGGCGGCCGATCGCGACGGTCGCCGCGAGCTCGTCGTCGCGCACGATCGTCGTGGAAAGGCCGCCGGCGCGGAGCAGCGCCTCGGTGGTCGGCGCCTGGCGACGGCTCGTCTCGACGAGTACGGACCCGCCGGGAGCGAGCCACGCCCGAGCGGAGGCCGCGACGCGCCGGTGGACGTCGAGCCCGTCGTCGCCGCCGTCGAGGGCGACGTGTGCCTCGTGGTCGCGCGCCTCGGGCGGCATCATCGCGATCTCGGCGGTGGGCACGTAGGGCGCGTTGACGGCGAGCACGTCGACGCGCCCGCGGAGCTCGCCGGGCAGCGCGTCGAAGAGGTCGCCGACGACGACGAACGCACCCAGCGGCTCGAGGTTGCGGCGCGCGGCCCGGACGGCGGCCGGGTCGATGTCGGCGGCGACGAGCTCGACCGGCCCCGCGGCATCCGCCACCGCCGCGCCGATCGCCCCGGCGCCGCAGCACAGGTCGACGACCACCGGTGTTCGCCCCTGCTCGCGCACCGCCAGTGCGAGGCGGGCGGCCTCACCAGCGAGCACCTCCGTACGCCGTCGCGGCACGAACACGCCGGGCTCGAGGAGGACCCGGCGGCCGGCGAACTCGGCCCAGCCGAGCAGCTGCTCGAGCGGCTCCCCCGCCACCCGGCGGGCGACGAGGCGCTCGAGCTCGGCCGGGGCATCGGGTCGTCCGTCGACGGCCTCGGTGAGCAGGGCGGCCTCGTCCTCGGCGAAGACGCACCCCGCCGCGCGCAGCCTGGCCGCGAGGGCGGGGTCCGGTTCTGCAGGCACCTCCGCATCGTACTGTCGTCGCCGATCAGGTGCGCCGAGCGGCGGGATGCCCTAGAGTGCTCGACATGACCGCGTCGATCCGCACCTGGTGGCCCGCCTCCTAGGCGGACTCCCTGCGTTTCGACGTACGACGACCGCCCGAGGGCGGTCGTTTCGCGTGTGCAGCGGGATGCTCCGGCCGAGGGCCCGACCGGAGACCGACATGACTCGCCTGCTTTCCTCGCTCCTCGCCGCGTCCACCGCTGAGGTGCCCCCTTTCGCCGTCATCCGGCGCGAGCACGAACCGACCCTCGACGTGCTCGTCGGCGAGGTCGTCGACGTCCGCCTGCTCGCCGACATCCCGCTCGGCGACGCCGAGGTGCTGGCGCTCGTCCCCTTCCGCCAGGTGCGCGAGCGCGGGTACGCCGCCCATGACGACGACGCGCCGATCCGGTGCCTCGTCGTGCGGGAGCGGGAGGCGGTCGCCGTCGACGAGGCCATCGAGCTGCTGCCGCGGCATCCGGTGGTCGTCGCCGACCTGGCGGTCGACCTGAGCGACGACGACTACGCCGAGGTCGTGCGCCGGGTCATCGACGAGGAGATCGGGCGCGGCGAGGGCGCGAACTTCGTCATCCGGCGCGACTTCACCGGGTCCACGGATGCCGCGCCGGCAACCGCGGAGCTCGGCTGGCTTCGGCAGCTCCTGGAGCACGAGCGCGGCGCCTACTGGACCTTCGCGATCAGCACGCCGGGCCTCGCGGCGGCGGGCGCGACACCCGAGCGCCATGTGTCGTCGATCGACGGGCTCGTCTCGATGAATCCGATCAGCGGCACGTTCCGGCACGGCGCCGGCGGTCCCGACCAGGGCACCGGCGACAGTGGGCCCGACGACAGCGGGCCCGACGACGACGCCCTCCTCGCCTTCCTCGACGACGTCAAGGAGCGCGAGGAGCTCGTGATGGTCGTCGACGAGGAGCTCAAGATGATGAGCGCGGTGTGCCCCGACGGCGGCCGCATCCGCGGACCCTTCCTGAAGCGGATGTCGCGCCTCACCCACACCGAGTACCTGCTCGAGGGGCGCTCGACGCTCGACCCGCGCGAGGTGCTCCGGCTCACGATGTTCGCCCCGACCGTCACCGGGTCCCCGATGGGCAACGCCTGCGCGGTCATCGCACGTCACGAGCCGACACCGCGCGGCTACTACGGCGGCGTGCTCGCGCGCTTCAGCCCTCGCGCCGGCGGCCACGACCTCGATGCCCCCATCCTGATCCGCACCGCGTACCTCGACGCGACCGGCCGGGTGCGGGTGCCCGTGGGCGCGACGCTCGTGCGGCACTCCGACCCGGCGAGCGAGGTCGCGGAGACCCGCGCGAAGGCGGCCGGCGTGCTCACCGCGCTCGGAGCCCTGCCGAGGGTGAGCGCACCCCGCCGCGCCCTCGACGACGACGACCTCGGCACGCTGCTCGACGCGCGCAACGACCGGCTCGCCGCGTTCTGGCGGACGCCGCAGGCCTCCGCCCCGGCGCGCGCCGCCAGCGCCATCGTCGTCGACGCCGGCGACGACTTCACCACGATGCTCGCCCACCAATTGCGGCACCTCGGCGTGGCGGCGCGGGTGATGCCGTGGCACGAGGCGCCCGCCGAGGCATCCGAGGACCTCGTGGTGTTCGGCCCCGGCCCCGGCGACCCGCGCGACGCGGACGATCCTCGCCTGCAACGGCTTCGGTCACTCATCTCGGCGCGACTGGCGTCCGGGCGGCCCATGCTGGCGGTGTGCCTGAGCCACCAGGTGCTCGCCGATCTCGCCGGGCTGCCGATCGCGCCGTTGCCGTCACCGCGCCAGGGCGTGCAGCTCGAGGTCGACGTGTTCGGCGAGACGGCCGCGATCGGGTTCTACAACACGTTCGCAGCCCTCGCACCCGCGGGCTCCACGACGCCGCGGCTGGGCCTCGAGGTGGCCTCGGATGCCGTGAGCGGGGTGGTGCACGCCCTCCGTGCGCCGCGCGTGGCCTCCGTGCAAGGGCACCTGGAATCCGTCACCTCACCCGACGGACTCGCCACGCTCGAGCGACTGGTCGAGGGAGTTCTCGCAGGTCAGCCCGGGTTTGCGAACGTCACGGAGGTCGCGCGCGCGGCGGGATGATCCCGCACTCGATGCCGAAGCGCAAGGCATTGCGGACCATCGTCACGATGGATTGGCTGGGGCCGACCCGATTCGAGGAGGCGGTTCCCTGTGGACACCAGCACCATCATCTGGATCATCGTCGGCGTCATCGTCGTCATCGCGATCATCGTGGTCGCGATGCTGATGACGAGCCGGCGACGGCGTGAAGCCCATCTGGAGGCGGAGCGGAAGAAGGCGGCCGACCTGCGGCAGAACGCGTACGAGTCGGACGTCGCCCGGCGCGAGCGTGAGGCGGATGCCGCACGTGCCGACGCTGCCGCCAAGCAGGCGGAGGCGAACGCCATGCAGGCGCAGCTCGAGGCCGAGCGCCTGTCGCGTGAGCGCGAGGCGCACGAGTCGGACGCCCAGCAGCTGCGCACCGAGGCCGAGGAGCGCCTGCGCAAGGCCGACGAGGTCGACCCCGACGTCTCGTCCGACCGGGACACGACGGCCGCGAACGACCGCCGCGATCGCGACGGAGCGGCCACGACCGCCCCGGTCGCCGCCGACCGCACGACGGCTGCCGGCACCGACCGCACGACGATCGCGGCAGACGACCGAACGGCCGTCGCTGCCGACGACGCCGCCGTGCGAGACGATCGGGTCGTCGACGATCGAACGACGACCACCGACGAGCGCACGGCCGCCGCAGACGCCGCCCGCCGGGACACCGAGACCGGTCGTCGCATCTGACGACCGACGCGCTGAACGGGCGGGCGGCGGGCCGATCCGCCGGCCGCCCGTTCGCACGCGCGTGGCGTCAGCCCAATGCGATGACCGCCTGGAGTGTGTCGTCGTCGACGGGCCGGTCGGTGAAGACCAGCCGTTCGAGATGCGTGGTGTCGTCGGCACCCCGCGGCGCATCGCTCGACGCGCCCTGCCAGACGAGGTCGAGCCCGAGTCGTTCCAGCACACGCACCGACGCGGGGTTGTTCGCGAGCACGCGGGCGGTCACCGCGGCATCGGGCTGCGCCCGGCGAGCAGCACGCAGCGAGAGCGCCGCCGCCTCGCCCGCGATGCCGTGCCCCCACGCCTCGGGCGCCAGCCGGTAGCCGAGGTTCCACGCGCCGAACGGCAGCATCGACGCGCCCGCCGACCCGACGAACGAGCCCGGACCGAGGGTGCCGACGGGTGCACGGAGCACGACCGCGCAATGCCCGAACCCCGACGTGCGGACGCTCTGCATCGAGCGCTCGATCGCCTGCGCCGACTGCCCACGACTCGTGTGCCGGCCGGTCGGCAGGTGCTGCCAGGTGCGGGGGTCGCTGTAGACCCGGTGGTAGTCGTCGAGGTGGTCGAGTGTGAGCGGCGTGAGCAGGAGGCGTTCGGTGTGGAGTGCGTCGGTCATCGCGACGAGTCTGGCAGCGGCATCCGACATCGCGGCCGGACGCCGCGCAGCCGGGTCACTTGAGCAGTCGGGAGAGCACGCGATCGGCGAGCGGCTTGCCGCCCGTCTGGCACGTCGGGCAGTACTGGAACGTCGAGTCCGCGAAGATGACCTCGCGCACGGTGTCGCCGCACACGGGGCATGCCTCGCCCGTGCGGCCGTGCACCTGCATGCGGGTGCGCTTGGAGTCCTTGAGCTGTTCGGGAGGCCGGCCCGCCGCGGCCGCGATGGCATCGGAGAGCGTGTCGCGCAGCGCGTGGTAGAGGCGTTCGACCTCGTCGGGCTTCAACTTGGCGGCGAGCGCGTACGGTGACATGCGCGCGTTGTGCAGGATCTCGTCGGAGTAGGCGTTGCCCACACCGGCGAACACCGACTGGTCGCGCAGCAGCCCCTTGATCTGGGTGCGACGGCCGGCGAGGATGCCCGCGAAGTCGTCGAGCGTGAAGTCGGGCGCCGTCGGATCGGGGCCCAGCCGGGCGATGCCGGGCACCTCGACCGGGTCGCGCACGACGTAGACCGCCAGCGACTTCTTCGTGCCGGCCTCGGTGAGGTCGAATCCCGCCCCGTCGTCGAGGCGGACGCGCAGCGCGATGGGCGACTTGCCCGGCCGGATGACGGTCTTGGGGAGCTCTTCGTACCACCGCAGCCAGCCGGCGCGGGCCAGGTGGAACACGAGGTGCAGGTCGCCCACTGCGAGGTCGACGAACTTGCCGTGCCGGCTCGCGGCCTCGATCGTCGCCCCGGTGAGCTGCTGCAGCGGCGGATCGAACGTCTTCAGCGCCGAGATCGCCGCGACGGTCGCCCCGGCGACGGCATGACCCACCGCACGCTCGCGGAGGAAGCCCACGAGCGCATCCACCTCGGGAAGCTCAGGCACCAGCCCATCGTCTCACCGACCGGCGACATCGTCACCCGACCGTCGGGCACGCTTCGTAGGATCGGAGGATGATCCGCCCCGTCCCGATCGCCGACGACGCCGTGCTCCGCCTCCTCGACGCCGGCGACGCGGCCGCCCTCGCCGCCGCGTACGTCCGCAACCGGGAGCACCTCACCCCCTGGGAGCCGGTGCGCGACGATGCGTTCTTCACCGAGGAGGGGCAGGCCGCCGACCTCGACGCGCAGCTCGCGAGCGCCGTCGCGGGCGCGTCCCTGCCGCTGGCGCTCGAGGAGCGGTCGACCGGGCGCATCATCGGGCGGTTCACGATCTCGGGCATCATCCGCGGCCCGTTCCAGAGCGCGCACGTCGGGTACTGGGTGGACGGCGCGAGCAACGGCCGGGGCCTCGCCACGTCGGCGGTGCGCGAGGTCCTCCGGATCTCCCGTGACGAGCTCGGACTGCACCGGGTGCAGGCGGTGACGCTGCCGCACAACGCCGCCTCGCAGCGCGTGCTCGAGCGCAACGGATTCGAGCGCATCGGATTCGCACCCCGCTACCTGCAGATCGCCGGCCGCTGGCAGGACCACGACCTCTTCCAGGCGATCCTGCACGACTGACGTTGGGAGGTACCAGCGGCGGCGGGCCGGGAATCGAAGAAGTCACCCCAAGATGACGCCCTGAGCTGCCATGAATGGAATGGGATCGATTTGCGTGCCGTTCTGATATACCTCAAAGTGCAGATGACAGCCAGTGGCTGCGCCGGTCGCGCCAGACCACGCGATCTGTTGGCCCGCACCCACGATCTGACCGTACCCTACGAGGATGCCACCATCCCTGATGTGCGCGTACCCGGTGTCGATGCCGCCCCCGTGAGCGATCTTCACGAAATTCCCGTACGTACCGAGCGGCCCCGCGCTGCTCACTCGCCCATCGGACGCCGCGTAGATCGGCGCGCCGCATCCGGTACCGATATCGACGCCGCGGTGAAACGATTGCGTGCATCCGCCCGGCGTGCAGATTGGATCGCGTGGACCGAAGACGTCGGTGATCCGCCCGGAGGCCGGCTTGACCCAGTACTCGCACTCGACACCCTGGGCGACGGCCTCGCTGACCGCGCTCGTTCCGCCCAGGATCACTCGCGCGGACGGGTTGAGGTCCGCGATCGCCATGAGCACAGGCCGCGGGGTGCACTCGGTGCGCGAGATGTAGAGCGGTGCCTTGAGACCGCCAGCGAGGCTTGCTCCCGCGAGGCCGTCGGCGAACTGGCCGCCCGTGGCGATGAACGCGGTGCTCGAAGATCCGGGGCTGAAGACTGAAGCGTTGATAGCGGCGGCCGTCAGGTAGCGATCCGCACCCTGGTGGCGGATGATCGAGAAGCCGTCGGACTTGAGCAACTGCTCGATGGACGGGTTCACTGCTAGGACGCCGCCGGCGATTCGAACGGCGCGCACGCCGAGCGCATCCAACGTCAATATCGTGGCCGGTCGCACCGATGGCAGTGCTCCGTCCACGAGGAGCACCGGCGCCCCGAGCGACCCTGCCGCTGCGGAAGCTGCGAGCGCGTCGGGAAAGTCACGTCCGGTGGCCACGAACGCCTCGCCGGCACTCCCGAATGCGTCCAGGACCAGCAATTCGCCGGTCTCATAGCGATCAAATCCGCCCACCCGCCGAATCGACGGCGTCATGGCCGCGAGCTCCGAGAACACATCAGCACCGATCGCTGCCTCGCCGCCGGCGACGACGATCCGCTCGGGCATGAGCCGCGTGATCTCCGCCCGTACCACGTCGGGAAGCATGTCGTCCCTGGTGAGCAGCAGGGGGCCTCCGAGATGCGCCGCCGCCGCCGCCGCAGTCAGCGCATCCGGAAAATCCAAGCCGGTCGCGACATAGAGCACCGGCACATTCGGTGAGAACCGCTGCGAGATGGCGACGGACGTCTCGAAACGGTCTGTGCCCGCAAGGCGATGGACGCCCGGCCCGAACGGGGCGATGGTGCTCGTGGCGAGCGGGACGACGAACTGCGAGGTCTCCTCGGGCGCCGCGGATGAGATCTGCGGTGCTTCGGTCTGCTCCTGCGCCGGCTCGCTCGGAGGAACAGCCGGCTCCGTCGCCGAGGGACCATCCGTGGCCGGTACCTCCGTCGACGGCGGATCCGTCGGGGGTTCCTCCGTCGGGGGGTCCTCGGTGATGGGGGTCCCAGGATGGGGCGAGGCTTCAGGCAGTGGCTCTGCCGTCGGCGACGCACCCGGTGACGGCGGCACGTCGCTCGCGCCGATCGCGGGACCTGCCGTTCCGATTGCGATGAGGACCGCCGCGGCGATCGCGACGGCGCTGTCGCGCAAAATCTGGCGCATGTGCTGCCCTTTCCCCCTGTGCGGAGGTGGACCTGCCACGAGAGCATCCCCGGTCCGGCTTCCGCCCTTCGCAGTGTACGGGGATGCCTCGCACGGAAGCGAGTGGTCCAGACCCCAATGCACCATGACCCGGCTGCACCGCGACTACCATTGGTCCCCGCGGCAGGTCCAGCACCTGCGCAACGCCCTGCCTCACCTTCATCTCGTTTTTGTCACGCATCGCGCGCCTCGCGCTCTGGCGCGGCCCCGTGCATCTCGTGCAGGCCCGGGTGCCATACGATCACGCTGTGGACGCTCTCACGGCGCGGCAGGTGCTGCGCATCTCACCCGATTCCCCGCTCACCCCCGAGCTCGTCGAACGCGCGTTCGCGGGCGAGTCCGCGGCGCGGCATCCGTCGCTCTATCCCGATCCCTCGGCGCGCGCGCAGGCCGAGGAGTGGGCGACGACGCTGCAGCAGGCCCGGGCGACGTTGCACGCGCAACTGGGAGCCCCGGCTGCCGCCCCCGCCCAGCGGCGGCGGCTTCCCGGTTGGGCGATCGCCGCCATCGCCGTCGGCGTCGTCGTGCTGCTCTCGCTGATCACGCTCGGCACGCTCGGCGCGGTGCGACTGGTCGGCGAGGCGGGAGAATCGGCGTCGCGCGCGCTCGAGTCCGAGAATGCCGACGCCGACGCCGAGCCGGGCGTCGAACGGATGGAGGCCGACGAGACCTACTTCGCGTTCCCCGCGGCGATCGAGTTCTACGCCGACGGCCGGTACCTCGACGAGTGCCCGAGCGAGTACGCGCAGGGCTGCTGGCAGGCGGCCCTCTTCACCGAGGCCGATTGCGAGGCCCTGCAAGTGCAGCTCGGCTTCTCGAACGACGCGAGCGCGGTCGCGCCCGATTCCACCGAGATCGTGGAGAAGCGCGACGTGGCCGCCGGTGACGCGACCGTCGTGGTCTTCGGGCACGACGACTACGGGTACGGCTGGATCAACCAGGTCACCTGCCTCGACGCCGGCTGACGCGCGACATGGTGGCCGGCGCGGAGTGGTGGCCGGCGCGCCCCGGCGGCACGGCGGGGTCGCCCGGTGCGCGACCGAGCGCTCGACGCTAGGGTCGTCGCATGTTCATCGACGACGGCAGCGACATCCGGATGCTCCACCTCGAGCCCGAGGGCGACCTCATCTCGACGCCCGATGACGCGAACGACCTCGTCGGCTCGGCCTGGTCGCACCACGCGAACTTCGTCGTGGTGCCGGTGTCGCGCCTGGACCCCGAGTTCTTCCGGCTCAGCACGGGGATCGCCGGCGAGATCACTCAGAAGCTCGTGAACTACCGGCTGCGCCTCGCGGTCGTCGGCGACATCTCGGAGCATCTCGCCGAGAGCAACGCCCTGCGGGACTTCGTGTGGGAGTCGAACCGCGGCGACCAGATCTGGTTCGTCGACGACGAGGCGGCGCTGCAGGCGAAGCTCTCGAAGCGGAGCGGCGGGGCCGGCTGAGGCGCGCGAGAGCACCTCAGGGCGCCGGACGGCGGACGCCGGCGTCCGACTCGGTGTCGGTGGCTCCTGAGACACTCTCACTATGGAGGTCCTGGAGTTGCGACAGACTCGTCACCTGCGGGTGGGCGACACGCTCGTCAGCGCCGCGGGCCGCACGTTCGAGGTCACGAAGGTCGCCCGCGTCGGCCGGGGCATCCGCGTCGCCTACCTCGACGACGACGGGCAGCCGGGGCGGTTCACCGCCGCGCCCGACGCGGTCAGCCGGGTGCGCCGCAGCCCCGGCGAGCACCGCTCGTCGATCACCGGCGCGGCCTGACTACTCCTCCAGCCGGAACCCGACCTTCAGCGTGACCTGGAAGTGCACGACGTTGCCGCCGGCGACCTCGCCGCGCGTCGACACCACCTCGAACCAGTCGACGTTGCGAAGGGTCGAGGTCGCCCGCCCGATGGCGTTGCGGATCGCGGTGTCGATGCTCTCGCCCGAGGTGCCGACGATCTCGGTGACCCGGTAGACATGATCGGTCATGGTCTGCTCCCCACCCCCGCGCGTCGCGGGATGCCTCGACCCTAGCCCGCGCCGCCGCCCGCCGACAGGGCTCGACCGTCGCCGGCGATCGTCGGCTCACTTGAGCGGCAGCAGCTCGCCGTGCGTCTGGTCGGTCGGGCAGTACTGGGCGGTGGTGCTCGCGAACGAGAAGTCGCGAATGGTGTCGCCGCACACCGGGCACGGCTCGCCTGCCCGGCCGTGCACCCGCATGGACGCGACCTTGGCCGCCTTGAGCTCCGCGATCGGCACGCCCCGCTGGGCCTCGATGGCGTCGCCGATGGTGCCGACGGTGGCGGCGAACAACCGATCGGCCTCATCCGCGGTCAACGCGGAGGCGTGCCCGACGGGCGAGATCCTCGCCATGAACAGGATCTCGTCGGAGTAGGCGTTGCCGATACCGGCGAGCGACTCCTGGTCTTGCAGCACGGCCTTCACCTGCTTGCGACGACCGGCGACCGCCGCATCGAACTGCGTCCGCGAGAAGTCGGGGTGGGCCGGGTCGGGACCGAGCTTCGCCACGGCGGGCACCTCGGCCGGGTCGTCGACCACGAAGCATCCGAGCGAGACCCAGTCACCGGCATCCGTCAGCTCGAGCGTCGAGCCGTCGTCGAACTCGAGCACCACGAGCGTGGGCGGCGCGTCATCGGGCAGATCGGCCTCGTCGCCGGCAGCGCCCCATCGCGCCCAGCCGTGGCGGCCGAGCGAGACCACGAGGTGCGCCGCACCGAAGGCCACGTCGACATGCTTGCCGTGGCGGGCAGCGCCGGTCACCCGTTCGCCCACGAGCGTCTCGGGCGTGCGTGCCCGGGTCTTCAGCGTGCGGAACTCGACGACGTCGACCCCGGCGAGCGCCCGTCCCGCCAACCGCGTGGCGAGCTCCTCCGTGAGCGCCTGCACTTCAGGTGATTCCGGCATGCCGCCAGCCTTCCACGGGATCGCGCTCGTGAACAGGCCGTGCCGGTTCCGGATGCCGCGGACGGCCCGGATGGGTCGGTCCGGTCACTCCCCGGGGCCACTCCCCTGGACGCCCCCCCCCGCATCACTGCACGCCGGCGAAGTCGAGCTTCGCGTCGGCGACGGCGATGACCGACCAGGTGCCGCCCGCGGCATCCGTGAACTCGTAGGCGGGAACGACGAGCACGCTGCCGTCGGGCTGCCACTGGCTGGCGAGGCCGAGGCGGGCGCTGACGATCTCGACGTCGTTCACGGGCCATGCGACGGACGCTCCATCCCGCGGCGTCGCGGGCGGCTCGGTCGGCGGCACCCACTCGGGGCTCGCTGTTGAGGCGTCGGGCGCGTCGACCGCCTCCTCGCGGATGGCGAGCGGCATGGCGGTCACCTGCGCGCCGAACCGCGGGTCGGAGAGCCGTTCGAACGCCTCCTGCTCGCTGACGACCGGGTAGTCGCCGAGGTTCACCAGGTCGGCGAGCGAACCGTAGGCGCTCACGATGCCGCCGTCGGTCAGCTCGAGGCTCCACGACTGGTCGATGCGCTGGCCATCGACGACGGGCCACGCCTGCGCCGATCGCGTGACCGCGCCCTCCCACGTCTCGGAGGTGTACTCGAAGGCACCTGGGTCGCGTCCGACGGAGGCGATGAGCGACCGCAGGGCGTCGATCGCGGCGTCCTCCGACGGCAGGCCGACGGTCGGCGGCTCGCAGGGGTCGACGGGGGCGACCTCGCCCGTGCCGTCGGTGCCCTCCGTGCCCGCGCCGGTGTCGGTCGTCGCGCAGTTCCAGGGGTTCAGGAGCGGATCCGAGTAGGAGAAGCTGAGCGTGCCGTCGAGCCCGACGTAGAGCGACGGGGCGGTGCCGTCCTGGGGACCGACCGTCCACGCGCCGTCCTTCAGCTGGGGCGTTCCCTCCACGCCGAGGGCGGCGGCCAGCGCGCCGACCGATTCGGCGTTGGAGGCTCCGCGGGCGTCGTACCCGTAGCCGGGCGCGCTGCCCGAGGCCGTCGAGAGGCCGGTCGAGTGGAAGCTGTTGCGCCCGAACCCGGGGTAGAGCATGCCGCTCGCTCCGGATGCGGAACGCTTGGCCTGGTCGGGTGCCGCACCCGCGATCGCGCCGTCCTGGAGGGTGCTCTGCTCGGTGGTCGCGCCGTCGGCGGCGCCCTGCAGCGAGATGGGCGGGGCCGCGGCTCCCGCGACGTTCGTGGAGTCGTTCGTCGAGGCGCCGACGGCGTAGCCGGCTCCGCTGAAGACCACGAGCGAGGCGGCGACGGCGGCGATGGCGACCCAGGTCGGGCGGCGGCGCGCGCGCTCGGAGGCGAGGTCGGCGACGGGCGACGGCTGGGCCGGCGCGGCATCCGTCATCGACGTGCCGGTGGCGGATGCGGCATCCGTCGTGGATGCTGCAGTCGCCCTGGCGACGACCTCGTCGGCGAACCCCGCGCTGGGCTCGACCGATGCGGCGGGATCGGCGGCGCGAAGCCGCGCCACCGGGTCGAGCTCGTTGTCGTCATGCATGTCGATCACCCTCCGTGACTGCGTTCATAGACGGATATGTCCGACGAGGCCGGAACCTTGCAGGGACGCCGCAGGACCCGGCGCGGGTGCCGTGCCGTGCCGTGCCTAGAACGACAGCCGCTCGCCCCACGCCTCGCGGAGGCGCTTGCGTGCACGTGAGAGCGCGGCATCCGCCCCCGACCGGGAGATGCCGAGCACCTCGGCGAGCTCGGCGCCGTCGAGGCCCTCCCACGCGTGCAGGAGCAGGATCTGCCGATCGCGCTCCCCCACGCTCGCGAGCGCCCCACGGAGCTCGGCATCGAACAGGGTGCTCAGCTCGGGGTCGTCGCTCACGCGAACCGCCCCCGACTCGGGCACCTCGTCGACCGCGAGGTCGATGGTCTTGCGCCGGTGATTCGCCAGCGTGAAGCCCGCGGTGCGGTAGAGCCACGGGAGCACGGCGTCGGGCGGCACGTCGGCGCGGCGGCGCCAGGCCGTCGTGAACACCTCGGCCGCGAGGTCCTCGGCGTCCTGCCGCGGCCCCCGGCGCGCGAAGTAGCGGACGAGGGCCGTCGAGTGCTCGCGCACGACTGCGGTGAACCAGGCGACCTCGTCGGAGGTCGCGGGCTGGTGGGCGCCCTCGGGCATCGCCACCCCCTCGGTCGCGTCGGTGTCGGCTGCGGTGCTGGCGATCCTCACACCCGGTATGTGTCGGATCTGCCGCGAGTCTTGCACGGAACGACGGAATTCCTCGCGCGCGAGGCGGGAGCGCCTCAGTCGAACATCGGGGTCAGGAACCTCCGCTCGTAGCGCCGGAAGCAGCGGGTCTCCGCGCCGAACCGGTTGGCCTCCACGCATTCGGGGTCGGTCGTCGCGGCGGTGCGGTACTGCTCGTACTCGGCCAGCGACGGGAACGTGAAGAGCGCGAACGCCTCATCGCTGTCGCCCTCGCTCGGCAGGAAGTAGCCGTGGTGCGTGCCGCCGAGCCGGTTCACGAGGTGGATCCATCGCCGGCCGTACTCCTCGAAGTCGGACAGCTTGTGGGGGTCGATCTCGTAGCGCAGGTGGATGGTGATCATGGGTCCACGCTCGCATCCATCTCGGGACGGGACGGCGTGAATGCCTGCCAATCTTGCGAGACCGACCGCCGAGCTCGTCCACAGCAAGTTCCCTGAAGGAATCTCAGCATCTGTGCCAGTCTGAGCGTGCACGGGGTTCGAGACGACAGGTTCGCCACACATCGAGGTGCCATGTGAAGGAAGTACCCAACCACCGCGAGGGGCCCGCGACTGGATGGTCGGCTGCGTCGCCATGCTGCCCGACGCCGTGCCCGACCCTGTGACATCCGTAGACACCCCGACTGAAGGAAGACGAAGATGGCCACCACATCAGAACCCACGACCGTCGTGCTCGTGCACGGCGCATTCGCCGACGCCGGAAGCTGGGTCCCCGTGATCGAGCGACTCCTCGCCGCCGGCGTTCCCGTTCGCGCACCGGGGCTCCTCATGCGGGGCCTGCGCTCCGACTCCGACTACATCGCGAGCGTGATCTCCCAGATCCCCGGCCCGGTGCTCGCGGTGGGGCACTCCTATGGAGGTGCGGTGATCTCCAACGCCGCCACGCAGGCGTCGAACGTGAAGGGACTGGTGCTGGTGTCGGGGTTCGCGCCCGAGGAGAACGAGGCGCTCGGCGAGGCCGAGGGAACCTCCCGCGACAGCGCCCTCGGACCGGCACTCGTCCAGGCGCAGTTCCCGACGGGGGTCGGCGACGAGACGGCGATCGAGCTGTACGTCGACATCGCGAAGTTCCCGGCGGTGTTCGCGGGCGACCTCCCCGAGGCGCAGGCGAACGCCTTCGCGGTATCCCAACGACCCATCGCCGCCTCGGCGTTCGACGAGAAGTCGGGACCGCCCGCGTGGAAGCACCTGCCGACCTGGTCCGTCGTCGCCACCGGCGACAAGGCGGCGGGATCCGACGTGCTGCTCTCCATGGCGCGCCGCGCGAACGCCGAGCTGCTCGAGCTCGAGGGCTCGCACCTCATCATGGTCTCCCAGCCGGAACCGGTGACCGACGTCATCCTCCGCGCGCTCGACAAGGTCGGAGGGTCGCGGTGAGCGACACCGAGCCGATCGATGAGCTGGCGACGAAGCTGAAGCGCACCGAACTGCAGCACCAGGCCTCGTCGATTCCGGGCAGGGACATCGTGCAGGTCCTCACCGAGATCCCGGTCGGGGTCGAGTCCGGCTGGCACACGCACCCTGGTGAGGAGATCGGCTACATCCTCGCCGGCACCGTGGAGATGCGGATCGAGGGCGCGCCGACCCTGCTGCTGAACGCCGGCGACCCGTTCCTGATGCCGCCGGGCACCGCCCACAACGCGCGCGACCTCGGCCCGGGCACGGGGATGATGCTCTCCACCTACCTCGTCGACCCGACGCAGTCGCTGGCCACGTTCGTGCACGTGGACTGAGGCAGTGCGCTGAACGAGGGGCGCGGATGGATCCCGTGAGCGCCGTCGTCTGGACCGTCGCGTTCGTCCTCGTGACGGTCTCGGTGACGGGCCTGACCAGGCGGCTGAACTGGTCGGCGCCGGTCGTGCTCGTCGTCGTCGGCGGGATCGCGTCGTTCGTGCCCGTCGTCCCCGTCGTGCACGTCGAGCCCGAGCTGGTGCTCTACGGCGTGCTGCCTCCGCTGCTGTTCGCACAGGCCGTGCGGACCTCGTTCCTCGACGTGCGCCGGCGACGTGACAGCATCCTCATCCTCTCCGTCGGGACGGTCGCCTTCACGGTGGTCGTCGTCGGGTTCACGACGTCGTTGCTGCTCCCTGCAATCGGGCTCGCCGCCGCGTTCGCGTTCGCGGCGGTCATCGCCCCCACGGACACCGTCGCCGTCACCTCCGTGACCGGCCGCCTCGCGCTGCCACGTCGAGTCGTCACCGTGCTCGAGGGCGAGAGCCTCTTGAACGACGCCGCGGCGCTCGTGGCACTCAACGCCGCGATCGCCGCGATGACGATGCTGCTCAGCCCGCTGCTCGTCACTGGCGCGTTCCTGCTGGCCGTGGTGGGTGGCGTCGCCGTCGGCCTCGCGATCGGCTGGACGATGGCGTTCATCCGCTCGCGCCTCCGGTCGCCCGTCCTCGACACGAGCCTCGCCCTCATCACGCCGTACCTTGCCTTCATCGCCGCGCAGGCCGTGCTGGGTTCCGGCGTGCTCGCCGTCGTCATCGCGGGGTTGTACCTGGGGTATCGTTCGCCGGTCGTGCAGTCCGCCGAGGCGCGGATCGCCGAGTCGGTGAACTGGCGGACCATCCAGTTCCTCCTCGAGAACGCTGTGTTCCTGTTCATCGGGCTCAACCTCGCGAGCATCCTGCAGGGCGCCGTCCGGACCGGCCCTGGCCTGTGGGAGACCATCGGCATCTGCAGCGTGGTGTTCGTGGCGCTCGTCGTCTCCCGGTTCGTGTTCGTGCTCGCCGTCGCCTGGTTCTTCCGACGAGGCCCGCGGCGGCTGCGCCGGCAGCACGTGCAGTGGAAGAACGCGGTCGTCATCGCCGCGGCGAACGTGCGCGGCGTCGTCACGCTCGCGGCCGTGTTCCTGCTCCCCGAGATGACGCCGGACCGGGAGTTCCTGCAGTTCGTCGCCTTCGTCATCGTCGTCGCGACCCTCGTCAGCGGGCTGGCGCTCCCGCTGCTCGTCCGGCGCCTGCACCTGCCGCCGCCGAACGCCGCCCAGGAGCAGATGGAACGCGAGACCCTGATGGCCGAGGCGCACACGGCCGGACTCGCCCGGCTCGAACTGGAGACGGGCGAGGCCGACGCGGAGCGCGTCGTGTCGCAGCTCCGGGCGAACGCCACCCTCATCTCCGACTCGCTCGCGCACCCGGTGACCGATCCGTCCTCCGAGTCCTTCCTCGCCGCGTACGCGCGGCTCCGGCGCGAGATGATCACCGAGGAACGCCACGCCGTCCTCGCCGCCAGGAGCGAGGGCCGGTTCCCCGAGACCGCGGTGAAGTTCGTCCTTCGAGCCATCGACGCAGAGGAGCTCTCATTGAATGCCATCACCAGGCCTCCGGATGCCGCTGGGCCGCGTCCCGAGCCGGCCGACACCCGCTCGCCGGGCAGGCGTGGCCATGTCTGACTGGGCGTCCGGCACCGCCTCGACGGGCTCGGACACGCGCAGCCGTTGCGCGTGGGCCACCGCGCGTGAGCGCGACGAGGCCCTGCTCGCCTACCACGACCACGAGTGGGGCACGCCGGGTGGGAGCGAGCGCGCCGTGTTCGAAGCACTCACCCTCGGGATCTTCCAGGCCGGCCTCGGATGGCTCACCGTGTTCCACAAGCGCGCCGCGTTCCGGGCTGCCTTCCACGACTTCGATCCGGCGCGGGTCGCGCAGATGGACGACGCCGACGTCGCCGTGCTGCTGGAGGATCCCGGGATCATCCGCAACGAGGCGAAGATCCGGTCGGCGCTCCGCAATGCCGCGGTGATGGCGACGTCGGAGTTCGCCCTCGCGGACCTGGCGAACGACGCCGGACCGCGCGAGCACCAGCGCCCGTCACCGGGGGCCGCCGTGCCCTCGCACACCCCCGAGTCGGAGGCCCTGAGCCGGCGCCTGAAGGCGGAGGGATACGTGTTCATCGGTCCGACCAGCGCCTACGCCTTCATGCAGGCGATCGGCGTGGTGAACGATCACGTCGTCGGCTGCTTCCGCGGCGACGAGCTCGAGCGATGACGCCGACTCACGTACCCTGAGACGCGGCCGGCATTCGCGCCGACCGACGGAAGGCTCCTCGTGAACATCACCCTGCTTCGACGGTTCGTCGCCGTCGCCGAGGAGCTGCACTTTCCGCGAGCCGCGGACAAGCTCGGGATCCCCCTCGCGTCGCTCTACTCGTCGATCGACAAGCTCGAGGCCGAGATCGGGCAGCCGCTGTTCACCCGGCACGGCGAGACGCAGCTCACGAAGGTCGGCGTCCTCTTCCTCGAGGAGGCCAGGAACGAGATCGCCGCGGCGCCGGCTCCCGCCGAGAAGCCCGCAGCGAAGGCGGGCGGCAAGGCGAAGGCCTCGAAGGGCAAGGGGCGTGCGCCCATCGTGAAGGGCCAGCCCAAGCCGTACAAGAAGCGCCAGGGCCGCTGAGCAGCCGAGCTCTGCCTCGACCCGGGGTCAGACGTTGAAGCGGAACTCCACAATGTCGCCGCACATACCAACCTCTAGCGCGCGGATGCTTCACGTCTTGCTCCCTGAGGTTGTGTTGTGCCGCCATTTGCAAGAGTGCCCGCAGTTAGCAACCAGGCACCGATGATGCCAGCTAGTCCTCGTCACCCTCTGAGAACAGCCCCTCCGGCAGCACGTCTGCGTGGTGTTCACGCAGATACCGCTTGACGTCGAGGAGCGAAGCGTCGTGCTGCAATCCGCGCTTGTAGTACAGCAAGCGTTGGTCCGCGGACTCGAGGATCTCCGACCAGCGCCGCACCCAGACCCTGTAGCGCAGCGGGGAGTTCGGGTCGAGCTCGGACTCATCGAGCAGCCCTGACTCGCGACCACGCTGGTTGATGTCTCGCCTCACATCGTTGTTGTAGTCGTTCACGACGAGCACGAAGTCCCAGACAGTGTGGGTGCCGGCAAACTGTGGATCTTCGACGATGGCGCGGGCATAGCCCTTGATCTGGTTGGCTTCCTTGTGCGACGCAACTACCGATGGGGCCTTCAGCTCCACAACCAGGTGCCGCTTCGTCTCGTGCTCGGGGGCCGCCAGCGAGAACATCAGGTCAAGGCGGCCCTGGCTGCCATCGGTCTTGGTGACCTTCGTGGTGGACTCACCCTCCCGGCCAAGCATGCTGAGGTGTTGCTCGAGCGCTCGGGTGAGACCTATCTCCGAGCTCATCATGTTGAACTGCTCTCCGAACACCCAGCTCTCGCGCTCCAGGATCTTGTGCAGGTGGTCCCGCTCCTTGACCAGTCCCTTGGCTTCGGGGTTGAAGACGATCTCGCGAAGAGCGCTCAGGAAGTCCAGGCGGTCGGTCACGTCGGTAGTCGCCCGGATCAGCCTCGAGAGCGGCGTGCGCTCAAGCAGCCGGTCGAGCTCTTCGCTCTCGCCTTCGGTGAGACCGACGTACTGGTTCAGGAGCGTCTTCACACCATCGGGGTTCCGCTGGAGCGTGTCCTTGAGGAGCCCCAGCGTCAGCTTCTCCTGGCCACGCGCCTTGGGGATGTGCCGGCGCACAGCCGTTGCAACAACGTCGAAGGTTGCTCGTTCGACGACCTCTTCGTCCGAGGCGGGATCACCTTCGTACGGGTATGTCTTGGTCTCTTTCCAGCGACCGACGAGCTCGCGACGCTGCTCGGCACGGCGAGCCTCGAAGTGATCCTCGAGCGTGGAGTCCACGACCTGCATCAGGGAGCCGAGCAGCGACGTTTCCTGCTCCATATCGACGAGCATCACCTCGTTGGGGTGCTCCGTCATGCCGTCCCACAGGACGTAGGCTGCGAAGTTGAAGTCGGCGAAGCGCCTAATAGGTGTCTCATCGACCGGAACGCCCTTGTCGTCGCAGAGATAGAGCGTCCGGCCCTTCACATCTCGCCATTCGACGACCTTCAGCGCGGCTCGGTGCTCAACACCGTCGTAGGACCAGTTCAGCTCGTGAGTCGTCTCGCGCTCGATGCTCGCGGCCGGGTCGATCTTCACTCCGTCGTACCAGACCTCGATCGACGGGAAGGTTAGCAGATGAAGGGCAAGGGCGGCACCGATGCGCGGCCGCGCGGAGTCGCCTTCGAGCCTGCCGAGCGAGTCCCGCCCTTCAGCTCGGAACTCCGTGTAGGTCGGGCTCTGGGCGTCGACAGGATCGGGGCCCGAGAAATCGTTGCGACGGTCAACAGTCGATGACACGCGTGTCTGCTTGAACGCGCCCGTTGCATCCTGGCCGACCGTCTCCCACGTGATGCGGGTTCCCAACGCGAAGGCGCGCAGACGCCCCTGACCCAGCCTGCCGTGCAGAGGTCGCTTCTCGCGCTCGGTGACGCGCGCTCCGAGCTTCCACGAGTTCCCCACCCACTTGAAGTCCTGCTCGACGCGTTCCGGGCTCATGCCGAGGCCGTCATCGCGAACGGTCACACCGACAATGCCGTCGGCGATGTTGCGGTCAAGAGTCACTGACACCTTGTTGGCGTCCGCATCGAGGCTGTTCCAGATGAGCTCGATGACCGCTCGCACCGGGTCAGTCTCGCCAGCGAGACGCTGGACCAAGTCGTTTCCAGCGGTGAGCGTGATTCGAGGCATGACCTCAGTGTGCCAGTCGGCGGCGACACGCGGCGTGACGGCGGTCGCGCGCGCGACCTACTCCAGCGGCTGGATCCGGGGGTTGGTCTGCGGAGGCAGATCCCAGCCGTGACGTGCATGGATGTCCTTGACCAACTCTTCCGCGTTGGCCTGGAGCTTGGCAAGGGCAGTCGTGTCATGGCCGACCGATCGGAAATGGCGCAAGTTGCTGCTCAATGCGTGCGCCCAGCTCATCAGCGGGTCGAGGTTCTCCACCCGCCGGCCAACAGTGTCGCCGGGCTTGGCGGCGTCCATCACCTGACGGCCGATGGTTGCTCCCAGCGTGCGCTCGGCCTCCAGCCACGAGTCGATGCCTTCCCAGCCGTCGAGCTGGTCCACGAGCGCGATCGACGTGATGCGCAGATTGGCCAGCCGCTCCCCCACTGGCTCTGCGGTGGGATCGAACCCGATGAGGCGCTGCACGGCTTCCTGCACTGCGAACCAGCGTGCGTCCTCGGCCGCCTTGCGCGACTCGGCGAGTGCTTCGTTGGCGCGCTTGTTGGCTTGGTAGGTCCCGACGCCCGCGACGATCAGCGACAGTGCTGAGATGACTAGCGCGAGGATGTCCATGGTCCGATCCTGTCATGCTGCCCAGAGACGGCGAGGGTGCTTCCGGCCGTTGCCGGCGGCACTGCGGGCGCGGACCAATGACGATCAAGCGTTCAGTCGTCGTTTGGCAGATACCAGCCGTGCTCCCGCCGCCGCGGCTCGGGAGGGTTCGGGTGCTCGCTGGCATACGCCTCGTTAGCACGACGGGTCATCTCTTCGTCGTAGCGATGCATCTCGTGATACAGGGCGTCCGCCGTTTCCACGTCGGCGGAGAAGACGTAGCGCTCCCTCACTGCCTCGCGCTCGTCCTCGAGCTCCTGGTCGGACAGCGGGCGGAGGCTGCCCAGAGCGCGAGAGACGGAATCGAAGAGGCCCATGCCCGCCATGCTCTCATGTCGGCCTCCTGCAAGGCATCCACCAGATTCACCGTGCTGGCGGCGCTGCCGGCATAAGCTACCTCACCCGGGAATTGGCAGCCTGGCATGGGCGGGCGCAATACCTCGAAGTTGTGCGGACACCATGCACCGGCCGAATGCCCTATGGAGACGGCTCCGCGATAGAGGCACGTAGCGCAACCACCCCGTGAGAGTGCGGTGCCACGCGTTCCCCCTACACGTTGAAGCGGAACTCCACGACGTCGCCGTCCTGCATGACGTAGTCCTTGCCCTCCATGCGGGCCTTGCCCTTGGCGCGGGCCTCGGCGACCGAGCCGGTGGCGACGAGGTCCGCGAACGAGATGACCTCGGCCTTGATGAAGCCGCGCTCGAAGTCGGTGTGGATGACGCCCGCGGCCTGCGGGGCCTTCCAGCCCTTGTGGATGGTCCACGCGCGCGACTCCTTGGGGCCGGCGGTGAGGTAGGTCTGAAGGCCCAGCGTGTCGAAGCCGACGCGAGCGAGCTGGTCGAGGCCCGACTCCTCCTGCCCCGTCGAGGCGAGCAGCTCCGCGGCGTCGGCGGGGTCGAGGTCGATGAGCTCGGACTCGATCTTCGCGTCGAGGAAGACGGCCTCGGCGGGGGCGACGAGCGCGGCGAGCTCGGCCTTGCGCGCGGCATCCGTCAGCACCGCCTCGTCGACGTTGAAGACATAGATGAAGGGCTTCGCGGTGAGCAGGCCGAGCTCCCTGACGGGCTCCAGGTCGACGGATGCCGCGGACAGCGGCGTGCCCTTCTGCAGCACCTCGAGCGCCTCGTTCGCCGCGGTCAGCACCGACGGGTCGAGCTTCTTGCTCTTGACCTCCTTCTCGAAGCGCGGGATCGCTCGCTCGAGCGTCTCGAGGTCGGCGAGGATCAGCTCGGTGTTGATGGTCTCCATGTCGGACTTCGGGTCGACGGTGCCCTCGACGTGCACGACGTCGGAGTCCTCGAAGCCCCGCACGACCTGCGCGATCGCGTCGGCCTCGCGGATGTTCGCGAGGAACTTGTTGCCGAGGCCCTCGCCCTCGGACGCGCCGCGCACGATGCCGGCGATGTCGACGAACGACACGGCGGCGGGCAGGATGCGCTCGGAGTTGAAGATGCCGGCGAGCGTCTCGAGCCGCGGGTCGGGCAGGTTCACCACGCCGATGTTCGGTTCGATCGTCGCGAACGGGTAGTTCGCCGCGAGCACCTGGTTCTTGGTGAGCGCGTTGAACAGGGTGGACTTGCCGACGTTGGGCAGGCCGACGATGCCGATAGTGAGAGCCACGGGGGTCTATCGTACCCGCCGGTTCACCGGGGCATTTCGCCCGCTCTCGCACCGCGGTCGGCGGTCGATGCCCCGCCGACGCTCAGTGCCGACCCTCGGCGGCATCGGGGACGGCACTGAACGAGCGCGCGAACGCTGGTGGGCGACTTCCCCGCGGTCGTATGCTGCGCGCAGAGGGAATCGAGCGTCGCTCAGGTTCGAGCGGCAACGAGGCACGCGAGAGGGGCGGCGATGTCCGCCATGGGCAGGCGAGCGCGCGGATGCCGCGCGTGGAGGGCCGGACGATGACGCCGGCGCTCGCCGCGATCGGCGCGCGTGGCGCCGTGCGGGTCGTGGGCGCACCGGATGCCGGGGGCTGGGCGTTCCCCACCGACGGACGCGAGCTCGCCCGAGCCGGTCTCGTGGGCACCGGCGGCGACGCACCCGTGCTGCTGCTCGTGCTCGATCCCGCCGTCGACCTGCGCCGGGTGGTGGTGTTCGTGCGGCTCGGCGACCTGCTCTGCACGTTCCGGCCGACGGGCGACGACCGCGACGCGCTCGAGGTGGCGCTGCCGTTCCGCGTCGGCGGTGCCGTCGGGCTCGTCGTCGCCGTCGAGTGCGCGACCGAGGCCGAGGCCGAGGAGCTGGCCCGACGGTACGACGCCGCGCGCGCCGAGGTCGAAGCGGGGCCGCCCCCGGTCGGGGCCGAGCCGCCTGGGGATGCGGCGGCCGCCGAGCCGGCGCCCGATGCCGCGGTGCCCCCGGTCGAAGCGGCGCCGCCGCCGTTGTCGCGGTCGATCCCGTTTCCCGCGCCCGCGCCCGCGCCGTCCGTCCCCGCCCCAGCACCTGCACCCGCACCGGCTCCAGGGCCCGTCGTCAGCGGCGGCGGCGGTCCGGCCCCGGAGGAACCCCCGACGCCGCGCACCCTGGCGCACGTGCACGCCGAGATGCCGCGGCGCGTCGCCGTCGACGCCCCAGTCGAGGTGCGGTTCCGGCTCAGCAGGCGCCGGCTCGAGGCATCCGCCGGCACCAGCAGCACGACCCAGTCGATCCGCATCGACGCCGCACGCGACCTCTCCGTGACCATCGCCCTGCGCGGATTCCGCCTCGTGGGCGACGACGAGACGATCGCCGTGCGCCTTCCGCGGGCGGAGGCCGAGGTCGCCGAGCACCGCTTCCGCGTCGTCGCACCGTTCCCGGGCAACGGCGAGGTCTCGCTCGTGGTGCGCCAGGGCGCCGATCTCCCCCTCGCGACCCTGCGGCTCTGCGCCGAGATCGTGGCGGCCGACGCGGGGCCCGAACTGTCGCCGGCCGGCGTCGCGGCCGAGGTCGTCGAACCCGACCCCGAGCTCGTGGCGCTGCCGAGCATCCGCATCGACGAGTCGATCGTCGGCACCGACTCGACCCTGCGCATCCGCGTCGCGATCGGCGGCGAGGCGCGCGAGTGCACGACCCACCTGGCCGACAAGGGCGACCTCATCGCCCGCACGTACCGGCGCATCGGCGGCATCCGGTCGGAGCTCGGCGACCTGCTCGATCGCGACGCGCGCGCGAGGCACGGCACGCGGCGACTGCGCGAGCTCGGCATGGGCCTCGCGCGGGCGTTGTTCAGCGCCGAGGTGCTCGAGTTCCTGTGGGATGCCGCCGACGACCCGGCCGACCCGCTCGACGGGCTGATCGTGCAGACCGCCGGCGAGCTCGACATCCCGTGGGAGATCGTGCATCTGCCCCCGCCCGCCGGCGTCGAGGACGACGGTCGCCCGCGCTTCCTGAGCGCCTACGGGCTCACCCGCTGGGTGTACGACACCGCACACCCCACGGAACTCGCCGTGGCACCCGACCGGGTGCGCTTCGTGTGCCCCGACTACGCCGATCAGCGGCTGCGGCTCACGCACACCTCCGAGGAGCGCGGCTTCCTCGAGCGACGGTTCTCGGCGACCACGATCGACCCCGACGACGCCGACGGCATCGCGGGGCTCATGCGCGACGGCTTCGACCTGCTGCACTTCGCCGGCCACGGCCGGTGGAGCGACGGCACCCCGGCGGCGCAGGAGCTGCTGCTCGCCGCGTTCAGCGAGACCGAGGACCTGCCGCTCGCGCGCTACTCCGACGGCGAGCTGCGTCGCGACCTGCCCGATCGCGGGCCGGCGGATGCCGCGGCGACGGGCCCGTTCGTCTTCCTGAACGCCTGCGACATCGGCCGCCTGCCCTCGGGCCCGGCGTCGCTCGGCGGGTTCCCCGAGGCCTTCCTGCGCGGCGGCGCGGCCGCGTTCGTCGGCTGCTCGTGGGCGGTCGGCGACGACCCCGCGTCCACGTTCGTCGAGGCCTTCTACCTCGCGCTCGCCGACGACGACGCCACGATCGCGGATGCGACGCGCGCGGCGCGTGCCGCAGCCCGCGCCGACGCGGACCTCTCGGAGCTCGCGTACGCCGTGTACGCGCACCCGCGCGCGCACATCCGCGTCGAGCAGCCGGCCGCGCCGGCACCGACCCCGCCCCATCAGCCGATCCCGGAAGGACCGAACCCATGAACGCCGCACGCCCGCCGAGCCCGTCCGCTCCCCCGCCGCCCGCGACGGCCTCGCCCGCACCGCCGTCGGCCGCGCCGTCCGCGGAACGCGGCGCCCCGACCCTGACGGCCGCCGCCCTCGCCGGCCTGAGGCCCCATGTGATCACCCTCGAGGACGGCAGGCTCGCCGAGGGCGCGGCCTCCACCGCGCAGACCGTGAAGGACTTCCGCACCACCGCGGCCGACATCGACGAGATCTTCTCGACGCACCTTCCCGCCTTCGTCGCCGCGCACCAGCCCGGCCCGGTGCCGATCGCGCTCTACGCCCACGGCGGACTCGTCGACAAGGAGTCGGGCTTCGCGATCGCCGAGCACCAGGTCGCGTGGTGGAAGGAGAACGGCGTCTACCCGATCCACTTCGTGTGGGAGACCGGACTGGGCACGGCGATCTGGGATTCGCTGCGCCGCTGGGCGTCGGGCGGCCGCCGGGGCTGGGCCGACGAGGCGAAGGACGGATTCCTCGAGGTGGCCGCACGGCTGCTCGGCGGCGGCGGGATCTGGAACGACATGAAGGTCGACGCGGCCGCGGCATCCGTGAAGGGCGGCGGCGCGCAGCAGTTCGTGCGCGCCCTCGGCAAGTGGATGACCGAGCACCCCGGCGAGGTCGAGGTGCACGCCATCGGCCACAGCGCAGGGTCGATCTTCCACTCGCACCTGCTGCCGGCCGCGCTCGAAGCGGATGTCCCGGCGATCGCCTCGCTCAACCTGCTGGCGCCCGCGGTGCGGGTCGACACCTTCTCGAAACTCCTCATGCCGCACGCCCGCAGCGGCAAGATCGAGCGTGTCGCGATCTTCACCATGGACGACGAGGCCGAGCGCGCCGACACGTGCGTGCGCATCTACAACAAGTCGCTGCTCTACCTGGTCTCGGCATCGTTCGAGCCGCAGAAGGCGACGCCGATCCTCGGCATGGCGAAGTTCCTCCTGCGCGACGTGGACCTCGCGGAGTTCTTCCAGGGGCCGGCCCCCAAGGGCGAGCTCGTGCTGGCGCCGCACGCCGTCGGCCTGCGCACGGCGAGCACCGCGACCTCGCACGGCGGCTTCGACAACGACGGCCCGACGATGGAGAGCGTCGCCCGCCGCATCGCCGGCGTCACCGACGTGACGCCCTTCCCGGCGGGGCAGGCGCGGGCGGTCCTGCCTTGGCCGGAGTTCGAGGACCTGCCGTCGCCGACCGGGGGTTCGCGCTCCGCGGAGACGCCGAGTGCGCCCGGCCTCCCGGCCGCTCCCGGGACGGGTGCACGCCGCGCGCTGTGCATCGGCGTCGACGCGTATCCCGACGAGGGCGACCGCCTGCACGGCTGCGTGGCCGACGCGCACGCGTGGGCCGAGGCGCTGCGCGGCGAGCAGTTCGAGGTGACCGAGCTGACGGATGCCGCGGCCACCCGCGACGAGATCCTCCGCGGCATCCTCGAACTCGTCAGCAGCGCCGTGCCGGGTGACGTGCTGGCGGTGCAGTACTCGGGGCACGGCACGTTCGTCCCCGACCTCGACGGCGACGAGGACGACGGCGACGAGTCGAAGGACGAGGCCCTGTGCCCTGTGGACTTCCGCGCGGCGGGCCGCCTCATCATCGACGACGACCTGGCCCGCATCTGGGACGTGATCCCCGAGGGCGTCAGCCTCACGGCGTTCTTCGACAGCTGCCATTCGGGCTCGGCGAACCGGGCGCCGCGCGTCGACCTCACGCCGATCGGCGATGCCCTCCCGCGCTCGGTCGAGCTCACCCGGGAGGACGAGGCCGCGTACCGCGCCGACCGAGGTGTCGGCACGGGGTCGACGGAGCCGGATCCGGTGCGGGATGCCGCGATCGCGCGCGTGCTCGGGTCGGAGACGGTCACCCCCGCCGCCCCGCGTGCCGCCGGGGTGCGCCGCGAGGTGCTGTTCAGCGCGTGCCGCGCCACCGAGGTCGCCTGGGAGTCGAACGGGCAGGGCGACTTCACGCGGCGGGCGCTGCCGCTGCTCGCCACGGGCGCCGGCGCCGTCTCGAACAGGGACTTCGTACGATCCGTGGTCGAGGAGTTCGGCCAGAACCGCCGCCAGACGCCCGAGTTCCACGGCGACGAGGTGCTCGGCGGGCGCATCCTGCTCGGCACGGCGAGCGCGTCGGCCGTGGCTGCCGATGGCGCTCCGCAGCCCGACGGCGCTCCGCAGCCCGACGGCGCTCCGCAGCCCGGCGGCGTGCCGCAGCCCGGCGGCGTGCCGCAGCCCGGCGGCGTGCCGCAGCTGCTCGCGCCGACCGACGGCAAGTCCCCGCTCGCAGCGCTCCCCGCGGCATCCGACCAGCGCACCGCCGCGGTCATCGCGATCCTCCGCGCGACCGCCGACCTGCTGGAGACCTGACGGTGCCCGCGATCAGCCCAGGCGGGCGCGGAAGCAGCGGGTCATGTAGGGAACCGCGAGCTCCTCGGCCCCCGCGAGGTCGGGGTGGGTGGCGAGCAGCGTCTCGAGGGCGGCGATCGTGGCCGCCTGCTCCTCGGCCGGCGCCGTGATGAAGTAGCTGCGCGACCGGACGAGGTCGAGGAACCGCGCGCGCGACATCCGCTCGCTCCACCGCACCGTGTGCTCCTCAATCTCGCCGAACGGCGGCCCGATCTGCACGTAGCTCTCGAACGTGGCGCTCGCGTCGTGGCGCTCGTGCATGAGCTCGCCGGCCTGGCGCAGCCAGTCGACGCTCGTGTCGCGGCTGTTCCAGACGAGCCCGAGCATGCCGCCCGGCTTCAGCACTCGAGCGATCTCCGGCACGGCGCGCTCGGGCTGGAACCAATGCCAGGCCTGGCCGGCGACCACGGCGTCGACGGCGTCGTCCTCGATGGGGATGTCCTCCGCCGTGCCGAGGATGCGCGGCACTCCCGGCACGGCGACCTCGAGCTCCTCGAGCATCTCCTCCACCGGATCCACGGCGATGACCTCGCGGTCGAGCGCGACGAGCGCCTCGGTGAGCTTGCCGGTGCCTGCGCCGAGGTCGAGCACGCGCACCGCGTCGCCGACGAGCCAGGCGACCGCCTCGACCGGGTAGCCGGGCCGCGACTGGTGGTACACGGATGCCGCGGCGCCGAACGAGCGCGCACTGCGCACGGTCGCGGGGTCGGCCGGGTCGGCGACGAGCCCCGGTGCGTTCGCCGGGTCAGGGGCGGGAGTGGATGCCGCAGCCCAGGCGGCACCGGATGCGGGCGTGGGTGCGTCGGTCATGCCGTGATCGCCATGCGCTCGATGGCCGTCCCGTCGGGCGTCAGCCGGAAGGTGAAGGTGGACGGGCCGTTGAACCCGCCGCCGCCGACGTCGGCGAGCACGACGACGTCGCGCGGTTCGTCGGTACGTTCGTCGCCTTCGCCGCTCCCGCCCACCCGGACGTCGGTGACCGAGAAGGTCTGCTGCACGCCGATCGACTCGCGGCGGCTCCACTCGGCGATCTCCTCGGCACCGCGGAACTCGCGGCCCCAGTCGTCGATGACGCCGTCGTCGTCGAAGGCGGCGACGAAGCGGGCGAGATCGCGGGCGTTGGTGGCGGCGAACGCCTCCGCCACCGGTGGGGGCAGGTCGGTCATCCGCTCTCCTCGCCTCGCGGCACGCCGTCGTCGCGGCGGGTTCCTGTGCCATTCCACGCCCTGGCCGCGGCATCCGTCAACCCGTTCGGCGCCGATCGCCGACGCGCGGCGCGACGCGCCCGGCCGTGTCGGGACCGCGTGCGACGATGCACGCGTGCCAGTGGACTTCACCGCGATCGACTTCGAGACCGCCAATTCGTCGAGCGCATCGGCCTGCTCGGTGGGGCTGGTGAAGGTTCGCGACGGGCGGGTGGTCGACCGGGTGCACTGGTACATCCGCCCGCCGTTCCCGCACAACGACTTCTCGGAGTGGAACGTCCGCATCCACGGCATCACGCCGCAGATGGTGGCGGATGCCCCCGGCTGGGCCGAGCACCTGCCCGCGCTGCGCGAGTTCGCCGGGCACGACGTGCTCGTGGCCCACAACGCCGGGTTCGACATGGCCGTGATCGCGAAGACCTCCGAGGCGGTCGGCGTGGCCGTGCCCGACTATCGCTCGCTCTGCAGCCTGCAGGTCGCCCGCAAGACGTATCACCTCGAGTCGTACCGGCTGCCCGTCGCGGCGATGGCCGCCGGCTTCGAGGACTTCTCGCACCACGACGCGCTCGCCGACGCCGAGGCGTGCGCCGCGATCGTGGTGCACGCCGCGAAGCGCCACGAGGTCGACGACCTCGACGGCCTCGCGCACGTGACGCGTGTGCGGTTCGGGGCGATCGGTCCCGTCGCCACGGGCGAGCAGCGGGCGATGCACGGCCCGATGGCGCTGCAGTAGCCGCGGCGCGGGCGCATCCGCGCCCGGCCGGGACCGTGCCCGGGCGATGTCGGCGGCCGCTGCCACACTGTGGACATGGACCTCCTCGCACTCCTCATCGGCCTCCTGGTCGGCGCCGTCCTCGGCGGCCTCGCGGTCGCCGTCTGGTCGTCGAGGCGCACGCCGACGGCGCCCGTCGCCGAAGACCCCGCGCTCATCGAGGCGCGCCACCAGGCGCAGCTCGCCGAGGTGCGCGTCGGCGAGGAGGCGGCGAAGTCGCTGCTCCGCGAGGAGCTCGCCGCCACCCAGGCCACCGCCGAGGCGCTGCGTGAGCAGATCCTCGCCGCCCAGCAGCAGCAGCGCGAGCTCATCGAGCAGCACCGCGCCGAGCAGCAGGCCCGCGAGGCGCGTGAGCAGGCCGAGAGCCGCGTGCTCCAGGCACTGGCTCCCGTGAAGCAGTCGCTCACCGAGATGCAGTCGAAGGTCACACAGCTCGAGTCGCAGCGCAGCCTCCAGCACGGCGAGCTGTCGCAGCAGTTGAAATCCGCCGCCGAGTCCGAGGAGCGGCTCCGCTCGACCGCCGAGGCGCTGGCCTCCGCACTGCGCTCCAACAGCACGCGAGGGGTCTGGGGTGAGACGCAGCTTCGCAGCGTGGTCGAGGCCGCGGGCCTCCTCGAGCGCGTCGACTTCGACGTGCAGTCCAGCATCTCGAGCGACTCCGGCCACGGGCGGCCCGACATGGTCGTGCGCCTGCCCGGCGGCAAGTCCATCGCCGTCGACGCCAAGGTGCCCTTCAACGCCTACCTCGAGGCCAGCCAGATCCCCGCGACCGCGACCGGGGCCGAGGCCGCCCGCCGCGCCGACTTCATGAAGCAGCACGTGCAGGCGGTGCGCGCGCACATCACGGCGCTCGGCTCCAAGGGCTACTGGAACGGGCTCGACGCCTCACCCGAGCTCGTCATCGCGTTCATCCCGAGCGAGTCGCTCGTCTCCGCCGCCCTCGAGACCGACCCGAGCATCATGGAGTTCGCCTTCTCGAAGCGCGTCGCCCTCGCCTCCCCCGTCACGCTCTGGTCGGTGCTGAAGACCGTGGCGTTCTCCTGGCAGCAGGACGTGCTGACCAACGAGGCCAAGACCCTGTTCGACCTGAGCCGCGAGCTCTACTCGCGGCTGGCCACCACGGCGAGCCACATCGAGAAGCTCGGTCGCACGATCGAGCGCAGCGTGAAGGACTACAACGCCTTCGTGGGCTCGCTCGAGCGCCAGGTGCTGCCGACCGCGCGCAAGCTCGGCGCCCTCGATGAGTCGAAGGTGCTCGCGCCCCTGCGGGGCATCGAGGAGGCGCCCCGTGAGCTCACCGCCTTCGAGCTCGTCTCGGGCACCGGCGCCGACCTCGACCCCGAGATCCGCCGACAGCTCGAGTCGCCCGACGCCGTCGCTCGCGACTGACGCCCGCCGCCGACTCGTCGAGGCACACCGGCGTGGCGATGCGTCGATGAGACCTCCATCGAGATCCCCGAACCGTCCGACGATGCCTTCGCGGCCGACATCGACCCCGAGATCCGTTCGATCTGAAGTCCATGTCCTCGCGCCGCAGCAGCGCGACGGAATGGTCAGTCCCGACGCTGCGCGGGCAGTGTGTGGAGGATCCCAGGGTCCACGTTGCGCCGTTTCAGGCGGATGGGGCGCACGACGACGACGTCCTCGACCACCTCGAGCTCTGCTGGAGCGTCGATGCGAAGGTCGGCCACGGCGTCGGCGAAGCGGAGTCGTGCGGAGGCACGGTCCGCCCTCGCCTCCTGGCGCAACACGCGTTCGCGCGCCTCCCGCCCGTCGGGTGCCGAGAGCTCGTCGTCCACGCCGACGAAGGTATGGCCGCGCACCGCCCGCCCCGTCTCGGGGTCGCACAGCACGCTTACTCGGTGACGGGTCTCGACCCGATCGCTGCTCGCCGTCTCGTCGATCATCGATCCGCTCCTCACCAGAAGTTGCGTGCCACGCATCCGCGGGCGAACGAGTTGACCACGAACATCCGCACGCTCACGCTCGTGACGCCGTCCCGAGCGACCACGGGCGGACCGTCATCACCGAAGTTCTCGACCCCGCTGTCGCTGACGATCTGCGAGACGCCGAAGCGCGCGAAGGTGCCGTCATCGTCATCGACGCTGTTCACCGAGGTCAGTGCGACCTCGACGACCGTGCGCCCGGGATGCGTGACCTGGAACGTCCAGGTGTGCGTGTACACGCCGCTGCTCGACGCCCACGGCGAATTCAGCGATTGCCCCTGCATGCCTCGGGTCTACCAGCTCCCGCAGCATGCCGGAGCTTCACTGCGCGATGAGGCTGAGCACGTTGCCCGAAGGGTCGCGGAACCAGCAGATGTCCGGGCCTTGACCCGACTTCGAGCCCCAGGCGATGCCGCGTTCATCGGTGCCGAACGAGTGCGGGTCGGTGTAGATCTTCGTCACGACACCGGCGGCGTTCAGATCGTCGACCGCGCGCGAGAGGTCGGCGACCTCGAAGTTCAGGATCGTGAACGACGCGGGCTCGTGATCGGCCTTCGGATACACGAACAC
This sequence comes from Agromyces sp. 3263, assembly GCF_031456545.1. Classification (NCBI taxonomy): domain Bacteria; kingdom Bacillati; phylum Actinomycetota; class Actinomycetes; order Micrococcales; family Microbacteriaceae; genus Agromyces; species Agromyces sp. 3263. Next base: position 1,096,664 of record NZ_JAVDUV010000002.1, read on the forward strand.
GCCCTGGCCCGACGGCAACGTCAGCCTCAGGCCGCCCATCGAGTCCTCGACCCCCAGTCCGAGCACGTCGCCGTAGAACGTCCGGGCCGCGTCGACGTCGTGCACGCTGAAGCCCGGGAACGCATCGTTGATGTCCACTATCGGATCCCCCTTGTTCGCGCCCACCCTCGCACACGCGGCGCCCTCGCGTCGAGGCCGAGGGCCGCAACCGTCACTCGCGGAGCGGCTCGTCGGCCGGCGCACGCGGATGCGGTTCGTCCGCCGGCGCTTCGAACCCGGCCGCCGCCTCGGCTCCGGTCACGGCGTCGACGTCGGCGTGGCCGTCGAGCGGATGCGCCAGCTCGTCGTCCTTCAGCCGTGCCAGCGCCAGCGTGGCGAACGCGAGGAACGGCGGCACCAGCCCGGCGATGAGGAACGCCGGCGCGAGCCCGATCGCCTCACCGACGGGACCGGCGACCGCCATCGAGATGGGCATGAGCGCGAGCGAGACGAAGAAGTCGAGGCTCGAGACCCGGCCCAGCATCGAGGGCGGCACCCGCCGCTGCAGCAGCGTGCCCCAGACGACCTGGGCACCGTCGAACAGCACGCCGACGATGAACAGGGCGATCACCATGACCCACAGCCATGAGGTGAGCCCGATGATCGCGAGCGGCACGCAGCCGACGCCCCACGCCAGGATCATGAGCGTGAGGTAGCGGCGCGGCAGTCGCAGTGACGCGACGGTCAGCGAGCCCACCGCGCCGCCCAGGCCGAAGGCGCCGAGCGCCAGGGCGAACGCGCCGGCGCCGCCGCCCGTCTGGTCTTTCACGGCGAACGGCAGGAGCACCTCGATCGGCCCCATGATGAGGAAGACCAGGACGATCGAGAACACGAGCGTGGCGAACAGCCATCGGGTCCGCAACAGGTAGGCGAACCCGTCGCGCAGGTCGATGAACGACTGGCGCACCGGATGCGCCCTTACCTCGTCGAGGTCGCGGCGCACGGGGGTCGTGCGCATCACGGCGAGCACGACCGCGGCGACCACCTGCAGCACGGCGACGGCTGCGAACGCGAGCCACGGCGCCTGCACGGCGATGAGCAGGCTCGCGAGTGCGGGGCCGGCCGCCTGCATCACCGCGGGGCGGAGCACGCCCTCGATGCCGTTCGCGGCGAGCAGCTGCCCGGCCGGCAGGATCGCCGGCAGCCACGCGGAGTACGCCGGATAGAAGAAGCCGTCGGCGAGGCCGAGCACGAACGAGAGCACGGCGATGTGCCATACCTCGATCACCCCGGTCGCCGCGAGCACCGCGGCGACGGCGAACGCGAGCCCGCGGACGATCTCGACGACGATGAGGATGCGCCGCTGCGGGATGCGGTCGGCCGCGACGCCGCCGATGAGCACGGCGAGCACCAGGCCCAGGCTCGACCCGACCGCCACGTACGACAGGTCGATGGGCGAACCGCCGAGCTCGACGACCTGCCACACGGATGCGACGAGCCACGCTCCGGCCGAGAGCAGCGACGCGGCGAGCGCCGCGACGAGCAGGCGGTACTGGCCCGACGAGAACGGGCGAAGGGCGCGCGGCAGCGTGGTCGCGTCGGTCATCGGCCCATTCTCGCGTGCACCGCGGACATCCGCCCGCGGCATCCGGTCAGCGGTCGGTCTTGTCGAGCCATTTCTCGACGTGGTGATCGGCGACGATACGGCGGATCGTGCCCGACCGACCGCGCAGCACGATGCTCTCGGTGCGGATGATCGGTCCCTTGCGCCGCACGCCGTCGACGAGCTCGCCGTCGGTCACGCCGGTCGCGACGAAGAACGTGTTGTCGCTGCGCACGAGGTCGTCGAGCTCGTAGACCTGGTCGCAGTCGAGCCCTGCCGCCTCGCCGCGCGCCCGCTCGGCGTCGTCCTTCGGGGCGAGTCGGCCCTGCATGAACCCGCCGAGCGCCTTGATCGCGCACGCCGTGGTGATGCCCTCCGGGCTGCCGCCGATGCCGACGCACATGTCGATGCGCGACTCGTAGCGCGCGGCGTTGATGCCGCCCGCGACGTCGCCGTCGCTGATGAGGCGCGTGCCGGCGCCGGCCGCGCGGATGTCGGCGATGAGCTGCTCGTGGCGCGGGCGGTTGAGCACGGCGACGCGGAGCTCGCCGACCTCCTTGCCCTTCGCCGCGGCGAGCGCGCGCAGGTTCTCCCCGATGGGGTTGCGGATGTCGACGACGCCGATGCCCGAGGCATCCGTCACGATCTTGTCCATGTAGAAGACGGATGACGCGTCGAGCATCGTGCCGCGGTCGGCCACCGCGATGACCGAGAGCGCGTTCTGGCGCCCCGCGGCGGTGAGCGAGGTGCCGTCGATCGGGTCGACCGCGATGTCGCAGGCGGGGCCACGGCCGTTGCCGACCCGCTCGCCGTTGAAGAGCATGGGGGCCGCGTCCTTCTCGCCCTCGCCGATGACGACGACGCCGTCGAAGTTGACGGTGCCGAGGAAGGCGCGCATGGCGTCGACCGCGGCTCCGTCGGCGGCGAGCTTGTCGCCGCGTCCGATCCAGGGGGAGGAGCGGATCGCGGCCGCCTCGGTCGCTCGCACGAGCTCGAGCGCGATGTTGCGGTCGGGGTGCAGGAACAGGGTTGCCGTATCGGTGCTCACCATGGAGGGTCCTCCCGGACGCTGTGTCATCGGCCCCGGCGATCGCGGCCGTCGCGCGGGCAGGGTGACGCCCGCGCTCCAAGCCTAGGGATCCGGCGTCGTCGCCGTGATGGATTCGGGCTGAACGGCGCTGAAAGAATCGAGCTTCTTAACCCTGGGGCAACGGCTGCGCCGCGCGCCGACCCTGCCGACCTGACGGCAGCGCCTCGGCCAGCGGCCCGCCGACGACCTCGACGAGCGCGGTCGCGGCCGGGCCCAGAGCGCTCGGCGTGACCGGTGCCGCGGCCACGAACGCCGCTGCCCCGCAGAGTTCGTCGAGGCTCGCCACGCGGTCCGTGTCGATGCCGGCATCGGCGAGCCGCCTGGCCTCGCGCCGCGACTGCGGCGCGAAGCGGCCCTGCATGACGCCGCCGTGGGCGCGCACGATGGCCGCCTCGAGCACCCCCTCGGGTGCGCCGCCCACGCCCAGCAGCAGGTCGAGCGCGCCTCCGGATGCCGCGGCGTGCACGACGCGCTCGATGTCGCCGTGCTCGAACGCGCGCAGTCGCGCCCCGGCGCGCTCGACCTCGCCGGCGACCCGGACGTTTCGGGGCCGTGCCTGCACGGCCACCCGGAGCTCGCGCACCGGCACGCCGCGTGCCTCGGCCAGCCGCGCCAGCAGGTCGGGCACCGGGTCGCCGAGGATGAGGCCGGCGTCGGGTCCGGCGTGCACGAGCTTGTCGAGGTAGTACGCGGGCCCGAGGTCGAGGAACGATCCGGTCGGCGCCACCGCGAGGATCGCCATGGCGCCGGGCCGGCCGGCCGCCGCCAGGCGCGTGCCGTCGACCGGGTCGACGACGAGGTCGAGCAGAGGTCCGCCGCCCGTGCCGAAGCGCTCGCCCGGCTCGAGCATGGGCGCCCCGTCCTTCTCGCCCTCGCCGGCGATCACGCGCAGCGCCGCCGGCACCGTGGCGAGCGCCACGCGCAGGGCGTCGACCGCGGCCGCGTCGACGGCATCGGCGTCACCGGATCCCACGAGCGGGACCGCCGCGTCGGCGGCCGCCCGAACGGCGGCGGCGAGCGCCGCGCGGAGCTGCGGAGGGAAGACGGTGGTGTCGTCGTGCATCGGGCCATCCTCTCCCATCGCCGACCGCTCGGACGACGCGCGGCCCCGGCATCCGCGACTCATGAGCACTCCTCGCCACCTCGCTAGACTCGGACGCGAACCCTGACGTGACCTCGAAGGAGCACCATGCCCATCGCAACCCCGGAGCAGTACGCCGAGATGCTCGACACCGCCAAGGCGAAGGGCTTCGCCTTCCCGGCGTTCAACGTCTCCTCCTCGCAGACGCTCAACGCCGTGCTGCAGGGCCTCACCGAGGCGGGCTCCGACGGCATCATCCAGGTCACGACGGGCGGCGCCGACTACTTCGCCGGCCACACGGTCAAGGCCCGCGCCACGGGCGCCCTCGCCTTCGCGAAGTTCGCCCACGAGGTGGCGAAGTCCTACCCGATCACGGTCGCCCTGCACACCGACCACTGCCCGAAGAACGCGCTCGACGACTTCGTCTACCCGCTCATCGCCGCCTCCGAGGAGGAGGTCAAGGCCGGCCGCAACCCCATCTTCCAGTCCCACATGTGGGACGGCTCGGCCGTGCCCCTCGACGAGAACCTCGAGATCGCCAAGCAGATCCTCCCCCGCATGAAGGCGATCAACGCCATCCTCGAGGTCGAGATCGGCGTCGTCGGCGGCGAGGAGGACGGCGTCAGCCACGACATCAACGAGCACCTCTACACGACCCTCGACGACGCCATCGCGACGGTCGAGGCCCTCGGCCTCGGCGAGCAGGGCCGCTACATGGCCGCCCTCACGTTCGGCAACGTGCACGGCGTCTACGCGCCCGGCAACGTGAAGCTGAAGCCCGAGCTCCTCAAGGAGATCCAGGACGGCCTGGCCGCCAAGTACGGCACCGGTCCGAAGCCGCTCGACCTCGTCTTCCACGGCGGCTCGGGCTCGACCGACGAGGAGATCGCCACCGCGGTCGCCAACGGCGTCGTCAAGATGAACATCGACACCGACACGCAGTACGCCTTCACGCGCTCCGTGGCCGGTTACATGTTCTCCAACTACGAGGGCGTGCTCAAGGTCGACGGCTCGGTCGGCAACAAGAAGCTCTACGACCCGCGCGCCTGGGGCAAGGTCGCCGAGACCGCGATGGCCGCACGCGTCGGCGAGTCCACGAGGCAGCTCGGCTCCGCCGGGCAGTCGATCAGCGCCTAGGTTCCGGATGCCGGAAGAGCACGCCGCGGGCACCCCCGACGAGTCGGCCCCCAGGTCGACCCCCGAGGGGGTTCCCGCGCCCCCGTCCGCACCGCGCGACGAGCGGCCACGCCCCAGGTACGGCGAGTACGCGCCCGAGGGCTGGACGTGGACCCCGCCGCCCGGCGAGACCACGTCCGACCCGGCGCCGCAGATGACGGCCCCGCCCGCGCCGCGGGTACCGCACACGCCGTCGCCGCACGCCGTCGCAGCGGCATCCGCTCGCGAGCACCGTCCGGCGCGCCCGGCCGACCGCGCCGTGACGATCCTGCTGCTCGTCATCGGCGTGCTGGGCGCATGGCTGTCGGTCGGCGTGCTGCAGGCGCTGCCCCAGTCGCTGCAGCTCCTCCACACGCAGGAGGGCATCGACCCCTACACGCCCGGGCCCGAGATCCCGGGGCTCATCCTCATCGGCTCGATCCTGCAGGTGGTCATCTGGGTGGTCGCCGCGGTCGGGTCGGTCGCGCTCATCCGCGCCCGCCGCCCGTCGTTCTGGCTGCCGCTGGCGGCGGGGGTGCTCGCGGCCGTCGCCCTGTTCGTGTGCACCGCGATCGCCCTGAGCGGCGACCCGTCGCTCATCGACCAGCTCACCGCGACGCGCACCTGAGCCTCCGGCGGCACGCATGACCGAGGCCGGCGAGCCGGGGGAAGCCCCGGAGCGCCGGCCTCGATCGTGCCGCTCAGCTCCTGACCGGCTGCGACGCCGTCTCGGCTGCCTCCTCGTCGACATCGCCGGCGATGACGCCCGGCACGCCCGCGGGCTCCTCGACCGATTCGACCTCCTCGGCCGGCGCCGCGAACTGCGCCTCGTAGAGCCGCGTGTACGCGCCGTCGGCGGCGAGCAGCTCGCCGTGCGTGCCCTGCTCGACGATGCGCCCGTCCTCCATCACGAGGATGAGGTCGGCGTCGCGGATCGTCGACAGCCGGTGCGCGATGACGAAGCTCGTGCGGTCGCGGCGCAGGGCGTTCATCGCGTTCTGCAGCAGCAGCTCGGTGCGGGTGTCGACCGAGCTCGTCGCCTCGTCGAGGATGAGCACGGCGGGCTGCGAGAGGAACGCCCGCGCGATCGTGATGAGCTGCTTCTCGCCCGCCGACAGGTTCGATGCCTCGTCGTCGAGCACCGTGTCGTAGCCATCGGGCAGCGTGCGCACGAAGCGGTCGACGTAGGTGGCCCTCGCCGCGTCGATGATCTCGTCCTCGGTCGCACCGGGCCGGCCGTAGGCGATGTTCTCGCGGATCGTGCCCGTGAACAGCCACGTGTCCTGCAGGACCATGCCCATGCGCGAGCGCAGCGCGTCGCGGGTCATCCGGGTGATGTCGACGCCGTCGAGCGTGATGCGGCCGTCGTCGAGCTCGTAGAACCGCATCATGAGGTTCACGAGCGTGGTCTTACCGGCGCCCGTCGGTCCGACGATCGCGATGGACTGGCCCGGCTCCGCCGTCAGCGACAGGTGGTCGATGAGCGGCTTCTCGGGGTCGTAGCTGAACGAGACGTCGTCGAAGACCAGCCGGCCGGATGCCGCGTGCCCCGTGTCGTCCGTTGCAGGGCCGGCCTCGGGCTCGACGGGATCGGGCGTCTGCTCGTCGGCGTCGAGCAGCTCGAACACGCGCTCGGCGCTCGCGATGCCCGACTGCAGCAGGTTCGCCATGGAGCCGAGCTGGCTGAGCGGCTGGGTGAACTGGCGCGAGTACTGGATGAACGCCTGCACGTCGCCGAGGCTGATGGTGCCGGCGGCGACCATGAGCCCGCCCACCACGGCGATGGCGACGTACACGAGGTTGCCCACGAACATCATGGCCGGCATGATGATGCCGCTCACGAACTGGGCGCCGAAGCTCGCGTCGTGCAGCTCCTCGTTCTTGTCGGTGAACTCGTGCTCCACCTCGCGGCGCCGCCCGAACACCCGCACCAGGGCGTGGCCCGAGTAGGCCTCCTCGATGCGCGCGTTCAGCGTGCCGGTGTGCGCCCACTGCGCGATGAACTGCTTCTGCGAGCGCTTGGCGATGACCGTGGTGATGAGGATCGTGAGCGGGATGGTCACGAGGGCGATGACCGCGAGCAGCGGCGAGATCCAGAACATCATGGCGAGCACGCCGATCACGGTGAGCAGCGAGGTGAGCAATTGGCTCATCGTCTGCTGCAGCGACTGCGAGATGTTGTCGATGTCGTTCGTGACCCGCGAGAGCAGCTCGCCGCGCTGCATCCGGTCGAAGTACGACAGCGGCAGCCGGTGGATCTTCGCCTGCACCTCCTCGCGGAGGCGGTACACGGTGCGCTGCGTGACACCGTTCAGCACGTAGCCCTGCGCCCACGAGAACAGGGACGCGAGCACGTAGAGCACGAGCACCCACCCGAGCACCATGGCGAGCGCGTTGAAGTCGATGCCCTGGCCGGGGGTGAGGGTCATCGCCTGCACCATGTCGGCCTGGCTGGTGTCGCCCGACGCGCGGAGCTGGTCGACGACCTGCTGCTTCGTCGCGCCGGCGGGCATCTGCGAGGAGACGAAGCCCTCGAAGATGAGGTTCGTGGCCTGGCCGAGCAGCTTCGGCCCGAACACCGTGAACACGACGCTCACGATCCCGAGCAGGATCACGGCGACGACGAGCGGCCGCTCGGGGCGGAGTCGGCCGAGCAGGCGCTTCGCGGACGGCCAGAACGACGCGGGCTTCTCGGTGGGCATGCCGGCGCCGCCGAACGGGCCGCCGCCCATCGGGCCGCGACGCGGCGGCATGGGCAGGCGCGCGGGCGCTGCGGGCGCGGGGGTCGCCGCCGTCGACGGTGCGGCTGAGGTGCCCGGGGTCTTCGATGTGCTCATGCCGCGGCCTCCGCGCTCAGCTGGCTCTCGACGATCTCGGCGTACGCCTCGCTCGTCGCGAGCAGTTCCTCATGGGTTCCCGTCGCCGTGATCCGGCCGTCGTCGACGACGAGGATCCGGTCGGCGTTCACGATCGTCGCGACGCGCTGGGCGACCACGATCATCGTGGTGTGCGACAGCGTGCGGGCGAGGGCGGCCCGCAGTCGCGCGTCGGTCGCGGTGTCGAGCGCCGAGAACGAGTCGTCGAACACGAGGATCGGCGGTCGCTTCACGAGCGCCCGGGCGATCGAGAGCCGCTGACGCTGGCCGCCCGAGACGTTCGTGCCGCCCTGCGCGATGGGCGCGTCGAGCTGCCCGGGCATCGCCGCGACGAAGTCGCGACCCTGGGCGACCTCGAGTGCGTCCCACAGCTGCGCGTCCGTGGCATCCGGATCGCCGTAGCGCAGCGTCGAAGCGACGGTGCCGGCGAAGAGGTAGGGCTTCTGGGGCACGAGGGCCAGCTGGGCGTTGAGCAGGTCGGAGTCGAGCTCGCGCACGTCGACACCGCCGATGCGCACGCTGCCGCCGGTGGCGTCGAAGAGCCGGGCGATGAGGTTCACGATGGTCGTCTTGCCGGCGCCCGTCGAGCCGATGATCGCCGTCACCTCGCCCGGTCGGGCTGTGAAGCTGACGTCGTGGAGCACCGGCTCCTCGGCGCCCGGGTACGCGAACTCGACGTGGCGGAACTCGACCGTGCCCGGCGCGGTGAGCGCCATCACCGGCGACTCGGGGTCGGCGACGGTCGGGGCGGTCTGGAGCACCTCGCCGATGCGGCCGGCCGACACCGCGGCACGGGGCAGCATGAACGCGATCATCGTCGACATCATGACCGCCATGAGGATCTGGATCAGGTAGCTGAGGAACGCCGTGAGGGAGCCGATCTGCATCGAGCCGTCCTCGACCCGGAACGCGCCGAACCAGAGCACGGCGACGCTCGAGACGTTCAGCACGAGCATCACGACCGGGAACACGAGCGCGAACAGCCGGCCGGCGCGCAACGCCGTGTCGGTCAGCGCGTCGTTGGCCTCCTCGAACCGCGAGCCCTCGACGCCCTCGCGCACGAACGCGCGGATGACGCGGATGCCGGTGAGCTGCTCCCTGAGCACCCGGTTCACGCCGTCGATGCGCTGCTGCATGGACTGGAACAGCGGCACCATGCGGGAGATGATCAGCTCGAGCGCGATGAGCAGCACGGGCACGGCGACGACCATGATCCACGACAGCGCCCGGTCCTCGCGGAGCGCCATGATCACGCCGCCGATCGCCAGGATGGGCGCGGACACGAGGATGGTGCAGCCCATGAGCACGAGCATCTGCACCTGCATGACGTCGTTCGTGGTGCGGGTGATGAGGCTCGGCGCCCCGAACCGCGACACCTCCTGCTCCGAGAAGTCGCCGACGCGGCGGAACACGGCCGACCGCACGTCGCGCCCGAACCCCATGGCCGCCCTGGCCCCGAAGTAGACGGCCGTGATGGCGCAGGCGACCTGCAACAGGGTCACGCCCAGCATGACGCCGCCGGTCGAGACGATGTACGCCGTGTCGCCCTTCGCCACGCCCTCGTCGATGATGTCGGCGTTGAGGGTGGGCAGGTAGAGCGACGCGATGGACTGCGCGAGCTGGAAGACGACGACCGCTGCGAGCAGCGCCCAGTAGGGCCGCAGGTGGCGGCCGAGCAGTTTCATCAGCATGGGTCGGACTCCTCGTCGGTGGAGTGGGTGGCGGACGCAGCAGGGTCGGCGGATGCCGCAGGGTCGGCGGATGCCGCAGGGTCGGCGGATGCCGCAGGGTCGGCGGACGCCGCGGGGCCGGCGGACGACTCGCGCGCGATGCCGTGCACGACGAGGTGCGCGAGCGTGTCGACGTCGAGCCCGGTGGTCGGACCGAAGTGCGGCATCGCCGAGGCGAATGCGACGAGCCGCACGAACTTGAAGACGTCGGCGGGCGACACCCGGAGCGCCTCGAGGTCGGGGGCCAGCAGCTCCTCGAAGATGCCGAAGATGACCTCGGGCTCTGCCGACTGGGGCGGGCGGGGCTTGCCGCCGAGCGCCGCGAACACGCCGAAGATCCCCGTGAAGCGGTCGAGGAACCGGTCGAGGATGAGCTCGACCTTGAGCTCGAGCGGCAGCGTCGGGTCGATCTGCCGGAGGGCCGCGCGGAAGGGCTCGGGATCGAGGAACTCCTCGACGGCGGCGTCGATGATCGCCTCCTTGTCGTCGAAGACGCGGAAGAGCGTGCCCTCGGCGACGCCGGAGGCCTCGGCGATCTGCCTGGTGGTCACGTCGCGACCGAGTGCGACGAGGAGGGGAAGGGTCGCTCGCGCGATCGACGCACGGCGCTCATCGACGGACATCGGCTTCGCACGGCTGGTTCGCACGGTGGTGGGCATGCGAGCGAGAATAATGAGTGAGCGCTCACTCCGCAAGCGGAGTCACCCGTGTCCGCGGACGGCGAACGCCCCGGCGACCCAAGGTCGCCGAGGCGTTCGAATGCGGTCGGTCAGGCTGCGGCGGTCACGCGCGGGGCGCGGTCGTCCGGCCGCCGAGCGCCCGGGCGTCGCGGTTGCCCGCGAGGTCGCGGCGCAGCTCCTTCGGCAGCGAGAACATGAGGTCCTCCTCGGCCGTCTTGACCTCGGCGACGTCGCCGTAGCCGGCGTCGGCGAGGGCGTCGAGCAACTCCTTCACGAGCTCCTCGGGCACGGATGCCCCGCTCGTCACGCCGACGGTCTCGACGCCGTCGAGCCACTCCTGCTTGACCTCGCTCGCGTAGTCGACGCGGTAGGCGGCCTTGGCGCCGTACTCGAGCGCCACCTCGACGAGGCGCACGCTGTTAGAGCTGTTCGCCGATCCGACCACGATCACCAGGTCGGCGTCGGTCGCCACCTTCTTGATCGCGACCTGGCGGTTCTGGGTGGCGTAGCAGATGTCGTCGCTCGGCGGGTCCTGCAGGTTCGGGAACCGCTCGCGCAGTCGCCGAACCGTCTCCATGGTCTCGTCGACCGAGAGCGTGGTCTGCGAGAGCCACACCACCTTGTCGGGGTCGCGCACCTCGATGCTCGCCACGTCGTCGGGACTGTTCACGATGGTCACGTGCTGGGGCGCCTCGCCGGCGGTGCCCTCGACCTCCTCGTGGCCCTCGTGGCCGATGAGCAGGATCTCGAAGTCGTCGCGCGCGAAGCGCACGGCCTCGCGGTGCACCTTGGTCACGAGCGGGCAGGTGGCGTCGATGGCGTGCAGGCCGCGGTCGGCGGCGGCGTTGACGACGGCGGGTGAGACCCCGTGCGCGCTGAAGACGACGTGGGCGCCGGGCGGCACCTCGTCGACCTCCTCGACGAAGACGGCGCCCTGCTGCTCGAGCTCGGTCACCACGTGGATGTTGTGCACGATCTGCTTGCGCACGTACACGGGGGCACCGTAGTGCTCGAGGGCCTTCTCGACGGCGATCACGGCACGGTCGACGCCGGCGCAGTACCCCCGGGGGGCGGCGAGGAGCACCCGCTTGTGTCCGGGGACCGGGATATCCTTGAGCCGGCCGCGCACGCCCGGCACGCGAGGCATGCCGAGACCGATCCGTGGGGAATCCGTCGTAGAGGTCACGGATTCCATCCTACGTGGGCGTGATGGGGCCATCGGCTGCGGGCGAACAGGGAGAGACGCGATGACGGAGGCACCGGCCACACGTGAGCACCCGTGGCCCGTCGCGCTGCTCTCGGGCAAGCTCAAGGAGTATCTCGACCGGCTCGGCACCGTGTGGGTCGAGGGCGAGATCACCCAGTGGGGCGTCTCCGGGGGCAATGTCTACGGCAAGTTGAAAGACCTCGACGCCGACGCCACCATCTCGTTCACGATGTGGTCGTCCGTGAAGGCCCGCCTCGGCGAGGAGTTCAAGCAGGGCGATCACGCGATCCTCCTCGTGAAGCCGAGCTGGTGGGTCAAGGGCGGCTCGCTCTCGATGCAGGTCTACGACATGAAGCACGTCGGGCTGGGCGACCTGCTCGAGCGCCTCGAGCGCCTGCGGTCGCAGCTCGCCGCCGAGGGCCTGTTCGACCAGGGCCGCAAGAAGCGGCTGCCGTTCCTGCCCGCGGTCGTCGGCCTCGTGACCGCGCGCGACAGCGACGCCGAACAGGACGTGCTGCGCAACGCCCGCCTGCGCTGGCCGGCCGTGGAGTTCCGCACCGCCTACGCATCCGTGCAGGGCGACCGCACCGCGCCCGAGGTCGTCAACGCCATCCGCCGGCTGGACGCCGACCCAGAGGTCGAGGTCATCATCGTGGCGCGCGGTGGCGGCGACTTCCAGAACCTGCTGGGGTTCAGCGACGAGCGGGTCGTGCGAGCGGCCGCGGCGGCATCCACCCCCATCGTCTCGGCGATCGGGCACGAGGCCGACCGCCCGCTCCTCGACGAGGTCGCCGACCTCCGGGCGTCCACGCCGACGGATGCCGCGAAGCGCGTGGTGCCCGACGTCGCCGAGGAGCTCGTGCGGGTCGAGCAGGTGCGGGCGCGCCTGGGCATGCGCCTGTCGTCGATCCTCGGCCGCGAGATCGACCGCATCGGCCACCTCCGCGCCCGTCCCGTGCTCGCCGACACCGGCTGGATCGTCGACCGCCGAGCCGAAGAGCTCACGAGGTGGGTGGCACGCGGCGCCGAGCTCGTCGAGCGCTGCATCGAGAAGCAGTCGGGGCGGGTCGGCGAGCTGCGCGGACACCTGCGCGCCCTCTCGCCGCAGGCGACGCTCGATCGCGGCTACGCCATCGTGCAGGGCGACGACGGGCATGTGCTGCGGGGCCCCGACGGCGCCCCCGAGGGTGCCCGCCTCACGCTCACCCTGGCCGAGGGCGCGCTCGGCGCCGTGTCGACGGGCGCGATCGTTCGCACGGCCCCCGGCGCCGCCGGCAGTGGCACTCGCGCGGCCGAGTAGAGCTCCGGCCGACGCCGCCGGGGAGGGTCGGTGCGGCCGAATAGAATGGACGCATGCCCCCCACCACGGATGTCGCGTCGCTGAGCTACGAGCAGGCACGCGACGAGCTCGTGCAGGTCGTGGCCGAGCTCGAGCAGGGCTCCGCCACGCTCGAGCAGTCGCTCGCGCTGTGGGAGCGCGGCGAGGCGCTCGCCGCACGGTGCGAGGAGTGGCTGATCGGCGCGAAGGCACGCCTCGACGCCGCGCGGGCCGGGTCGGGGCGCGGTGCGCCTGCGGCATCCGACGACGGCAGCGCTCGCTGATGGCGGCACCGAAGCCGCCGCGCGTCGTCGCCGAACTGGGCCGGCCCGAGACGCCCGAGGAGACCGCGGCGCGCAAGGCCGAGAACTCCCGCAAGCACCGGCAGCGGCAGACGCTGAAGAACCTCGTGCTCGCCCTGGCGGCGAGCCTCCTCGTGGTCCTCGTCATCGTGCTGCTGGTGCCGCGCAGCGACACCGCGATGGAGCGCGACATCGACGTGGCGGCCGTCGCCGAGCAGGCGCAGGTCGTGAGCGACGTGCCGCTCGCCGTGCCCGACCTGCCCGAGGGGTGGCGCGCCAACGCCGCCGAGCTCCGCAAGTCCTCCGTCGACGGGGTGACCGCGTGGTACGCGGGCTACCTCACGCCGAGCGACGAGTACATCGGCATGTACCAGGGCCTCGAGGCGAACCCCACCTGGGTCGCCGAGCTCCTCGCCCGCACCATCGCCACGAGCACCGTCACCGTCGACGGCGTCGAGTGGACCGTGTACGACAACCGCCAGACCGGCGACGACGTGGGCAACGCCCGGTACGGCCTCACCACCGAGGCCGGCGACAGCACGTTCGTGCTGCTCGGCACCGGCACGCCCGAGGAGTTCGAGACGATCGCGACCGCGCTCGTTCCCGCCATCGACGCCCAGCGCTGAGAGGAGCCGCCATGAGCGAGCAGCCGACGACGGAACGCCCCACCACCCCAGCCGACACCTGGCGTGAACTTCGCCGCGGCAACGAGCGCTTCATCGCCGGCGAGCCGCAGCACCCCCGTCAGGACGTCGATCACCGCACGTCCCTCGCCCACCAGCAGCGTCCGCTGGTCGCGATCTTCGGATGCAGCGACTCGCGCCTGTCGGCCGAGATCATCTTCGACGTCGGCCTCGGCGACGCCTTCGTGGTGCGCAACGCCGGACAGGTGATCTCCGACTCGGTGCTCGGCTCGCTCGAGTACGCGGTCGGAGTGCTCGGCGTGCCACTCATCCTCGTGCTCGGCCACGACGAGTGCGGTGCCGTCCGCGCCGCGATCGACTCCCAGGGCGACGACGCTCCGCCGCTGCCCGCGCACATCGCAAGCCTCGTCGACCGCATCGTCCCCGCCGTCCGTCGCGTCGCCGGCGTCGAGGCCGGGGCACCGATCTCGGCCTCCGATGTCGACGCGAGCTACGTCGGCCGGGAGCACCTGCGCGACACCGTGGCCGAGCTCCTCGAGAGCTCCGAGATGATCAGCGACGCGATCGCAGCGGGTACGCTGGCTATCGTCGGCGCGAACTACCGCCTGGTCGAGGGTCGCGCCGAGACCGACATCGTCGTCGGACGCATCTGACCGCCGCATTCGCGGCACTCGCCGGCCCGGGCTCGCGAACCGAGCCCCGGCACGCAACCGAAGGGGATCACACCGTGGTGGACAACGCCGCCGACTACCGCATCGAGCACGACACGATGGGCGAGGTGCGGGTTCCCGCGTCAGCGCTCTACCGCGCGCAGACGCAGCGCGCCGTCGAGAACTTCCCCATCTCGGGCTCCGGCCTCGAGGTCCAGCAGGTGCAGGCGCTCGCGCGCATCAAGAAGGCCGCAGCGCAGGCGAACGCCCGCCTCGGAGTGCTCGACCCCGCCATCGCGCAGGCCATCGAGCACGCCGCCGACGAGGTCATCGCGGGTGAGCACGACATCGCCACGCACTTCCCGGTCGACGTCTACCAGACCGGCTCCGGCACCTCGTCGAACATGAACATGAACGAGGTGCTCGCGACCCTCGCCACGCAGAAGCTCGGCTCGCCCGTGCACCCCAACGACCACGTCAACGCGTCGCAGTCGTCGAACGACGTCTTCCCCACGTCGGTGCACATCGCGGTGACCGCCGCGCTCATCGACGACCTGATCCCCGCGCTCGACCACCTCGCGGTCGCGCTCGAGGCGAAGGCCGAGCAGTGGGCCGGCGTCGTCAAGGCCGGTCGCACCCACCTCATGGACGCGACGCCCGTCACCCTCGGCCAGGAGTTCGGCGGCTACGCCCGCCAGGTGCGCCTCGGCATCGAGCGCGTGCGCTCGGCCCTCCCCCGCGTCGCCGAGGTCCCGCTCGGCGGCACCGCCGTCGGCACGGGCATCAACACGCCCGCCGGCTTCCCGCAGCTCGTGATCGAGCTGCTGCAGCAGGAGACCGAGCTGCCGATCACCGAGGCCGTCGACCACTTCGAGGCGCAGGCCAACCGCGACGGCCTGGTCGAGGCATCCGGGGCGCTGCGCACCATCGCCGTGAGCCTCACCAAGATCGCGAACGACCTGCGCTGGATGGGCTCCGGCCCCAACACCGGCCTCGGCGAGCTGTCGATCCCCGACCTGCAGCCGGGCTCGTCGATCATGCCCGGCAAGGTGAACCCCGTCGTGCCCGAGGCCGTGCTCATGGTCGCGGCGCGCGTCATCGGCAACGACGCCACGGTCGCCTGGGCCGGGGCATCCGGAGCGTTCGAGCTCAACGTGCAGATCCCCGTGATGGGCACCGCGCTGCTCGAGTCCATCCGGCTGCTCGCCAACTCGGTGCGGGTGCTGGCCGACAAGACGATCGACGGCCTCGAGGCCAACGTCGAGCGCGCCACCGCCCTTGCCGGCATGTCGCCCTCGATCGTCACGCCGCTCAACAAGCTCATCGGCTACGAGGCCGCCGCGAAGATCGCGAAGCACTCCGTGGCGAAGGGCATCACGGTGCGCGAGGCCGTGATCGACCTCGGCTACGTCGAGCGCGGCGAGCTCACCGAGGAGCAGCTCGACGCCGCACTGGACCTGCTCTCGATGACGCGCCCGCCGCAGGCCTGACCCGCGCCCTCGCGGAGGAGATCCGCACGAGCGGAGGATCGGGCGAATCGCCCGGCCTCCCTCGGCGCCGATCTCCTCCGCGCGAGCCGACCGACCCTAGGTCAGCTCCGCCCCGTCGAGCATCTCCGACACGAGCGCAGCGATGGCCGAGCGCTCCGAGCGGGTCAACGTGATGTGGGCGAACAGCGGATGCCCCTTCAGCGTCTCGATCACGCTCGCGACGCCGTCGTGGCGGCCCACCCTCAGGTTGTCGCGCTGCGCGACGTCGTGGGTGAGCACGACCCGCGAGTTCTGGCCGATGCGGGAGAGCACGGTGAGCAGCACATTGCGCTCCAGCGACTGCGCCTCGTCGACGATCACGAACGCGTCGTGCAGGGAGCGCCCGCGGATGTGCGTCAGCGGCAGTACCTCGAGGATGCCCCGATCGACGACCTCCTCGAGCACGTTGTCGGAGACGACGGAGCCGAGCGTGTCGAACACGGCCTGGCCCCATGGGTTCATCTTCTCGCCCTGGTCGCCCGGCAGGTAGCCGAGCTCCTGGCCACCGACCGCGTACAGGGGGCGGAACACCATGATCTTCTTGTGCTGCTGGCGTTCGAGCACCATCTCGAGCCCGGCGCAGAGGGCGAGGGCCGACTTTCCGGTGCCGGCCCGACCGCCGAGCGAGAGGATGCCGACCTCGGGGTCGAGGAGCAGGTCGATCGCGAGGCGCTGCTCGGCCGAGCGACCGTGCACGCCGAAGACGTCGCGGTCTCCGCGCACGAGCCGGACCTCGCGCTCGCCGACGACGCGGCCGAGCGCCGAGCCGCGCTCGGAGTGGATGACGAGCCCGGTGTTCACGGGCATGCCCTGCACCTCGTCGGTCGTCATGCGCTCGTGCTCGTAGAGCTTCGCCATGTCGTTGGAGCCGAGCGACAGCTCGGCCATGCCCGTCCACCCGGAGTCGAGGGCGAGCTCGGCCCGGTACTCCTGGGCGTCGAGGCCGATCGATGCGGCCTTGACGCGGAGCGGCAGGTCTTTCGAGACCACGGTCACGGCGACGCCGTCGTTGGCGAGGTTCGCCGCGCAGGCGAGGATGCGGGAGTCGTTGTCGCCGAGCTGGAGTCCGCTCGGCAGCACCGAGGGGCTCGAGTGGTTGAGCTCGACCCGCAGCGAGCCGCCGTCGCCCACCGGAATGGGGAAGTCGAGTCGTTCGTGCTCGACGCGCAGCTCGTCGAGGATCCGCAGCGACTGGCGCGCGAAGTACCCGATCTCGGGGTCGTTGCGCTTGGCTTCGAGTTCCGTGATGACGACGACGGGAAGGACCACCGCGTGCTCGGCGAACCTGAACAGCGCCCGGGGGTCCGACAGGAGCACCGAGGTGTCGAGCACGTACGTCCGCTCGGACTGCGCGGCGCCCGTGGGCGCCGAGGCATCCGGCCGCATCTTGCGATTCGACGACCGACCGACGGACTGGGAGGTTTCGAGTGAGGCCACGACCGCTCCTGCCCCGAGCATTCCGCTCGGCTCTCGCGCCGGCCGGCGATCCTCCTACGAGCGGTTCACGAGCCGACTCGATCGGACACCTTGCCCGATGGGTTGAGCGTACGTCGGGCATCCGACACCGGTCGGTCCGACACGCGAACAGTTCACACCGTGTTCACACGCCGACGACGGGATGCCGCGCACGAGTGCGTGCGCCGCCGAGCGGAGGCCGCGACCCCGGCGCGTGCGGCCGGCTCAGTACGACGCGGCCGTGCCGTACGACACGAACGCGGCGCGGAGCATGTCGAGCGTCTCCTCGCTGGTGGCCGCGTGCACGCTGAGGCGCACCTGGCCCTGCCGGGTGGTCGCCGTCACGCCATGGTTGTGCATCGAGGCGGTGAGGTAGGTGACCTGTCCCGCCGGCGGCTCGAGCACGACGATGCCGGCGCGCTCCTGCTCGTCGCGCGAGCTCACCACGGGCACGGCGAACTCGTCGGCCAGTTCGATCACCCGGCTCACCCGCTCCGCCACCGCGGTGTTGATCTCGGGCACGCCGGCCTGCGCGATGTCCTCGAGGGCGGCCGCGAAGCGGGCCTCGGCGATGGGGTCGGGGTTCGACACGCGGTAGGCGCGGGCGCCGGGAGCGGGTGGCGGCACGTGGTCCCACGGCTCCGCCTCCTCGGTGCCGGTGAATCCCGAGAACACGGGAGTGAGTCGTTCGAGGGCTCGCGGCGACAGGGCCATGAGGCCGGTGCCCCAGCCCGCGCGGCACCACTTCTGGCCGCCCGTCACGACGACGTCGGCCGCCTCCCACGGCGCGTCCACGACCCCGAAGCCCTGGATGGCGTCGACGATGAGCAGCCGGTCGCCGATCACCTGCCGGATGCCCTCGATGTCGCAGAGGTAGCCCGTTCGGGAGTCCACGAGGCTCACGGCGACCGCCGCGACGTTCGACTCCAGCTGCTCGCGGATCTGGCCGGGGGTCACCTTGCCGTGGTCGGTCTCGAGCCAGGCCGGCTGCACGGCGTGCAGCGCCTCCTGCGCCCGAACGGCCGCGATCGGCACGCTCGGGAACTCTCCGGGCGAGAGGAGCACGCTGCCCGTGAGCCCGAACATGGCATGCATGAGCCCCTGGGAGGTGTTCGGCTGGAACACGATCGCGTCCGCGGGGAATCCGAGCAACGCGGATGCCGCGGCGCGCACCCGCGCGTCCTGCTCGGCGAACACGTCGACACTGCCGTGGCGCGCGCGCTGGAGCACCTGGGTGAGCGCGAAGGACTCCTCGGCGGCGGCGGTCGCGAGCGGGCCGAACCGACCGTAGTCGAGGTACCCGGGCTCATCGGTGAACCCGGCGATGAATGCGTCGATGGTCACGTACGCCCCCTTCTCCGAGCCATATCATGACAGACCCCAGCCGGTGTGTGAGCGTTCTCACCCGCCGAATCTGCGGTGGCGCTTCGCATAGTCGCGCAGCGCCCGGAGGAAGTCGACCTGCCGGAGGTCGGGCCCGAGGGCCTCGACGAAGTAGAACTCGCTGTGCGCGGCCTGCCACAGCATGAAGTCGCTGAGGCGCTGCTCCCCCGACGTGCGGATCACCAGGTCGGGGTCGGGCTGACCGCCGGTGTACAGGTGCTCGCCGATCAGGTCGGGGGTGAGTCGCTCGGCCAGATCCTCCAGGCTCCGCCCCTCGGCGTGGTGCGCCGCCACGATGGAGCGCATCGCGTCGGTGATCTCCTTGCGTCCGCCGTACCCGACCGCGAGGTTCACGTGCAGGCCCCGCTTGTCGGCCGTGCGGTGCTCGGCGGCGTCGAGTGCGGCCACGAGCGGCGCGGGCAGGCCGGCATCCGACCCCACGTGCTGGACCCGCCAGTCGCGATAGTGCGAGAGCTCCTCGGCGAGCTCGGCGATGATCTCGATCAGGTCGGCGAGCTCGGCGCTGGGCCGGTTCCCGAGGTTGTCGCTGGAGAGCAGGTAGAGCGTGACGACGGAGATGCCCAGGTCGTCGCACCACTCCAGGAACTCGCGCATCTTCGCGGCGCCGGCGCGATGGCCGTGCGCGGCGCTGTCGTACCCGAGCTGCCGGGCCCACCGCCGGTTGCCGTCGATGATCATGGCGACGTGCCGGGGCAGCGCGGCTGGGTCGAGTCCACGCCGGAGGCGGTTCCCGTAGAGGCGATAGAGGATGCCGCGACCGAGGGGCTGATCGCTGGTCTGCACGGCACTACGCTACCGCTCCGCCATCGCGGGGACTCACAGCCGCGGACGACGGGCGTTGGCCTACGCTGTGTGCATGACCCCGAAGCGCCGCCACGAGTCCGCCGACCTCGCGGAGGAGCTCAGCCGCCCGGTCGCGCCCGACGACACGTCGGACCTGGCGGTCAGCCGCGACGAGCACGGGCCCGACCTGCCCAACATCCCGCTCCTCGACGACGCGCTGGCCCAGCCCGCCGACGTGAAGCCCACGTGGCGCGGCTGGATCCACGCGGGCACCTTCCCGGTGACGATCGTCGCGGGCGTGGTACTCATCGTGCTCGCCGAGGGCGCCCCCGCGAAGTGGGCGTCAGCGGTCTTCACCCTCACGTCGATGCTGCTCTTCGGCAACTCCGCGCTGTACCACCGGTTCGACTGGAAACCGCGCACGAAGCTCGTGCTGAAGCGCATCGACCACGCCAACATCTTCCTGCTCATCGCGGGCACGTACACGCCGCTGGCGATCCTCGCGCTGCCGCCCGAGAAGGGCTGGCTGCTCCTCGGCATCGTGTGGGCCGGCGCGCTCATCGGCATCGGGTTCCGCGTGTTCTGGATCCACGCGCCGCGATGGCTCTACGTGCCGCTGTACCTGCTGCTCGGCTGGGCGGCGGTCATGTACCTCGGCGACCTGCTGGAGGCGAGCGTCGCGATGATGGTGCTCGTCATCGTCGGCGGCCTGCTCTACACCGCCGGCGCGATCGTCTATGCGCTAAAGAAGCCGAACCCGTGGCCCGGCCGGTTCGGGTTCCACGAGATCTTCCATGCCTGCACCGTGCTGGCGTTCATGTGCCACTGGACGGCGACGCTCATCATCGCGATGCACCCCGTCTACCACGTGGGCTGAGCCCTCCGACGCCGGCGCGGCACGCGAGTCGGCCCGCCGCCGCTCGGGTCGTCAGCGAACGGGCGGCTGGCCCTCGTCGTCGTGGTCGTCGGAGGCCGCCGGCCGGGCCTCGTCGGACGGCGGCGCCTTCGCGATCGGGGGCTCCGCGGCATCCGGCCCGGCGAAGCCGTCCTCGAGCTCGTGGAGCTCCTCCTCGCGACGCTCGGCCTCGAGCTGCTCGCGCACCTCGGCACGGTAGTTCACCCGGCGGATGCGACGCACCATGTCGAGCACGAGCAGCACGACGACGACCATGACGAGGAACGTGAGGACGAACCCCCAGATGCCGGGCGTCACGGTGTTCGGATCGAACTCCTCCTCGGCCGCGTGGACGAGGAGGCGTGGGGCGGCGGCGATCACGAGTGCGCTCCGTCGATGGGGCAGGCGGGCACGACGAGCATCGGACTCACTTTCGCAGCGGATTTCGGCTTCGCGGGGGCGGCTAGGCTGGATGCCAAGCCTAGACGATCGACGTGGGAAGGAGCCGAGGCCGTGGCCGAGCAGCAGTCCGACACGCTCGCCGCACGCTACGGCCGCACCCGCACCAATCGCACCCGCGACCGGCTGCTCCTGATCGGCGGAGCGGTCGCCTTCGCGGTCGTGCTGATCGCCTGGGTCGTGTGGGCTGGCCTCGACGGCCAGAAGCCCTCGGTCGAGGCCATCGACACCGGTCACCGGCTGCTCAACGACGAACGCGCCGTGGAGGTCAGCTGGACGCTCTCGGTGCCGCCCGGCAACGAGACGGCCTGCATCGTGCAGGCCTACGACGAGGACTTCACCGTGGTCGGTTGGAAGGTCGTCGAGATCCCGGCATCCGACCGTCATCTGCGCACCTTCACCGACACCGTACGCGTTGCGCGCGAAGCGAACACGGGTTTGATTTCGCGCTGCTGGCTCACCTAATATGGGGCATTCGCCTCGGCAGCTGCCGGGGCGACACGTCTATCTCAGGAGTGCACCATGGCGCAGGACGCCACCGTCACCTGGCTCACGCAGGAGGCCTTCGACCGACTCGCAGCCGAGCTCGAGGAGCTCTCCACGCATGGTCGCGAGGAGATCGCCAAGCGCATCGAGGCCGCGCGTGAAGAGGGCGACCTCAAGGAGAACGGCGGGTACCACGCCGCGAAGGACGAGCAGGGCAAGCAGGAGGCGCGCATCCGCCAGCTGAAGGAGCTGCTGCGCACGGCCCAGGTCGGCGAGGCGCCGCAGTCGTCGGGCGTCGTCGAGCCCGGCACCGTCATCACCGCCGTCATCGCCGGTGACGAGGAGACCTTCCTCATCGGCAGCCGCGAGATCGCCGGCGACTCCGAGCTCGACGTGTTCAGCGAGCAGTCCCCGCTCGGCGCCGCCATCATCGGCCTGAAGGTCGGCGACCGCACCACTTACACCGCGCCGAACGGGCGCGAGATCTCGGTGGAGGTCACCGGCGTCGAGACCTGGGGCGGCCAGTAGGACGCGTCCCGCCCGAGCGATCCGACGGCCTCCGCGCACTGCGCGGGGGCCGTCGTCGTCGGGGCATCCCCGGTGACGGGGAGCGAGGATCAGTCGGTCTCGACCCGCGGCTCGTACCCGGCGCGGCGCAGCACCTCGACGACATGCTCGCGGTGCTCGGGACCCCGGGTCTCGACCGAGAGCCGGAGCTCGACCTCGGAGATCTGCAACCCCGATCCGTGCCGGGTGTGCAGCACCTCGATGACGTTGGCGTTCGCCTCCGCGAGCAGCTCGGCGACGCGGGCGAGCTGGCCGGGCCGGTCGGGCAGCCCGACGCTGATCGTCAGGTAGCGGTCGGACGCGCTGAGGCCGTGCGCGACGACGCGCTGCATGAGCAGCGGATCGATGTTGCCCCCAGACAGCACGGCCACGATGGGCCCGTCGGTGGGCACGGCGCCAGTCATCATGGCCGCGACCGCGACGGCGCCCGCCGGCTCGACGACGAGCTTGGCCCGCTCGAGGAGCACGAGGAGGGCACGGGCGATGTCGTCCTCCGAGACCGTGACGACCTCGTCGATCGCCTCCCGGATGATCGCGAAGTTGAGCTCGCCCGGGCGGTACACGGCGATGCCGTCGGCGATCGTCGGCACGACCGGCACCTGCCTGGGCTGCCCCGCGGCGAGGGAGGCGACGTAGGGCGCGGCGTTCTCGGCCTGCACCCCGACGATGCGGATGGTGCGGCCCTCGCGCGCGGCCTGCTGCTTCGCCGCGCTGGCGATGCCCGCGGCGAGGCCACCGCCGCCGATCGGCACGACGATGGTCGTGGCATCCGGAGCCTGCTCGAGGATCTCGAGGCCGAGCGTGCCCTGCCCGGCGATCACGTCGGGGTGGTCGAACGGCGGGATCACCACGGCGCCCGTCTCGGCGGCGAACGCGGTGGCCGCTTCGAGGGTCTCGCCGATCGAGTCGCCCTGGAGCACGACGTCTGCTCCGTACTGGCGAGTGGCATCGAGCTTCGGCAGGGCCACGCCGACGGGCATGAAGATCGTGGCGCGGATGCCGAGCTCGCGGGCTGCGTAGGCGACGCCCTGGGCGTGGTTCCCGGCGGAGGCGGCGACGACCCCCCGCGCGCGCTCCTCGGCGCTCAGCGCCGAGATGCGGTGGTACGCCCCGCGCAGCTTGTAGGAGCCGGTGCGCTGGAGGTTCTCGCACTTCAGGTACACGGGCACGCCGAGCCGGTCGGCGAGGAACCGGGAGGTCTCCATCGGCGTACGCCGCGCCACGCGCGCCACGACCTCGCGAGCGTCCTCGAACTGGGCGAGGCCGGGCCCCGGAATGGTGGTGATCACGTGTTCATTCTCCTCGCTGGTAGCCCGGCCGCTGCGGCACGGTGCGCCAGAGCGGAGATCGCACCTCGTCGGACGGTGGGGCGGCGTCGCCCTTCCAGCTCCCGGATGACACGTAGTTGATCATGACGTTGAGCACCGCGGCGACGGGCACCGCGAACAGGGCGCCGGGAATGCCGGCGACGAGGGAACCGGTCGCGACGGCGACGACGACGCCGAGCGGATGCACCTTCACGGCCGTGCCCATGATGAGCGGCTGCAGCACGTGGCCCTCGACCTGCTGCACGAGCAGCACGATGCCGAGCATGATGAGCGCGATGACCGGTCCGTTGTAGACGAGGGCGACGAAGACGGCGAGGGCGCCGGTCACGACCGCGCCGACGATCGGGATGAACGAGCCGAGGAAGACGAGGATGGCGATGGGCACCGCCAGCGGGACCCCCAGGAAGAACGCGCCGAGGCCGATGCCGATCGCGTCGATGGTGGCGACGAGGATCTGCACCTTCACGAAGTTCTGCAGCGTGTTCCACCCGGCGAGCCCGGCGCCGTCGACGGCGGCCCGTGCGCGGCGCGGGAAGACTCCGACGATCCAGCGCCAGATGCCACGCCCGTCGATCAGGATGAAGAGCGTCGCGAAGAGCGTGAGCAGCGTGCCGGCGAGGAAGTGCCCGAGCGTCGACCCGAGCGAGAGCGCGCCGCTGACGAGGATGCCGCTGTCCTCCTGCACGGAGGAGGCGATCTGCGCCATCCAGTCGTTGAGCTGCTGCTCGGTGATGTGGAAGGGACCCTGGAGGAGCGACTCGCGGAACTGGTCCCACGCCACGACCGACTGCTCCGCGAGGTCGCTGGCGCCCCGGGCGATGAACGTGATGCCGACGGCGAGCAGTCCGCCGACGATGACGAGGGCGGTGAGCATCGCGACGGCGACGGCGAGCCACTTCGGCCAGCGGTGGCGCTGCAGGAACTTCGAGAACGGCACGAGCAGCGCGCCGAGGAGCACCGCCACGAGCAGCGGGATGACGATGAGACGAAGCTGGATGATGAGGAAGATGACGACGGCGAGGACGCCGCCGACGAGGAGGAGGCGCCACGACCAGGCGGCGGCGAGGCGCATGCCGAAGGGCACCGATTCGGAGGCATCCCGGCGCGTCGGGGGCGGCGTCTCCCGGCCGCCCGCCTGGCGCCTGCCGATGAACCCGCCCCGAGCCTTCCCCGCCGACTCCGTCATCGCTCCAGTCTAGGCGGGCCGCATGCGGCGAGCGGCATGATTGCGCCCGCTGTCGGTGGTCGCGTATAGGGTCGGGGCACCATGGTCGACACCGTCTCCCTCGCGCTCGCCCGCCGCATCGCCCTCACGGCCCAGGGCTTCGGCCGCCCCGTGCCGGAGTCACCCGGCACGCGCCAGGTCGCCGCGGTGATCGACCGGCTGGGGCTGTTGCAGATCGACTCGGTCAACGTGTTCGAACGCAGCCACTACCTCCCAGCCTTCAGCCGGATCGGCGACTACGACCGGCAGGTCCTCGACCGCCTCACCACCGGCCGACGGGGCCGCACGGTGGAGTACTGGGCGCACCAGGCGGCGTTCATCCCGCGCGACCTGTGGCCGCTCTTCGAGTTCCGGCGCGAGGAGCACCGCCGGGTCGGCAGCGACTGGGGCGGGTGGCTCGTCGAGAACCGCCCGCTCGCTGACTGGCTGCGCGGCGAGCTCGGCGCCAACGGGCCGATGCGGGCGAGCGACATCGAGCACGACGCGAACGAGCGTCGCGGCCCGTGGTGGGGTTGGTCCGACGTCAAGCGCACGCTCGAGTGGATGTTCCGGGTCGGCGAGGTCGTCTGCATCGAACGGCGGCGGTTCGAGCGGGTCTACGCGCTGCCCGAGCAGGCGCTTGCGCCCGAGCTGCTCTGCGAGGCGCCGGCCGAGGCCGACGCGGTGCGCGAACTGATCGGCCGCGCGGCATCCGCCCTCGGCATCGCCACCGAGGCCGACCTGGCCGACTACTGGCGCATGAAGCGCACGCCCGTGCGCGCGGCGATCCGCGACCTCGAAGACGCCGGGGTGCTGCTGCCCGTGCAGGTGCCCGGGTGGACGACCGGCACGCGACCGACACCGACCTGGCTGCATCGCGATGCGCGACGGCCCCGCCGCGTCGAGGGGGCGACCGTGCTCTCGCCGTTCGACCCGGTGGTCTGGTTCCGGCCGCGCACCGAGCGCCTGTTCGACTTCCACTACCGCATCGAGATCTACACGCCCGAACCTGATCGCAAGTTCGGCTACTACTCGCTGCCCGTGCTCATCGACGACGACGTGGTCGGCCGCGTCGACCTCAAGAGCGATCGCAAGGCCAAGGTGCTGCGCGTGCAGTCGGCCTGGTCCGAGTCCGGCGCCCCGGCCGACGCCGCGGCGCGGCTCGTGCCCGTGCTGTGGCGGGCGGCCGCCTGGCAGGGGCTCGACGGCATCGAGGTGGCCGACCGCGGCGACCTCGCGCCCGCGCTCCGCGCCGAGCTCGCGTCGGCGGCGTGAGTCGCGACGACGTGCGACCGGCCTAGAAGGCGCCGCCCATCTGCTCGAGCCGCTTCACGCGCTCGGCGATCGGCGGATGCGTCGCGAAGAGGCGGCCGACCACGCCCGGCTTCAGCGGATCCGCGATCCAGAGGTGGGCCATCGACGTGTTCTGGCGACGCATCGGCCGGCCGTACTGCTCGAGCTTCTCGAGGGCGCTCGCCAGTGCGTCGGGGTGACGGGTCGTCATCGCGCCCGTGGCATCCGCCAGGTACTCGCGCTGACGTGAGACCGCCAGTTGCACCAGGCTGGCGACGAGCGGGGCGATGAGCATGGCGACGAGGCCCACGACCAACAGGATCGGATTGCCGTTGCTGTTGTTGTTGCGGCCGAAGAAGGTCATGCGCACGAACATGTCGGAGATGAACCCGACGGCCACGACGAGGCCGAACACGATCATCGACAGGCGGATGTCGTAGTTGCGCACATGCCCGAGCTCGTGGGCCATGACGCCCTCGAGCTCGGCGTCGTCCAGGAGCTCGAGCAGGCCCGTGGTGGCCGCGACCACGGCATGCTCGGGGTCACGGCCGGTGGCGAAGGCGTTGGGCGCCGGGTCGGAGATGACGAACACCCGGGGCATCGGCGTGCCCGTCGCGATCGACAGGTTCTCGACGGTGCGCCACAGCCGTGGGTGGTCGGCCTTGCTGCGCAACTCGATCGCGCCCGACATGGCGAGGGCCTGCCGGTCGGCGGTGAAGTACTGGAACAGCGCGTAGGCGCTGGCGATCACGACGGTGACGATCACGATGGTGGGGTCCTGGTAGACCCATGCCGCGAGCCATCCGAGCCCGCCGATGATGGCCAGGAAGAACAGGATGATGAAGACGGTGTTGCGTTTGTTCCTGGCGATCGCTCGGTACAACGCCGGCCCTTAGAACTGCACGCGCGGCGGCTCTGCGATGGCCGCAGGCTCCGTGACCTCGAAGAAGTCCCGCTCGTGGAAGCCCAGGCCGCGCACGAACAGGGTGTTGGGGAACACCTTGATCTTCGTGTTGAGCTCCCGCACGCCGCCGTTGTAGAAGCGGCGCGACGCCTGGATCTTGTCTTCGGTGTCGACCAGCTCGGACTGCAGCTGGAGGAAGTTCTGGCTGGCCTGCAGCTGCGGGTACGCCTCGGCGACCGCGAAGATCGACTTCAGCGCCTGCTGCATGTGGTTCTCGGCTGCCCCCGCCTCGGCCGGCCCCTGCGCCTGCAGCGTCTCCGCGCGCGCGCGTGTGACGTTCTCGAAGACGGCCTTCTCGTGGGCCGCGTAGCCCTTGACCGCCTCGATCAGGTTGGGGATGAGGTCGGCCCGGCGCTTGAGCTGCACGGTGATGTCGCTCCACGCCTCGTCGACGCGGACGTTGAGGGTCACGAGGGAGTTGTAGGTCGCCCAGAGGTAGATCCCGATGATCACCACGAGCGCGACGACGATGATGACGGGGATCAGCCATTCCATGGCACGGACTCCTAGCGCTCCAGCGACGATCGGGGGTGCTCTCATCCTACCGAGCGGGCAGGCGGCACCAGTGGGCTTCCCATGAGACTCGGAGGGAACCGCGGGCACCGCCGGGCGTAGGCTCGCGGTGTGGAGCAGCGTGCAGAGCCGCGACGACGCGGGCGCCCACGAGGCGCGAACCGCGACGACACGAAGGCCCGGATCCTCGACGCCGCCGCCGCGGAGTTCGGCGAGCGCGGCTATGAGGGTGCGTCCATCCGCTCGATCGCGCGCCGCGCCGGGGTGGACCCGTCGCTCGTGCACCACTACTTCGAGGACAAGTCGGCGCTCGTCGTGGAGGTCGTCGCGGTGCCGCTGCGCCCCGACCGCCTCGTGCAGGGCGCGCTCGACGGTCCGCTCGAGGAGCTCGGGGCCAGGCTCGTGCGCACGGTGCTCATCGCGTGGGACAACCCCGCGGTGCGTCCCGCGGCGACCGCGGCCATGCGCTCGGCGATCGGGCACGGCCCGGTCGCGCGCATGCTCCGGGAGTTCCTGCGCCGGGAGATCATGCACCGGCTGGCGGGCCGCATCGCCGACGAGGCCGACGCCGAACTGCGGGCGCAACTGGCCGCCTCGCAGCTCGTGGGCGTCATCATGCTGCGCTACGTCCTTGCCTTCGACCCGGTGGCGTCCATGAGCGATGACGAGATCGTGGCGCGCGTCGGTCCAGCCGTGCAGTGGCACCTCACCGGCACCGGTCCGATGCTTGACAGCGCCCCGGTGCGCGCGCACAATTCAGCACATGGTGAATAACGCGGATGCCGCGGCGCCGCCGGCCATCGTGGTCGACGACCTGCACGTGCGCCGCTCCCGCATCCCGGTCCTGCACGGCCTCTCGCTGACCGTGCCGAAGGGTCGCATCGTCGGCCTCCTCGGACCGAGCGGCAGCGGCAAGACCACCCTCATGCGCGCCATCGTCGGCGTGCAGGTGGTCGACTCGGGTCGCATCGCGGTGCTCGGCCTCCCGGCCGGCTCCCGGGAGCTCCGCACCCGCCTGGCCTACGTCACGCAGCAGGCGAGCGTGTACGACGACCTCACGGTGCGGCAGAACCTCGCCTACTTCCGCCGGATCCTCGGCGCACCGGCATCCGACATCGACGCCGTCATCGACCGCACCGACCTCGGCTCGGTGGCCGACCGCCTCGCCGGCGCGCTCTCGGGCGGCCAGCGCGGACGCGTGTCGCTCGCCGCCGCCCTCCTCGGCGCGCCCGAGGTGCTCGTGCTCGACGAGCCGACCGTCGGGCTCGACCCCGTGCTGCGCGTCGAGCTCTGGGACCTCTTCCACCGGCTCGCCGCCGACGGCGCCACCCTGCTCGTGTCGAGCCACGTGATGGACGAGGCCAAACGCTGCGACCGCCTGCTGCTCATGCGCGACGGCGCCCTGCTCGCCGACGACACCGTGCCCGGCGTGCTCGAGGCCACCGGCACCGACGACATCGAGACGGCGTTCCTGCGGCTCATCGAGCGCGGCCAGCCCGACCTGCGACCCGAGTCCGGACGGGAGGCGGCACGATGAACCTCGCGCGCACGTTCGCGACCACCGGCCGGGTGCTCTCGCAGATCCGGCACGACCCCCGCACCATCGGCCTGCTCCTCGTGGTGCCGAGCCTGCTCATCGGCCTCGTCGCCTGGATGTTCACCGACACCGACACCTTCGCCTCGATCGGCCCGGCGATGCTGGCGCTCTTCCCGTTCATCGTGATGTTCCTCGTGACGAGCATCGCGACCCTCCGCGAACGGCGCAGCGGAACGCTCGAGCGGCTGTTCTCGATGCCGCTCGGCAAGGGCGACTTCATCCTCGGCTATGCGCTCGCGTTCGGATTCCTCGCGATCTTCCAGACCGCGATCGCGGTCTCGTTCGCGGTCTGGGTGTGCGGGCTCGAGATCGAGGGGTCACTGGTGCTGCTGTTCGCGGTCGCCATCTGCGACGCCCTGCTCGGGACCGCCCTGGGCCTCCTCGCGAGCGCGTTCGCCCGCACCGAGTTCCAGGTGGTGCAGTTCCTGCCGGTCTTCGTCTTCCCGCAGGTGCTGCTCGGCGGCATCTTCCTGCCCACCGACCAACTGCCGGCGGGCCTCGAGGCGATCAGCGGATGGCTGCCGCTCACCTACGCCATCGACGCGCTAAACGCCGTCTCGACCGGCGACGAGGACACCGCGTGGATCATCTCGAAGCTCCTCGTCGTGATCGCGTGGATCGTCGGCTCGATCGTGCTGGGCTCGGTCACGCTGCGTCGGCGGACTCCGTAGCCGGGGCATCCGTCACGGGGGTCGCCGTCGGGCCGCCGAGCACGCGATCGAGGTAGGCGTTCGCGAAGCGGCGCTCGGGGTCGAGCTCGTCGCGCACCCGCAGGAAGTCGTCGAACCGCGGGTACACGTCGCGCAGCGTCTCACTGGTCTGCGTGTGCATCTTGCCCCAGTGCGGGCGACCCCCGAGTCCGCGCATGATCTCCTCCACGGCGGCGAAGTACTCCCGCGGGTCCTCGCGGTAGTAGCGGTGCACCGCGATGTAGCCGGTGTCCCGGCCGTGCGCCGTCGAGAGCCAGTTGTCGTCGGATGCCGCGGCGCGCACCTCGATCGGGAAGGTGATGTTCCACCCCTTCCGCTCGATGAGCGCCCGCACCTCGCGCACCGCATCCGGCACGGCCTCGAGCGGGATGGCGTACTCCATCTCGCGGAATCGCACCCGGCGCGCACTGGTGAACACCGACGGCGAGAAGTCGGTGAAGTCGCGGTTGCCGCTCAGCTTGTCGGTGAGCCAGGCGAGGTGCGGAGTGAGACGAGGTGCGACCGTCAGGGCGCGGCAGGCGGCCCCGAACAGTCCATTGGCGACGAGCTCGTCGTCCACCCAGCGCGAGACCGGCCCGAGGGGCTTGCGAGGCGCGTCGGCCGGCAGCCGGGTGTTCGTCTTCGTCAGGGCGGTGTCGGTGTGGGGGAACCAGTAGAACTCGAAGTGGTCGTGCGCGCGCACTCGGTCGAGCCACTCGTCGACGACGAGCCCGAACGGCTCGGGGCGCTCGACGGCGTGGAGCACGAACCGGGGCACCAGCTGCAGCGTCACCTCGACGAGCACGCCGAGGGCGCCCAGGCCGACGCGCACGGCGGGCAGCAGCTCGGGTCGCTCGGTCTCGCTGACGGTGAGGAGCTCGCCGGTGCCGGTCACGAGCTTCGCCCCGACGATCTGCGTCGCGAGGCCGCCGAAGCCGAGCCCCGTGCCGTGCGTTCCGGTGGAGGTCGCGCCGGCGATGGTCTGCCGGTCGATGTCGCCCATGTTCGGCAGCGCGAGGCCGTACGGGGCGAGCAGGGCAGGCAGCTGGTGCAGTCGGGTGCCGGCGGCGAGCGTGACCCGGCCGGTCGCGACATCCGCGTCGATGACGCCCGTGAGGTCGCCGAGGTCGAGCTGCACGTCGGGGGCGACGGCGATGCCGGTGAAGCTGTGGCCGGCGCCGACGGGCTTCACGCGCAGGCCGGATGCCGCGGCGGCGGCGACCGCCCGCTGCACCGCCCCGGCCGTGGCCGGCCGTTCCACCCGCACCGGGCGCACCGCCTCGGTGCGGCCCCAGTTGCGCCACAGGTCTCCGCTCGCCGTCACAGGAACGCCTTCCCCTCGCCTCGGTAGGTGGGCACGGTGTCGACCACCGCGTCGCCGTCGACGACGGCGAACGCGTTCAGGTGCTCCGACAGCTCGCCCGACTTGGTGTGCCGGAACCAGACGCGATCGCCCGCACGCAGGCGCCCGGCCGCAGCGCCGGTGACGGGCGTCTGGACTTCACCGGCCGACTCGCGCGGCACCATCGCGAGCCCCTCGGGCCAGACGATGCGCGGCACCCGGTCGGGCCCGGGCGGGCCCGACGCGATCCAGCCGCCGCCGAGGATCGTGGCGTGGGCCGGGCTCGGCGAGCGCACGACGTCGAGGGCGAACGCCGCCGCGGGTGCGGGGGTGAAGTGCGCGTAGCCGTCGAACAGGTGCCCGCCGAAGAGGCCGGAGCCCGCGGCGATCTCGGTGATCGAGGCATCCGCCGCCGTCGCCTCGAGCGAGCCGGTGCCGCCGCCGTTCACGAACTCGAGGTCGGCGTGTCGGCGCACCGCGGCGACCGCACGGGCGCGGCGCTCGAGCAGCTCGGGCAGCGAACGCGACTGCATCCAGCGATTCACCGCTCCGTCGACCGGGCGCCCCGCCGGGCGGTTCACGACGCCGGCGATCTGGGCCTCGTACGACATCATGCCGACGAGCCGGAAGCCGGGCCGTCGCACGATGTAGGCGGCCAGCGCGCCCGCGTCGGCCGGGTCGTGCACGGGCGACCGGCGCACGCCGAGGTGGCCGAGCACCGGGGCGTGCCACGACGCGTCGAGCTCGAGGCAGACGCGGATCTCCTCGCGCTGCGACGGCGGCAGCACGGCGTCGATGAGGTCGAGCTGCTCGGGCGAGTCGACCATGAGGGTGACGCGGCTCGCGAGGTCGGCGTCGCCGGCGAGGCGGCGGATGCTGCCGCGCTCCGCCGTGGGATAGCCGACGACGAGGTCGTCGACCGTGTCGGCGAGCCACAGCGCCTCGGCGAGCGTGTAGGCGAGCACCCCCCGGTAGCCGGGCTGGCGCAGCAGCGCCTCGATGACGCTGCGCACGCGCACGGACTTCGACGCGATGCGGATCGGCGTGCCGTGCGCGCGGCGCAGCATGTCGTGCGCGTTGTGGCGCAGCGCCCCGAGGTGGAGGGCGCCGACCGGGGCGTCGAGCCCGGCCGTGGCGGCGCTGAGGGCGGGCCAGTGGCGTTCGGGCGAACGCCA
Source organism: Agromyces sp. 3263 (assembly GCF_031456545.1). Classification (NCBI taxonomy): domain Bacteria; kingdom Bacillati; phylum Actinomycetota; class Actinomycetes; order Micrococcales; family Microbacteriaceae; genus Agromyces; species Agromyces sp. 3263. The sequence continues at coordinate 1,128,662 of NZ_JAVDUV010000002.1, forward strand.
GGGCGCGGCATCCGTGCCCGTGGTCGTCATGGCGAGGTCGAGGGTCATCAGCGCACGCTCCTGACGCGCGAGACCGCGAGTGCCCCGGCGAACGCGAAGATCGCGCCGAGCACGAAGACGAGCACGAAGGAGCCGGTGGCGACCACGGCCGCGGCGCCGATGAGCGGCCCGACGGCCTGCGGCACCGCCGTGGCGATGTTCATGATGCCGAGGTCCTTGCCGCGCGAGGCGGCGTCGGGCAGCACCTGGGTGGCGAGAGCCTGGTCGACCGAGAGGAAGCAGCCGTATCCGAGCCCGAGGATGCCGGCGGCGACCATCGCGACCGTGAGGTCGGGGAAGCAGGCGAGGAGCAGCGCCGCGACGCCCTGGAGCCCCGAGGCGAGGAACACGAACGCCTTGCGGCGGCCCAGGCGGTCGGAGAGGCGCCCCAGCAGCAGCGACGCGAGGATCACGAACACCATGTAGATGAGCGTGAGCACGATGAGGTCGTCCTCGGCGTGCGGATCGTCGAGCTGGAACATCAGGAAGTACAGCAGGAGGCTCGTGCCGAGCGCGTTGCCGACCGACACGAGCACGCGGCTGAGCAGGGTCCAGCCGAAGTCGGGGTACTTGCGAGGGCTGATCCAGAACCCGGCGAGGATGCCCTTCGCGGTGACCCGCCGACGCTCCGCAGCCGCGAGCGGCTGGTCGTGGCGGAACAGGAACGGCACCGCGAGCACGAGGAGGATCACCGCGAGCAGGAGGTAGCCCAGGGACTGGTCGGTGACGAGCTCGGTCACGAGCAGGAGGCCGACGATGATGCCCACCGCCTGCGGCGCCGACATCCAGCCGGACACGAACCCGCGCTGGTTCACCGGCACCTGGTCGGAGATGGTCGCCGTCAGCGCGGCCGTCATGATGCAGAAGCCGACGGATGCCGCGACCCACGCAGCCCCGATCGCCCAGATCTCGGTCTGCAGCCCGAGCGCGACGAGCGACAGCGCGAAGACGAGGGCGCCGACGACGATCCACGGGCGGCGGCGCCCGAACCGCGACGTGGTGCGGTCGGAGAGCGCGCCCGTGAGGGGGTACGCGATGATCGTGGCGACCGCCGCGACGCCCGAGATCGTGCCGAAGGCCACCACGCTGTCCACCCAGTCCTCGGGGTGCAGCACCGCGTCGATCTGCGCGGGCAGCAGGAGCTGCACCGGGGTGAGTTGCGCCATCCAGACGCCGAGCCACACGGTCGCGAAGGCGCCGATCCAGCCGGCCGAGACGCGGCGCACGGGTTCGGCGAGCGCGGCGAGCGGCTGCCGGTCGCTCGCGGGATGCCCCGGGGTGGGCGGGGCGGGGTCGAGGCTCGTCATCGGGGGTCGGCCATTCTCGAGAGGGCATCGGCGGCCGCACGTGCGACCGCCCGGGCGGCATCGTCGTCGCGATCGACGAGCCAGGTGAGGGTGAGTCCGTCGGTGAACGCCACGAGGACGCGCGCCACGTCGCGGACCGGCAGCCGCCAGTCGATCTCGGCGACGTCGGCCGCCAGCTCGAGGGAGCGCTCGGCGAGCTCGACGTACTTGGCGTACTGGGCGAGTGCGAGGGCGTTGCGCTCGGGCGACCGGAGCGCGTACTGCGTGAGCTCGAGCATCGCCTGCTCGTGCTCGGGATCGGCCTTGAGGTGCTCGAAGTAGCCGAGGATGCCCGATTCGAGCAACTCGGCGAGGCTCTGGCCGGGAACGAGGTCGGGGATGACCGCGAGCTGCTCCCGCGCGACCACGGTCGCGATGAGCTCGTCGATGAGCTCGTCGCGCGAGTCGAACGCATAGTGGAAGCTCGCGAGGCTCATGCCGGCCTCGGCCACGATCGCGCGCGTCGTGGCCTGGGCGATGCCGCGACGCGACACCACGCGCAGGGCCGCCTCGATGAGCGCGGTGCGGCGCTCGGACGCGGGGATGCGGACCACGCGGCTCCTCTCGACTCCATCGCCGACTGAAGTGGGACGATCGTCCCAGTCGGACCAGTATGCACGAAACCCGCCGACCGCGCACGCGCCAGCGGCTACGCTCGCACCATGCGCCTCGGGGTTCTCGACGTCGGTTCCAACACCGTCCACCTGCTCGTCGTCGATGCACATCCCGGCGCCCGCCCCATCCCGACCGCGTCGCACAAGCAGGTGCTCCGGCTCATGCGCTACCTCGAAGCCGACGGCGCCATCAGCGACGAGGGCGTCCGCGCCATCCTCGAGGCGATCGGCAGCGCAGCGGATGCCGCGAAGGAGGCGGGCATCGACGAACTGCTCGCGTTCGCCACCTCCGCCATCCGCGAGGCGACGAACGGCGAGGAGGTGCTCGCCCTCGTCGCCCGGCGCACGGGCGTCGAACTGCAGGTGCTGTCGGGCGACGACGAGGCCCGGCTCACGTTCCTCGCCGTGCGGCGCTGGTACGGCTGGTCGGCCGAGCGGATCCTGCTCTTCGACATCGGCGGCGGCTCGCTCGAGGTCGCGCAGGGCATCGACGAGATCCCGGATGTCGCGCACTCGCTCCCCCTCGGCGCCGGACGCTCGACCATCGCGTTCCTGCCCGACGACCCGCCCTCGACCGAACAGGTCGCCGCGTTGCGCGCCCACGCCCGCGCGGTGCTCGCCGAGGCCGTGGGGTCCTTCCGTGCGCTCCCCGCGCCCGATCACGTCGTCGGCTCGTCGAAGACCATCCGCTCGCTCGCGCGGCTGGCCGGCAGCGTCGAGGACGGCGTCGGCTCCACCGAGCGCTCCGTGCTCACCCGTGAGGGCCTCGACGACTGGACCCCGAGGCTCGCGAAGATCCCCGCCGACGCGCGTCCCGCGCTGCCCGGCATCACCGCCGACCGCACCTTCCAGATCGTCGCGGGCGCCGTCGTGCTCTCCGAGGCCATGCGCGCGTTCAAGGTCGACGAGCTCGAGGTGTCACCCTGGGCGCTCCGCGAGGGCCTCATCCTGCGGCGCCTCGACCGCCTGGGCTGAGGCGGCGCGGCGCCGCAGGGCGGAGTACGCGGCTGCGCGGGAGCCTCGGCGGTGACCGGTGCCCGCGGGCCCTTGCGGCCGTTGCGCCGGTCGGGCGGCGCGGGTCGCGTCATCCGGTCGACAGGTTCGGCAACGCGCGCACGCCGAACTCGTGCCGCAGCGCGCTCAGCGCGGCGTACCACCCGTTCATCCCGGTCACGCCGGGGCCCGGCGGCGTCGAGGCCGACGCCAGGTACACGCCGGGAACAGGCGTGCGCCATGGGTCGGGCGAGCACACCGGTCGGCGCAGCAGTTGCCCGATCGACGGCGTGCCCGAGGCGATGTCGCCGAGGACGTAGTTGGGGTCGTACCGCTCGATGTCCTCCGCGGTGCGACTGGATGCCGCTAGCACGAGGTCGCGGAATCCGGGGGCGAACCGCTCGATCTGCCGCGTGATCGCCTCCCGCTGGTCGAGCGTCGAGCCGCGCGGCACGTGGGTGTACGTCCACAGCACGTGCCGCCCCGCCGGGGCGCGCGAGTCGTCGACGATGGAGGGCTGCGAGACGAGCACGTACGGCGATGGGCTGTGCCGTCCGAGCGCCACGTCGTGTTCGGCGCGCGCGATCTGCGCCCGGGTGCCGCCGACGTGCACGGTGCCCGCTCCGGCGAGGCCGGGGTCGGCCCACGGGACGGGCCCCGAGAGGGCGAAGTCCACCTTCGCGACGCCGTTGCCGTAGCGGAAGCGGCGCAGAGCCCGGGCGTAGGCGCCTGGCACGCTGCGCCCGGCGATTCGGAGGAGTGCTCGCGGGGTCACGTCCGCCAGGATGGCGCGCGCCGACGGCAGTTCGTCGAGCGCCGTCACCTCGGCGTTCGTGGTGATCCGGCCGCCGTGCGCCAGCAGGTCGGCGGCGAGCGCGTCCACGATGGCCTGGCTGCCGCCGACCGGGATCGGCCAGCCTCGGGCGTGGGCGTAGGTGCCGAGCGCGAGACCGGCACCGGCCGGCGCGACCCCCGGCATCGGCAAGATGGTGTGGGCCGCGACCCCGGTGAGCATCGCCGGTGCGACGTCCTCCGCGAAGCGGGCGTTCCACAGGGGCGAGCCCTGCTCCAGTGCCCGGAGGCCGAACCGTACCGCGGTCACCGGATGCGCGGGCACCCCGAGCAGGTTGCTGCCCGTGAAGCCGGCGACGTCGTCGGCGCGTGCCACGAGCGGCGCCATCAGGCGGCGGTACGCCGCGCCGTCCCGGCCGAGTCCCTCCGCGGTCCGGTCGAGGTCGAGGTAGGCGAGCCCGGCCCGGCCGCCGTCGAGCGGATGCCCGTACGAGACCGGCGGCAACCGCAGCTCGATGCGCCGCGCGAGCTGGAACTCGCGGAAGAATCGCGATGCGAGGGCCATCGGATGCACCGCCGAGCAGACGTCGTGCCGGAATCCGGGCAGCGTGAGCTCGGACGTGCGCGCGCCGCCGCCGATCGTCGGGTTGCGTTCGAAGACCTGCACCGAGAGTCCCGACCTCGCGAGCGTGACCGCCGCGGCGAGTCCGTTCGGCCCGGCTCCGACGACGACCGCGTCCACGTCGGTCACCCGCTGCGCCTCCTGGACGCGCCCTCGCGCCCCTCGGCGAGGAACGCCAGCCGCTGCAGGGTCTCCCGATTGCGGACGTAGAGCATGGGATCGGTGAGGAACCGCGGGATCCAGCTGCCCGGACCCTCGACCGGCTCCTCCTGGATCCGGACGATGCATCCGCGCGACCCCTCTCGCACGTCGATCGTCACGCGAGCCTCCCCGATGGGCCACCCCTTGGCGCGCACGACGGCGCGGCGCGGCGGATCCCACTCGAGGCTCACGGTGTCGTCGTCGATGAGCAGCGGCCACACGCCGACCGAGTGGTGGAGCTCGCTGCGCTCGGCCGGCCAGTCCCCGTCCACCGCACGCATCCGCGACGCGCCCACGACCCAGCCCGGGTAGAGCCATCCGTCGGCGAGGACCTCGAACACCGCCTCGGGCGAGCACCGCATGGCGCGAACGTTGCGAGACACTGGGTTCCCCTCCGGGCCGGCCGGTCGCACGACCCACCCCGACGCTAACCGCGCGCCGAGACCGTGTCGCGGGATTGACACCCGGCTGTCAACCCGGTTGTCGGCGAAGTGGAGCGCTTGTGGGATGAACAGACGATCCAGGACGAACCGAGAAGGGCGCACCGACATGAACCAGCCGGCACAGCAGCAGGAGCCTCCGGGCTCCGAGCAGGACATGACCCCGAAGCCCGACCACGGCGAGGAGAGTTACCGGGGATCCGGGCGGCTCGAGGGAAAGGTCGCGGTCATCACCGGCGCCGACAGCGGCATCGGCAAGGCCGTGGCGATCGCCTATGCGCGCGAGGGAGCCGACGTGCTCGTGAGCTACCTCGACGAGCACGAGGATGCCGCGGAGACCTGCCGCTACGTCGAGGAGGCCGGGCGCCGCGCCGTGTCGATCTCGGGCGACCTCGCCGACCCCGCCCACTGCCGCGAGGTCATCGCGAAGGCGGTCTCGGAGTTCGGCCGCATCGACGTGCTCGTCAGCAACGCCGCGTTCCAGATGGACCACCCCACGCTCGAGGAGATCCCCGACGAGGAATGGGATCGCACCATCGCGGTCAACCTGAGCGCGTTCTTCCACCTCGTCAAGGCGGCACTGCCGCACCTGGGCGAGGGCGCCTCGATCATCGGCTCCTCCTCGGTGAACTCCGACATGCCGTCGCCGTCGCTGATCCCCTACGCCGCGACGAAAGCCGGCATCGCGAACATGACCGCGTCCCTGGCCCAGCTGCTCGCCGAGCGGGGCATCCGGGCCAACAGTGTCGCACCGGGACCGGTGTGGACGCCGCTCATCCCGTCGACGATGCCGCCCGAGAAGGTGGAGAGCTTCGGACAGCAGGTCCCGATGAAGCGCCCGGCGCAGCCCGCCGAGCTCGCGCCGGTCTACGTGCTGCTCGCCTCCGATGAGGCCAGCTACGTGTCGGGCGCCCGCATCGCCGTCACCGGAGGGAAGCCGATCCTCTGAGGCCGCGAATCGCGACGAGCGGATGCCGCAGCCGGCCGGCTGCGGCATCCGTCATCGTGTGACCGGGACTCGCCTCAGAGGTCGTCGACCCACTCGGGGAGGTCGTCGGTCCCCGACGCCGCGGATGGGACATTCCGCGTAGGCTGCAGCCGCGCGGTCATGGCCGCGAGGTGCGCCAGGACGTCGGGGTCGCGCAACTCGCCGAACGGGGAATCGGCGGGCTTCGCCATGATCTGGCTCGCGGGGCCGACGAGCACCTTGACCATCTGGCGCTCCCCGTCGTCGTCGAGCGTGGGGATCTCCACCGTCGACGCGGTCTCGCTCTGTGCAAGTGCCTGGCTGTAGGTGAGCAACGCCTCGGCAATCTCATCGCCGGTCAGCAACTCGCCCCCGGCGTACACGATCGTCATCACGAGATACAGGATGCCGCCGCGCAGGGCCGTTCGGGAGCGGCTTGACGGCCACGATCCGGCGCGTTATGCGGGCCGAACCCACCGCGCCCACCCCCGCGCCAGCTCGCGAGCGAGGCCTATTCGGCGCTCACCGCTCCCTCGTGGTGCGGGGTGCCGACCGGCTTGGACTCGGAGCTGCCACGCTGCCGCAGCACGATCGACAGGGCCACCATGCTGCCCACCGCGAGGAACTCGGACTGCCAGTTCTGCAGCGTCCGGTTCCAGAAGTCGGCGGAGAGGAGGTACTCCCCGAAGGTGAGGAGGTCCTGCCCGTGCTCCGCCTGCTCGGCGTTGAACACGGTGTGGCCGGCGATGCCCTGCGCGAGCCACGACAGCACGAAGATCGCGCCCATGGTGATGAGGAGCGAGTTGCTGTACACCGTCTGCCGCCAGCCCGTCGCCTTCGCCCAGGACGGCGACTCGGGCTCGGCGTACCGACCCACCTTCTGCTCCTCGTCGCTGCCGATGCCCTCGTGCCCGACCTCCTTCGATTCCGGCGACCCGGCCTGCACGAGCCAGATCGTCGCGAAGATGAAGAGGAAGAACTGCAGGTACTCGGACTGCCAGTTCTCGGCCACGTCGACGACGAACTCCGACGACGTCACGAAGTCGAGCCACGTCACGGCCGCGGCGCCGTGCGCGAGCTGCTCCTCGTTGAACGAGATCAGCCCGGCGATCGACTGGCCGATGAGCGCGAGCACGAAGAGCACGGCGAAGAAGATGCTGAGCGAATGCTGCCGGATGCGCACGCTGATCACCGCCCCGAGAGCCCGATGCCGAGCATGTAGACGAGACCGACGGCGATGCCGACGATCCATGTCGTCGAGAGGACCTTCATGCCGCGAAGATAACGCCGGTCCGGGCGACGCGGCAGCGGGTTGACGGAGCGCGGTCGCGGTGCTCCCGCTGGGATTCGAACCCAGACTCGAGCGAGTTTAAGTCGCCTGCCTCTGCCGATTGGGCTACGGGAGCGCGGCGCCGGCAGGGCCGGCGCCACGCACCCACACTACTTCGCGGTCCACCGCCGTCGTGCGGCGAGGATCAGCGCACCGAGCAGGGCAGCCAGGGTGCCGACCGTCATCAGCGTCACCGTCGCCGCAGTGCCGGTCGAAGCCAACCCGGCCGGCCCCGGCGGCACGAGCGGCGCGACCGGGATCGGCGGCACCGGCAGCACGTCGAACGACACGCTCGCGATGTCGCTCTCCACCGTGCCCTCCTGCGGCGTCGACGCCGTCGCGGTCGCCGAGTTCTCCACCCGCCCGGCCGTGAGATCCGCCGCCGTGGTCACGTACGTCCCCACGCACTCGAGGGACGCACTCGGGGCGAGCTCATCCTCCGGACACACGATCACTGGAGGGGTCCCTGTGCCGGTGAACGACGCCTCGGCGATGGCGATCCCCGACAGCGTGATCGCCCCCGTGTTCGTCACCGTGAACGTGTACGTCACCGTGGTGCCCGCCCCGATCACCGCGACCGGATCGACGGACTTCACCAGCGCGAGCGAGGCGACCGCGTCGACCGCGACGGTGGCGATGTCCTCCGTGGACGACATCATCGACCCCGACGGTGGCACGCCGGACGCGGCTGCCGAGTTGACCAGGTTGCCGCCGTCGATGTCCGCTTGCGTCACGGTGTACGTCGCGGTGCAGGTCACCGAGGCGTCGGGCAGCAACTCGGCTGCCCCGGCTGGGCACACCGCGGCGGACAACGGGCCGCTTCCGGTGAACGAGCCCTCCGTCACCATGACGTCGTCGATGGTGACATTGCCCGTGTTGGTGATCAGGAACGAGTACGTGATCTCCTGTCCAGGGGCCGTGACCGTCGTCGGGTCGGAGGTCTTGTCCATCGACAACGACGGCGAGGCCACGAAGGTGATGGGAGCCACGGACGGCGTGGCCGTCACCACGGGCCCGACCGGCGGGGTCGCGCTCGCGGACGCCGTGTTGATGACCGAACCGGAGTCGATGTCGGCCTGGGTCAGCGCGTACGTCGCGGTGCACGTCACGTCGTCGCCCGGCGCCAGGGACGCGATCTCGGCCGGCGGGCACGTGATCACCGGCGCGGTGCCAGTGCCGGTGAACTCGACCTCGCTGACCGCGACATCCGACAGCGTCACGTTGCCGGTGTTCCCGACGATGAACGAGTACGTCACGATCTCGCCCGCCTCCGTGAACCCACCGGGGCCGGCGGTCTTCACGACCGTCATCGCGGGGGCGGGCTCGATCGTCGTCGAGGTCGAATCAGGCGCGGACTCGACCGACCCGGCCAGATCCGACGTGGCACTCGCCGTGGCCGTGTTCTCGATCGACCCCTCGTCGACGTCCGCCTGCGAGAGCGTGTACGTCGCCGTGCAGGTGACCGTCGCGCCCGGGATCAGCGTGTTCGTGGGGCAGCTCACAGCCGAGACGGTGCCCGAACCGGTGAACAGCGCCGCATCCTCCGCGACGGCCACGTCATCGAGCGTGACGTTCCCCGTGTTGGTCAGCAGGAACGAGTAGGTGACGACCTGTCCGGCCGCGGTGTACGGACCAGGACTGGCGGTCTTGTCCAGGCTGATGCCGGGCTCCGCCGCGGTCGGGATCGCCAACGTCGTCGCGGTCGCCGTCACGTCGGCACCATCGGGGTCGTCGCCGGTCACGGTCGCCGCGTTCTCGACGCCGCCGTTGTCGACGTCGTCCTGCTCGACCGTGTACGTCGCCGTGCACAGCAGCTGGTCGCCGGGCAACAGCTCGGTCACGGGGTCGCACACCAGTGCAGACAGCGTGCCGGCACCGGTGAACCCGACGTCGGCGACGACGGGGTCGGTGATCGCCACGTTGCCGGTGTTCGTCACCACGAACGAGTACGTCACCTCGGTCCCCACGTCGAAGCTGTCGGGATCCGACGGCGTCGCGGACTTGACGATCGAGAGTGATGGCGCGATCGGGATCTCGACGAGCGTCGACGCGGTGCCGCCGTCTGGCAACGTGGCCACGTTCGACAGCACTCCGTCGCCGGCGAGCGTGAGCGTGACCGAATAGCCGATCGTCACCGATTCGCCCACTCCGAGAGGTCCCGACCAGCTCAGCTCGTCGCCCACGACCGTCGGCGGCGGGGCGCTCCCCGACGAGGTCGCGTCGCCGTTGTACGTCCCGTCGTCGGTGATCCCCGACAGGTCATCGGTGAATGACGCCGGATCGGCCGCCGTGTACGGTGTCCCCCCGCTGTTCCGGACGGTCACGGCGTAGTTCACGATGTCGCCCGCCCGCGACGCCACGGTCGCCGTGGAGGTCTTCGAGATCTCGAGCGCCGCCGGCGCGACGAACGTCACCGTCGCACAGGTGCTCGGCGGGTCCAGCCCGACGACCGCGGAGAGATTCGTGGGACAGTTCTGGTAGTTCTGCGGCGCCTCCAGCGTCGGCGTCGTGGCCGCCGTCACATCGACCGTGAACGTGCAGAACGGCACACCCGCGGGGATGTCGCCCGCCAAGCCGATCGTGCCGCCCCCCGTCGCCGCCGTCACGACCCCGTTCGCGCAGGTCGACGACGCGTTCGACGGACTCGCCACGACCAGGCCGGGCTGCAGGTTGTCGGTCGCCGACCATCCCACCTTCGACGCCAGCTCCGCGGTGTTCGTCACCGTGAAGGTCAGCGTCGACACCCCGTCGAAGTCCGGGGTCGAGAACGACTTGTCCAACGAGGGCGTCACGTCGAGGATGCGGATGTCGTCGAACGCCGCGTCATTCCCCAAGCCGCCGCCGGTGAGATTGCGCATGACGATCCCCACGGAATTCGAGGTCGTGATGAACGAGGTCGAGGCCGGGAAGATGCCCGCCCGCACCTCGGTCCGGTTGTCGCCACCTTGGATGGGCGGTGTGGTGACCACCGTGGCCCCTCGAGGATCGGTGCACGGGTTGATCGGCGCGCCGATGGGAAGCTGCGTGACGCCCTCCTTGAGCGAGAACTGAAGACGGGGTTGGTCCGTGAGGTTGCAGTTCAGCGCGGAGGCGCTGACCGAGAAGGTGAGGAATCGAGACGGCGTCGGCAGCGGAATCGGGCTCACCGTCTCGAACATGACGCCGTTGTTGGCGCCGCCGCCGATCGAGAACGCCGCGTTCGCACTGTTCGTCAACGGGTTCGCCGATCCGTTGATCAGTCCGATTCCGTACGTGAGCTTCCGGAGCGAATTGAACCAGAGATCGCCGTTCGAGCCGTCGGAGTTGCACATGCCCGCGAGCTTCGTGTTCGTCGACGACGTGACGAACCCGTTGCATCGCGCGATGGAACTCCAGAACGCGTCAGCCGTGTAGGTGCCGCCGATGCTGGACACGTAGCTCGTGAGCAGCGTCGGAGTGCCGACGTCCGGAGCGTTCTCGAAATCCTCCTGGAACACCACGGTCGGCGGCGCCGGCTCTCCCGGATCGCCGGGAGCGGCGACCGCCGGCGCCGGAGCGCCGAGGGGATCGACGGACGTCAACTGCTCGAGCGCGACGGAGCCGGCGCCGATGAGACCGCCGACCACCACCAGCGCACAGAAGCGGAGCATGGCGCGATTCGAGCGCTCGCCCACGTGTGCTCCCACAGGAACCCCCCAGTGTGGTGACGCGATATCGCGCCCGTTCCCCCCGGAACTCTCGCATTGTTGCACGGCGCCCACCACCGGAGCAAGGATTCCTCACTCTGGCAGAAACGCACGAATCCGGCGTGAGTCACCCGGAGGCGCCTCACGCCGGATCGGCGGTTCGTGGGACTGCTACTTGGCGGCGACGGGCTCGGCCGCGTCGGCCTTGGCGTCCGAGGACGTGGTCTCGGCCGCCTTCGCCTCGGCCGGCTTGGCCTCGGCAGGCTTGGCCTTGGCCTTCACGGCCTTCGGCGCTGCGGCACTGGATGCCGCGACCGGCGCGGGCGCGGGCGCCGAGGCCGCGGGCTTCGGACGCGCGGCGAACAGCTCGAACTGGGCGCGCGGCTGCTGCAGTGCGGGAAGGCCGACGATGTCGCGGCCGAGCCAGAAGTTGTTCCACCAGCCCCAGAAGACGCGGAACTTGCGCTCCCAGCTCGGCATGGCGAGGCCGTGGTAGCCGCGGTGTGCGAACCAGGCGAGCAGGCCCTTGATCGCGAGCTTGCCCGACTGGAACACGCCCTGGCCGACGCCGAGGCCGGCGACGGCGCCGAGGTTCTTGTGGAAGTACTCCTTCGGCTCCTCGCCGCGCAGCACCGCCACGATGTTCTTCGCGAGGAGCTTGCCCTGTCGCACCGCGTGCTGCGCGTTGGGCACGCAGTAGCCGCCCACGCCGCCGCCCGAGAGGTCGGGGACCGCGGCGATGTCGCCGGCAGCCCACGCGTCGGGCACGAAGTCGTCCTCGTCGCCCACGCGGAGGTCGGCACGGGTCTGCACGCGGCCGCGCTCCTCGACGGGGAGGTCGCTCGAGCGCACGATGGCCGGGTTCGCCATGACGCCGGCCGTCCACACGATCAGGTCGGTCTCGAAGGTCTCGCCCGTCGAGAGCTCGATCTTGCCGTCGACCGCGCTCGTGAGCTGCGTGTCGAGGTGGATCTCGGCGCCGCGCTGGGCGAGGTGCTTGATGACCCAGTGGCTCGTCTCGAGGGACACCTCGGGCATGATGCGGCCCATCGCCTCGATGAGGTGGAAGTGCGTCTCGTCGAAGGTGATCTGGGGGTAGTACTCGAGCAGCGAGCTGGCGAACGAGCGCAGCTCGGCGAAGACCTCGATGCCGGCGAATCCGCCGCCGACGACGACGAACGTGAGCAGGCGCTCGCGCTCGGGACCCGGCGGGAGCGTCGACGCCTTGTCGAAGTTGTCGAGCACCCGGTCGCGGATGAACACGGCCTCTTCGATCGACTTCAGGCCGACCGCGTTCTCGGCGATGCCGGGGATCGGGAAGGTGCGCGAGACGGCGCCGCCGGTGACGACGATGACGTCGTACTCGAACTCCCACGGCTCACCGACCTCGGGCGTGATCGTCGCCGTCTTCGACGCGTGGTCGACGTGGGTGACCTTCGCGGTGACCACGTTGGTCTTCTTGAGGTGGCGGCGCTGCGCGACCACCGCGTGACGGGGCTCGATGGAGCCGGCCGCGACCTCGGGGAGGAACGGCTGGTAGGTCATGTACGGCAGCGGGTCGACGATCGTGACCTCGGCCTCGCCGGGCCGCAGCCACTTCTCGAGCTTCCACGCCGTGTAGAACCCCGCATAACCACCGCCGACGATGAGAATCTTGGGCACGGTGAATGGACTCCTCATATTTCTGGTGCGTGCGGCCTGGTGCGTGCGATCACTGCTCGCGATTGCGGACAGTCCGCCTGGAATGCCGAGTGGCGCCGATGCCCAACAGCGCTGCTAGCGTACCAAACCCCGCGACCAACGAGAGCGGCACCGTGATATACGCCAGCGTCCACGCCGTGGGCAGGAGGGTCTGCGCGCCGTCCGACCTCGGCGGGGGCGGATCGGCGATCGGCACGATCACCTGCTCCTCACTGTCGGGCGCGGTGGTCGGGGCATCCGCTCGCCGGTGGATGGTGATCCATTCCGCAAGGCTCCCGAGGGGGCTCGAGTCGACCTCGGGCACGTCCGCGGTGAGCGCCTCGACCGGGTCGATGATGCCCCAACCGTAGAGCGGGCTGGGCACGTTCTCCTGCCCGTGCCGATCGGCCGTGCGAATGAGTCGTTCGATGACGTTCGCGGCGTCGAGGTCGGGGTACTCGCTGCGGATGAGGGCCACCAGGCCCGAGACGATCGGCGCCGCGGCGCTCGTGCCGTCCCACTGCACGTAGCTGCCGTCGGGCAGGGCGCCGACGAGGTCCTCGCTCGGGGCCGCCACCGCGATCGTGATGCCCTGCGAGCTGGCGTCGAAGCTCGCGTTCTTGTCGCGGTCGACGCCCGCCACGGTGAGCACGCCGGGGATCGTGGCGGGTGCGCCGACCTCGCTCGTGCCGCTCCCCCGGTTGCCGGCCGCCGCGACGACCACGACGTCGTTCTCGAACGCGTACGTGAACGCGTCGTCCCAGCTCTCGGGCCAGTCGCGGGTGTTCCGCGTCAGCGACATGTTGATGACGTCGGCGCCGTTGTCGACCGCCCACCGCACCGCCTCGGCGATCTGGTCGTCGTTCGACTTCACCGCACCCGTGTCCTGCCCGAACGCGACAGACGCCGAGAGCAGGTCGGCCTTCGGAGCGACGCCGATGACGCCGTTGCCCTCGCCGGTGCCGCGACCCGCGAGGAGGGACGCGACCAGGGTGCCGTGGTCGGGGTCGTCACCGACGGGCGTCTGCCCGTCGGGCGTGCCGAGGCCCGAGACATCCGTGCCGCCGACGACGGCACCGCGCAGCTCGGCGACGTCGCCGCTCACCCCGGTGTCGATGATCGCGACGGTCACGCCCTCGCCCTGCGAGCTGTTCCACGCCGTCGTGAAGCCGTAGTCGGTGAGCCAGTACTCGAGGTCGCGCACCGTGTCGGCGTGGGCCGGTGCCGCGCCCGCGAGCGCGAGGACGGTGGCCGCCGCGGCGGCCGCGGCGGCCTTCGCGACGACGGCGAACGGGCGGCGAGCCCGTGCGGTCACGGACGACCGCCGGTCTCGTCGTCGGCGGGGTCGGCCGGGTCGGGCAGGTCCACGCCGTAGTCGGGGCACTGGCAGACGCTCGGCGACCACGGCGAGCGCTCGAGCGCGAGATCACCCATCGGGTTCGCGCCCGGCCCCGCCGAGAGCGAATGCGCGGCCAGCGCGTGCAGGCACTTCACCCGCGTCGGCATGCCGCCCGCGGAGATGCCCGCGATCTCCGCGACCACCCCGATGGACTCGCGGTCGGCAAGGTAGTCGCGGTGGGCGCGCTCGTAGGCGGCGCGCACCTCGTCGTCGGAGGCGAGCAGCTCGGAGCACTCGACCATGAGCTGCCCGGCCTCCAGGAACGACATCGCCGCGGTCGCCGCGGGATGCGTCAGGTAGTACAGGGTCGGGAACGGCGTGCCGTCGGACAGGCGCGGTGCGGTCGCGACCACGGTCGGAGCCCCGCACGCGCAGCGCGCCGGGATGCCGACGACGTCGCGCGCGGGCCGCCCGAGTTGCGCCGACACGATGCGGATGTCGCGCTCGCTCACGGGCTCGAAGGGCGGGCGGGTCATCGCGCGCCTCCCTCGGCGGGCGCCGGGGCATCCGTCGACGTCGGGGCGAGTCCCGCCGTCATCACGGAGTCGAGCAGCGTGCGCATCCAGTCGCCCTTCGATTCGGTCACATCTGCCGAGACCTCTGCGGCGGCATCCGCCTTGGCCGCCTCGGTCCGGTCGTCGATGACGAGGTAGCTCACCTCGCCGGGCATCACGTAGTACAACCGCTCGCGTGCCTGGGTCATGATGAACGTCTCGTCGTTCCAGCGTTCGCGCTCATCCCGCAGCCGCTGCACCTCGTCCTCCTGCTGGGAGACCGAGGCCCGCAACTCGGCGATCTGCTGCCGCTGCTGCGCGAACGCCGCGATGGTCGGCGCCAGCACGACCACGGCGAGCACGAGCACTCCCATCATGATGACGGAGAAGCCTGAGAATCGGATGCCGCTGAGCCAGCCTGCGCGGTCGGCGCCGGCCGCTCCACCGGCACCGCCCGAGCCGGCGGAGGCCCCGCGCCGGGTGCGTGCGCGCGGCGGCTTCGTGGTGCTCGACTTCGGCGCGGACTTCGAGGCGGGCGTCTTCGCGGCGGTGGCCTTCGTGCCTGCGGCCTTGGCCGCGGGAGTCTTCGCGCCGCCGGCGCCGCTGGCCTTGCCGGTCTTGCGGGTCGTGCCGGTCTTGCCGGTCTTGCCGGCCGAGGACGATCCCGGCTTGGCCGTCGCGCCCCCGGCGCCGCTCGCCTTCGGGCGCGGCGACGACAGCGCCTCGGCGTTGGCCGGCCGACGCGGCACGCCCGACGAGCGCGGAGGGCGCGGAGCATCCGGATGCATCGCCCCTCCTCACTCTCCCAGGAAGCACGACGGGGACGGCCCCACGGCCGCCCCCGTCACGATCAGGCTGGTCAGGCCGTGAATCGGGGGAACGCGGAGCGACCCGCGTACACCGCGGCCTCGCCGAGCTCTTCTTCGATCCTCAGGAGCTGATTGTACTTCGCGACGCGCTCCGACCGGGCGGGCGCGCCCGTCTTGATCTGGCCGCAATCGGTCGCCACCGCGAGGTCGGCGATGGTCGTGTCCTCGGTCTCGCCCGAGCGGTGGGAGAGCACCGCGGTGTAGCCGGCGCGCTGCGCGAGCTTCACGGCGTCGAGCGTCTCGGTCAGCGTGCCGATCTGGTTGACCTTGACGAGGATCGAGTTGCCGGCGCGCTTGGCGATGCCGTCGGCGAGGCGCTTCGGGTTGGTGACGAACAGGTCGTCGCCGACGAGCTGCAGCTTCGAGCCCAGCTGCTCGGTGAGCGCCGCCCAGCCCTCCCAGTCGTCCTCGGCGAGCGGGTCTTCGATGGAGATGAGTGGGTAGGCGGCGGCGAGCTCGCCGTAGTACGCGCTCATCTCTGCCGACGTGCGGTCCTTGCCCTCGAAGCGGTAGACGCCGTTCTCGAAGAACTCGGTGGCCGCGACATCCAGGCCGAGCGCGATGTCGGTGCCGAGCGTGAAGCCCGCCTTGCCGATCGCCTCGGCGATGAAGTCGAGCGCGTCGCGGTTCGACGCGAAGTCGGGCGCGAAGCCGCCCTCGTCGCCGAGGCCGGTGGACAGGCCCTTCGACTTCAGCAGGCTCTTCAGCGCGTGGTAGGTCTCGACGCCCCAGCGGAGGCCCTCGGAGTAGGTGGGCGCGCCGATCGGCAGCACCATGAACTCCTGGATGTCGACGCCGGTGTCGGCGTGCGCGCCCCCGTTGATGATGTTCATCATCGGCACGGGCAGCACGTGCGCGTTCGGGCCGCCGAGGTAGCGGAACAGCGGGAGGTCGGCCGAGTCGGCGGCGGCCTTGGCGACCGCGAGGCTCACGCCGAGGATGGCGTTGGCGCCGAGGCGGCTCTTGTTGTCGGTGCCGTCGGCCTCGATGAGGGCGGCGTCGACGAGGCGCTGGTCGGCGGCGTCGAGGTCTTCGACGGCGGGGCCGAGGTCGTCGAGCACGGCGTCGACGGCCTTCTGCACGCCCTTGCCGAGGTAGCGGTCGCTGTCGCCGTCGCGCAGCTCGTACGCCTCGAAGGCGCCGGTCGACGCGCCCGAGGGCACCGCCGCACGGGCCAGCGAGCCGTCGTCGAGCAGCACCTCGACCTCGACGGTCGGGTTGCCGCGCGAGTCGAGAATCTCGCGGGCGCCTACAGCTTCGATGAATGCCACAGTGAACTCCTCTGTGATGGGGGGTGTGCGTCGGACGACTCCGTCGTGATCCGCAGGCCAGTCTAGTAATGCTCACGACTCGTGTTTGGACCGCGGTCGGGGCGCGACGCTGCGGGGACAGTGGGTCGACGGATGCCGCGGGCGCGCGGCATCCGTGCGCGGCATCCGCCCGTCACCCTCGCGTCACCCGCACCGAGAGTGCGCTGATCGTTAGTCCGTCGGCCTTGCACCCGCGATCTGCGCACTCTCGGCGCGTCAGCCTCCCGCGAGTGCGATGTGCTGCCGGATTCGGGCGATGAACTGCTCGCTGTCGGCGAAGACGTCGTCGGCGGTCACGCGGATGACGGTCCAGCCCGCAGCGGCCAGCGCCCGATGCCGTCGGATGTCCGCCTGCCAGGCCCGCCGGTCGGTGCGATGCCCGTCGCCCTCGTACTCGAGCGCGATCCTCCACTCGGGGTAGGCGAGATCGGGGTGGATCACCCCCATCTCCGCCACCGCGATCGGCTGGTTGATGACGGGCTCGGGCAGGCCGGCGGCGATGACGAGCAACCTCGTGTGGCTCTCGGGACGCGACTCCGCGCCGATCCTGACACGCGGGAGCGCCCACCGGAGACGCCGTGATCCACGCCGCGCGCCCCAGGCGTCAACCGCCGTCGAGAGCTCGGTCGGCGTCGAGTGGGCCGCACGTCGGATCCCGCCCCGCCGTGGGCCGGTCACCAGCGCATCGCCGACCGCGACGAGGTCCTCGCGAGACAGGTCGGCGGCGAGCTGGCACCAGAGCAGTGGCGGGTCGACGATGGGGAGTCCGTGCTGGATGATGACCGGCACCGGTCGATCGCTCCGGTGGCCGACAGCGCCGCGCGTGCGGGTCGGACACGTTCCCGGGGGCGCGATGACGTGGAGAGCTCTGAGCTCCCCCGACGCCCCTCCACGACGCGTCGACGACGGAAGCGGAAGTCCGAGCAACTCGGCAGCGGTGGCATGGCTGAAGGCTTCACCGGGGCGGAGCAGCGGCGAGAAGGCACGACAGCGATCGATGACCTCGCCGAGGTCGAGACCGACCGACCTCACGCCCGTGAACGGCCGCTGCAGGTCCGAGGCGCGGAGCCGGCCCGGCGTCGCCTCGTGGAACTCCGTCTCGCGCACGAGGAACGCCGAGCCGCGGATGTGGACGGGGAGCGGGGTGCGGCGGGTCATCCGCCCACCATGCGCCACCACTGGTCCGTGGGGCGTCGTCTCTCCACAGGCTGGCCGCCCGCAGCCCCGAAAGCGCGCACCTCGCGGGTCCCCGCCGCGAGTACCCGCGATTCGCGCGATCTCGGGGTCGGGCGGGGGGCGCCGGGCGCGCGGGCCGCGCGGCGGCATGGCGCCGCGCGCGGCGGCTACGCGCCGAGGTCGCGGAACGCGAGCGACGAGGCATCCGTCGTCTCGGTCGTCACGGTCGCGAACGCGTCGAAGCCGTCGGCGGTGACCCGGTCGAGCAGCGCGCGCAGGTTCTTCACGCGGCGCTCGAACCGCACGCGGGCGCCGGATGCCACGAGCTCGTGCTTCAGCGCGAGGAGCGCCGCCGGCTCGACCTCGGCGTCGTACACGAGCACGACCGCGCGGGGACGCGCCTCGTCGCGCACCGCGAGCAGGTCGACGATGCGCTCGAAGCCGATCGAGAAGCCGCACGCGGCCACCTCCTGGCCGAGGAAGCGCCCGATCATGTGGTCGTAGCGTCCTCCGCCGCCGAGCGAGTAGCCCAGGTCGGGGTGGGCGATCTCGAAGATGGTGCCCGTGTAGTAGCCCATGCCGCGCACGAGGGTGGGGTCGAACTCGATCGCCGCGTCGGGCAGCGCCTCGCGCAGCGCGAGGAGGTCGCGGTACGCGTCGAGGTCGAGCCAGGCGGGTGGTCGGACGACCCCGTCGTGCAGGTGCCAGTCGGCCGAGGTCAGCGCCTCGAGCTCGGCCGCGACATCCGTGCGGTCGTCGATGACGCCGAGCGCGGCGAGCTCGGCCGCGACTCCCCCGACCCCGATCTTGTCGAGCTTGTCGATCGTGATGAGCGCCCGCTCCCGGAGCTCGTCGGGCACCCCCCACGAGCCGAGGATGCCCGCGAGGATGCGCCGGTCGTTGATGCGGATGGTGCAGCCGCCGAGGCCGAGGGCGTCGAGCGTCGCGAGGGTCGCGGTGAGCAGCTCCAGCTCGGCGAGCGGACCGGCCTCGCCGATGATGTCGATGTCGCACTGCACGAACTGGCGGTAGCGGCCCTTCTGCGGGCGCTCGGCACGCCAGACCGGCGCGATCTGGATCGACCGGAACACCGGCGGCAGCGCAGCGCGGTGCGTGGCGTAGAACCGGGCGAGGGGCACCGTGAGGTCGTAGCGCAGGCCGAGGTCGGCGAGCGAGAGCGCGTCGCCGGATGCCGCGGCCGCGGCGAGGTCGTCGGGCGTCAGGCCGCGCTTCATCACGGCGAAGGCGAGCTTCTCGTTGTCGCCGCCGAGGCCGGCGTGCAGCCGTGAGGAGTCCTCCATCACGGGCGTCTCGATCTCGTCGAAGCCGTGCGCCGCGTACACGCCGCGGATCACGCCGAGCGCGTGCTCGCGGCGGGCCTTCTCGGCGGGGAGGAAGTCGCGCATGCCGCGCGGAGGGGTGACGGATGCGGCCATGCCGACCATTCTTCCAGCACGCGGCCGCCGCCCGTGGCGGATCGGCACGAGCGCACGGCCTCAGCCGAACAGGTCGAGGTCGACTCCGCGAGCCCGCGCCGCCCGCTGCAGCGCGTCGGCCTCGTCGATGCCCACGGCGACGTACACGTGCAGCCCGTCGGCGTCGTCGCGCACGAGGTACTCGAAGTCGATCGTGACGATCACGTCGTCGTCGCCGTCGAGGTGGCTCCAACGCACGCGCACCATCGCGATGAGGTCGGTGAGCGCGGTCATGGAGCGGATCTCGGGCACCGCGGACTCGAGGCCCAGGCGCCGGTAGAGCGGGTACGACGCCTCGAACGCCGCCGACAGGTCGGCGCGGCTCTCGAGCGCGCCTGCGAAGTCGTCGGTGACGATCATCCCGGGCAGCCCCCACAGCTCGGCGGTGGCGTCCGCGTCGAACTCGCGCAGCGCTGCGGCGTACGCATCGAAGTACTCGGCGAGCCGCTCCTCCTCGATCCCCATGGCGCCTCCCCATCCGTTGAGCCGACGGTACGCCGACCGCGGTGCTGCGCGCGACCCCTCCGACGGCGGATGCCGCAGCAGTCGCTTCGGTGCGGGCGACCCGCCGCGGGCCGGATGCCGCGTCACCGCGCTGCCCTTGTCGACCGTCGTGGCCCCGCCTAGGCTCGCGATCGTGCGCGTGCTCATCGCCGGCGCGACCGGCGTCCTCGGCTCCCTTCTGCTCCCCGCCCTCCTCTCGGACGGCCATACGGTGGTCGGCACGACCCGGCACGCCGATCGGCGCCGGGCGATCCTCGACGCCGGCGGCGAACCGGTCGCCATGGACGCACTCGATCCCGCCTCCGTCGCCGCGGCCATCGCCGCGGCGCGTCCCGACGCGATCGTGCACCTGCTCACCGACCTGTCGGGCCGCGACTGGGCGGGCAATGCGCGCCTCCGCGTGGAGGGCACGGCGAACCTCGTCGACGGCGCACTCGAGGCCGGCGTGGACCGGATGATCGCCGAGAGCGTCTCCTGGCGGTACGAGCCGGGCGAACGACCCGCGACCGAGGATGAGCCGGCAGCCGTCGACCCGGTCACCGGCGGCCCGGTCTACGCGCCCGTCGAGTCGCTCGACCGCGACCTCGCGCGGATGCCGCACGGCACCGTGCTGCGATACGGGCTCCTCTACGGGGCGGGCACCTGGTACGCGCCCGACGGCATGCTCACGCGCGAGGCGGGAGCGGGCCGCGTGGTGGCGACGACCGATCACACGAGCTGGATCCACGTCGACGACGCCGTGGCGGCGACCGTGCTCGCCCTCGACTGGCCGGCCGGCGCGGTGAACGTGGTCGACGACGACCCCGCCCGACTGGCCGACTGGGGTCCGGTACTCGCCGAACGCGGCGGCTACGCGGGCGACGCGCTGGAGCTCGTGGCCGGCGCGCCGGGCCGGGCCGCCGACAACGGCCTCGCGCGCTCGCTCGGCTGGTCCCCGTCGCGCCCATCGTGGCGCGACGGGCTCGGGCTCGACTGAACGCGACTCAGCGGTCGGCGTCGGCTCCGGCGCGGTCGGCGTCGGCCGCGGCGCGCTCGGCCGCACGTACCTCCTCCTCGAACCCGCGCACGGCGTGCCGCAGGGCCCGCTCGGCGTCGAGTCCCTGCGAGCGGGCGGATGCCACGAGCGAGAACAGCATGCGACCCAGCTCGTCCTCCGTGTCGGGCGCCGCGGGCGCCGCGGCATCCGGAACCGGCTCGACGACCACCCCGGCCTTCTCGGCCTTGCCGATCACCTTCTGCGCCAGGGCCAGTGCGGGCATGCCGCGTGGAATCCCGTCGAGCACGCTCGTGCGGTGCGGCTTCTCGTCGGCCTTCAGGTCCTCCCAGAACGAGACCACGTCGTCGGCCGTCTCGGCGGTGCGGTCGCCGCCGAAGACGTGCGGATGCCGCGACACCATCTTCGCGGTCATGTGCGCCGCGACGTCCTCGATGTCGAAGTCCTCGCCGGGCGTGTGCGCGGCGATGTCGGCGTGGAACAGCACCTGGTAGAGCACGTCGCCGAGCTCCTCGATCATCTCGTCGCGGTCGCCCGACTCGATCGCGTCGATGAGCTCCCAGCTCTCCTCGACGAGGTACTGCACGAGGCTCTCGTGCGTCTGGTCCGCGTCCCACGGGCAGCCGCCGGGGGCGCGCAGCAGTGCGACGGTGCGGATGAGCTCGTCGAGCGCCGAGGCATCCGCCGGCCCGGCTCGCATCGGTTCCGGGGTGACGGCCTGCGGCCCGTTGCGGATGTCGCCCACGCTCGCTCCCTCCGGCGGCCGCCGAATCCCCGGCGCGCCGTCTCCGCCATGCTAGGCGCTGCGGGCGGGCACCTCGATAGGATTGGCGGCGGAGTGCCGGGAAGGCTGGTCGGCCGACGTCGAACGTCGTCGCCCCCTTCCGCGCCCGGCAAGTCGTACCGTACGTACTGCACCGCCGTGGCACCGAGACTTCACCCACAGGGAGTCGCATGAACGTCCTCCGCTCCGAACGATTCGCCGCCGCGCTGCTCCTCGTGGCGGCCGTGCTCGGCCTCGTCATCGCCAATCTCCCGATCGGCCCCGCCGCGGTCGACCTGAAGAACGCGCATCTCGAGATCCCGTGGCTCCGACTCGACCTGTCGACGGGTCACTGGGTCAGCGACGGGCTGCTCGCGATCTTCTTCTTCATCGTCGCCGTCGAGCTCAAGCGGGAGCTCGTCATCGGCGAGCTGAACTCGCTGTCGAAGGCGCTGCTTCCCGCGATCGCCGCCGTCGGCGGCGTGGTCGTTCCGGCCGGCATCTTCCTCGCCTTCACGGCGGGCACCCCGACGGTCGACGGCTGGCCGATCCCGACCGCGACCGACATCGCCTTCGCGCTGGGCGTGCTCGCCGTCTTCGGACGGTTCCTGCCCACCCGCGTGCGCGTGTTCCTGCTCGCGCTCGCCGTGCTCGACGACCTCATCGCGATCCTCATCATCGCGTTCTTCTTCACAACCGACGCCGACTTGGCCGCGCTCGGCTTCGGCGTCATCGCGATCACGCTGTTCGGCATGGTCTCGAGGCTCATGAAGCCACGGTCGAGCTGGATCCTCTCGCGCCGGCCGCAGTGGCCGATCATGGCGCTGCTCATCGTGCTGGGCGTGCTCGCCTGGTACTTCGTGTACCTGTCGGGCGTGCACGCGACGATCGCGGGCGTGGCGCTCGGCCTCGTCATGGCCCGGCGTCCGGCCGGGCGCGCGGCGCACGCGCTCGAGCCGTGGTCGAACGGCGTCATCCTTCCGCTGTTCGCCTTCACCGCGGCGATGGTGCCGGTGCCGCAGGTGTCGCCGAGCGAGCTCGAACCGGCGTTCTGGGGCATCCTGGTGGGCCTTCCGGTCGGCAAGATCGTGGGCATCTCCCTCGCCGGGCTCCTCGGCGGACTCATGGCCCGGCCGAAGCCGGGCACCACGCCCCTCACCTTCGGCGACCTGGCGGTGGTGTCCGCACTCGGCGGCATCGGCTTCACGGTCTCGCTGCTCATGAACGAGCTCGCGTTCGCCGGTCTCCCCGAGGTCGCCGACGAGGGCACCCTCGCGGTGCTGCTCGGGTCGGGCATCGCCATCGTGCTGTCGGCGGTGTTCGTCACGATCCGCTCGCGGCAGTACCGGCGCCGGGGCGCGGCATCGGGCGCGGGCGGCGGCGGCACCTTCGCGCACTGAGGCCGCGCCGGCCACCCGCGCCGGCCACGTGCGCCCCGCTCGCCGAACCGGTCAGGCGGTGGCGGACGCCTCGGACGCCGGCGCCGCGGCATCCGGAACCGGGAAGATCGCCGCGACGAGCCGCGACACCCACTCGATGAGGTCGGCGTCTCCGGGCAGCTCGCCCCCGGGCGTCGGGAACGGCACGAGGATGACGTCGTTCTGCGCGAAGTGCTTCGCGCCCGGGTAGAGGCGCTCGAGTCGCACGCGCCGCGAGTCGGGGATGTTCGCGGGCGCGATGCGGAGCTTGGAGCCGGTGGCGATGACGTCGGAGAGCCCCGCCAGCTGCGCCTGGCGGCGGAGCCGTGAGATCGCGACGAGGTGCGTCACCGCGTCGGGCGGCGTGCCGTAGCGGTCGACGAGCTCGTCGACGACCGCGTCGATCTGGCCCTCCTTGGCGGCCGGCCCGCTGGCTGCGGACAGCTTCTGGTAGATCTCGAGGCGCAGCCGCTCGGAGTCGACGTAGTCCTCGGGGATGTGCGCGTCGACGGGCAGCTCCAGCCGCAGCTCGGTCTGGCCCTCGGCGACATCGCCTCGGAACGCGGACACCGCCTCGCCGATCATGCGCAGGTACAGGTCGAACCCGACGCCGGCGATGTGGCCGGCCTGCTCTGCGCCGAGCAGGTTGCCGGCGCCGCGGATCTCCAGGTCTTTCAGGGCGATCTGCATGCCGCCGCCGAGCTCGTTGTTGGCGGCGATCGTGGAGAGGCGGTCGTGCGCCGTCTCGGAGAGGGGCTTCTGCGCGTCCCAGAGGAAGTACGCGTAGGCGCGCTCGCGTCCGCGGCCGACGCGGCCGCGCAGCTGGTGCAGCTGCGACAGGCCGTACTTGTCGGCGCGGTCGATGATGATCGTGTTGGCGTTCGAGATGTCGAGGCCGGTCTCGATGATGGTCGTCGAGACGAGCACGTCGAACTTTCGCTCCCAGAAGTCGACCACGATCTGCTCGAGCACGTGCTCGTTGAGCTGGCCGTGCGCGACGGCGATGCGCGCCTCGGGGACGAGCTCGGAGAGCTGGGCGGCGACGCGATTGATCGACGACACCCGGTTGTGCACGAAGAACACCTGGCCCTCGCGGAGCATCTCGCGGCGGATCGCGGCGGCGACCTGCTGCTCGGAGTACGGGCCGACGAAGGTGAGGATCGGATGCCGGTCCTCGGGCGGTGTGGCGAGCGTCGACATCTCGCGGATGCCGGTGACGGCCATCTCGAGCGTGCGCGGGATCGGCGTGGCGCTCATCGCGAGGATGTCCACGTTGGTCTTGAGCTTCTTGAGCTGGTCCTTGTGCTCGACGCCGAAGCGCTGCTCCTCGTCGATGATGAGCAGCCCCACGTCCTTGAACTTCACCTGCTCGGTGAGGATGCGGTGCGTGCCGATGACCATGTCGATGGTGCCGTCGGCGAGGCCCGTGACGGTCTCGCGCACCTCCTTGTCGGTCTGGAACCGCGAGAGCGCGCGCACGTGCACGGGGAACCCGGCGAACCGCTCGTTGAACGTCTCGAGGTGCTGCTTGACGAGCAGGGTCGTGGGCACCAGCATCGCGACCTGCTTGCCGTCCTGGATGGCCTTGAATGCGGCGCGCACCGCGACCTCGGTCTTGCCGAACCCGACGTCGCCGGCGAGGAGCCGGTCCATGGGGATCGGCCGCTCCATGTCGGCCTTGACCTCGTCGATCGTCTGCAGCTGGTCGGGCGTCTCGGCGAACGGGAACGCCTCTTCGAGCTCCTGCTGCCAGGGCGTGTCGGGCCCGAATGCGTGGCCCTTCGCGGCCATGCGGGCGGAGTAGAGCTTGACGAGCTCCACGGCGATCTCGCGCACGGCCTTGCGGGCGCGACCCTTCGCCTGGGCCCAGTCGCTGCCGCCCATCTTGGAGAGGGTGGGCGCCTCACCGCCGACGTAGCGGCTGAGCAGGTCGAGCTGGTCGGTGGGCACGAAGAGGCGGTCGCCGGCCTGCCCGCGCTTCGACGGCGCGTACTCGAGCACGAGGTACTCGCGCACAGCGGTGGGCTGCTGCTGGATGCCGGCCGTGCGGCTCGGTCCGGTGGGCCGGCTGCCCGTGGCCACCTCGCGCTGCACCATCTCGACGAAGCGGCCGATGCCGTGCGTCTGGTGCACGACGTAGTCGCCGGCCTTGAGTTGCAGCGGATCGACGACGTTGCGCCGCCGGGTGGCGAGCTTCGTGTTCTGGCGGGCGTCGTAGCCGGCCGCCCGACCGTAGAACTCGGATTCGGCGATGAGCGCGAGCTTGGCCTCGGGCACCTCGAACCCGCGCGCGGCCTCGGCCTGCACGAGGTAGGCGACGCCGGGCTCGAGGTCGGCCGGCACCTGCTCGACGATGCGCGCGGCGAGGCCGGCTTCCGCGAGCACGTCGCGGGCGCGCTCGACGAGGCCGTGACCGGCGGATGCCACGACGATGCGCCACCCGTCGCGCAGGCGCGCGCCGATGTGGTCGACGGCTCCGGCGACGTTGCCCGCGAAGCTCGGCATGGCGTTCGCGGCGATGCGCACGTACTCGGACGCGGCGCCGGCCGCCGCCTCCGCCGCCGCCGCATCGGATGACGCCGCCACCACCTCGGCGGCATCGCCGAGGTCGAAGCTGGAGAAGGTCCACCACACCCGGCGGGTGTCGGGTTCGCCGGGCGCGCTGAACAGCGCGGCCTGCCGGAACTCGCGGATCGTGAGGAAGTCGCCGGCGGCCAGGTCGATCGGCGCCTCGGCCCCGACGGTGGCGGCGCTCCACGCGGCACCGAGGAACTCCCGGTTCGTCTCGGCGAGGCTCACGGCACGGCCCGCCACGCGCTCGGGCTGCACGACCGCGATGGCGGCGCCCTCGGGCAGGTAGTGCGCGAGCGGCACAAGCCGCTCGAGCAGCGCGGGAGCCAGCGACTCCATGCCCTCGACGGGGA
This sequence comes from Agromyces sp. 3263, assembly GCF_031456545.1. Classification (NCBI taxonomy): domain Bacteria; kingdom Bacillati; phylum Actinomycetota; class Actinomycetes; order Micrococcales; family Microbacteriaceae; genus Agromyces; species Agromyces sp. 3263. Next base: position 1,154,677 of record NZ_JAVDUV010000002.1, read on the forward strand.
TGCCCTGCGAGATCTTCTCGAGCATGCCCGCGAGGCTCGGGAACTCGTGCAGCATCTCGCGGGCGCGCTGCCGCACGGCCGGGGTGAGCAGCAGCTCGCGGCTCGGGGCGAGCTGCACACGCTCGACGACTTCGGGCAGCGAACGCTGGTCGGCGACCGAGAACGCGCGCAGCTCCTCGACCTCGTCGCCGAAGAACTCCACGCGCACGGGGTGGTCGGCGGTGGGCGGGAACACGTCGAGGATGCCGCCGCGCACGGCGAACTCGCCTCGGCGCGAGACCATGTCGACGCGAGCGTACGCGAGGTCGACGAGCCGCACCGCGAGCTGCGACAGGTCGTATCCCCGGCCGCCGGCGACGAGCTCGACCGGCGCGAGGTCGGCGAGGTTGTCCGCGAGCGGCTGCAGTGCGGCGCGCACCGAGGCGACCACGACGAGCGGATGCCGCGAACCGGCCGCCTGCCACTCGTGGAGCCGCCGCAGGGCGTGCAGCCGGCGCCCGACCGTCTCGGCGGATGGGCTCAGCCGCTCGTGCGGCAGCGTCTCCCACGCGGGGAACTCGAGGAGCTCGCCACCGTCGAGGTACGGCGCCAGCGCGCCCCGCAGCGCCTCGCCCTCGCGACTGGTCGCCGTGACGACGAGCAGCGCCGGCGGGAGGCCCGCCTCGATGCGGCGCTCGAGGAGGCCGGCGATGAGCGGCGCGTCGATGCCCGCGGGAGCCGAGAAGTCGGCGTTCCGCAGGGCCTCGGCGAGCGCGTCGTCGATCGTGGAGGCGCGCGAAAGCGCCGTGTTCAAGCCCTGCAGGATCACCGTCCGAGTCTACGCGCGGCCTCCGACGAGCCCGCCACCGTGCGCTGCCGGCGAACGGCCGGGCCGAACGCCTCGACGCGGACGGGCGACGCCGCGTCGCAGGCGCCCGATACGATGGGCGCCGCACCAGACCGACCCCGGAAGGACACCGTGATCACTGCCGCCGCCGATGGTTCGGCTCTCGGAAACCCCGGCCCCGCCGGCTGGGCCTGGTATGTCGACGACACCACGTGGGCGGCGGGCGGCTGGCCGCACGCCACGAACAACCAGGCGGAGCTGAAGGCCGTGCTCGAGCTCTTCCGGGCGACCAAGCACCTCGACGACGACCTGCTCGTCCTCTGCGACAGCCAGTACGTGATCAACTGCATCACGAAGTGGATGCCGGGCTGGAAGCGCAAGGGATGGCGAAAGGCCGACGGCAAGCCGGTCATGAACGTCGACCTGCTGCAGGAGCTCGATGACGAGCTCGCCGGCCGTCGGTACCGCTTCGAGTGGGTGCGGGGTCATGTGGGCCACGAGCTCAACGAGGCCGCCGACACCCGGGCGCGCGCGGTCGCCGAGGCCTATCGTCGCAAGGGCGCCGTCCCAGGGGGCCCGGGCTGGCCGGGCACGGAGGTCGCCCCCGAGGTCGCGGCGCACCGGCTGGTGGAGGCCGAGCTCGAACTCGCGGCGGCCACCGAGGCGGGCGCGTCCGGGCCGGCGGCAGACGCGAGCGAGCCCGAGGCGGAGGTCGACGAGCCGGCGCTCTTCGCGCTGGAGGACGAGCCCGACGCCTGGCACACGCTCACGCTCGAGCTCTCCACCGAGGAGCACGACCGACTCGTGCAGCGAGCCCGCGGGGAGGGGCTCTCGCCAGAGGATTTCCTCCGCGGCCTCATCTGAGCCGGGCAGGAGCCGGGCGGCCGCGTGGCCGTGGCATCCGTGATCAGGCGGGCGAGTGGAACCGCTGCTGTGCCGCCACGAGCCCGTGCTCGACGATCGCCTCGACGGCGTCCGCGGCATCCGACACCAGGCTCGGCAGCGACTGCCGCTCGGTGCCCGAGAAGTCCTTCAGCACGAAGTCGGCGGAGTCCTGCCGACCGGGCGGGCGCCCGACGCCGACGCGCACCCGGATGAAGTCGCCGTCGTCGGTGGCCTTCGACACGTCGCGCACCCCGTTGTGGCCTCCGTGTCCGCCGCCCTGCTTCAGGCGAACGGTGTCGAAGGGGATGTCGAGCTCGTCGTGCACCAGCACGAGCCGGTCGGCGGGCAGCGAGTAGTACTTCAGCAGCGCCGACACCGGCCCGCCCGACGTGTTCATGAAGCTGTTCGGCTTGGCGATGACGAGCTTGGGGCCGCCCGGCCGCAGGAACCCCTCGGCCACGCGCGACGGCGTCTTGTGCGTCTTGAAGGTCGCGCCGACGCGCGCCGCGACCTCGTCGGCCACCATCTGGCCGACGTTGTGCCGGTTGCCGGCGTACTGCGCGCCGGGGTTGCCGAGCCCGACCACGAGCCAGGTGTTCTCGGCCACGGCGTCGTCCTTCCGGCGAGCACGCCATCGGTCGAGGAGGCCCATGGGCGGCTCCTTCCGATCGGCGCGGGAATCGTTCAGGGGGAATGGAACGGGGCCTGCGGCCCGCAGTCCGAGGGTACCCGGATGCGGCGCTGCAGGCCCCGTGCGCGCGGTGCGCTGAGGTTACTCGGCCGATTCGGCCGCGGTCTCCTCGGCGGGCGCCTCGGCCTCGGGGGCCTCGGCGGCGGCGGCCTCGGCGGCCTCCTCGCCCAGATCGACCTTCTGGGGCACGTGCACGAGCACGACGAGGGCGTCGGGGTCGCTCACGAGGGTCGCGCCCTTGGGGAGTTCGACGTCCTTCGCGTGGATCTGCGTGCCCTCCTCGAGGCCCTCGATGGAGAGGACGATGTTCTCGGGGATGTGCGTGGCCTCGACCTCGAGCAGCAGGGTCTTGGCGTCGAGGTCGGCGATGGTGCCGGGGTACGACTCGCCCTCGGTGTGCACGGGGACCTCGACCTGGACCTTCTCGCCGCGCTTGATGACGATGAGGTCGATGTGCTCGATGACCTGGTGCACCGGGTCCTTCTGCACGTCCTTCACGAGCGCGATCTGGCTCGAGCCGGCGATCTGCAGGTCGAGCACGGCGTTCGCCTTGCGGATGAGCAGCGCGACCTGGTGGCCCGGGAGGGTGAGGTGCTGCGGCTCGGTGCCGTGGCCGTACAGCACGGCGGGGATCTTGCCGGCGGCGCGGATCTTGCGGGCCGCGCCCTTGCCGAACGTCTCGCGCGCGTCGGCGACGACCTTGTTGTCCTGCTCCATGGTGGTTCTCCTTGCGGGCTCGCGGCCCAGATCGTATGTCTGTCGTTTCGACTCGAACGCGCAGCATCTGACATGCGCTGGTGCGTGAGGAAACAGCCGTGAAGCCTGGTTCCACCGCGTCGATCACGGATGCCCCGCCCGCCGCTCTCGCGGACGAACCGGGCCTCCCTCGCCGAAGTTGTCAGGCCTGCCGCGCGTGAACGCGGAAGACCAAGGGGAGAGTCTACCAGTCCGACTCGAGCGCCGCGATCGCCCGTTCCACGACCGCGTCGACGGGTCCGACATTCTCGATGCGGACGCCCGCCTCGTCCTCCGCGAGCGGCTCGAGCGCCTCGAGCTGCGAGGCCAGGAGGGCGGGGGGCATGAAGTGGCCGGCCCGATCGCGCACCCGCTCGCCGAGGTGCTCGGCCGGCACCACCAGCTCCACGAACACCGCGGCCGGGCACGCCCCGCGGATCGCGTCGCGGTAGGAGCGGCGCAACGCGGAGCAGGCGACCACCACGCCGGCGTCGCCCGCGCCGAGCGCCTCCCCCACGAGCCGCAGCCAGGGCCACCGGTCGTCGTCGTCGAGGGGTACGCCGCTGCGCATCTTCTCGACGTTCGCCGCGGGGTGCAGGTCGTCGGAGTCCACGAACCTCATGCCGGGGAACCGATCGCCGAGGCGACGGGCGAGCGCCGCTCCGACGACCGACTTGCCGGAACCGCTGGGCCCCATGACGACGACCCGGGGCGGGTGGGCTGAGGCGCTCATGGGTTGCAGGCTAGCCGAACGCCGGACGCGGCATCCGCCACACCGCAGCGGCGCAGTCTCACCGCAACAGCGCGCAACGGTGAGCGCCGCTCACAGTACGCTGGAGGCGACCCCGAACCCACGAGGAGAACTTTCGTGCCTGAAACCGGATCAGCAAACATCGGCGTCGTCGGACTCGCGGTGATGGGGTCGAACCTCGCCCGCAACCTCGCCAGCCGCGAGGGCAACACCGTCGCCGTGTTCAACCGCTCCCCCGAGCGCACGCAGACGCTGACCAGCGAGCACCCCGAGGCCGGCTTCGTGCCCGGCGAGAGCTACGACGACTTCGTCGCCTCGCTCGCGAAGCCCCGCACGGCGATCATCATGGTGCAGGCCGGCAAGGGCACCGACGCGGTGATCTCCGAGCTCGTCAAGCGCTTCGAGCCGGGCGACATCATCGTCGACGGCGGCAACGCCAACTTCCACGACACGATCCGCCGTGAGGCCGAGATCGCGCCCACGGGCATCCACTTCGTCGGCGCCGGGATCTCGGGCGGTGAGGAGGGCGCGCTCAAGGGCCCGTCGATCATGCCCGGCGGCTCGGCGGAGGCCTACGAGACGCTCGGCCCGATCCTCGCGTCGATCGCCGCGGTCGCCCCCGACGGCGAGCCCTGCGTCACGCACGTCGGCACCGACGGCGCCGGCCACTTCGTGAAGATGGTGCACAACGGCATCGAGTACGCCGACATGCAGCTCATCGCCGAGGCCTACGACCTCATCCGCCAGGGCACCGGCAAGTCCCCCGCCGAGATCGCCGACATCTTCGCCGAGTGGAACGACGGCGAGCTCGAGAGCTACCTCATCGAGATCACCGCCGAGGTGCTCCGCCAGACGGATGCCGCGACCGGCCTGCCGCTCGTCGACGTCATCCTCGACGAGGCGGGCGCCAAGGGCACCGGCGCGTGGACCGTGCAGAACGCCCTCGACCTGGGCGTGCCCACCTCGGGCATCGCCGAGGCGGTCTTCGCCCGCAGCCTGTCCTCCAAGCGCGCGCAGCGTGAAGCGGCCTCCGACCTGCCCGGCCCCTCGGGCGAGTGGAAGGTCGCCGAGGCCGACGTCGACGCGTTCATCGAGGACGTGCGCCGCGCGCTCTACGCGTCGAAGATCATCGCCTACTCGCAGGGCTTCGACGAGATCGTCGCCGGCGCCGAGCAGTTCGGCTGGGACATCCACAAGGGCGACATCGCGAAGATCTGGCGCGCCGGCTGCATCATCCGCGCCCGCTTCCTGAACCGCATCGCCGAGGCCTACGCCGAGGATCCGGGCCTCGTGGCGCTCGTCGTCGCACCCTACTTCCGCGACGCCGTCGCCGGCACGCAGGAGAGCTGGCGCCGCATCATCGGCATCGCCGCGCAGGCCGGCATCCCGACGCCGGCGTTCTCGTCGTCGCTCGCGTACTACGACGGCCTCCGCGCCGCGCGCCTGCCCGCCGCCCTCATCCAGGGCCAGCGAGACTTCTTCGGCGCGCACACCTACCAGCGCGTCGACAAGCCGGGCGTGTTCCACACGCTGTGGTCAGACGACCGGTCCGAGATCGAGACCACGCCGTCGTCGCACTAGTCACGTAGTCTGGACGGACCAGACGAGGGGCGAGCGGATGCCGGAACCGGCGTGGCGGAGTGAGGGCACCGAGCCCGACTACCGCTTCACGCTGGCCAACGAGCGCACGTTCCTCGCCTGGATCCGCACGGCACTCGCGCTGCTGGCCGGCGGGGTGCTGCTGCACCAGTTCGCGACCGAGCTCGGGCCCCGCCCCGCCGTCGTCGTGCTGTCCGTCGGGCTCGGCGTCATCGCGGCGGCGCTCAGCGTGGTCTCCTACACGCGCTGGCGCGGCAACGAGATCGCCATTCGCATGGGCCGTCCGCTCCCGTTCAGCTGGGTGCTGCCGGCGCTCGCGGGGGCCTGCCTCCTGACCAGTGCAGTGCTCGTCGTGCTGCTCGTCGTCACGTGAGCCGTGGTCGTCTCGTGAGCGGATCGGTGCCGGCATGAACCCCTACATCGTGGATGCCACCGGTGATCCGGGCCTGCAGCCCGAGCGCACCGCGCTCTCGTGGACGCGCACGGCGCTCGCCCTCGCGGTGAACGCCTTGCTGTCGATGCGTGCCGGCCTGGTCGCCGGAGAGCCGGGGCTCGTGGCCGTCGGGGTGCTGCTCTTCGCGGCATCCGGCGCGGCCGTGGCCATCGGCACCGTGCGACGACGTCAGCTGTCGGGCGCGCGCCTGGTGATCACCCCGCCCGCCGGCGCACTCGTCGGCGTCGCCGCGGCGACCCTGCTCGCGAGCGTCGGCGGTGTCGCCAGCGTCTTCGTGGAGGGTGCGGCATGAGCGAGCGGCACCCCGAGCTCGAACCCGACCCTTGGGACGACGACGACGGACGGCCCATGCCGGGACACCGCCGGCGCCGCGTGCTGCGCGTCGTGGTGCTGATCGCCCTCGGCGCGCTGCTGCTGCCCCTCGTGCTCTCGGCGTACAGCGTGGCGAGGTCGGCGGCCGATCGGGCGTGCTCGGTCTACGTGGCGGCGTACGACACGGATGCGGCGGGATTCCGGTCGTCGTTCGACATGTTCGCGCCGGGCGGGCCCGGCTGGGAGTGCTTCGCGATCTCCGAGCACGGCAGCGAGCGCCTGCTCGGCAACCTCGGGCCGATGCCGACCCTGCCGCAGCCGCAGCAGGTCGGGCCCGACCAGCGCGACGCCTGAGGTCGCTCGGCTCAGGTGGCCGGGTCTGGAGCGGACGTCGCCGCCTCGTCGGGGAACACCCGCTTGTAGGTGCGCCCGTCGGCCAGCTCCACCGTGCGCGCCACGAGCTGCCCGCGGGTCACCCGCTGGTAGATCGCCTGGGGGGTGACGCCGAGCCGCTTCGCCGCCTCGGCGACCGACAGGCCCGGCAGGTCGGTGGGCGAGCTCGAGGGTCGTTCGCGCTTGCGCCTACGGCTCGCCTCCTGGCGTTCGGCGATGGCGTCGTCGCCGCCCGCCCAGCGGTACTTCGCGGCCGAAGGACTGAGACTCGCGGCATCCGCGACCTCCTCCCACGTGGCCCCGGCGGCCAGTGCCTCGCGCACGGCGACGAGCATGGCGGGCTCGGCCTCGAGGGCGACCGCGAGCGAGCGGATGCCCCGGAGCCGGTCGAGCGGCGAGGCATCCGAGCCGCCCGCCTCCTCCGGCTTCCCCGCCCCGGTGGCCTCGAGCCGCGCCAGGCGCGCGAGCGCCGCGGCGGTGTCGGCGGAGAGGAACGGCACGGGGTCCTCAGCCCTCGAGGAGGCCGTTGCGCACCTCGCGGCGCAGCACCTTGCCGATGAGCGAGCGGGGCAGGTCGTCGGCCACCACGATGCGCCGGGGCACCTTGTAGGCGGTGAGCCCGTCGCGGGCGAAGGCGCGGATGGCGGCCTCGTCGAACGTCGCGCCCGGCTTCAGCACGACCACGGCGACGACCTGCTCGCCCGAGCGCTCGTCGGGCAGGCCCACGACAGCGCAGTCCTCGACGTCCGCGTGGGCCCGGATGGCCTCCTCGACCTCGCTCGGCGCCACGTTGAAGCCGCCCGTGATGATGAGCTCCTTGATGCGGTCGACGATGCGCACGAAGCCCTCGTCGTCGATCGCGACGATGTCGCCCGTGCGGAACCAGTCGGCGCCGCCGTCGTCGGCCGGCACGAACACCGCGGCGGTCTCGTCGGGCTTCTTCCAGTACCCCGAGAACACCTGCGGACCGCGCACGATGAGTTCGCCCTCGGCACCCGTCTCACGGTCGACGGTCGGCTGGTCGGGGTCGACGACGCGCACCTCGGTCGAGGGCAGCGGCAGTCCGACGGTGCCGGCCTTGCGGTTGGGCGCGACGGGGTTGGCCATGAGCACCGGTGAGCACTCCGAGAGGCCGTAGCCCTCGACGAGGTACCCGCCGCTCGCGGCCTCCCAGGGCTCGACGACGTCGGCGGACAGCGGCATCGCGCCCGAGATCGCGATGCGGATGCCGTCGAGCGACACGCCCGCATCGGCGGCAGCCTTCGTGAGCCGGTCGTAGATCGGCGGCACCGCAGGGAGGAACGTCGGCGGACGCTGCTTCACGACCTTGAGCACCAGCTCGGGATCGAACTTCGGGAAGAGCACGAGCCGGGCGCCCATGCTCATCGCGAACGTGAGGCACAGCGTGAGCCCGTAGGCGTGGAACATCGGCAGCACCGCATACACCACCGACGTGCCGCGCTCGATCTCGGGCACCCACGCGCGCGCCTGTGCGGCGTTCGCACCGAGGTTCGCGTGCGTGAGCGTGGCGCCCTTCGGGCTGCCGGTCGTGCCGCTCGTGTACTGGATGAGCGCGACGTCCGATGCCTCGGGCCGGGCGATGCCGGCATCGATGCGGGCGGATGCCACGAGCTCGCGCCACGGCACCGTGCCGCGCACCTTCGTGGTGAGTGCGGCACGGGACTCACGCGCCTTCGCGACGGGAAGCCGCAGCGCGAACCGCGTGAGGAACGGCATGGCCCGGGTCACGTCGACGGAGACGATCGACTGCACGGCGACATCCGCCGGGAAGGCCTGGATCGTCTCGACGACCTTGTCCCACGCGATCACGACGCGGGCGCCGTGGTCCTCGAACTGGTGCCGCAGTTCGCGCGGCGTGTAGAGCGGGTTGTGCTCGACCACGATCGCGCCGAGGCGGAGCACCGCGTAGAAGGCGACGATGTGCTGCGGGCAGTTCGGCAGCACGAGGGCGACCGGATCACCGTGCTGCACGCCGAGCGCACGCAGGCCCTCCGCGGCGCGGTCGATCTGCTCGCCGAGCTCGGCGTAGGTCGTGGTCGCGCCGAAGAACTCGAGCGCGACGTGGTCGCCGTACTGCTCGACCGACTCGCGCACGAGGTCGAACAGCGACCCCTGCTCGTCGGCGACGTCGTGCGGCACGCCCTCGGCGTAGCTCGACAGCCAGGGACGCGGGGTCGTGATCGCCATCGGGCCGGCCTACGCCGCGCCGTCGAACATGCTGGTCACCGAGCCGTCCTCGAAGACCTCGTGGATGGCGCGGGCGAGGAGCGGGGCGATGGGCAGCACGGTCAGGCGGTCCCAGCGCTTCTCGGGCGGGACGGGCAGCGTGTCGGTCACCACGACGCTGTCGATGGACTCGTTCTGCAGGATGTCGACGGCCGGGTTGGAGAACACCGCGTGGGTGGCCGCGACGACGACGCCGATCGCGCCGTTGGCCTTCAGCGCCTCGGCGGCCTTGGCGATGGTGCGGCCGGTGTCGATCAGGTCGTCGACGAGCAGGCACACCCGTCCGTTCACGTCGCCGACGATCTCGTGCACCGACACCTGGTTCGGCACGAGCGGGTCGCGGCGCTTGTGGATGATCGCGAGCGGCACGCCGAGCTTGTCGCTCCAGATGTCGGCGACGCGCACGCGGCCCATATCGGGCGACACGACGGTGAGCGTCGAGGGGTCGAGCTTGGCCTTGAAGTGCTCGAGCAGCACCGGCATGGCGAAGAGGTGGTCGACGGGGCCGTCGAAGAAGCCCTGGATCTGGGCCGCGTGCAGGTCGATCGACATGATGCGGTCGGCGCCGGCGGCCTTATAGAGGTCGGCGACGAGGCGCGCCGAGATCGGCTCGCGGCCCCGGCCCTTCTTGTCCTGGCGGGCGTAGGGGTAGAACGGGGAGACCACCGTGATGCGCTTGGCCGACGCGCGCTTCAGCGCGTCGATCATGATGAGCTGCTCCATGAGCCACTCGTTGATGGGCGACGTGTGGGACTGGATCACGAACGCGTCGGAGCCGCGCACGCTCTCGTCGTAGCGCGCGTAGATCTCGCCGTTCGCGAAGGTGCGGGCGTCGGTCGGCACGAGCTCGGAGCCCAGCTCCTCGGCGATGTGCTCCGCGAGCTCTGGGTGCGCTCGTCCGGAGACGAGCACGAGGCGCTTCGATCCGGTGGTCTCGATTCCCGACATGTGGTCTGTCCTCTCCACCCGCGCTGAGCCGGTGCGTTCAGTCTTCGTCGGAGCCGGATGCCTCTGCGGCGGCCTCGGCTGCCTGGGCTGCCGCGGTGCCGGGTCGATGCTTCTGGACCCATCCCTCGATGTTGCGCTGCGGGGCCACGTTCACGGCAAGTGCGCCCGCGGGAACGTCCTTGCGGACCACGGTGCCGGCGCCGGTGTACGCCCCATCGGCAATCCTAACGGGCGCGACGAAGACCCCGTGCGACCCGGTGCGCACGTGCGAGCCGACATCGGAGTGATGCTTCCGGACGCCGTCGTAGTTGGCGAAGATCGAGCCTGCGCCGATGTTCGAGTGCTCGCCGATCGTGGCGTCGCCGACGTACGAGAGGTGCGGCACCTTGCTGCCCTCGCCGATGGTCGCGTTCTTCGTCTCGACGAACGTGCCGATCTTGCCGTCGGCGCCGAGCACGGTGCCGGGCCGCAGGAACGAGAACGGGCCGACGGATGCCCCGGCCCCGATGACCGACAGGGTGGCATCGGTGCGCTTCACCTCGGCGCCCGCGCCGATCTCGCAGTCGACGAGCGTCGTGTCGGGCCCGACGACGGCGCCGGTGGCGATCACCGTGGCGCCCTTCAGCTGGGTGCCTGGGCGGATGGTCACGTCGGGCTCGATCTTCACGTCGAGGTCGATCCACGTGGTCGCCGGATCGTCGATGGTCACGCCGTTCAGCTGCCAGCCGCGCACGATCAGCGCGTTGAGGCGGGCGGCGGTCTCAGAGAGCTGCGCCCGGTCGTTGATGCCGGCGACGAGCCACGGCTCGGACACGGGCACCGCCTCGACCTCGGAGCCCGCCTCGCGGAGCAGCTGGATCACGTCGGTGAGGTACTTCTCGCCCTGCGCGTTGTCGGTCGTGAGGTTCGCGAGCTGGTCGCGCAGCGCGCCGGCGCCGAACGCGTAGATGCCCGCGTTGATCTCGCCGATCGCCCGCTCGTCGTCGGTGGCGTCCTTCTGCTCGACGATGCGGTCGAATCCGCCGTCGGCGTCACGCACGACGCGGCCGTAGCCCGTGGGGTCGTCGTAGACGGCCGAGAGCACGGATGCCTGCGCGGCATGGCCGCGGTGCTGCTCGAGGAAGGCGCCGAGCGTGTCGGCGTCGAGGAGCGGCACGTCGCCGTTCAGCACGAGCACCTCGCCCTCGAAGTCGTCGGGCAGCGCGGCGATGGCCTGCTCGACGGCGCGCCCGGTGCCGGGGATCTCGTCCTGGTCGACGACGACGATGCCCGGCATGACGGCCTCGACCTCTGCGGCCACCTGGTCGCGCTCGTGGCGCACGACCGCGACGACGTGCGCGGCGTCGAGCGCGTTCGCCGTGCGCAGTACGTGGGCCACGATCGGCGACCCGGCGAGGGGGTGCAGGAGCTTCGGGGTGGCGGACTTCATGCGTGTGCCCTGGCCGGCGGCGAGCACGATGATGGCGAGATTCTGGTCCATGCTCCGCCACCAGGATTCGAACCTGGTCCTCACAGCTCCAAAGGCTGTCGTGCTGCCGTTACACCATGGCGGACCGCTCGAATCGACGATTCCGAGCGCCCTACAGTCTGCCAGACGCGGCGCGCAGGAGCGTGCTGCTCGAACTTGTCATGTGACCTATTGGTCACGTATCCTGATCGGGATGGATGACGACGACGCGGTGTTCAAGGCCCTCGCCGATGCCACGAGGCGGCGACTGCTCGACCACCTGTTCGAGCACGACGGCGCCCGCCTCGCCGACCTCGAGGCGCTCGCCGAGATGACGCGCTTCGGGGTGATGAAGCACCTGCGCGTGCTCGAGGACGCGGGCCTGGTCACCACCCGGCGTTCGGGCCGCGAGAAGCTGCACTTCCTGAACGTCGTCCCGATCCGGCTCATCCACGACCGCTGGATCGACAAGTACCGGGTCGGTCCGGCGTCGGCGCTCGCCGACCTCAAACGAGAACTGGAGCAACGACCATGACGACGACGCAGGTCTACCACGTCTACATCCGGGCGACGGCCGAGGAGATCTGGGCGGCGATCACCCGGCCCGAGCTGACCGTGCAGTACTTCCACCGCGTGACGATCGAGATCACGCCCGAACGGCGGTCGCACACCGGGCCGCGCGGGGAGGCCTGGGAGCCCGACGCGGTGCTCGAGTTCGACCCGCCTCGTCGGCTCGCGCACGAGTGGCGCTCGCAGTACGACGCAGAGATGAACGCCGAGCCCGTCAGCCGGGTCACCTGGGAGATCGAGCCGCAGGACGGCGGCACGTGCCTCGTGACCCTCACCCACGATCGCCTCGAGGGTTCCCCGAAGACCGCCGCCGGGGTGTCGGGCGCCGGCTGGATGTTCGTGCTGAGCTCGATGAAGTCGCTGCTCGAGACGGGCGAGGCGCTTCCGCCCACGGGCTGACCCTGCGCGCAGGCTCGTCCGCAGGCCGCTCCGGCGCGCGCCGGCCCGCCTCGCGCGGCGGGATAATGGCGGCATGACGGATGCTGACGAGGTCGACCGGATCGTGGGCGACTGGGAGCGCGAGCGACCCGACCTCGACTTCGCCCCGCTGCAGGTGCTCTCCCGCGTCGCTCGGCTCTCGAAGCACCTCGACCGCGCGCGGCGGCAGGCGTTCGCGAGGTCCGAGCTCGAGGCATCCGAGTTCGACGTGCTCTCGGCACTGCGACGCGCCGGCTCGCCCTACCGGCTCTCCCCCAAGCAGCTGCTGCAGCAGACGCTCGTCTCGAGCGGCACCATGACCAACCGCATCGACCGGCTCGTCGAGCGCGGGCTCGTCAGCCGCCAGACCGACCCCAACGACGGCCGCGGCATCCTCGTCGAGATGAGCCCCGCCGGCCTCACCCGGGTGGATGCCGCGATCACCCGCCTCGTCGACGCCGAGGCCGAGCTGCTCGACAGCCTTCCCGCCGCCGAGCAGAAGCGGCTCGCCGGGCTGCTGCGCAAGCTCAGCCTCGGGTTCGACTGAGCGGCCGGCGCGAGCCCGACGGCGCGAATCGTGCGGCTCCGCGCTACCGCCGCAGCACCTTGCGGGCGAGCCAGTTGCCGAGGAACTGCACGCCCTGCACGAACACGACGATGAGCAGCACCGCCGCCCACGTGATGACCGGCTCGAACTGCCGGTAGCCGTAGACCTGGGCGAACGTGCCGAGGCCGCCGCCGCCGATGAGGCCGGCGACCGCCGTCATGTCCACGATGGCGACGAGCACGAACGTGTACCCGAGGATGAGCGGCCCGAGCGCCTCGGGCACGACGACGGTGCGGAGGATCCGCAGCGGACTCGCGCCCATCGACCGCGCGGCCTCGATGACGCCGGGCGACACCGTGAGCAGGTTCTGCTCCACGATGCGGGCGATCGCGAACGACGCCGCGAGCGACAGCGCGAAGATCAGCGCGTTGTTGCCGATGCCCGTGCCGATCACGAGTCGCGAGAGGGGCTGCACGGCGGCGATGAAGATGATGAACGGGATCGGCCGGAAGAAGTTGATCACCACGTTCACGACGTTGTAGATCGCGCCGTTGGAGAGCAGGCTCCCCGGACGCGTCGTGTAGAGCACGATGCCGAGCAGGAGCCCGGCCGTGCCGCCGATCAGCAGTGTGAGCCCCACCATGTAGAGCGTCTCGACCGCCGCGGCCCAGAATTCGCCCTGGAGTTCGAACAACCGGTCCATCACGGCACCTCCGTCACGTCGACGCGCTCGGCGATCCGGGCGAGCACCGCGTCGATCGCGGCATCCGCCCCCCTGATGGCGAGCGTGAGGTGGCCGAACGCGCGGCCCTGGATGTCGTTGATGCCGCCGTACACGAGCTCGAACTCGAGGCCCGCCGCCGCGAGCTCGAGGAACACCGAGGCCTGCGACACGTCGCCGTCCCGGAACGAGATCGTGACGATCCGGCCCTCGTGGCGCTCGCGCAGCACGTCGAGCTCGGCGGGCGACGGCACGCCCTTCACCACCGTGGACACGAAGCGCCGCGACGACGGGTTCTGCGGGTCCGAGAAGACGTCGAACACGTCGCCGTGCTCGATCACGCGACCCCCGTCCATCACGGCGACCTTCGTGGCGATCGACTGGATGACGTCCATCTCATGGGTGATCACGATGATCGTCACGCCGAACTCGCGGTTCACGCGCTTGAGCAGGGCGAGCACCTCCTGCGTCGTCTCGGGGTCGAGCGCGCTCGTGGCCTCGTCGGCGAGCAGCAGGCGAGGCGAGGTCGCGAGCGCCCGGGCGATGCCCACCCGCTGCTTCTGCCCGCCCGAGAGCTGGTCGGGATAGTTCCGCGCCTTGTCGGCCAGGCCGACGAAGTCGAGCATCTCGGCGACGCGCGCCGCGATCTCGGCCTTCGAGGCGCCCGCGACCTTGAGCGGGTAGGCGATGTTCTGCCACACCGTCTTCGCGCCGAAGAGGTTGAACTGCTGGAAGATCATGCCGATGCCGAGCCGGATGCCGCGGAGCTCGCGCTCGGGCATGACCGTGAGGTCGCGGCCGTCCACCGTGATGCGGCCCGACGTCGCGGGCTCGAGCGCGTTGACGAGGCGCACGAGCGTGGACTTGCCGGCGCCGGAGTAGCCGATGATGCCGAAGACGTCGCCCGCCTCGATGTCGAGGGTCACGTCGTCGACGGCCACGACCTGCGCACCGCCGCGCTCGGCCGGCGGGTACGACTTGCTGACGTTGGTGAGGCTCACGAGAGCCATGGATGCTCCTTCCGGAACGCCGAGACGGGCGGTGGGCTCTCGGCGCCCACCGCCCGCTCGCGTCGCGATCGATCCGTCGAATCGGTCGCGGGCGTCAGCCCTTCGCTGCCTTGGTGTCGGCCTCGACCTCGGCGAGGGAGTCCTTCAGGTCGGACACGGGCGTGGTGACGGGCACCGCCGTGCCGCCCGAGGACTCCAGGAGGCCGGCCTGCACGTCGGGGTCGGTCTGGAAGATGTCGACGAGCTTCAGGTAGGTCTCGTTGTCGGCGTCGTCGGCCCGCGCCGCGAAGATGTTCACGTAGGGCAGCGCGTTCGGGTCGCTCGGGTCGTCCTGCGCGATCGCGTCCTCGAAGCTGAGGCCGGCATCGGCGACGAAGTCGTTGTTGATGACGGCGGCCGCGACATCGGGCAGGGACGTCGGCGTCAGCGACGCCTCGAGGGCCGTCACCTTCACCTTCGACTTGGCCTCGTCGATGTCGGCGAGGTCGGAGAAGATCGAGCCGCCGCTCTTGAGCTCGACGAGCCCGGCCGACTGCAGTACGAGCAGCGCGCGGGCCTGGTTCGAGGCGTCGTTGGGCACCGCCACGGTCTCGCCCGCGGGGATGTCCTTCACCGAGTCGTACTTCGTCGAGTAGAGGCCCAGCGGGTAGATCGCGGTCGCGCCGATCGGCGTGAGGTCCTCGTCGGCCGACACGTTGTAGTCGGCGAGGTAGACGATGTGCTGGAACTGGTTGAGGTCGAGCTCGCCCTCGGTCAGCGCCGGGTTGGGCTGGGCGTAGTCGGCGAAGTCGACGAGCTCGATGTCGATGCCGGCCTCGGCCGCGGCATCCTCGAAGGCGGCCCACTGCGGGTCGGCCTTGCCGACGACGCCGATCTTCACGACGTCGTCGCCGTTCTCGCCGGCGGCGGGCGTGGCGCAGGCGGCGAGCGCGGCCACGAGCGGCACGGTCGCCAGGGCGGCGAGGAGCTTGGTGGTGGTGCGTGACATTCCGGTGATTCCCTTTCGCGTGGGCGCGCCGCGATCAGGTGCTGATGGCGTGGAGCAGGCATGGCTCCGCCACGGTTCGTGTCGGTGGGGGCGTCGATGCCGCGAACGCGGGCGCATCTCCACGTTAGGCGAAGTATCTTCGAGCGTATGACCACGTGGTCATGATCCGTCACAGTTCCTGCGACACCAGCGCGAGATGTCGACGGATGCTTCGGACGCGTCGTTCGTGACCGCCCGCACGCCGCGCGAGGGCGGCGCTCAGGCCTCGAGCGCCTCCGAGACCTCGAGCCACCGGGTCTCGAGCTCCGACACCGTCAACTCGAGCGCGCCCAGCTCGTCGCCGAGCACGCCGAGCCCCACGTAATCGCCCTGATCGTGCTGTGCCAGCTTCTCGTGGAGCGCGGCGATCTGCGCCTGCAGCTTCTCGAGCCGCCGGTCGATCGACGAGCGCTCCTTCTCGGCGGTGCGTCGCTCCGCACCGGTCAGGGCTGCGGATGCCGCGGCCGCGGCGCCCGGCCCTGCGGCAGGTGTCGCCGCGGTGCCGCCCGCGCCCGTGGCGCCACCTACGCCCGTCGCGCTGCCCGCCCCGCCGGCGCCACCCGCCGCCACGGGACGCGTCGTGTCGGCCGCCGCACCCGTGCCACCCGCGGCATCCGTCGCCCGGCGCAGCTCGAGGTACTGGTCGACGCCGCGCGGCAGGTCGCGCAGATGCCCGTCGAGGATCGCGAACTGCCGGTCGGTGACGCGCTCGATGAGGTAGCGGTCGTGGCTCACGACGAGGAGCGTGCCGGGCCACGAGTCGAGGAGGTCCTCGATGGCGGCGAGCATGTCGGTGTCGAGGTCGTTCGTCGGCTCGTCGAGGATGAGCACGTTCGGCTCGCTGAGGAGGATGAGCAGCAGCTGCAGCCGCCGCTTCTGGCCGCCCGAGAGGTTCTTCACGGGCGTCGAGAGCTGGGCGTTCGAGAAGCCGAGCCGTTCGAGCAGCTGCCCGGGCGTGAGCTCGACGGCCTTCGAGCCCTCTCCGATCCTGTAGGCCGTCCGCTGCTCGGCGACCACCGCACTGACGCGCTGGTCGGCCCATTCGGTGAGCTCCGACAGCTCCTGGCTGAGGGTGGCGATGCGCACGGTCGTGCCGCGCTTCACCCGACCGGTGGTGGGCTGCACCGCCCCCGTCACGAGGCCGAGCAGGGTCGACTTGCCGGCGCCGTTCACGCCCAGGATGCCGGTGCGCTCCCCCGGGGCGATGCGCCACTCGAGCTCGTGCAGCACGGTCTTCGTCGCGGGCGCGCCCGGCGCGGCATCCGGAACCGGATACACGACCGACACGTCGAGCAGGTCGACGACGTCCTTGCCGAGCCGCGACACCGCGAGGCGGTTCAGCTCGACCGGGTTGCGCACAGGCGGCTCGTTCTCGATGAGCTCGTTCGCCGCGTCGATGCGGAACTTCGGCTTCGACGTGCGCGCCGGCGCGCCCCGGCGCAGCCAGGCGAGCTCCTTGCGCATCAGGTTCTGCCGCTTCGCCTCGGATGCCGCGGCCATGCGATCGCGCTCCACGCGCTGGAGCACGTACGCCGCGTATCCGCCCTCGAACGGCTCGACGATGCCGTCGTGCACCTCCCACGTGTCGGTGCACACCTCGTCGAGGAACCACCGGTCGTGCGTCACGACGACGAGCGCACCGGCATCCGTCGACCAGCGGCGCTTCAGGTGCCCGGCGAGCCAGGCGATGCCCTCGACGTCGAGGTGGTTCGTGGGCTCGTCGAGGAACACCACGTCCCAGTCGCCCACGAGCAGCGCCGCGAGGCCCACGCGCCGCCGCTGGCCGCCCGAGAGGCTGCCGACCTGCGCGTGCCACGGGACATCCGCCAGCAGGCCGCCGATGACGTCGCGCACCTTCGGGTCGCCCGCCCAGACGTGCTCGTCGATGCCCCCGACGACCGCCTCGGCGACCGTGTGGCCCGGGTCGACGACGTCGGCCTGGTCGAGCATGCCGATCCGGATGCCGCGGCGGCGCGTCACCCGCCCGGCGTCGGGCTCGATCCGCCCCGCGAGCAGCTTGAGCAGCGTGGACTTGCCGTCGCCGTTGCGACCCACGACGCCGATGCGGTCGCCCTCGTCGATGCCGAGGGTGACCTCGTCGAAGACGGTGCGCGTGGGGAACTCGAGGTGCAGGCGCTCGGCGCCGAGGAGGTGTGCCATGTCTGGCTCCACCCTACTTGCCCGCCCCGCGGCGCCCCCGCCCGCCGGCGCCCGCCGCCCCCTCCCCCACTCCCGCGGGCCCGCCTCCGCGCGCCCGCGCCGCGCTGCGATGCCGCGTCGAAACCTTGTGTTCGGTGCACCCGATGGCCGTTGCTGCACCGAACACAAGGTTTCGACGAGCGAGCGCGGACGCATTGAAACGCCGAGCGCGGGGTCAGGGGCTCCATCCGCGCAGCCGAAGACGGGACTCGATTCGCGTGAGCGTCTCGGCGGTGCGGTGCGGACGACCCGGCGAGATGTCGTCGGAGGTCAATCGAACGATCGTCCAGCCGAGGTCCTCGAGGCGTTCTCGGCGCAGGATGTCGGCTCGGAATCGCTCCTTCTCCCGATGCCCGTCTCCCTCGTATTCGATGCCGACGCGATGCTTTGGGTACGCCAGGTCGACCAACGCGAGCAACGTTCCCCTGTCGTCGAAGACGGCATGATTCAGCTCGGGTTCCGGAAGCCCCGAACGCACGATCAGGAGGCGGGTCAGCGTCTCGCGCGGGGAGAGGGATCCGACACGGATCTCCTCCAGCGCGGCGCGAAGTGACCTCGCCCCACGACCCCGGCCATGTCGAGCAACGCTGTCGCGGAGTGCCTGCACGGTGGCGAGCGCAGGTGTGCCGCCCCGTGGAGCTTCGCCGGTCACCAGGTTATCGCCAGCGACGATCAGGTCATCGAGCTCGAGCATCCCGCCGAGGAGCGCGAACGTCGTGGCAGGGCTCGTCAGCGCCAGCCCGCCGAGGTTCGTGACGTCGATCCGGTCGGGCGCGAGCGTGTGCCCGACCACACCTCGCGCGCGCGGCGGCTGCGCCCCGAGTCGAACCGACACGTGGATGCGCCGAGATCCGGCGACGGTTGCCGGCAGCGGCACTCCGAGGATCGCCGCGGCCGTCGAATGGCTGAAGAACTGCGTGGGCGGCATCCGCGCGGCGTACGCCCTGGCGAGTGCGACCTGATTCCGCGCGGCGACGGCTGGAAGGTAGATGCCTCGAAACGGTCGGTCGACCTCGGCGGTGGTGAGCCGTCGTGCGCCGACCCCCGCGCGTCTCGCCTCTGCCCAAGTGAACGTCTCCGCAGCCGTCAGCCTTGGAGGAAGGTCTCGTTGTCGACGCATCGGCTCAGCCTGCCCGTATCGGCGGAGGCACTCGGTCCACTCTCCACAGCGTCTCTGACGCGTTGAAACCTTGTGTTCGGTCCGCCCTATGGACGGATGCCGCACCGAACACAAGGTTTCAACGCTCGCGGGCCCGCGAGGGCGAGGGCGACGGCGAGGCGCGAGGGAGAGCGGGCGGTGCTCGGTCAGGCGTGCATGACCCGGGCGCCGTGGACGGCGCCGTGCACGTGCACCGCATTCAGGCGCGACGCCGAGAGGGCGATCTGCAGCTCGAGCGCCGAGTCGGCGTCCTCCGCGAGGAACGCCACCGTCGGGCCCGACCCCGACACGATCCCGGCGAGCGCGCCGTGCGTCTCGCCGAGCTCGAGGATGCCGCCGAGCCCGGGCGCGAGGCCGAGCGCGGCGGGTTGCAGGTCGTTGTGCAGGGCGTCGGCGAGGAGTCGCGCGTCCCCGGCCCGGAGCGCCTGCAGCACAGCGGCGTCGACTCGCGGCGTCGACGACACCGGCCCGAGCGCGGGGTCCGCCTCCCGCCGCCGGTCGAGCTCGCGGTACACGCCGGGGGTCGAGAGCCCGAACTCGGCCACGGCGAGCACCCAATGGAACGATCCGGTGGCGAGCGCCGGGCTGAGCCGGTCCCCGCGTCCGGTGCCGATCGCGGTGCCGCCCGTGAGCGCGAAGGGCACGTCGGCGCCGAGCTTCGCCGCGAGGGCGTGCAGCTCCTCCTTGCTGAGCGCGGTGCCCCACATGGCGTCGCACGCCACGAGGGTGGCTGCGGCATCCGCGGACCCGCCGCCCATGCCGCCCGCGATCGGCACGTGCTTGTCGATCTCGAGGTGCACGCCGCCGGGCACCCCGGCGGTGCGGGCGAGCAGCTTCGCGGCCTTGATCGCGAGGTTCGAGGCATCCGCCGGCAGCCCCGACGTGTCGATCGAGCCGCCGAACTCGACGCTGAACTCGTCGTCGGGCCAGGCCCGCACGTCCTCGTAGAGCGACACCGCCTGGTAGGCGGTGGCAACGTCGTGGTAGCCGTCGGGCTGCACCTCGCCGACGCGCATGAAGAGGTTGATCTTGCCGGGCGCCCGCACGTGCACTGCCTCGTCGGTCGCCGCGATCGTCATGTTTCCACGCTAGCCCACGGCTCGGCGGCGGCCCGGGTCATCCGACCGCCTGCAGCCACTCGCGCATGCGCGCCTTCACCTCGGCCAGTCGCGACCCGTCGGGCATGCGGCCCCAGGTGAGGCCGATCGACGAGCGACCGTCGCCGAGCGGGCTCGCCGAGGCGAGCACGAACTCGCCCCCGTCGAGCGGGAACCGGGCCGTCGGATGCTTCGCGGTGAGGTTGAGCGCGAGCGGGTCGACGTCGAGCTGCAGCGTGACGATGGCCGCGAGCGCGCGCAGCGCCGCCTCGGTGCCGAGGTCGACGGTGCGGGTCACGCTTGCCTCGAAGGTGCCGTCCTGCCGCTGGCCGGGCCGCCGGATGCCGCGGGCCTGTTCGTACGCGACGGTGAGGCTCTGCGCCCACCACGGGTCGACCTGCTGTTCGGCGGTGAGCCATCCCGCGATGGCCGGATGCGCCCACGCGACGGCGCCGGCCCCGTCGAGGAGGGCGAACCACTCGTCGCGATCCCTGCCCGTCGCTCGACGCACCGCGTCGTCGCCGACGCCCTCGACGTTGCTTCCCACGGGCGTGCCCATGCCTCAACGGTAGTGCGACCGACCGGGCCGCGGAAGGCGCGCCGCGGGGCAATGGCGCGACCGGTTGCGGCGGGAACGCGGCCCCGGAAGCGGCAGGCGCTACGCTTCGACCGGCGCGGCCGCGGCTCGCGCGATCGCCAGGAAGTCCTCGACCCGCAGCTGCTCGCCGCGCGACTGCGGATCGACGCCGGCGCGTTCGAGCGTCTCGCTGGCCGACGACGAGGAGCCGCCGAGCACGCTCGAGAGGGACTGGCGCAGCATCTTGCGGCGCTGCTGGAACGCGGCGTCGACGAGCGCGAACGTCGCCTTGCGTTCCTCCTCGGTGCCGGGCTGCTCGCCACGGGCGAAACCGACGAGCACCGAGTCGACGTTGGGCACGGGCCAGAACACCATGCGCGACACCTGGCCGGCGAGCCGCCAGCGCCCCCACCAGGCGGCCTTGGCGCTCGGCGATCCGTAGACCTTCGAGCCGGGCTCGGCGGCGAGCCGGTGCCCGACCTCGGCCTGCACCATGACGATGCCCGACTGCAGCGACGGGATGTGCTCGAGCAGGTGCAGCAGCACGGGCACCGACACGTTGTACGGCAGGTTGGCGACGAGCCGCACGGGGTCGCCGGGCAGCTCGGTGACGCGCAGCGCGTCGGCGTGGACGACGGTGAGCGACGTTCCGGGCTGCATGATGCTCACGGTGTGCGGCAGCTGCTCGGCCAGGCGCCCGTCGATCTCGACGGCGATCACGGATGCCCCGGCCTCGAGCAGCCCGAGCGTGAGCGATCCGAGTCCGGGGCCGATCTCGAGCACGGTCTCGCCGCGCTGCACGCCGGCGGTCTGCACGATACGACGCACGGTATTGGCGTCGTGCACGAAGTTCTGCCCGAGCTTCTTCGTCGGGGTGACGTCGAGCAGTTCGGCGAGGTCGCGGATCTCGGCGGGGCCCAGCAGGCGCGGCGTGGCGTCGCCACCGCCGTCGGCCTCATGCCGGTGCGCGTTCACGCCGTCGACTCCCGCACGGCCTCATCATGCCACGGGCCGTACACGGCCACCGTGTTCGACGCGATCCGCGCGCACAACTCGTCGAGGTCGTCGCCGAGCACCTCGGCCATGAACCGCACGGTGTGCGGCACGAGGTAGGGCGCGTTCGGGCGCCCGCGCAGCGGCACGGGCGTGAGGTACGGGGCATCCGTCTCGACGAGGATGCGGTCGCGCGGGGCGACCCGCAGCGCCTCGCGCAGGTTCTCGGCGTTCTTGAACGTCACGTTGCCGGCGAACGAGAGGTACCAGCCCTCGGATGCCGCGAGCCGGGCGAGCTCCTCGCCCCCGGAGAAGCAGTGGAACACCGTGCGCTCGGGGGCGCCCACGCGGCGGAGCGTCTCGACCACGTCGTCGTGCGCGTCGCGGTCGTGGATCTGCAGGGCCAGCCCGTGCCGCTTCGCGATGTCGAGGTGCGCCTCGAACGAGCGGAACTGGGCGCCCCTGCCGTCGTCGCCGGTGCGGAAGAAGTCGAGCCCCGTCTCGCCGATCGCGCGAACGCGCGGGCGGGCGGCGAGCTCGTCGATGACGGCGAGGGCGTCGTCGAGGGTTCCGGATGCCTCGAGCTCGGGCGCCTCGTTCGGGTGCAGGGCCACCGCGGCGAGGAGTCGCGGCTCGCGCTCGGCCACGTCGGCCGACCAGCGGGAGGTCGCGACATCCGTGCCCACCTGCACGGCGCCGACGACGCCGACGGATGCCGCGCGCTCGAGGTGCTCGTGCACGTCGAGCGGCAGCGCGCCGTCGGCGATCTCGAGATGCGTGTGGTTGTCGTACACGCCCACGGCCAGCGGCTCGGGCGGCGGCGGGTACTCCACGGCGCGGCCGCCGTCGGAGCGCGTTCGCAGGTGCTCGGGCGAGGCGCCTGTCGGCGCGGCGCCCGAAGCCGAGGCGTCCGTCACGCGGCGGCTCCCGCCCTCACTCCGAGACCTCGATGCGCGGGAACAGCGCCTCGAGCGGCGCGACCCGCTCGCCGACCGTCCACTCGTGCGCGCGGTCGATGCGCTGCTGCTGGACGGCGCCGGGGGCGCCGAGCGCCGTCCACAGCTTCGCGGTCGCCTCGGGCAGCACCGGCGAGAGCAGCACGGCGAGCGTGCCGAGGCCGTGATACGCCGTGGCGAGCACCGTCTCGAGGCGCGCGCGCTGGTGCGGGTCCTTCGCGAGGGTCCAGGGCTCCTCCACCGTCAGGTAGCCGTTCAGGGCGTCGACGAGCTCCCATGTGGCCGCGATCGAGTCGTGGATCGCGAGGCGCCCGATGGCCGACCACGCGGCTTCCGTCGCCCGCGCCTCGATCGCGACGATCTCGTGATCGGCGGCCGAGAGTTCGGCGGCCGCGGGCACGACGCCGTCGCAGTAGCGGTTGATCATCGCGATGACGCGCGACGCGAGGTTGCCGAAGCCGTTGGCGAGCTCGGCCTGGTAGCGCGCCGCGAGGTCCTCCCACGAGAACGAGCCGTCCTGGCCGAACGAGATGGCCGAGAGGAAGTAGAACCGGAACGCGTCGGAGCCGAACGTCTCGGTGATCTGCTCGGGGGCGATGCCGGTGAGCTTGGACTTCGACATCTTCTCGCCCCCGACGAGCAGCCACCCGTGGCCGAAGACGCCGCGCGGCACGTCGAGCCCCGCCGCCATGAGCATCGCAGGCCAGATCACCGCGTGGAACCGGAGGATGTCCTTGCCGACGATGTGCTGCGCGGGCCAGCGCCGCGAGAACTCGGTGTCGTCCTGGCCGTAGCCGACCGCGGTGATGTAGTTGAGCAGGGCGTCGAACCACACGTAGACCACGTGCGACTCGTCCCACGGCACCTTGACGCCCCAGTCGAACGTCGACCGTGAGATCGACAGGTCGGCGAGCCCCTGCTTCACGAACGAGACGACCTCGTTGCGGGCCGACTCGGGCTGGACGAAGTCGGGACGCTCGTCGTAGAGCGCGAGGAGTCGGTCGGCGAACGCCGACATGCGGAAGAAGTAGTTCTTCTCGTGCAGCAACTCGACGGGCTTCGAGTGGATGGCGCAGACCAGCTGGCCCTCGTACTCGCCCGTGCCCGCCACCAGCTCGGACTGCTGCTTGTACTCCTCGCAGCCGACGCAGTAGTAGCCCTCGTACTCGCCGGTGTAGATGTGGCCGTCGTCATAGAGCTTCTGCAGGAACTTCTGCACGTTGACCTCGTGCCGCTCCTCGGTGGTGCGGATGAAGTCGTCATTGGCGATGTCGATGGTCTCGAGCAGTGGCTTCCACGCGTCGGCGACGAGCTTGTCGGCCCACTCCTGCGGCGTCACGCCGTTGGCGGTCGCGGTGCGCAGGATCTTCTGCCCGTGCTCGTCGGTACCGGTCAGCGACCAGGTGTCCTCACCCGCCTGGCGGTGCCAGCGCGCGAGCACGTCGGCGGCCACCTCCGTGTAGGCGTGCCCGATGTGGGGCACGTCGTTCACGTAGAAAATGGGCGTGGTGATATAGAACGAGGAGGCGTCGGCCATGCGCTCAATCCTATGGGCGAGCGGATGCCCCTGCCGCCGGGTTACGCGGCGGCAGGCCTCGTGCGCGTCACGGCGTCACCCCCTGCGGGCGCGCTCCGCGCGATGCCGGCGCCGCACGCTGCCGTCGCCGATGGCGGGCGGCACCGCCTCCTCCACGTCCATGTGCCGATGCGGCGTGGCGACGCCGAGTGTCACGTCCTGCTCCTTGAGGTCGGGCTCCTGCACGTGCTGTCCGGCGTAGGAGACCACGCGCAGGCCGAGCACGATCTTGCCGGGCGCCTCGCGCTTGTCGAGGGCGCGGTAGGCGTCGGCGACGGCGTCGAGCGGGAACACGTCGGCGATGGGCAGGCGGATGCGTCGGGCCGCCGCCAGCGCCGCGACCCGGCTGAGCGCCACGACGTCGCCTGCGGAGGCGCGCACGGCACTGTGGTCGTCGACGGCATCCCAGTCGAGCACGGTGAGCACGCGCGACGGGGGGACCCCGAGAGCGCGAGCTGCGGCGGACTCACCGCCGAGGAAGTCGAGGAAGGCCGTCACGGGGTGGGTGGTGAGGGCGCGCACTCGCTCGGCGAGTCCCGGTCCGTACCCGGTCGGGAGCACCCCGAACTGGCGCAGGAAGTCGAAGCGGGTCTCGATGCTCGTGCCGACCACGGTAGCCCCGCGCATGCGGGCGAACTGCGCCGCGAGGCATCCGACGCCCCCGGCCGCCGCCGTCACGACGACCGTGTCGTTCGGCGTGAGGCCCAGGCCCTCGACGGCGGTCCATGCGGTGGTGCCCGCCGTGTAGAGCGACCCCGCCACCTCCCACGAGAGCGCGGGCGGGCGCGGCAGCAGGTTCGCCTCGGGAACGACGACGTGCGAGGCCTGCGCGCCGTGGTCGACGAAGCCCATGACCTCTTCGCCGCGCGTGAACCGGGACGCCCCGGGGCCGACGGCGATCACCACGCCGGCCAGGTCCCGGCCCTGCCGCGCCGGGAGCTGCACGGGCCATCGTCCGGGGTGGTCGCCACGCCGGACGGCGCTCTCCACGGGGTTCAACCCCGCCGCGAACACCTCGACGAGCACCTCGCCCTCGCCGGGCTCGGGAGTCGGGACCTCGACGACCTCGAGCACCTCGGGGCCGCCGTGTTCGGAGAACCTGACTTCGTGCGTCATGTCGCACCTCCACCGTTGTGCGGTAGGCCCATTCTCCCCCACTTCGGGGGGCAGCGGTGGAAATGTTGCGCGGCGGCCCCGCGCCCGCTCAGCGAGTGCTGCGCGCCGCGAGCGCGGCCTCGTACAGGTCGCGCTTGCCGAGGCCGCTCTCGGCGGCGACGAGCGCGACCGCATCCTTCAGCCGGGTTCCGGATGCCGCGAGCCCGAGCACCCGGTCGAGGGCCGTCGCGGCATCCGCCTGCTGCTCGACCGCTCCCCCGACCACGATGCAGATCTCGCCCCGGACGCCCTGCGCCGCCCACTCTGCGAGCTCCGCGAGGCCGCCGCGGCGGACCTCCTCGTGGAGCTTGGTGAGCTCCCGGCAGACCGCGGCCGGCCGGTCGGCGCCGAACGCCTCGGCGAGCGCCCCGAGGCTCGCGGCGAGACGCGACGGCCCCTCGAAGAAGACGAGCGTGCGCCGGTCGCCCGCCAGCTCGGCGAGACGTCGCGACCGATCGCCGGCCTTGCGCGGCAGGAAGCCCTCGAACGCGAACCGGTCGGTGGGCAGGCCCGACACGGCGAGCGCGGTCACCACCGCCGACGGGCCCGGGATCGCCGTGACCTCGACGCCCGCGGCGGCGGCGGCGGCCACGAGCGGGAATCCCGGGTCGGACACGGTCGGCATGCCCGCGTCGCTCAGCACGAGCAGGTCGGCGTCGCGGGCGAGCTCGACCAGCTCGGCCGCCTTCTGCCGCTCGTTGTGCTCGTGCAGCGCGATGAGGCGGGGCCGGTTGGAGATGCCGAGCCCCGCGAGCAGGCGCTGGGTGACCCGCGTGTCCTCGGACGCCACGACCGTGGCCCGCTCGAGGGCGTCCTTGAGCCGCGCCGAGGCGTCGCCGAGGTTGCCGATGGGCGTCGCCGCGAGGATGATCATGCCCCCAGTGTCTCGCACGGCGACGTGCGCCGGCGGCGTGATGCGCTCACGCCTCGTCGGCGAGCGTGCCCTCCTCGGCGGCGACGAGGGCGTCGATCGCCGCGAAGAAGGCGGCGATGCCCGGGAGGTTCGCGCCCTTCGCGCGCGACGCGGCGAGATGCTCGGGCGCCCGCCAGGTGACGACGTCGAGCCACTCGTCGCCGGGCAGGCGCACGAGGCGCGCCTCGAGGAAGCCCTCACGGTCGGCGGCGAAGTCGGCGAGCATGCCCGGCCGCGCGGCGAGGAGCGCGGATTCGCGGTCGGGACGCACCCGGAACCGCGTGAGCTCGATCGTGGTCATCTCGTCGATTCCTCCTCGGGGTGTCCGGCGCTGCCGACCGTATCGCCGACCACCGTCATCGCCCGGCTGGACCACGCGGGGCTCCCGGCGCGGTCGGCGGCACGGCCCTCGCCGCCGGGGTCGGCACGATGCGGAGGTGACACCCCGGCGAGCGCGATTACTCTGGGGCGCATGGGTGTTGAGACCGGCGCCGCGGACGCGCGTGCGACACAGGCGCGCGAGCCCGGCGATGCGGCATCCGACGACCCCGTGACGGCCGACGAACCGGAACACTCCGACGACGAGCCGTTCGTCGAGGCGTGCGGCACCCGGCTCGATGCCTGGTGGGCACGCATGCTCTCCACGCCGCGGCGGCAGCAGCTCTGGTACTGGGGCGGCCCGCTGCTGGTCACCGTCCTCGCCGCGGTGCTGCGATTCTGGAACCTCGGCCATCCGCAGGCGATCATCTTCGACGAGACGTACTACGTGAAGGACGCGTGGACGCTGCTGCACCACGGGTACGAGTCGACCTGGCCCGAGGGGGCCGACGAGGACTTCGCGCGCGGCGACACCGACATCTTCCTCGACGAGCCCAACTACGTCGTGCACCCGCCGCTCGGCAAGTGGGTGATCGCGCTCGGCATGGCCGCGTTCGGCGCCGACAGCGCGTTCTGGTGGCGCGCGAGCACCGCGCTCGCCGGCACCGCCGCGGTGTTCGTGCTCGCGCTCGTCGCGCGGCGGCTGTGGCCGTCGACGATCGTCGCCGTGATCGCGGCGTTCCTCTTCGCGGTCGACGGCAACGCCATCGTGATGTCCCGGGTGGCCCTGCTGGACAACTGGGTGATGCTCTTCGCACTCCTCGGCTTCTGGTTCGTGCTCATCGATCGCGACCGGTCGAAGCAGGAGCTCGAGCGCCGGCTCGCGCTCGCGCGGGCCGACGGCCGCGATCCGCACTACGGTCCTGCGATCTGGGCACGACCATGGGTGTTCGCCGCGGGTGCCGCGTTCGGCGCGACCTGCGCGGTGAAGTGGTCGGGCCTCTGGTTCCTCGCCGCGTTCGGCGTCTACCTCATCATCGTCGACGCGCTCGCCCGACGGCGCGCAGGGGTGCCGTTCTGGCTGACCGGTGCCGTGCTCAAGCAGGGACCGGTGACGTTCCTCCTCTACGTGCCCGTCGCGGCGATCGTCTACCTCGCCTCGTGGACGGGCTGGCTCGTCACCGACGGCGGCTACTACCGGCACTGGGCCGACGACCTCCAGAACCGCGCGACCGGCTTCTTCTCGTGGGTGCCGCCGGTGTTCCAGAGCCTGTGGCACTACCACCAGTCCGCGTACACCTACCACCTCGGCGTCCACGCCGACCATCCCTCGCAGTCGAGCCCGCTCACGTGGCTGTTCATGTTCAAGCCCACGAACATGTACTTCGCCGACACGAAGGACGGCTCGGGCGGATGCGGCGCCGACACCTGCTGGTCGTCGATCATCGGGATCGGCAACCCGCTCATCTGGTGGGCCGCGGCGCTCGCGTGCTTCTACCTCGTGTACCGGCTCGTGCGGTATCGCGAGTGGCAGGTGGGGGCGATCCTGCTCGGCCTGGCCGCAGGGTACCTCCCCTGGCTCATGTACCTCGACCGCACGGTGTTCCAGTTCTACTCGATCGCCTTCCAGCCCTACACGATGCTGGCCCTGGCGGCGGTGATCGCCCTCATCCTGGGCCGCCGCGACGACGTGCGATGGCGACGGGAACGCGGCATCGCCACGGTGGCGATCTTCCTCGGGTTCGTCGTGCTCGTCTCGGCGTTCTACTACCCGATCTGGACCGCGGTCCCGGTCACGCCCGAGTTCCGGCAGCTGCACTTCTGGGCGCCGAGCTGGGCCACGTGAGGCCCGCGGGGCCGACGGCCGGCGGGGCGATGCGCGAGCGGATGCCGGGACTCGCCGTCGCGGCATCCGCGGCCCTCGTCGCCTGGCTCGTACACCTGGCCGTGCCCGCCGTGCCGATCCTCACCGTCGCCGTCGCGCTCGGCATCATCGTCGGCCAGGTGCCCGCGTTGCAGCCGGCCCTCGGCGGCAGGCTCGCACCCGGCCTGCGCGTCGCCGCGCGCCGACTGCTGCGCCTCGGCATCGTGCTGCTCGGACTGAAGCTCAGCCTGCTCGACATCGCGGGCCTCGGCTGGATCACCATCGCCACGACCGTGGGCGTCGTGCTGGTGACCTTCGTGGGCACGATCGGCCTCGGGCGCGCACTGGGCCTGCCGGGGCACCAGCCCGTGCTCGTCGCGAGCGGGTTCTCGATCTGCGGGGCGTCCGCGATCGGCGCCATGGCCGCCACGATGCGCGCGAAGGACGAGGAGCAGGCCGTGCCGGTCGCCCTCGTCACGCTGTGCGGCACGCTCGCCATCGCCGTGCTGCCTGCGCTGTGGCATCCGCTCGGCCTCTCGACCACCGGGTTCGGGCACTGGGTCGGTGCCGGCGTGCACGACGTCGGCCAAGTCGTCGCGACCGCCCAGCTCGCCGGACCCGCGGCGCTCGCGGTGGCCGTGGTGGTGAAGCTCACCCGCGTGCTCATGCTCGCGCCCATGGTGGCGATGACCGCAGCGGTCGAGCGCCGGCGGGCGATCCAGCCCCTGGGCCGGCCCCCGGCGATCGTTCCCCTCTTCATCGCCGGCTTCCTCGCGGCGGTGCTGGTGAACTCCTTCGTGCCGCTCCCCGACTGGCTGCTCGCGGGCGCCGACGTGGTGCAGACCGCCCTGCTGGCGACCGCCCTGTTCGCGCTCGGCGCCTCCATCCGACTCGCCGAGCTCGTGCACACCGGATGGCGCGCACTCGTCGTGGGCCTCACCTCGTGGGTGCTCGTGGCGGCGCTCGCGTACGGCGCGGTGCTGCTCGGCTGAAGCGGGGAGGCACCGCGGGGCTCAGACCGCGATCACGACCTTGCCCCGCACCTCCCCCGACTCCAGCCGGGCGACGGCCTCGGCGGCGCGGTCGAGCGGGAACACCGCATCGACGACCGCTCGCACCTCGCCCGCGTCGACCCGGCGGGCGAGCTCGGCGAGGTCGTCGCCGCTGCGGCGTGCGGCGAGCGTGCGCAGCCGCTGGGGCACGAACGGCGAGGCGACGGATGCCGCGGCGATGCGCCCGATCGGACCGAGTACCCGCCCGCCGCGCCCCGACGAGAGCACGAGCGTGCCGCCGCGTCGCAGCGCGCGTCGCGTGCGTCCGAGCGGGTGATCGGCGACGAGGTCGAGGATCACGTCGTAGCGGCCCGCGCTCGCCGTGAAGTCGTCGGACTCGTAGTCGACGACGTGGTCGGCGCCGAGGGCGAGCACATGCTGGGCCTTCGACCCCCGGCAGACCCCGGTGACCTCCGCGCCCATGGCCTTCGCGAGCTGCACCGCGAAGCCGCCGACGCCGCCGGACGCGCCGTTCACGAGCACGTGCTGTCGCGGCCCGACGCCCGCGAGTCGCATCGCCTGCAGCGCGGTCGTCCCGGACACCACCATGGCGGCGGCGTGCACGGCGTCGACCGAGGTCGGGCGCCGCGCCACGAACCGCTCGGGAACCGCCACGAGCTCGGCGAAGCCGCCCTGGTCGGCCTCGGCGATCACCGCGTCCCCGACCCGGAACCGGGTGGCGCCCGGGCCGACGGCCTCGACGATACCCGCGACATCCCGCCCGATCACCGGATGCTTCGGGAGCCCGAGCCCGAACGCGAGGCGGCCCACCCGCGGCTCGCCGTGCAGCACGAGCACGTCGCCCATGCTCACGGCGACCGCTTCGACGCGGATGAGCACCTCGTCCGCTTCCGGGCTTGGGGCGTCGACCTCGGCGAACGCGAGCACCTCGGGCCCGCCGTAGCGGGAGCGCACGACGGCTCTCATGCGCGCGCCTCGGCGCCGGCCGGCACGAGCCGGAGCACCACACTGCCGCCCTTGTGGCCGGAGTCCACGAGTCGGTACCCCTCGGCGACCTGCTCGAGCGCCACCTCGCGCTCGATCGGCGGGCGGAGCACTCCGGCCGCCAGCAGGGCCGCGAGCTGCTCGAGGTCGGGCGCCTTGTCGGCGTCCTTCCGGAGGCCGGTGAAGAGGATGACGGCACGCCGCCGGCCGAGCCGGGAGGTGAGCTGCTGGAGCAGGATCGCGAAGGAGGGCACCGTGGTGAGGTAGGTTCCTCCGGGCCGCAGCGCGCGTCGTGCGCGTCGGAACGTCGAGGCGGCCACCGCATCGAACACGACGTCGTACGTCGCCGGCCCGCCGAGGGCGTCCTCCGTGCTGCGATCGACGACGCGATCCGCGCCGAGCGACGCGACGAGGTCGACGTGCGCCGGCCCGCAGACCGCGCTGACGTGGGCCCCGAGGTGCTTCGCGAGCTGCACGGCCGCGGCGCCCACGCTGCCCGACGCCCCGATCACGAGCACGCGCTGCCCGGGCCGGAGGTGTGCGCCGTCGCGGAGGAACGGCAGGGCGGTCAGGGCGCCGTCACAGGCCGCCGCGGCATCCGTCATCGAAACCGCTGCGGGCAGCGGCGCGATCGCTCCCGACTCGGCCACCACGAGGACCTCCGCGTGCGCGCCCACCGCCGCACCCATGGCACCGAACACCCGGTCGCCGACGGCGAAGCGCGTGACGTCCGGCCCGACCTCGTCGACGATGCCCGCGAAGTCCGACCCGAGCACCGACCGCCGCGGCGCGCGCAGCCCGAACGCGAGACGTGCGAACCATGGCGTGCCCGATCGCGCCGCCCCGTCAGCCGCGCCCACGCAGGCCGCGTGCACCCGCACGCGGATCTCGCGGGCCACGGCGTGCGGCTCGGGGCGCTCGACGATGCCCACGACCTCGGGCGATCCATACCTGGTGTACTCGGCGACCCTCATGATCCTGCTCCCTGCTCGTCGGGGTACTGGAAGACGTCGTCGAGCGGGACCCCGAACACCCCGGCGATCTGGAAGGCCATCTCGAGCGACGGCGAGTAGCGGCCTTGCTCGATGGCGATGACGGTCTGGCGGGTCACGCCGAGTCGCCGTGCGAGCTCGGCCTGCGTCATCTCGTCGGCGCGGAATCGCAGCGCACGGATGTCGTTCGTGACCCTCGTGGGCTTCACCACGTCGGCACGCCCCTGCGGTAGGCGACGATCTTGGTGATGCTCGAGAGGATGGCCGAGAGCACGAAGCAGAAGTAGACGGTGTTCGCGATCCAGAACCCGTCGGCGTCGAGCATCGCGAGCACGAGTGCGCCCAGCGCACCGAGCACGACGAACGAGCTGCCGACGCGCTCGCCGAGACGGTCGATCTCCTTGTCGCGGATGTCGCCCCTCGTGCTCTCGCTCGGCGAGAACACCTCGACGAGGATGCGCCCGACGATCGACGCCACGATCGCGCCGCCGATCACCCACAGCATGGCCGGCACGTAGTCGATCTCGTCGACGGGCGTCCCGCTGAGGAGCGCGGGCAGCACCAGCGAGAGGTACACGGTGCTGCCGACGATCGCCACCACGAGGTAGACCCAGGTGCCCTTCTCCTCGTACGACACCGACGACTCGTGCTCGCGCCGATTTCGTCGCTCCATGCGGCTCACGCTCCAATGTCAAGAATTCTTTACGCCCTCAATGTAAAGCTCACACGACAAGATGTCAATAATTCTTGACACAGCGGATGCCGCGCGCACCCGCTCAGCCGACGAACCCGCG
This sequence comes from Agromyces sp. 3263, assembly GCF_031456545.1. NCBI lineage: Bacteria > Bacillati > Actinomycetota > Actinomycetes > Micrococcales > Microbacteriaceae > Agromyces > Agromyces sp. 3263. Next base: position 1,186,847 of record NZ_JAVDUV010000002.1, read on the forward strand.
CTCGCTCGCGTCGAAACCTCGTGTCCCGTGCGCAACGCCGCGCATTCGGCACCGAACACCAGGTTTCGACGGGCGGGCGGGCGGCGCGGCGCGGGGGGGCCGGGGTGAGGACGGCGGCGCGGCTAGTGGGCGCCGTCGACGAGCTTCAGACCCACCACGCAGCCGACCAGGCCCGCGATGAGCCCCAGCTTGACCCACGAGACATCCGTGTCACCGGTGATCATCGCCCAGGTCACGGTGAGGGCCGCGCCGATGCCCACCCACACCGCGTAGGCGGTGCCGGTCGAGATGTCGCGCATCGCCCAGGCGAGGCCGCCCATCGAGAGGGCGAGCGCGCCGAAGAACACCACCGAGGGCCAGAGCTTCGTGAAGCCCTCCGACTTGCCGAGTGCGGTGGCCCAGACGGCCTCGAGGATTCCGGACACGATCAACACGACCCACGCCATGACGGTTCACTCCCATGGCCAGTCTTGTCGCGTTCCGGGTACTGGATTCCCTCGTCCGGGGCCGCCGTCGGGCGACCTGGCAGACAGGCTAGCAACCGACCCTGTGCAGTGCATGGGCAGCGGATGCCGAGGCGGCGCGCCGGCGGTCTCCGCTCGGCTCACCCGGCGCTCACGGCAGCGCGAGCACCTCGGCGAAGTGCTCGACGACGGGGAACGGATCGTAGAACCCGTGCAGCAGTTCGCGCCAGCGCGCGTACTCGGGCGAGCCGCGGAACCCGACGGCGTGCGCCTCGACGCTCTCCCAGTGCACGAGCAGCAGGTATTCGTTCGGCGTCTCGATCGAGCGCGCCACCCGCAGGTCGACGAAGCCGGGCATCCCGGCGATGATCGGCGTCGCCGCGGCGAGCGCGGCTTCGAAGTCGGCCTCGCGGCCGGGCGTCACGGGCAGGATGGCGTGTTCGAGGATCACCGGCTCCACGGTAGCGGCCCCGCCGCGGCATCCGATCGACTGGCGGTCGCGGGCTGGGGATTGGCAGCCCCCAGCCCGACCCGCGGACCGCCGGCGAGGCATCATGAGGGCATGGACTTCGACGACACCGCCGCCCTCATCGTGATCGACGTGCAGCAGGGCTTCGACGACCCTGCGTGGGGCGCCCGCGACAATCCCGACGCCGAGGCGAACATCGGGCGCCTGGTCGCCGCGTGGGCGGATGCCTCGCGGCCGATCGTGCTCGTGCGGCACGACTCGGCCTCGCCCGGCTCGCCGCTCGCCCTCGGCACGCCCGGCAACGCGCTGAAGGACGTCGTGGCGGATGCCCCGCACGACCTGTTCGTGACGAAGCAGGTGAACTCGGCGTTCTACGGCGAGCCCGACCTGCACGCGTGGCTGCAGGACCGCGGCATCCGGCAGCTCGTGCTCGCCGGGATCCAGACGAACATGTGCGTCGAGACGACCGCTCGCATGGGCGGCAACCTCGGCTACGACGTGGTGCTGCCGATCGATGCGACGCACACGTTCGACCTCGAGGGGCCGGGCGGCGTTCGCCTCACGGCGTCCGAGCTGGCGCGCGCGACGGCGGTGAACCTCGCCGGCGGCGGCTTCGCGCGCGTGGTCACGACCGACGAGGTGCTCGGCGGCTGAGGCCGACGCCGGCGCCCGACCCACGGCGCCGGGGCGCGGCATCCGTTGCCCAGCGTTACGACCGCGAGCGGATGCCGCGGCGGCCCGCAGTAGCGTGAACGCATGGCAGACCGCGAATTCGGCTTCAAGACCCGCGCCATCCATGCGGGCAACATCCCCGACCAGGTGACGGGCGCCCGAGCGCTGCCGATCTACCAGTCGAGCGCGTTCGTCTTCGACGACACCGCGGATGCCGCCGCCCGGTTCGCCTTGCAGAAGTACGGCAACATCTACTCGCGCCTCGCGAACCCCACCGTGGCGAGCTTCGAGGAGCGCGTCGCGAGCCTCGAGGGCGGCCTCGGCGCCGTCGCCACCGCGTCGGGCCTCAGCGCCCAGTACATCGTGTTCGCGAGCCTTGCGGGCGCCGGCGACCACATCGTCGCGTCGGCGAACCTCTACGGCGGTTCGATCACGCAGCTGGACGTCACGCTGCGCCGGTTCGGGGTCGAGACGACGTTCGTGCGCTCCGCCGACCCCGCCGACTACGCCGCGGCGATCACCGAGCAGACGAAGGCGCTCTTCGTCGAGACGATTGCGAACCCCTCAGGCGAGATCGCCGACCTCGAGGGCCTGGCCGACGTCGCCCGCGCGCACGGCATCCCGTTCATCGTCGACTCGACGATCCCGACGCCCTACCTCAACCGCCCCATTGAGTGGGGCGCCGACATCGTCACGCACTCGGCGACGAAGTTCCTCGGCGGGCACGGCACGACGCTCGGCGGCGTGGTCGTCGAGTCGGGCCGGTTCGACTGGCACTCCGAGAAGTTCCCGCTCTTCGGGCAGCCGGTGCCGAGCTACGGGGGCCTGCAGTGGTCGGGCAACTTCGGCGAGTACGCATTCCTCACGCGCCTGCGCGCCGAGCAGCTGCGCGACATCGGCCCGGCGCTCGCGCCGCACTCGGCGTTCCTCCTCGCCCAAGGCGTGGAGACGCTGCCGTACCGCATCCAGGCGCACGTCGACAACGCCCGCGCGGTCGCCGAGTGGCTCGAGGCCGACCCGCGCATCGAGCGCGTCTGGTGGGCGGGCCTGCCGAACCACCCGCACCACGACCGCGCGCAGAAGTACCTGCCGAAGGGTCCGGGCTCGGTGTTCAGCTTCGAGGTGAAGGGCGGCCGCGCCGTCGGCCAGCAGCTCATCGAGTCGGTGAACCTCGCCTCCCACCTCGCGAACATCGGCGATGCGAAGACGCTCATCATCCACCCGGCGTCGACCACGCACGCCCAGCTGACCGAGCAGCAGCTCGTCGACGCGGGGGTGCTGCCGGGCGTCGTCAGGATTAGCGTGGGCATCGAAGACGTTGAAGACATCATCGACGATCTCGACCAGGCCCTCACGGCCGCGACAGGAGGAGCACGATGAGCACGGCGACGGATGCCACGACCACGACCCTTCCGTCCGACACGGATGCCGCGGCATCCGCCGACCTCGAGACCGTGCGCCTCGTCAACGGCCTCTCGTGCGACCTGCCGGCCGGCTCGCCGCTCGCGAAGCTGCTGAAGTCGCAGCGCACGTGGATCGGGCCCGACGCGAAGCAGCGCCTGAAGATCCTCAACGCGGCCGAGTCCGTCGCGATCGTGGGCGCGTCGCCGAACCCGGCGCGATCGAGCTACTTCGTCGGCACCTACCTGCAGCAGTCGAGCGACTACCGCCTGTACTTCGTGAACCCGAACGCCACGGAGATCCTCGGCGAGCCTGCGTACGCGAGCCTGACCGACCTGCCCGAGGTGCCCGACATCGTCGTGGTGTTCCGCCGCGGCAGCGACATCCCGCAGGTCGTCGACGAGGTCGTCGCCGCCGGCGCGAAGACGATCTGGGTACAGCTCGGCATCTGGAACCAGGATGCGGCGTACTACGGCGAGGCGCAGGGGCTCACCGTCGTCATGGACCGCTGCATCAAGGTGGAGCACGCCCGCTTCCACGGCGGCCTGCACCTGCTCGGCTTCGACACGGGGCAGATCACCGCGCGCAAGACGGTGCGCTAGCCTCGCGTCCCACCGATCAGTCCACCGATGCCGGATCGGCCCCTTGACCGGCGTGCGTGACGGCGATTCGATCGAGGGATGCCGCTGGACATCGAATTCTCGTCGGACCCCGCTCGCCTCGACCGCGATCGGGTGCACGCGTGGCTCGCGGAGGAGTCGTACTGGGCCGCCGGACGCAGCCGCGAGGCGCACGATGCCGCGATGGCGGCCTCCCGGAACTACGGCGTCTACGACACCCGCACGGGGTCGCAGCTCGCGTACGCGCGCGTCATCACCGACGGCGTGACGTTCGCCTGGCTCTGCGACGTGTTCGTCGCCGTGGAGGCTCGTGGGCGCGGGATCGGGATCGCGCTCATCGACGGCGTCATGGCGGATCTCGCATCGCTCGACCTGAAGCGCATCGCCCTCACGACGGCGGACGCGCACGGCCTCTACGAGCGGTACGGCTTCGGGCCGGTGCCCGATCCCGACCAGTGGATGGCTCGCATGGGCCCGGCGCTGCGATGACCGAAGGTCATCCCCGCTCGAGGCGTGCGATGAGCGCGCGCCGGTCGACGCCGGCGTAGGCGAGCGCCCGCGGCACGGTCCCGAGATCGGCCAGGAGCACGCCCCGCAGGGCCGCGGCGATCGCGAGCTGCTCGCGCTCCTCGCGCGTGCGGCCGCGTGCCCGATTCGTGCGGAACTCGGCACGACGCAGGGCATCGCGCAGGGAAGCACCCCAGCCCGGTCGGGTCCGCCGCGTGGAGCGCAGTCGATCCTCGGCGATGGGGGCGACGCCCGCGACCTCGAGGGCGCGGGAACGCTCGGCGTCGAGTGCGGCCTCCACGGCGGCGTGATCGAGGCCGAACTCGGCGAGCGTCCTGGCCGCGACGTCGTCGCCCGCCGAGATCACGAGCAGCAGGTGCTCCGCCTCGACGTTCGCCGCGCCGCGCCGGGCGGCTTCGTCGATCGTGCGGAGCACCACCTGCTTGAGGCCCACGTCCATCGCGCTGTCGACCGGGCCGGGTACGTCACGCATTGCGTCTCCTCAGTTCGATGCCGGCGGCATCGAGTCGCCGGTGATGCTTCTTGTGCACGGCCTGCCGGGTGACGCCGAGCGCCTCGGCGACCTGCGTCCAGCTCCAGCCCGAGCGCATCGCGCGCTCGACCGCCGCGTCCTCGAGCCGGTCGGCGAGCTCGCGCAGCGCCACGACGGCGGCGAGGTCGTCGGCTTCGGCGCCGATCGGTTCCGGAGTTCGAGGGGTCATATGAGCAACCTAGGTTGCTCAGCTGGTATTGTCAACCCATGTTGCGTATCACGTCCGTGGTCGACGGCGGCTGGGACGATCCCGAACCGCGCGTCGGCCACGTGGGCGCGGGTAGGCTCGTGCGCGTGCAGCCTGACCGATCCCGCCGACCGCGCGTCGGCGTGCTCGGTCCGATCGTGGTCGAGGACCGCTCCGGGGCACTCGTCGAACCTCCCGGCACGCTGGCGAAGGCGCTCGTCGCCGCCCTCGCCGTGGCGCCGCGTGAGATCGGCGGCGTCGTCGGGGTCGACACCATCGTCGACGAGCTGTGGGGCGAGGCCCCGCCCCGGAACGCGAAGGCCGCACTGCAGACCCTCGTGAGCCGGCTGCGTGCCGTCACCGCGGAGGGACTCGTCGTCTCGCACCCCGGCGGGTACGCCCTCGGCGTCGATCCCGACGAGCTCGACCTGGCCGCGGCGTCCGCATCCGCATCCGCATCCGAATCCGCATCCGACCCGACCGGTCCGGCAGGAGCCGTCTCCGACGCGAACGAGGATCCGGCTGCGGCCACCGCCCGCCTCGACGAGGCGCTCGCGCTCTGGCGGGGCGAACCCGCCCTCGACCTCGGCGACTCCCCCATCGCCGAGACGCTCGCGGAGCGCGCATCCACCCTCCGCCTCCGGCTGCTGGGATCGCGCGCCGCGGCGCGCGCGGCCGCCGGCGATCACGCGGGCTCCGCCGCGGACCTCGCGGTGCTCGTCGCCGCATCGCCGGCCGACGAGACCCTCGTCGCGGCCCGGCTGCGCGCGCTCGCGGCATCCGGCCACCGCGTCGACGCGATCGCGGAGTACGGCGCGTTCCGTGAGCGGCTGGCCGACGAGCTCGGCGTCTCGCCATCGGCCGAGCTCGTGGAGCTGCACGCGCACCTGCTGCGCGACGACGGCGACGCGCCTCGGCGATCGACGACCCGCATCGGCGTCCGGGCCGGGTCGAACCCGCTCCTCGGGCGCGACGACGACGTCGCGGCGATCGAGCGGCTTCTGCAACGTCACCGCCTGGTCACCGTGCTCGGCGCCGGAGGACTCGGCAAGACCCGACTCGCACAGGAGGTCGCCGGCCGCGCGAGGGTGCCGCTCGTGGTGGTCGTCGAACTCGCGAGCGTGCGCACCGACGACGACGTGGTGCTCGCCCTGGCGTCGACGCTCGGCGTGCGCGAGGCGTCCAGCAATCGCCGCATCGCCGAGGGCGCGCTCGACGTGCGCGACCGCATCCTCGCCCGCCTCGAGGAGGGCGCGGCGCTCCTCGTGCTCGACAACTGCGAGCACGTCATCGACGGCGCAGCGGGGTGGGCCGCCGACCTGCTCGCATCGCTCCCGAGCCTGCGGATCATCGCCACGAGTCGCAGCCCGCTCACGATCGGCGCGGAACAGGTCTATCCGCTCGAGCCCCTCGCGTCGGATGCCGCCGGCCCGGCCGTCGAGCTCTTCGTCGAGCGGGCCACGGCCGCGCGCCCGGGCGTTGATCTCCCCCTCGAGGTCATCGCCCGGCTGTGCACTCGCCTCGACGGACTGCCGCTCGCGATCGAGCTCGCGGCGGCGCGGGTGCGGTCGATGACGGTCGAGCAGATCGAGTCGCGCCTCGAGAACCGCTTCGCATTGCTCGCCGGAGGCGACCGCACGTCGCCCGAGCGCCAGCGCACGCTCCGGGCCGTGATCGACTGGAGCTGGGCGCTGCTAAGCGCCGACGAACGCCGGGCGATGTGCCGGCTCTCCTGGTTCCCCGACGGATTCGGGCTCGATGCCGCGGGCGCGCTCACCGGTGCTGCCGACGCCGTCTGGCTCCTGGACGGGCTCATCACCCAGTCGCTGCTCGCCGTCTCGCACGCCCCGGGCGCGGCCGCGCCGCGCTACCGGATGCTCGAGACGGTGCGCGAGTTCGGACAGCTGAAGCTCGCCGAGGCCGGCGATGAGGCCGACGCGCTCGCGGCGATGGACACCTGGGCGGTGCGCCTCTCGCTCCGCGCCCTCGACGAGGTGCGCGGACCCGACCAGATCACGGCGTTCCGCGAGCTCGACCTCGAGCAGGACAACCTCGTCGAGGTCCTGCGGCGGGCGATCGCGGCGCGCCGCGGCGAGGTCGTCTTCCCCGTGTTCGCGGCGCTCGCGTACCGGTGGACGGTCCGCAGCGCGCACGCCGAGATCCTCGCCTTCGGCCCGGCCGTGCTGGACAGCACGAGCGACACGCGCCCGACCCCCGAGCTCGCCCCGGCCGCCATGCTCGCCCTCACGCTCATCACGGCCACGCACCTCGCCACGGGCAGCATCACCGGCGCGCGCGGCGCGGCGCGCACGAAGCGACTCGCTGAGGAGCGGCATCCGATGCCGCCGTGGCTGGCCGCGGCCGGCGGCTTCCTGCTCGCGATACCCGACCAGGCCGAGGCCCTCGCGAGGCTCGAGGCGATGGCGTCGTCGACCGACCCCGACAGTGCGGCGGTGGGCTCGATCATGATGAGCCAGCTCACCGAGAATGAAGGCGACCCCGAGGCGGCGGAACGGCACGCGCAGCGCGCCGCCGAGGTCGCGCGGCGCACCGGGGACGTCTGGATCGAGGCGATGTCGTCGATGATGCTCGCGCAGCTCGCGAGCCAGTCGAACCGGCCGCTCGAGACGCTCCGGCGCGCTCGCCGCGCCAGAGCCGGCCTCGAGTCGCTGGGAGCCGACCAGGACCTCATCCAGCTCGACTGGATGATCGCGGGCGCTCTGCTCGCCGACGGGCGCGTCGACGAGGCGCGGCCGTTGTTCGAGGCGATGGCCGATGACGACCGGGTGATGGCCGACGGCATGGCGGTGTCGACGATCGCCGACCTGGGCCTGTCGGAGATCGCCCACCTCGAGGGCCGCGACGCTGACGCGCTCCGCCTCGCCCGACGTTCGATCGACGCCTTCCACGACGGGCGTCGGCGCGGGTCGCCGTGGTACCTCATCGTGCTCGCCGGCTTCGCGGCGCGCGGCGCCCTCGAGGGCTGGCCGGCCGACGAGGTGCGCGGCTGGGCCGACCGCCTCCGCTTCCGCACGATCGCGACCTACCGGGCGCGTGCGGGCTACACCGACAAGCCCGTGCTCGGCACCGTCGCGGTCGGCCTCGGCGCCTGGATGCTCCACCAGCCCGGGGTGGAGGAACGCGGCCTCGAGCTGATCGCCGTGGGCGAGCGCCTGTCCGGGCGCCAGGATGCGCCCGGCCCGAGCCGAAGCCGGCTGATCGAGGACGCCGAGGCCCGCGTCGACCCCGACCGCCTGGCCGCGGCCCGCGCCGCGACGGCGTCGCGCACGACCGACGAATGCGCGGAACGGGCGCGCGAACTCATCGCAGCGCCCGTTCCGTCGTCCTGAGGACCGTCCGTCCTCACGCCTTCCGCATGTAGGCCTTCACGGTCATCGGCGCGAAGACGGCCACGACCACGGCCGAGCCGAGCAGCGCCCAGCCCACCTCGGGCCCGACCATGCCCTCGTTCACGAGGTCGCGCACCGCGGTGACGATGTGCGACACGGGGTTGATGTTCACGAACCACTGCAGCCACTCGGGCATGGTGTCCACCGGCACGAACGCGTTCGACAGGAACGTGAGCGGGAAGAGGATCATCATCGAGATGCCCTGCACGCTCGACGCGCTGCGCGCGACGACGCCGAAGAACGCGAAGATCCACGACAGCGACCAGGCGCACACGATCACGAGCACCGACGCGGCGATGACGCCGGCCAGTCCGCCGCCGGGGCGCAGCCCCATGAGGTAGCCCATGGCGAACGTGAGGGTCGTGGCGATGAGGTAGCGCACGGTGTCGGCCAGCAGCGCGCCCGAGAGCGGCGCGATGCGGGCGATCGGCAGCGACCGGAACCGGTCGAACACGCCCTTGTCCATGTCCTCGCGCAGCTGCACACCGGTGACGATCGACGTCGAGATGACGGTCTGCACGAGGATGCCGGGGATGATGATCGGCAGGTAGTTCTGCACGTCGCCTGCGATCGCGCCGCCGAAGATGTAGGTGAACATCACGGTGAAGATGATCGGCTGCAGCGTGACGTCGAACAGCTGCTCGGGCGTGCGCTTGATCTTGAGGATCCCGCGGTACGCCATCGTCAGGGTGTGCGAGAGCGACTCCTGCAGGCTGACGCGGTTCCTCAGCTTGCGCTCGTGGCCGGGGGTGATGGTGGTGGTGGCGATCGCGCTCATGCGCGGCTCCCTTCGAGCTCGGTGCCGGATGCCGCAGCGGCGGCGGATGCCTCGTCCTCGACGCCGTGGCCGGTCAGTGTCAGGAACACCTCGTCGAGGGTGGGCTTCGCGACGCTGAGCTCGGCGAGGTGGACGCCCTCGTCGCGCAGCGTGACGAGCAGTTCCGTGACGCGGTCGGGGTTGTGCATGGGCGCGGTGATGCGCCCGGCCTCGGGCGAGATGGTCGGCGAGACGCCGAGGACGCGCTCGATGGCGACGCGCACGTCGTCGACGTCGCGGGAGTCGGCGAGGCGCAGCTCGAGGCTCGACGCGCCGACCGATGCCTTGAGCTCGTCGGCCGTGCCCTCGGCGACGACGCGTCCGCGGTCGATCACCGCGATGCGGTCGGCGAGCTGGTCGGCCTCGTCGAGGTACTGCGTGGTGAGCAGCACCGTCGACCCGGTGGCGACCAGGCGGCGGATGGTGCCCCACATCTGGGCGCGCGTCCGCGGGTCGAGACCGGTGGTCGGCTCGTCGAGGAAGATCAGCGGCGGCTGCGCGATGAGGCTCGCCGCGAGGTCGAGCCGGCGGCGCATGCCGCCCGAGAAGCTCTTCAACGGTCGCTTCGCGGCATCCGCCAGCCCGAACTCGTCGAGGAGCTCGGCGGCCTTGGCTTTCGAGGCGGCGTGCGAATGGCCGAGCAGCCGCGAGAAGATCACGAGGTTCTCGGTGGCCGAGAGGTTCTCGTCGACCGACGCGTACTGTCCGGTGACGCCGATGAGCTGACGCACGACCTGCGACTCGCGCTGCACGTCGTGGCCGAAGATGCGCGCTCGTCCGGCGTCGGGTCGGAGGAGGGTCGCGAGCATGGAGATGGTGGTGGTCTTGCCGGCGCCGTTCGGCCCGAGGACGCCGTAGACGGTGCCGGTCGCCACGCGAAGGTCGACGCCGTCGACCGCGCGGTTGGAACCGAACACCTTGACGAGGCCGTCGGCCTCCACGGCCCAGTCGCCGTTCTGTGTGGTGGTGTGCATGGGACCATGGTCCCCACCGGCGCTCACATGCGGCTCACGTGCCGCTCACACCGCCGCGCGGTGTCGTGCGAGCGCTGTGAGCGTATGGCGATCAGGCCGCAGCGGCCTCCGCGTCGACGTCCCGCCCATAGGCCAGCATGAGGAAGCTCGACCCGTCGGGCCGCTCGAACTTGAACTCGCGTTCGTGCAGCCGCTCGAAGCCGAGGCCGTCGTAGAGGCGCTGCGCCGCGACCATCTCGGGGCCGGTGTTGAGCACCACGCGCGGCGTCGCCCGGATGCGCGCGAGCTGCAGCACGTGCCGCACGAGCAGCGCGCCGATCCCCCGGCGGCGCGCAGAGGCCGAGACGCCGAGGAATCGGAAGTCGAGCTCCCCCTCGCGGGCCAGCGGCGAGATGGCTCGGCCGGCGCGCGGCGTCGAGGCGGTTCCGAGCAGCATGCCGCTCGCGGCATCCGTCGCCACCCAGACCTGGTGCACACGGCTTCGTTCGGCCACCGCGGCGATGTCGGCGCGGTAGGCGTCGCTCAATGCGAAGTCGACCGCGTAGGCCGCTTCGGTGAGTGCCGAGACCTCGTCGGCCTCGTCGGAGCGCATGAGCCGCACGCGCACGTCGTCGCGCTGCTGCAGCGGATACCGGAAGACGAGGGCCTCGACCTCGCCGGTCGAGACGGTCGCGTCACGCTCGGGCACGCGCTCGAAACCCAGGCGTTGGTACAGCGCCTGCGCACGCACGTTCAGCGCTCCCGTGTCGAGCACGAGGGCGTCGGCACCCCACTCGAGGGCCGTCTCGAGGCTCGCGCGCATGAGCGCCTCGCCGAGCCGGCCGCCCTGCGCATCGGGGTCGACGGCGAGCAACCGGATCTCGGCCTCGCCCGGCATGGCGACCCGCGCGTACGGCGTCGCCGCCCGCAGCACGCTCGCGCTGCCCACGACCCGGCCGTCGCGTCGCGCCACGAGCACGGCTCCGGATGCCGCGCGCCCGGCGGTGTCGCGCTCGAACTCCCGACGTCCCGCCGGCTTCGGCAGGTGGCCGTATGGCCCGGCGGCGAACGCGCGTTCGATGACGTCGGCGTCCGCGGCGAACTCGTGCGGGAGGACGGGCCCGATCGCGGGCAGCATGGTGGTGGTGTCGTCAGTCATGGGGATCCGATCCAGCCTACGCGGCGGTCGCACGCCCTGCGGCGGGGGTGCGTCCGCGGGGCTTCCGACGCAGGATCCTGCGACCGCACGCGGGATGCGTGCGCGATCAGCGGCGTAGCCTTGAACGGTGACAGCGTTCGTCTCAGCCCTCGATCTCTTCTCGATCGGGATCGGCCCCTCGAGTTCGCACACCGTCGGCCCGATGCGGGCGGCTCGTGCGTTCGCCGAGCGACTCGCCGACGAGGGCATCCTCGACCGCGTCAGCCGCGTCACCTGCTCGCTCTACGGCTCGCTCGGCGCCACCGGCCTCGGCCACGGCACGCCCGACGCGGTGGTGGCCGGCCTCGCGGGCCTGAAGCCCGACGACTGCGACCCCGATGACGTCCGCGGCGCGTGGGCTCGCCTCGGCGAGGACGGTGCCGAGGTGATGCTCGCCGGGCGGCAGCCGATCACCATGACGCGCGGCGACGTCAGCCTCGAACCGCGTACCCGGCTTCCCGGGCATCCGAACGCCCTGACGCTGCAGGCCTGGGACGAGGACGAGCCGCTCCCCCTCCTCGAGGAGACGTACTACTCCGTCGGCGGCGGCTTCATCCGGCGCGACGGCGACGCGCCCGAGGAGTCCGAGGCGCTGCGGCACCCGCTGCCCTACGACAACGCCGACCAGCTGCTTGCGCTTTGCGAGGAGCACGGGGTCTCGTTCTGCGACGTCGCCCGGTACAACGAGGTTTCGGTGCACGGCGAGCAGGGCATCGACGCCGGACTCGACGCGATCTGGGCGGCGATGGCCGAGTGCGTCGAGCACGGGCTCGCCGCCGAGGGCACGCTGCCCGGCGGGCTCGGCGTGAAGCGTCGCGCGCCCGAGGTGCGCCGCCGCCTCGAGGAGTACGACCGCGACGAGCACCTCCGCGACACGTCGACCGAGTGGCTGCACGCCTTCGCGCTCGCGGTCAACGAGGAGAACGCGTCGGGCGGGCGGGTCGTGACCGCGCCGACGAACGGCGCAGCGGGCATCATCCCGGCAGTCGGCCACTACTACCTGCGCTTCGTGCCCGGTGCGGATGCCGCGGGCATCCGTCGCTACCTCCTCACCGCCGCGGCGATCGCGAGCCTCGTGAAGAAGAACGCGTCGATCTCGGGCGCCGAGGGCGGCTGCCAGGCCGAGGTCGGCTCGGCGTGCGCGATGGCCGCCGGAGCGCTGTGCGCCGTGCTCGGCGGCACCCCGCGCCAGATCGAGAACGCCGCCGAGATCGCGATGGAGCACCACCTCGGGCTCACCTGCGACCCGGTCGCGGGCCTCGTGCAGGTGCCGTGCATCGAGCGCAACGCCATCGCATCGTCGACCGCCGTGTCGGCCGCGCGGCTCGCGCTGCACGGCGACGGCACGCACCTCGTATCGCTCGACACCGTGATCGAGACCATGCGCCAGACCGGGCTCGACATGATGACGAAGTACAAGGAGACCAGCGAGGGCGGCCTCGCGGTGAACGTCATCGAGTGCTGACGCGGCGCACCGCACCTGGGCGCGGCCGTGACCCCCGATCGGGACTCTCGCGCGACGCGCGCCGCTCTGACAATCTGACGTGATGGACACCCCCAGCCCCGTCACACCCGAACTGTTCGCGGGCCTCGGCCTCATCGGACTCGTCATCGGCCTCGTCGTCTACCTCGCCGTCCTCGCGCTCATGCTGTGGATCGGCTACCTCATCATCAAGGCAGCCGTGCGAAACGGGCTCCGCGAGCACACGCTGTGGCTCGAGAGCCGCAGGGGCCCGCTGCGCTGACGCGTTTCGACGGTTACGGCCTGTTGCGGCATCCGCTCGCCGCGCAGCCCGCCGCGACTAGCGTGTCGGCATGCCGGCTCTCGACCTCCCAGCCGAACTCGTCCCCACCGACTGGCTCGCCGATCACCTCGGCGATCCCGGCCTCGTGATCGTCGACGCGAGCGTGCTCGGTGTCGAGTCCGCGACCGGCTTCCACTGGCTCAGCGGCCTCGACGAGTACCTCGTCGACGGGCACGTGCCAGGGGCGGTCTTCGCCGACCTGCTCGAGGAGTTCTCCGACCCCGACGGGCCGTTCTCGTTCACCAGGCCGGATGCCACGCGGCTGGAGCGTGTCGCACACGAGCTCGGCATCGACGACGAGGTCGCCGTCGTGGTCTACGACACGGGGCTCGGGCAGTGGGCCGCCCGGTTGTGGTGGGTGCTCCGCTCAGCGGGCGTCGCACGGGTCGCCCTGCTCGACGGTGGCCTGCGGCGGTGGAAGGCCGACGGACGCGAGCTCGAGACGGGCTACGAGGCGCCGCGGACGCCCCGGCAGCTCACGCTGTCGCCCGACGAGACGCTCTGGGCCGACCGCGAGGAGGTGCGGGCCGTCGTCGAGGGACGGGCGCACGCGGCGCTGGTCTGCGCGTCGCCCGAGAGCGACTTCCGCGGCGAGACCGGACGCCGCCCACGACGCGGGCACATCCCCGGCAGCGTGAGCGTGCCCCTCGCCGCGGTCGTCGACCGGGATCGCGGCACGCTGCGACGCGGTGCCCACTTCACGGCTCGGGCCCGTGTCGTCCCGCCCTCCGGCGACGGCGGCCGCATCGTCGTCTACTGCGGTGCCGGCATCGCGGCAGCGGCCACGGCGTTCGCGCTCCGCCAGGCGGGCGAGACGGATGTCGCCGTCTACGACGGCTCGCTCGACGAATGGGCCGCCGACCCCGAGGCGCCGCTCGTCAGCCTGGTCTGAGCCAGCTGCCGGCACCGGCGCCAGGCGGTCAGCAGGCGGTCAGCAGGCGCAGGTGATGTCGTGGTCGATGACCGTGCCGGCGGTGAGGCCCGTCGCAGCCACGTTGGTGAGGGCGTCCGCCGGCCGTTGGGCGAGCCCCGCGGCGGTGTCGAACGCGAAGCCCTCCCGGACCCAGTACTCGAACCCGCCGAGCATCTCCTTCACGGGGTGGCCGAGCAGCGCGAACTCCAGCGCCGCCCGCGTCGCGCCGTTGCATCCGGGACCCCAGCAGTAGACGACGACCGGGGTGCCGGCGGGGATCCGAGCGCCCGCCTCCTCGGCGACCCGGCGCCCCGGGAGGTGGATCGCGCCGGGCACGTGACCCTGGGCCCACGACTCGTCGTTCCGCGTGTCGACCAGCACGAACCCGGGGTCGCCGGCGCGGAGGGCCGCCGCGACATCCGACACATCGGTCTCGAAGCCGAGCCGACCGCGGAAGTGCGCGATCGCGTCGGCCTGCGGGGCAACGTGCTCGAAGAGTGCGGAGGCGATGTTGGTGGTGTCGGTCATGCCTTCACCCTCGCACCGCCGCCCCCACGCCCACGCGTGAAATCGCGCCGTCGTGCCGCGACATCCGGCCAGCGTCGGCGGCGCCTCAGTCGCCGGCGGGTGCGAAGAACGCGCTGATCCCCGCGGCGAGTCCCACGAGGTCGTCGACGTGCGCGAGCTCACGGGCGGAGTGCATCGAGAGCAGCGGCGTGCCCACGTCGACCGTGCGGATGCCGAGCCGGGTCGCGCTGAGCGGGCCGATGGTGCTGCCGCACGGGATGGTGTTGTTGGACACGAACGGTTGCGCCGTCACGCCGGCCTGCCGGCAGGCGCGTGCCCACATGGCCGCGCCGACGCCGTCGGTCGCGTAGCGCTGGTTGGCGTTGAGCTTCAACAGGGGGCCGCCGCCGAGCACCGGTCGGTTGTTCGGGTCGTGCCGCTCGGGGTAGTTCGGGTGCACGGCGTGGCCCGCGTCGGACGAGAGCAGCCACGAGTCCGCGAAGGCGCGACGCCGGTCGCCGTCGGTGGCGCCGAGCCCGGCTGCCACGCGGGCGAGCACGTCCTCGAGGAAGGGCCCGCTCGCGCCCGATCGCGACTCGGACCCGAGCTCCTCGTGATCGAAGGCCGCGAGCACGCTGACGTGCGCCCCGTCGTCGGGCGCCGCGAGCAGCGCCACGAGGCCGGCGTGCACCGAGCTGAGGTTGTCCATACGGCCAGCGGCGAAGAGCTCGCCCTCGCGGCCGAAGCGGGCGGGCGCGGCCGTGTCGGCCATGAGCACGTCGTGCCCGGCGACGTCGTCGGCCTCGACGCCGGCGATGCCCGCGAGGTGCACGAGCAGGTCGGGACCGGGCGCCGAGCCCCAGATCGGCTGCAGGTGACGCTGGCGGTCGAGGGTCAGCCCCTTGTTCACGTCACGGTCGAGGTGGATGGCGAGCTGCGGGATGCGAAGCATCGGTCCGGTGCGCACCAGGTGCTGCACACCGTCGGTCGTCACGAGCCGCCCGGCGAACTCGAGCTCGCGGTCGAGCCAGGAGTTCAGCAGCGGGCCGCCGTACACCTCCACCCCGGCCTGCAGCAGCCCCTCCGAGCTGGTCGAGGCGCCGGGCTTCAGCTTGAACGACGGGGAGTCGGTGTGCGCCCCGAGGATCCGGAACGGCGTCGTCGGCGTCGCCCCGCCGGGTTGCACCCAGGCGATGACCGCGCCGTCGCGCACGACGACGCGGCGACCCGGCCCGGTCGGCCACTCGTCGCGCTCGTCGAGCCGATCGAACCCCGCCGCCTCGAGCCGATCGGCGACCGACGCGGCGGCGTGGTACGACGAGGGCGAGTCGCGGATGAAGTCGGCGAAGTCGGACAGGTGGGCGTCGGTATCGAGCTCGGGCACCATCCCATCCAACACCGCCCGAGCGGTCGCGGTCGAGTCGAGGCCCTACGCGAAGCGCACCACGGCCTGCAACCGCGACCGCACTTCCATCACCTCGGTGCCGCCGAGGTGCGCCGACCCGGGGATGCCCTCGCGCACCGCGCTGGCCAGCCGGGAGCTGCGGACGAGGGCGACGACGGCCCCGCGCACCGACCCGCCGAGCTGCAGCGGCTCGGCGGCGTACTCGTCGGGGACCACGATGACGAGCGCCGTGGGCTTGACCCGGGCGGCGCGACCGATCGCCTTCGCCCGTGCCGCGAGCGCGCGAACCGGCCGTTCCCCGGCGAGCGCCTCGCCGATGAGCTCGCCGCGCTTCATCGCGACCGGGCCGCCCCAGTCCTCGGACTGGATGGCGAAGAGCCCGGTCGGCCCGAGCACGAGGTGGTCGAGCTTCGGGGGCAGGCCCGGCCCCGCGGCATCCGTCGCCACGTCGTGCCAGATCGTGTACGCGATGCCGAGCGTCGACAGGGCCCGTGCCGTCGCCTCCTCGACGAGGGCGTCGGCGAGGATGTGCCGGATGTCGCGTGGCGCACTCCGCACCAGCGCCGGGTCGTACGGGTCGGGCACCTCGACACCGCGACCCACCCATTCCCGGATGCGGTCCAGGTAGCGCTCCCGGGTGAGCCCGCCGGGGTGGCCGTACGACCGGGCCAGTGGACGCGAGTCCCGCGGCCGACGCGGCGCGGTCGGCGCCCAGGCCTCGCGGGTCGGCGCGGCGTTCGCTCCCGGCATCCCGCGGTCGAAGGCGGCCCTGGCCTCGGGCGTGCCGACGAGCACCCACGCCCGCTGCACCGCGTCGAACCGCGCTGTGTCGCCCCCGGTGTCGGGGTGGGCGCGGCGCAGGGCGCGACGGTAGGCGAGGCGCAGGGCTGCGGCATCCGCGTCGGCGGAGACGCCGAGCACCTCGTACGGGGAGTCGGAGAGCGGACTGTCGGCCATGGGCTCGCTTTCGGTATGCGTCCATGAGAATACCCCCGGAGCGCCCGGTGTTCGCCGAGTGCCGACGTCGCGGGTCGGCGAACCGGTCACTCGGCCGGCAGCAGCAGGATCCCGTCGTCGATGAGCGCGCGCACGGCGGGCAGCAGGTCGGTCGCGAGCGCCGTTGCGTCCACGTCGAGGAGCTGCGCCAGGGCCGCGACGATCGCGCCGACGGAGAGCTCGCCGTCGCACGCACCCACCAGCGCGGCGAGGCCGGTGTCGAGGGTGATCGTGCGTCCGAAGCCGCCGCCCTGGCGCAGCAGCATCGCCGTGGGGTCGTCGTCGCCCGGCCAGTAGTGCCGCTCCTCGGTCACGTCGCCGGCGACCGTCAGCCGCACGGCGGCGAGCGCGGTGTCATCGAGGACCGCCTGGCGGTCGTGCGCGTCGAGGCAGTCCGCAAGGTGCGTGCCGAGGCCGTCGGGATGGCTGCCGAGCGGCCCGTAGCGGCGCTCGAACCGCGCGAGGCGCGGGGCAGCAGGCGCACCCTCGACCTCGGCCGCCGCATCCGCCGACGATCCCGGATGCCGCAGCAGCACGTATCCGAACCCGATCTCCCGCACGCCCCTCCGCTGGAAGTCATCGAGCCAGGCGTCGTAGAGCCGGTCGAACTCCGGCGTGCCCGGGCGGGTGCCGCCGTCGCGGATCCACGTCTCCGCGTACTCGGTCACCCGCTGCAGCTCGCGCTCGACGATCCAGTGGTCGAGGCGGCCCGCCCAGTCGCGCACGCGCTCGAGCCCGTCGGCCGTGCCGCGCTCGCCCTCGCCGTCGTCGTCACCGACGCCGCCACCCCCGTGGCCCCGGTACTCCCAGTTGCCGAGCAGCTGCGCGATCCCGCCGGGCTCGAGGTGGTCGGCCGCGCCACGCAGCACCGCCTCGACGATGCCGTCGCCGACCATGCCGCCGTCGCGATACTCGTACTCGGGCACGCCGGCCACCCTCGGGGTGATCACGAAGGGCGGGTTCGACACGATCCGGTCGAACCGTTCCCCGGCGACCGGCTCGTAGAGGCTGCCGAGGCGGAACTCCACGCCCTCGATGCCGTTGAGCGCGACGTTGAGCCGTGCGAGGGCCAGCGCACGCTCCGAGATGTCGGTGGCGACGACCCGGTCGGCGAACCGCGACGCATGCATGGCCTGGATGCCGCACCCAGTTCCGAGGTCGAGCACGGTTCGTGCAGGTCGCGGGATGATGAGCCCCGAGAGGGTCATCGACGCACCGCCGACGCCGAGCACGTGCTGCTCGCCGAGGGCATGCCCGAGCGCCATCTCGCCGAGGTCGGACACGATCCACCAGTGCCCCTCGCCGAACGCGTCGGCGAACGCGTACGGCCGCAGGTCGAGCAGCGGGCGAACGGATGCCCCACGCCCGCCGTCCCGGCCGCGAGCGCCGAGCCCACCGCCGCCCGACCCGGGCACGCGGGCGAGCAGCCCGAGTTCCACGGCGCCTTCGACCTCGAGCGTCGGCAGCGCGTGGGCGGCATCCGACTCCGGCACGCCGTCGCCGAGCACGAAGAGCTCCGCGAGCGTCGCGAGATCTGCGGATGCCCCGTGCGCGGCGCGCTTCGCCTCGAGCACCCGGCGCGCCGGAACGCGTTCGCCGCGGTGCAGGGCGGCCGCGGCATCCGGTCCCCAGAGCGCCTCCAGGGCGCCGACCGTGAATCGAGCCGCGGCGAGGTCGTCGCGCAGGCGCCCGACCGCGTCGCGTCGGAGGGCGTCCACCCGCGCCGGGTCGTCGTCAGTACTCACCGCACCATTCAACCGCACGGCCCCCGTGCGACTGCGCCCCTCAGCGGGTGGCGAGCTCGAGCACGAGCGGGAACGGGCCGTAGCCGTCGTCCATCGTGAGGTGGCCGCCGTCCTCGACGGCGACGTAGTCCAAGTCGAACGGGGTCGCGTACACGATGTCGGCACCGGCAGGGCAGAACGGGTCGTCGGCACTCGCGACGACGACGCCCCGCTCGAGCACGGCATCGGCGTGCGCCACGGGGAGCGCCCCCGGCTCGCCGAATCGGGCGAACGCCGCGATCTCGGGGATGCCGCTGAGCACGTCGGGCGCCGCGGGTGCGACCAGCACGACCCTCCGCGCGACCGCGCCGACCTCGCCCCGCTCGCCGCGGCGGGCGAGATACGCAAGCCAGAGCAGGCAGCCGAGGCTGTGGGCCACGACGGTGAGCGACGCGGCATCCGTCGCCTGCAGCTCGGACTCCACCGCGTCGAGCCACTCGTCGAGCACCGGTGCATCCGGTTCCGGCAGCTGCGGGTACCGCACGCTCACCCCGCGGGAGGCCAACTCCTCCGCGAGCCAGCGCTGCCAATGACCCTCGGGGCGGCGGTTCTGCCACCCGTGCAGGATCAGGATCTCCTCGGCCATGCCGCTCCCCTCGACGAATCCGGTCCATTCAAGCAGCGGGGCGGGCCTTGCCGCAGCGAGGCGTCACACTCGCGTCACCTGGCGTCCACGTGCCGTCACTCGCCGTAACCCGCCCGTCACACGGTGCACGTAGCGTTGGATACGATCGAAGAGCGAGGGGAGGTCGCAGATGGCTGACGCGCCGACGCTGGAGCGCCTGCGACAGGATGCACGAGACGAGCTGGCCGCACTCATCGAGCTGCGATGCCGTCTCGGCGAAGATCCGTGGGTCTTCCTCCCCGACCTGCCCTCGGTCGACGAGCAGGTCGTCGCCACGCTGCGCGAGGAACGTCTGCACTCCGATCGGTGGAGCCCGGCGCGCTCCCGCGCGTATCATCCGGCCGCGCGCGACGGCGACGCGGCACGGTTCGAGTACGAGCTCCTGCGGGAGATCGCCCTCGACCACCCCGAGCTCAGCGCGGCGGTATGGACGGTGCTCGACCGTGTTCCGTCAGCCTGGTGACGCGCTGCACGCGCATCCAGGTGATGAATCCGAAGATCGTGAACGCGCCGTAGAAGACGTAGAGCAGCGCTGAGGCGTAGTACCCCGCGCTGATGAGCAGCGGCACGCCGACGACGTCGACCGCGACCCAGATCAGCCAGAACTCGGTCCAGCCCTTGGCCATGCCGTACGTGGCGAGCAGCGACCCCATGAAGATCCACGCATCCGCCCACACGGGCTCGAACGAGCCGAGCGCCCGGAAGAGCGGCGTGAGCAGCAGGGTGCCGCCGACGAGTGCGACGCCGAGCAGGATCCGGGCACGGGTGCCGGCCCATCGCGGGTCGACCGCGTTCTCGCTCACCTGGCTGTGCCGCGACCAGCGCACCCACCCGTAGATCGAGACGATGATGAACATGACCTGCCGGGAGGCCTGCCCGAGCAGGTTCACGGGGTTCGGCGTGTCGAAGACGGCGCCGAGGAACACCGTGAAGAGCAGCACGTTGCCGATGATCCCCACCGGCCAGGCCCACACCTTGCGACGCAGTCCGCCGAGGGCACTCGCGAGGCCGAAGAGGTTG
This sequence comes from Agromyces sp. 3263, assembly GCF_031456545.1. Lineage (NCBI taxonomy): Bacteria > Bacillati > Actinomycetota > Actinomycetes > Micrococcales > Microbacteriaceae > Agromyces > Agromyces sp. 3263. Next base: position 1,207,153 of record NZ_JAVDUV010000002.1, read on the forward strand.
CCGACGATCTCGCGCCAGAGGATCACCTGGTCGCCGATCACCAACTGGGCGTCGAAGAGCCACTCGATGGGATTCACGAGGCGTCCGCCGTTGCACGGGTCGGTCGGCGCAGCCGGGCGATGAGGGCGGCGACCGCCCGCCAGCCGATGAGCATGACGGCGAGCGTGACGCCGGCGACGATGACGAACGCCGGTTGCACGCCCTGGCCCGACGCGAGGCGGAGCAGCATGCCCATGACGAGCGTCGCGGCCCAGACCAGCACTCCCGTCGGCCAGACGGCGAGCGGATGCCGCCACGCGGTCGCCGCGAGCCATCCCACCCCGAGCCCGGCGAGGAACGGCCATGCGGTGGTCCACACGCCCGCGGCGTCGAGCCCCTCGGCGTGGCTGGAGCGGCCGATGACGGCGAACACCACCACGAGGACGACGTCGAGCAGCAGGGCGCCGACGGTCCCGGCCGTGCCGGTACGCGCGCGATCGTTCATGGCACCATCGTACGGACCGCCGCCGGGCGCCGCGGCCGCCTCAGCTCCGGGACGCGAGTTCCTCCAGCGCCGGCCCGTCGTGCACGGGCAGCGCGCAGACGAAGGAACGACACCGGTAGGCGGTCGCCACGCCGTCGTGCACGGTCCTGCCCTCGAAGACCTCGAAGCCGGCGTCCGCGAAGGCACGGGCCTGCCCTTCCGTCACGACGGTGGCGACGGATGCCGCGTGCCGGCGCGTCGCCGTCACCAGGCCCGCCGATCCGCCCGTGTCCGCTCCCACGGCACCGCCCGCGCCGTCCTCGGCCACGCCGTCGGGGACGACCGTCACGACCTGCACGAGCGGAGCGTCGAGGCGGGCCATGAGCGCCAGCGCGCCGCCGAACGCGATGGGCCGCTGCACCGCCATCCCTGCCACGGATCCCATCGCGCGTTCGGCGAACTGGCGGTATCGGTCGCCGGCGCCGAGGGCGAAGAGCCGCCACGCGGCGTCCGCGCACGCGGTGAGCCCCGACGGCGTCGCACCCTCCGCAGGATCGGACGGCAGCGCCAGCCCATGGGCGACGAGCACCGGATCCCCGCCGGACGGCGCCGCGAACGGCACGACGGCGTCCTCCGGTGCGGCGGATGCCGCGCGGTCGATCAACTCGCGCGCGAGCACCGCGTACCCGGCATCGCCGGTGGCGCAGGCGAGCTCGAGGAGTCCGCCGGCGAACATGCCCGTGTCCTCGAGCGTCGCCGCCGCCGTGGATGCCTCCCCATCGAGCGACGCGCGCACCAGCGTCCCGTCGTCACGCACGTGGTGATCGCGGAGGAAGTCGGCCGCACGACGAGCCGCCCCGACCGCGCGGTCATCACCGAGGACGAAACCCGCGCGGGCGAGGGCTCCGACCGCCAGGCCGTTCCACCCGGTGAGCACCTTCTCGTCGAGTGCCGGCGGCTCGAGCTCGGCGCGGGCGTCGGCGCCCAGCCGGTAGTACCCGCCCTCGTTGCGACGCCCGTCGATGGTGCTCTCGGAATCCTGGGCGCTCGCGAATCCCCCGTCGGGCAGCTGCATCCGCCCGGTCAGGAAGTCGATCACGCCCATGGCCAGCGATCGGAGGAACGCCGGCGGATCGTCGCCGGTGGCCAGGTCCGCCGCGACGCCGAGGAGCAGCGCATTGTCGGTCAGCATGCGCTCGTAGTGCGGCTCGCCCCAGTCCGCGCGGGTGGCGTAGCGGAAGAACCCGCCCTCGACGGGGTCGCGGAGCGGCGACGCCCCCATGAGTCGCAATGTCCGCTCGGCCAGCCGACGGCCCTCCCCTCCGGATGCCGCGAGGAAGGCCAGCACGGGCGCGACCGGGAACTTGGGGGCGGTGCCGAACCCGCCGTGCAGCCGGTCCTCGTCGTCTGCGAGCGTGCGCACGGCCTCCTGGAGTTCGGCTCGCCCGGGGAGCGCGCCGGCGGTCGAGGCGACGGATGCCGCAGCGAGGGCCTGTCCGACGGCGTCGGCGGTCTCCTCGAGGTCCCGGCGCCGTTCGCGCCACGCCTCGTCGACGGCCGCGAGCACCTCGGCGAAGGCCGGAACGCCTCGCACGGGCCGCGGCGGGAAATACGTGCCGGCGTAGAACGCGCGGCCGTCGGGCGTCGCGAACACGGTGAGCGGCCACCCGAGCTCTCGCGTGAACGCGGAGGCGGCCGCGAGGTAGCTCGCGTCCACGTCGGGGTGCTCCTCGCGGTCGACCTTGATCGCGATGAACCGCTCGTTGAGCACCGCGGCGATCGCCGGATCGCTGAAGCTCTCACGTGCCATCACGTGGCACCAGTGGCAGGTGGCGTAGCCGATCGACACCAGCACCGGAACGTCGCGTTCGCGTGCGGCGGCGAACGCGGACTCACCCCAGGGATGCCAGTCCACCGGGTTGTCGGCGTGGCTCCGCAGGTACGGACTCAACGCCTCCTGCAGTCGATTCCCCATGCCACCAGCGTAAACGCGAGCGACCCGCGCAGGAGGGGATTCGTCCGGCCGCTGGTCGGAAGGCTGGAGCGCCCAGACAACATCGCGTTAAACAAAGAGAGCCACCCAGCAATGGGTGGCTCTCTTCGAATGAATGTCCGGCGGTGTCCTACTCTCCCACAGGGTCGCCCCTGCAGTACCATCGGCGCTGCGAGTCTTAGCTTCCGGGTTCGGAATGTGTCCG